>CAMBFZ010000022.1 GCA_945866125.1 Bordetella parapertussis
GTCGGCACTACCCGGGTGGGCTCGCCGCGTTTGTGTCGGCGATGAATGAAAAAGCCCGCGAGTTGGGGATGTTTCATTCTCGTTTTTCAGATTCAACCGGTCTCTCCAGCAGCAATGTCTCGAGTGCCCGCGACCTTGCTAAGCTCGTCATCGCCGCGCATCAGCATCCACTGATCCGGCAATACTCAACCGACAGCCGGTATGCCGTTGACCCGGGTGGTCCGCAACTGCGTTATCGCAATTCAAATGGCCTGATCGAAAATCCTGACTGGGAAATTGGTTTGCAAAAAACCGGTTACATCTCTGAGGCAGGTCGTTGTCTGGTTATGCAGGTCAATATCGCCGATCGTCCTGTCGTGATGATTTTTCTTGACGCGAAGAGCAAACAGTCGCGTCTTGCCGACGCTGGCCGCATTCGCAAATGGCTGGAAAATCGTGCTGCATCGGCGATGTCGATGCGCACCGCCAAGCGCAGCTGAGTTAGGCAGGCCACATAAAAAAAGCGAACTCCGGTTCGCTTTTTTTATGTGCTTACACCCTGAGGCCGGGTGGAGACGGTGGGTCTGGCCGGTATCCCAACACAGCCGAAATAGCCTGCGCGGTTGCGACCAGATCTTCTAGCCATTCCTCTTGCAAGCGGTCCGCTGGCGCCGAAATTGACAAGCCGGCAATGATGTGACCCGAATCATCACGAATGCCGGCCGCCATGCAACGCACACCGAGTTCGAGCTCTTCGTTATCGCGCGCATAGCCGCGTGCGCGGACCAACGATAAATCGCGCTCAAGCTTAGCGAGGTCGGTGATGGAATTGCGGTTATGGCCGGCTAGGCCTGTGCGCGTTGCATAGGCCCGCACCAGCTTGGCATCATCAACCGAGAGGAATAACTTGCCGGTCGAAGTCAGGTGTAGCGGCGCCCGTCCACCGATAGCGCGTACGACTTGCATCCCAGAGCGCTCGGAAAAGGCGCGGTCAATATAGACAATCTCATCTCCCTGCCGCACCGACAGATTGACCGTCTGCTGGGTTTTACGATGCAACGTGCGCATGAATTCAAGCGAGGCTTCGCGTACATCGAGCCGGCTCTTGACGATATTGCCGAGTTCAAGCAGCCGCATGCCCAGCCGGTAGCTACCCGGCTCAGAACGGTCAACAAAACGCTTGGCGACCAGATCATTGAGAATACGGTGTGCGGTAGAGGGATGCAGGCCGGTGACCTTTGCTAATTCTTTCAGGCTGACCGGATCGGGGTAGTTAGCTAAAGCATTGAGCAGTGTCACCATGCGCTCAATGACTTGAATCGACGTTTTGTCGTTACTGCCTGGTAGGGCGCTGATACCTGTGCTCGGTGAATCGGTTTTCATGGGCTGTTTGGTGCGATGCAATAAAGTAGTTATACCACAATGCGAAACGTCCGTTCAAGCCCGGCGTGAGACCGACAGGGTAGAGGCGGGTTGGCTCCAAACTCGACGCGGCATTGCCTTTTGCCTGTGCTTGGACTGATAATCGCGGCACGCCGGCGCCGGAAGCAGAGATTTTCCGAGCGCTTTGACCGTCGCTTCACCGTCGTCTTTATGGCGACATTAACCCAGCCTGAGCGAATGAACGATCGAACCGAGCCAGTAAGCCAATTCAAAAGTAAAAGCGGAGTAAAGCGTATTTTCTCCGCTTTTTTTTATTCCATCGACGGCTTCCGTGCTGCATGGAAAAATGAACACGCATTCCGTCAGGAGGTGGCGCTGGTTGTCCCCGGTATCATCGTGGCGTTGATACTGCCGGTATCGGGTCTTGAAAAAATTGCGCTTATTGCGGTGCTATTGCTGGTCTTGATTGTTGAATTGCTCAACTCGGCAATCGAGGCCGTGGTCGACCGGGTCTCGTTGGAAACTAATCCACTTTCCAAAAACGCCAAGGACTTTGGCAGCGCCGCGGTGATGCTGGCGATGCTGCTTGCCTTGGCGACCTGGGCAGTGATGGTTGTGCCTCTGATCTTTTGATGATTTATTGACCGGGGTTGTTGAACTCGGCATGAATCGCATTGATCGCCTTGACCATTTCATCAGACAACGTGAGCGAGTAGGCATCGATATTGGTTTTCAGCTGCGCCAGATTTGTGGCGCCAATGATGGTCGAGGCAACAAACCATCGTGTGTAGCACCAGGCCAGTGCCAACTCGGTTGCGCTCATACCATTGGCCTGCGCCAGTTCCATATACCGCTTGGCCGCTTCGATCACGCGCGGACGTAAGTAGCGCGGGCTCCAGCTCGGCGGAAAGAGGGTGAGTCGGCCGGCGGCGCTGGGGTCGTTAATGTACTTGCCAGTGAGCTGACCAAACGCCAACGGGCTATAAGCCAACACGCCCACTTGCTCGTGGTGACAGGTTTCATCCAGCCCGCTTTCGACGCTGCGATTGGCCAGATGGTAGCCATTTTGAATGGATACGATGCGCGGCAATTCACGGGTCTCAGCCTGTTTGATGAATTCGCTCACGCCCCAGGCGCTTTCATTCGAGACACCGACATAGCGGATTTTTCCTTCCCGGACCAGTTCCTGCAAAACGGTCAGCGTTTCTTCGATGGGCGTATGCGGCCGGTCGTTGGCGGGATTGAAAAATAGTTGACCAAATACTGGCACATTCCGACTGGGCCAATGGAGCTGGTATAGATCGATATAGTCGGTTTGTAGTCGCTTCAGGCTCGCATCAATCGCGGCGCGAATGTTGACGCGGTTGAGATCGTTTTTGCCTTCGCGTATCCAGCTCATCGCTTTCGATGGACCGGCGACTTTGGTGGCAAGGATGATCTCGCTGCGTTTGCCGGATTTTTTCAGCCAGCTGCCGATGATGGTTTCTGTTGAGCCGGTGGTTTCCGCGCGGGGCATGACCGGATACATCTCCGCGGTGTCAATAAAATTGATGCCACGCTCGAGCGCGTAGTCGAGCTGGCTGTGACCTTCTGCTTCGGTATTTTGTTCGCCAAAGGTCATCGTGCCCAGGCAAACCTTTGATACGTTCAGGTCGCTGCTACCCAATAGGATTTTTTCCATACTTGTCTCCCTTTTGTTTTTTAATTAATGACCTGCTGCGAGCGCCGCAGCACATTCTCTCACTAGCGCCGGTCCGCGATAAATCAGCCCGGTATAAACCTGCACCAACGCGGCGCCGGCGTCAATTTTTGCTTTGGCATCGGCCCCTGAAAAAATGCCTCCCACGCCAATAATGGGTAGCGCGTCACCGAGCTCGCTCTTGAGTAGTTTGATGACACGGTTCGATAGCGCAAAGACGGGTGCGCCCGACAAGCCGCCAGCCTCGTCTGCGTGCGTCATGCCCTTGACCGCATCGCGTGTGATGGTGGTATTGGTGGCGATCACGCCGTCCATGTTGTGTTGCAGCAGGGCGCCGGCTACGGTCTTGATTTGTTCGTCGTCCAAGTCTGGCGCGATCTTGAGCACGATAGGCACCAGCCGTTTGTGCTGGTCTGCCAGACGCGATTGGGCATCCTTGAGTCGGGATAATAAGGCATCGAGTTCGGAGCCGCCCTGCAGCTGTCGAAGGTTCTTGGTGTTGGGCGAAGAGATGTTGACGGTGACGTAGGCTGCATACGGATAGACCTTTTCGAGGCAATGCAGGTAGTCGTCGGCGGCGCGCTCAATCGGGGTATCGGCATTTTTGCCGATGTTGAGGCCGAGCACGCCTTGTTTGTCCTGATAAAACTGCGACGCTTGTACATTGCGCAGGAAGGCATCGACGCCGCCATTGTTAAAACCCATGCGGTTAATGAGTGCGTTGGCCTGCGGTAGTCGGAACATGCGCGGACGTGGATTGCCGGGCTGCGCGCGCGGCGTAACGGTGCCGATTTCGATGAAGCCAAATCCCAGTGCCGCCAGACCATCAATATAGGCGCCGTCTTTGTCCAGACCAGCAGCGAGTCCGACCGGATTGGTAAAGCGAATGCCCATTACGGTACGTGGGTCAGGCGCGGGTTTGCTCAATGCACGGGATAGGCCGAGGCGAGCGGCGCGTTGCAACGCAGGCAGCGTCAGATTGTGCGCCGTCTCTGCATCAAGCGAGAACAGCAGCGGGCGGGCAAGGGCGTACAAGAGTTTGTCGGACACGGGTCAGGCTATCAGAGAAGGGGATTATTGCAGACACATTTTACCCTGCTCAACCGCGTGGACCGATCAGAGCACTTCCCACTTGCCGTGCCTGAGCGCTTCGAGCGGACGAAAATTAATCTTGTAGGTCATCTTGGGACTTTGCTCTATCCAATAACCTAAATAAACATAGGGCATGGAGAGTTGACGCGCCTGCTCGATTTGCCACAGTACGTTATAGGTGCCGAAGCTTGTCTGGGGCAGATCGGGATCATAGAAGGTATAGACCGACGAGAGGCCGTCGTCGAGGACGTCGATGATGCTGACCATGCGCAGCGTGCCATCAGGCTCGCGAAATTCAACCAGCCTTGTGTTGACTTTGCTTTGCAATAAAAACTGCGCGTATTGATCGCGACTGTCCTGATCCATGCCGCCACCTGCGTGACGTGCTGACTGATAGCGCAAGTACAGATCGTAATGCTCATGCACATAAGCCAGTCGGGTCACCCAGGTAGTCAGATGCTGATGCTGTTTCCAGGCTCGGCGTTGACTGCGGGTGGACACAAACTGAGCCGCGTCAACTCGCACTGGTGTGCAAGCCTGACAGCCATCGCAATACGGACGATAAGTAAAAATACCGCTGCGACGAAAACCATTTTTTACTAATTCGCTGTAGATGTCAGCATTGATCAAGTGCGATGGGGTGGCCACCTGCGAACGTGCCTGCCGCCCATCAAGGTAGCTGCACGGGTAGGGTGCCGTTGCATAAAACTGCAAGGTAGAAAACGGCAAGTCTTTAAGGTGCGTCATCGTTTCTTGGACAGCTCGGTGATCGGTGCCCTTAATTTACACTGACCAGGTCACTCAGCGCAAAGCTTTGATTTCAGGTGAGCTGATCGAATAAAGCGACCGGCTGCCATGCTGCAATGGGTGGCTGTTCGATCGCCCTGTTCATATGCGAAATAAACGCAGCCCGCGATATCGGATTGGCGCCGAGCGAAGCCAGATGCCCCGTTTCTTGCTGGCAGTCGATCATGGCGACCTGCTGCGATTTGAGAAAAGCCACCAGATAGGCCAGCCCTATTTTGGAGGCATCGGTGACATGGGAAAACATGGATTCGCCGTAAAATATGCGACCCAGACAGAGGCCATAAGCGCCCCCCACCAGCACATTATCGCGCCAGACCTCAATGCTATGCGCATAGCCCTGCCTGTGCAGCGCGCTATACCCTTCAATGATCTGGGGGGATATCCAGGTTCCCCCTCCAGCACTGCGTGGTGTGGCGCACGCACGGATGACGCGCTCAAAGGCGCTGTCAAAACGCACCTGCCAGGGCCCGCCAGTGGCCATGCTGCGCTCTATTTTTTTGAGCGTCTTGCGCAAGCTGTGTGAGACCACAAAGTCTGCCGTCATCAGCACCATACGCGGATCGGTGCTCCACCAGAGCACCGGCTGGCCCTCTGAAAACCAAGGAAAAATACCCTGTCGGTAGGCGTCGAGCAGTCGCTGTGGCGATAAATCGGCGCCGGCAGCGAGCAAACCCGGCGCACCGTCCCGTTCGGTCAGCGCCTCATCAAGAGGCGGAAAGGGCGAATCTTGCTCCAACCACGGAATCATGCGGTCTCACCAATTAGGGTTTTTCGGTCGCACCATTGAAGTGCGAAATGGGAGGCGGTCGAGGTTCAATTATATAAATTCTTTAAAAATCAAGGGTTTAATAATTGCACCAAAAAGGAATAAAAATTGCTTAAGGGCAGCCACACCCTTCAATTTTTGCACATTATTTGGGAGACATTCATGGATTCATTCCGCAGTGGAGCGGACACGCTGTTTATTTTGCTGGGCGCCATCATGATTTTGGCGATGCATGCCGGTTTTGCATTTCTCGAACTGGGCACGGTACGAAAAAAAAATCAGGTTAATGCCCTCGTCAAAATATTAGTCGATTTCGCGGTTTCAACGATCGCCTATTTTTTCTTGGGCTATTGGCTTAGCTATGGTGTGCATTTTTTCGGTAGTGCAGAAAGTCTGGCCGCAAAGAGTGGGTTCGAGCTGGTGAAGTTTTTTTTCCTGCTGACCTTTGCTGCTGCGATACCTGCCATTATTTCGGGTGGCATCGCCGAACGCGCGCGGTTTTATCCGCAACTGGCTGCGACAGCTTTATTGGTGGGCCTGGTCTATCCGCTCTTTGAAGGTATCGCGTGGAATCAGCGTTTTGGTATTCAAGCCTGGCTGGAGGCAAGTTATGGTGCACCCTTCCACGACTTTGCGGGTTCAGTGGTTGTTCATGCGGTGGGTGGCTGGGCTGCGTTGCCCGCAGTGATATTGCTGGGTTCGCGTCGTGGGCGTTATACCAAAGATGGCACGGTGTCGGCGCATCCGCCGTCGAGCATTCCTTTTCTGGCGCTGGGGGCATGGATCCTGACGGTGGGCTGGTTTGGTTTTAATGTGATGAGTGCCCAGACACTCGACAAAATGAATGGACTCGTTGCCGTTAATTCACTCATGGCGATGGTTGGTGGCACGCTTGTGGCGGTGCTCGTCGGCAAAAATGACCCCGGCTTTGCCTATAACGGACCGCTGGCAGGGCTGGTCGCTGTTTGTGCCGGGTCCGACTTGATGCATCCACTTGGGGCCTTGGTAACGGGGGGAATCGCCGGCGGTATTTTCGTCTGGATGTTTACGCTCACCCAAAACCGCTGGAAGATTGATGATGTGCTTGGGGTATGGCCTTTACATGGTTTATGTGGTGCATGGGGCGGTATCGCTGCCGGGATTTTCGGCTTGAAGGAATTAGGCGGGATCGGTGGCGTGTCGTTTGCGTCGCAATGTGTTGGTACCGTGCTGGGTATTGCGATCGCAGTGGCGGGCGGCTGGTTAATCTACGGCGTTCTTAAAAAGACCGTTGGTATTCGTCTTGATCCCGAGGACGAGTATGAAGGTGCTGATTTGTCGATCCATAAAATTACGGCGACACCGGAACGCGAAGTGAGTTGGTAGTCAGCAGAATAGAATAAAAAAAGCGGGCTGCGGCTCGCTTTTTTTATGGAGTCTTGCGCATCGCCTGGGTGATATCAAGGGAATGCACGCCGAAACTTTTTCCGCTGCGAGATGCCGCGAGATCGGTGAAGAAAAATTTCAATGTATGCGACACCGTAGGGAACGCGATGTCGTCCCAGGGGATGTCGTCTTCGGTGAATAATTTCACTTCAAGGCTTTCAATGCCCGCTGCAAAATCGAGATCAAGAAGACGTGCCCGATAAAATAAATGTACCTGATGCACGTGGGCGACATTAATCAGCGTGAAAAGTGATTGCATCTCAATGCGTGCACCGGCTTCTTCCATCGTCTCGCGCGCGGCAGCTTCGGCGGTGGTTTCGCTGTTCTCCATAAAACCAGCCGGCAATGTCCAATACCCATGTCGTGGTTCGATGGCGCGACGGCACAGCAGTACTTGAGGTTGTTCCCCTTCATCCCATAGCGGAATCGAGCCCACGACCATCTTGGGATTTTGATAGTGAATGATTCCACATTGCTGGCACACGTAACGCGCACGAGTGTCATCCGGCGGAATTTGCAGGGAAACGGGATGAGCGCAATCGGAACAAAATTTCATGTCGGTAAATAATCAGGCGTTACGTCTTAGAAGACGAGCGTGCAATGTTGTATCGAGTGTATCACCCGAAAACAAAGCCCGATGAAATTTGCTTTGTCAGGCGATACCCTGTATATTTCGGTTCCTCAGACGCGGGGTGGAGCAGTCTGGCAGCTCGTCGGGCTCATAACCCGAAGGTCACAGGTTCAAATCCTGTCCCCGCAACCAGTTTTAAAAAATAGCCCGTCTTAAAAGTCGGGCTATTTTTATGCGCGGAAAAAAATGACCTGTTGCATCGGTTAAGCCGACCTCGCGCAACGTCCGCCCGAAATTGATCGGCAACTGCAGAGTCGCGCTACGCATAGACAATGACAATCTTCCAGACATGCTCTATAATTCCGCGCAGTGCGGGTCAAGGGTACGGCAAGTCCCTGTTTCAACTGGATTTTTAGCCCAGAACCCTCTGCAAGCCTTACTGGTCTTATTTGCGTCAGCCCCCAACAAAAATTTCACTACCATCGGGCGCTGATTGCCAGCATCAACGACTTGACTGTCCGAGCCACATCCATTGATGTTGGCGTTGAATTAATCACTGCTCATTGCAACCAACCTGTCTTACACGAATCGTAGATGAATACTATTGAGGCGAAAAAAGTCCTCGAAACTGCACTTTTGTGCACGCACGAGGCACTCTCGATCAATGACCTGAAAAAACTGTTTGCTGGTCCGGATGGCAATGCGGATGAAGAGTCGATCAATACCGACACCATCAAGACGATGCTCGACGAGCTAGTGCATGATTGGGCTGAGCGCGGGGTTGAGTTGGTGAGTCTGGCGACAGGCTGGCGTTTTCAGAGCCGCGCGGAGATGAAAGTTTTCCTCGATAGGCTCAATCCTGAGAAGCCGCCTAAGTACACCCGTGCGACACTCGAAACGCTTGCCATTATTGCGTATCGCCAGCCGGTGACTAGGGGTGATATTGAAGAAATTCGCGGTGTTGCCGTCAACTCGCAGACCATTAAAATGCTGGAAGACCGCGGCTGGATCGATGCAATCGGTCATCGCGATGTGCCGGGCCGTCCCGCTTTGTTTGCGACGACCAAGCAGTTTCTTGATGACCTTGGTTTGACCTCGCTAGATCAATTGCCGCCGATGCAGCAGATTGGGCAAGACAATTTGCAGGGCGATGCGGCAATGGCCATGCAAGCGATGGGTCAGAATCTCGAAGCAAGTCTGAATCAGGCCTCGATTGCCTTCCCTGAGGAGCCGGCTGATGTTGATCAAGCTCACACGATGTCCCAGCCTGTTGCAATCGTTGCCGGTGATAGTCAAGCGGACGACGAGCAGCAAACCGCCGAAGCAACGACAGACCCGATCGAAGAAAACATTACCCACGACGATAGGGTGATTACGCAAACCCAACCGGTGACACAAGCGAACGATGACCCTTCCCACTCCTGATGATATAGCCCGTACCGTGTCCGATTCCGATGCGGGCAATACAAAATCCCATGCTACTGATGCACCTGGCGCGGCGAGTGCGCAGCCCGATTCGGACAAGCCGAGTGAATCCAAAGGGCCACGTCGCGGCTTGCGTGGCCCGCGCTCCATGCGTCGCACGCGTAGCAGTAGTGAGGCCGAGCAAGTCAAAGACGAAAACAAAGGCAACGGCGAGTTGGTTCAGTCGCTGGAAAGTCGCCGAGCGCCGGCAGAAAAACAACCCCCTCGGCCTGCTGCAGCCAAGGGCGCGGGGCGCAAGCCGGGTCGAGGACCCAATGGCCCGAAAGAGCCGCATGAAAACCGTAGCAACGTCAAAGGCCGCAGTAGCCATAACAATCAAAAACCAAACGGCCCACGTCACACTGCGGGCGATGCCGATGCGGTATTTTCTTTCGTCACATCTGATTCTTACGATCAGTTCGCTGACGCGGATGACCACGCCGGTTCGGGCAAGCAAGGCGGTCGCCCTAACAAAGCCGTCCGGCGCGACCTGACCGCGGAAGATGACGCACCCAAATTACACAAAGTGCTCGCTGAGGCGGGTCTCGGTTCACGCCGCGACATGGAGGAGCTGATTATTGCGGGTCGTGTTTCGGTCAATGGCGAGCCAGCGCATATCGGTCAGCGCATTTTGCCGTCGGACCAGGTGCGTATCAATGGCAAGCTGATCATCCGTAAAGTCAGCAGCAAGCCACCGCGTGTGCTGGTTTATCACAAGCCCGCTGGCGAGATCGTTAGCACCAGCGATCCTGAAGGTCGCGCCACCGTATTTGACCGCTTGCCCAACATGAAGGCCGCCAAATGGCTGGCTGTTGGCCGCCTCGATTTTAATACCGAAGGCTTGTTACTTTTTACCACCTCGGGTGACCTGGCCAACCGTCTAATGCATCCGCGCTATGGCATCGAACGTGAATACGCGGTGCGTACTTTGGGTGAGCTCGAAGAAGGCATGCGCCAGAAATTATTGGCCGGCGTCGAACTCGAAGATGGCGTTGCTCAATTCGCAAAGATCGCCGACGGCGGTGGTGAAGGTGCCAACCGCTGGTATCGCGTCGTGATCTCTGAGGGTCGTAACCGCGAGGTGCGTCGGATGTTCGAAGCGGTCGGCCTCACCGTGTCGCGCCTGATCCGCACCCGTTACGGCGTCATGACTTTGCCCTCTGGTCTGAAGCGCGGTCGCTGGGAAGAGTTGGATGAGCACGCCGTGCGCAGTCTGCTGGCTGTTAGTGGTCTGGAAAAGTCAGCGGGGGCCAACAAAGGACAACAAGGCCGCCCTCAAAAGCCGCAAAGCCGCGGCGAAGTCAACGGCAACGTTGCCGGTGGCGGGCGCGGACAGGGCCAATCCCAATGGCGGCCGGATGGCCTGGGTAACCGGGCAGGCGGCCCCAACGGTGCCGCGCCGAAGCGACCACGTCAGCCGGATCCGCTGCAAACCGCCCTTGGCTTTCCGTCAACGGGAACAGGGCGGGGACCGCGTGGGCCGCAAGATCCCCAGCGCCGCCGCACTGGCCCTACCGGGAGCACCAATACCTGGGCGGCAGATCGTTTTGGCACCGGCGTGGCGCCGCGCCGCCGCTCGCGCGGTTGATCGGCTGCGTGGGTCCTGACGGTGTCGGTCGGGCCAGCTCGAATAGTTTATCTGGCAAGTATTGGCGGATAACTGTCGCTTTTGCGTTGCAGCGTAAGGCCGAATCGCATATACTGACGGACTAAATAAAGCTGCCGGATTTGCATGCAGGCGCGCCTTGGTAGGACCGGCGACGCGATGCACACCACGGCGGGTCGCATAAGAAGATGGGCAGATGCCCATTTTTTTTTTCCTGAACAGTTTGTAATGGACGGAAAAGCGACCCCCGGTGGGGGCAGCATCATGCGACGGAGAATTTTTTGGTTTTATCCGGATTAATTGAAAAAACCGTAACCGGCATGGGCTATGAGCTCGTCGATTTTGAGCACGCCGCGCGCGGGCTGTTGCGGGTCTTTATTGATTTCCCGCCTGGGCCAGAGGGTCCGATCAGGGTTGAAGATTGCGAAAAAGTCACGCACCAGCTACTCCATGTGCTGACCGTTGAAAATGCCGCTTATGAGCGGCTCGAAGTGTCCTCGCCGGGGCTTGATCGGCCGCTCAAAAAACTGTCGGATTTTGTCCGGTTCGCAGGGCTCGAGGCCACGGTCAAGTTGCGCAAGCCAATGCCGAGTGCGGCTAACCGCAAAACGTTTGAGGGTATGTTGCATGCGCCCGAGGGCGAAGTGCTCAAGCTCGAATTCGAAGGAAAAGATGGGCCGGCGATGTTGGAATTCTCGCTGGCGGAAATAGACAAGGCACGTTTGGTGCCAAAAGTGGATTTCAGGAGCCGTAAATGAGTCGCGAAATTTTGATGCTGGTTGATGCGCTGGCGCGCGAAAAAAATGTCGACAAAGAGGTGGTCTTTGGCGCGCTCGAGCATGCGCTGGCCCAAGCCACCAAAAAGCGCTATGAGGGCGAAGTCGATATTCGCGTGTCCATTGATCGCGACACAGGCGAGTTCGAATCTTTCCGCCGTTGGCATGTTGTGCCAGACGAAGCCGGTCTGCAACTGCCCGATCAGGAAATCCTGTATTTCGAAGCAAAAGAACAGATTGACGATATTGATGTCGACGACCACATCGAAGAGCCGATCGAGTCCGTTGAATTTGGCCGTCGCTTCGCGCAAGACACCAAACAAGTGGTGTTGCAGCGGATTCGTGACGCTGAGCGCGAGCAGATTTTGGCAGACTTCCTGGAGCGCGGTGACGCGCTCGTGACGGGCACAATAAAGCGTATGGAGCGCGGTGATGCCATTGTCGAGTCCGGCAAGATTGAGGCGCGTCTGCCCCGGGACCAAATGATCCCGAAAGAAAATCTGCGCATTGGCGACCGCGTGCGCGCCTTCATCCTGCGTATCGAGCGCAACGCACGGGGCCCACAAGTGATCCTTTCCCGCAACGCGCCCGAATTCATCATGAAGCTGTTCGAACTCGAAGTGCCCGAGATCGAGCAAGGGCTGTTGCAAATAAAATCTGCTGCGCGTGATCCCGGCGTGCGTGCCAAGATCGCCGTTTTTACCAGCGACAAGCGCATTGATCCTATTGGCACCTGCGTTGGTATGCGTGGTTCGCGCGTGCAGGGCGTCACCGGTGAGCTAGGGGGAGAGCGCGTTGATATCGTGCTGTGGTCCGAAGATCCCGCGCAATTCGTGATCGGTGCCTTGGCGCCTGCCAACGTCTCATCGATTTTGGTGGACGAAGAAAAACATGCGATGGACGTCGTCGTTGACGAAGAAAACCTGGCCATTGCGATTGGTCGCGGCGGCCAAAACGTTCGTCTGGCCAGCGAGCTGACAGGCTGGCAGATCAACATCATGACGGCCGAAGAATCCGCCGACAAGGCGGCTTCCGAGACAGTAGGGATTCGTATCCTGTTTATGGAAAAGCTCGACGTAGATCAGGAGGTCGCCGACATTCTGGCGCAGGAGGGTTTCTCCACGCTCGAAGAGATCGCCTATGTGCCCATCACCGAGATGCTTGAAATTGAGTCACTCGACGAAGATACCGTCACTGAATTGCGCAATCGCGCCCGTGATGCGTTGGTGACTGAGGCGATCGCCTCCGAAGAAGGTCTCGAAGGTATGGACGAAGAGCTGGTTAACTTCGAAGGTCTTGATCGTGTCACTGCGGGCAAGCTTGGTCTGGCAGGGATCAAAACGCTGGATATGTTTGCTGGCCTTGCTTACGACGAATTTGGCGCGATACTCGCATTGCCGGTGGATCGGGCGCGCCAACTTATTGATGAAGAATTTAAAGACGTGACCGACGACGAGATGAAGCTGATCGATGCTAAATACGATGACCGTGCCAAGGCTCTGCAGGCTCGGGTCTGGTCGCTCGCCGAGAGCAAGTAAACGGCAAGCCTGAACATCACGTAGCGCGTCACAAGAAAAGAGGACTGAATGGCGAGTAACAACGTAGCCCAATTTGCCACCGAGCTGAAAATGCCGGCTGACCTGCTGCTTAAACAGCTGCAGGCGGCGGGCGTTGAAAAAAGCTCGGCCGACGACCAGCTGTCCAAAGAAGACAAGGACAAGCTGCTCGGGCATTTGCGTCGTGCCCACGGTGTCGCGCCGGATGGCGAAAAAAAGAAAATCACACTGACCCGCAAAGAAACCACGGAAATCAAGCAGGCTGATTCCAGCGGTAAGTCACGTACCATTCAGGTCGAAGTTCGTAAAAAACGCACCTTCGTTAAACGCGACGATGTGCCCGTTGCCGAGGAAGTTGAAGCGCCTAAGCCAGGGATTATTGACGAAGTTGAGCAAGCTCGCCGTGATGAGGAAGCGCGCCGTCATGCCGAATTGATCGCACGTCAGGAAGCTGATTTGCGGGAAAAGCAGGCGCAACTTGCCAAGCTCGAAGCAGAACGTGAAGAGCAGGCACAACTTGCCCGCGTCGCCGAGCAAGAAGTCAAGCAAGCCGAACAAGCCGTGAGTGCCGACATCGCCAGGACTGAGCCGGATGTGAGTGGCAAGGCAGCAGCCGACGAAGAAAATCGTAAGAAAGCAGCGCAGCGCGCTAAAGAAGTCACCGCCAAAGCAGCAGTGACCGAGCAAGCGCGCAAAGCAGTTGCCGACGAAGTCGCCCAAATCAAATTAATGATGGCCACGCCACGTAAGGTCGCTAAAGCGCCCGAGCCAGTGGCACCCGTTGCGCGCGCCAGCGAGGGCACGTTACACAAGTCTGCCGAGAAAAAACCCGGCGACAAAAAAGAAGAAAAGAAACCCGCAGTCGCTGACAAGAAATCCATCAAGTCTGCCAATGTGTCCTCAACCTGGCAGGACGAAGCCAAGAAGCGTACGCCTGGTGGTGGCCTTAAAACCCGTGGCAGCACAGCTGGCGGTGGCCGTGAAGGCTGGCGTTCGGGCCCGCGTGGTCGTCGTAATGCGCACGCAGACGACCGCGAAACCAATTTCCAGGTGCCGACTGAAGCCGTGGTGCGCGAAGTCAACGTACCCGAAACCATCACCGTGGCCGAACTCGCCCATAAGATGGCAATCAAGGCTAACGAAGTCATCAAGCAATTGATGAAGCTGGGCCAGATGGTGACGATCAATCAAGTGCTGGATCAAGAAACGGCGATGATTCTGGTCGAAGAAATGGGTCACGTTGCGCATGCCGCCAAGCTTGACGATCCCGAAGCCATTCTGGATGAAGGCGTTGAGCATACCGACGCCATTCAACTGCCACGTGCACCTGTGGTTACCGTCATGGGTCACGTTGACCATGGCAAGACCTCGCTGCTCGACTACATCCGCCGTGCCAAAGTTGCCTCCGGTGAGGCCGGCGGTATTACCCAGCACATTGGTGCTTATCACGTTGAGACACCGCGTGGCATGATCACCTTCCTCGACACCCCGGGTCACGAAGCGTTTACCGCGATGCGTGCCCGTGGAGCAAAGGCGACTGACATTGTTATCCTCGTGGTGGCAGCGGACGACGGCGTGATGCCGCAAACCAAAGAAGCCATTGCGCACGCAAAAGCGGCGGGCGTTCCGCTCGTTGTAGCGATCAATAAAATAGACAAGCCCGGCGCCAATGCAGATCGCGTCAAGCAGGAGCTGGTTGCCGAACAAGTGGTGCCCGAAGAATACGGTGGCGAGTCGCCCTTTATCCCGGTGTCAGCCAAAACGGGCGAGGGGATCGATACCTTGCTCGAGCAGGTCTTGCTGCAAGCCGAAATTCTTGAACTCAAAGCGCCAGTTGAGGCACCTGCGAAGGGTTTGGTCATCGAAGCCAAACTCGACAAAGGCCGCGGCCCGGTTGCCACTATCATGATTCAATCCGGTACCTTGAAGCGCGGTGATATTGTGCTGGCAGGTTCTTCTTATGGTCGTGTGCGCGCGATGCTCGACGAAAACGGCAAAGCCATCAATGAAGCCGGCCCATCGATTCCGGTTGAAATTCAAGGTCTGACCGAAGTACCGGCAGCGGGCGAAGATGTGATGGTGTTAACCGACGAGCGCAAGGCGCGTGAAATTGCGCAATTCCGTCAAGGTAAATACCGTGACGTCAAACTGGCTAAGCAGCAAGCGGCCAAGCTAGAAAATATTTTCGATTCGATGACAGAAGGCGAAGTCAAAAATCTTGCGCTGATCGTCAAAGCCGATGTGCAGGGCTCGCAAGAGGCGCTGGTGTCCTCACTGCAAAAGCTCTCTACCGCCGAAGTGCGTGTACAGATCGTGCATGCAGCCGTGGGTGGTATCAGCGAATCCGACGTCAATCTCGCGCTGGCATCGAAAGCCGTCATCATCGGCTTTAATACCCGTGCGGATGCGTCTGCTCGCAAGCTGGCTGAATCCAACGACATCGACATCCGCTACTACAACATCATCTATGACGCCATTGATGAGATCAAGGCGGCGATGTCGGGCATGCTGTCACCAGAAAAACGCGAACAGGCTCTCGGTCTGGTCGAAATTAGACAGGTGTTCATGGTCAGCAAAGTCGGCGCTATTGCCGGTTGCTATGTACTCGAAGGTCAGATCAAGCGCGGTGCGTCGGTTCGTCTGCTGCGCGACAACGTCGTGCTGTGGACCGGTGAACTCGACTCACTGAAGCGATTCAAAGATGACGTCAAAGAAGTCAAATCCGGCTTTGAATGCGGCCTCTCCTTGAAGAATTTCAATGACATCAAGGAAGGCGATCAACTCGAAGTCTTTGAAGTACAGGAAGTCGCGCGGTCCCTGTAACACTGACAGATGGCTAAACATAGTAAATCCATGCCTGGTCGCGGCCAGCGCGTCGCCGACCAGATTCAGCGTGATCTGTCGGAATTGATCGCGCTGGAATTAAAAGACCCGCGGGTGGGAATGATCACGCTGACTGAAGTGCAGTTGACGCCCGATTATGCGCACGCCAAAGTATTTTTCACCACCTTGGTGGACAATCCTGAAGCAATCAAAAATACGCTCGCAGGTTTGCACAACGCTTCAGGCTATTTACGTAATCAACTGGGTAAGCGCGTCACCATCCATACTTTGCCCGAGCTGCATTTCGTCTACGACACATCAACCTCACGAGGTGCGGCATTATCAAAATTAATTGATGAAGCCAACGCGACCCGTGCCAAGGATGCGGACGAGCCCTGAGCTGCTCTCGCCGAACATGATCCAAACCGCAAGTAAACGCAAGCGCGTACCAGTGCATGGTGTTTTGCTGCTTGATAAAGCCGCAGATGCCTCCAGTAACCAGGCCTTGGTCGCCATCAAGCGCTTACTCAACGCAGAAAAAGCGGGCCACACGGGCACACTGGATCCTTTTGCGACCGGACTCTTGCCGCTTTGTTTTGGTGAGGCGACCAAATTTGCGCAAGACCTGCTGGAAGCGGACAAGACCTACGAGACCACCGTACATCTGGGTATCACGACCAATACGGGTGACACCGAAGGCGTTGTGCTGGAGAGCATGTCAGTGGCAGTGACGGTGCCACAGATCGAAGCGGTACTAGCCCGTTTTCGCGGCCCGATTCAGCAAGTGCCACCCATGTATTCTGCATTAAAGCGTGACGGCAAGGCGCTTTATGAATATGCGCGCGAGGGCATCACGCTGGAGCGAGAAGCGCGTGCCGTCACGATTCACCAGCTCGATTTAATCCACTACCAGGCCCCCTTTCTGAAGCTGCGCGTCACCTGCAGCAAGGGCACTTATATTCGCGTGCTTGGCGAGGATATCGGTCAGGCGCTAGGCTGTGGTGCGCACCTCATTGCATTACGGCGGTCCGGCGTCGGCGCGCTTTCACTGCAGCACGCAGTCACCTTCGATGCCTTTAATGCATGGTCTGAGGGCCAGCGGACCCAAGCCTTACTGCCCGTTGACGCTTTATTGACCAGTTTTCCGCAGATTACGCTCAATGCGGAGCTGGCTAAGCGATTTCTTCATGGTCAGCGGCTCTCGCTCGACAAAGAAGGCCTGACCCTGCCGGTCAACCAAGGCCGGGTCAGGGTTTACGGGGCGGATGCCCAATTACTGGGCACCGGACAGATGCAGGAATATGGGGTGCTGGCACCCGAACGGCTCATCGTATTTACCCCAAGCCATTGAAATTTCAAGACTTTTTCTTTTTTAGCTTGGCCTGAGATGCTATAATCTCGGGTTTTCCTAATCACGCCCTCAGCCGGAACTGCCCATCATGTCGAACACAAAACGCGCCATACGCAACATCGCCATCATCGCCCACGTCGATCATGGCAAAACCACGCTGGTGGACCAGCTGCTCCGGCAGTCCGGCACCTTCCGTGAAAACCAACAAGTCGATTCCCGAGTAATGGATTCGAACGACCTCGAGAAAGAACGCGGCATCACCATTCTGTCCAAGAACTGCGCGGTCGAATACAAAGGCACCCACATCAATATCGTCGACACACCGGGTCACGCCGACTTCGGTGGTGAAGTCGAGCGCGTGCTGTCGATGGTTGATTCCGTGTTGTTGCTGGTAGATGCCGTTGAAGGCCCGATGCCGCAAACCCGTTTCGTGACCCGTAAGGCGCTGGCGCTGGGTTTGAAGCCGATCGTTGTCGTCAACAAAATTGACCGTCCGGGCGCACGTCCTGACTGGGTCATCAACGCCACATTCGAATTGTTTGACAAGCTGGGTGCAACCGAAGAACAGCTCGACTTCCCGGTTGTTTTTGCGTCCGCATTGAATGGCTACGCTAGCCTGACTAATGATGTTCGCGATGGCAATATGGATCCCTTGTTCGACGCGGTGCTCAAGCACGTACCCGTGCGCGACGACGACGTGGATGGTCCTTTGCAATTGCAGATCACTTCGCTTGACTATTCGTCCTACGTCGGCAAAATCGGTATCGGCCGTATCAGCCGTGGCCGCATCAAGCCCTTGCAGGATGTCGTCATTCTTGACGGCCCAGAAGGCACCCCGCGTAAAGCCCGCATCAACCAGGTGCTCAACTTCAAGGGTCTCGATCGCGTGATCGTCGAGCAAGCCATGGCCGGCGACATCGTTCTCATTAACGGTATTGAAGAACTCGGCATCGGCACCACCGTCTGCTCGCCTGAAAATCCGGAAGCGCTGCCGATGCTGACCGTTGACGAGCCGACATTGACCATGAACTTCATGGTCAACACCTCGCCACTGGCAGGTCGTGAAGGAAAATTCGTCACCAGCCGTCAATTGCGTGAGCGTCTGGATCGCGAACTCAAGGCCAACGTTGCCTTGCGCGTGGCGCCAACTGACGATGACACCATTTTCGAAGTCTCCGGTCGCGGCGAGTTACACCTGACCATCCTGCTGGAAAACATGCGTCGTGAGGGCTTTGAGCTGGCCGTTTCCCGTCCGCGCGTAGTCTTCAAAATGGTCGATGGCGTGCGTCATGAGCCGTTTGAAAACCTCACTGTTGATGTCGAAGAAGTCAATCAGGGTGGTGTCATGGAAGAGCTCGGTCGTCGTCGTGGCGACCTGCAGGACATGCAACCCGATGGCAAAGGCCGTGTCCGTCTCGAATACCGTATCCCGGCTCGTGGCCTGATCGGTTTCCAAGGCGAATTCATGACCCTGACCCGCGGCACCGGTTTGATGAGCCATGTGTTTGATACCTACGCACCGGTTGACAACACCCGCGGCGAACTCGCCGGGCGCCGTAACGGCGTGCTGATCTCACAAGATGATGGCGCTGCTGTTGCTTACGCTTTATGGAAACTGCAGGATCGTGGTCGCATGTTCGTTAGCCACAATGACCCGCTCTATGAAGGCATGATCATCGGTATCCACTCGCGTGACAACGATCTCGTCGTCAATCCGATCAAGGGTAAGCAGCTTACCAATGTGCGCTCATCCGGTACCGATGAGGCCGTTCGCCTGGTGCCGCCGATTCAGATGTCGCTTGAGTATGCGGTTGAATTCATCGAAGATGACGAACTCGTCGAGATCACACCAAAAAGCATTCGTCTGCGCAAGCGCTATCTGAAAGAGCACGAGCGCAAGAAGGCTTCGCGCGAAGCGGCTTAATGGCTGACTGAATCGTTGGCTTGATCGTCGCTTTGACGAACATAAAAAACCCGGCATATACCTTGCCGGGTTTTTTTATTCTTTCAATGCCTCACCAATTTTGGCAAACAGCTCTTCAATCTGCTCCTTGCTAATCACCAACGGTGGCGATAAAGCGAGGATGTCACCAGTGGTGCGGAGCAGAATATTTTTTTGCCAAAAGCATCGTTCGAACACATCATAAGCACGCGCGGTCGGCTTGCCCGGTATGGGTTCGAGTTCAATGCCGCACACCAGACCAAGGTTGCGCACATCTTTTACATGCGGCAGCCCACGCAAGCTGTGTGCGGCTGCCTCGAACACCGGCGCCATCTGAGCCGCGCGTTCAAACAACTGCTCGTCCCGATAGACCTGTAGGGTCGCGTTTGCCGCTGCACAGGCAAGCGGATGGCCGCTGTAGGTATAGCCATGATAAAACTCGATCCCGTTCTCGGGTGCGGCGGCCATGAAAGCATCGTGAATTGATTGCCTCACGATCACTGCGCCCATCGGCACGGCGGCATTGGTTAATCCTTTTGCGCAGCAGATCATGTCGGGGATCACACCGAAATAATCTGCAGCAAAGGCAGTGCCAAGTCGGCCAAAGCCGGTGATCACTTCATCGAAAATCAACAAGATGCCGTACTTATCGCAAATTGCCCTCAGCTTTTGCAGATAGCCTTTCGGCGGAACGATGACCCCCGTTGAACCTTGCACCGGCTCGACGATCAATGCGGCAACGGTGGCTGGATCATGCAGAGCCAGAAGGCGCTGTTCAAACTCATCTGCGAGCTCGGCGCCATGTTCAGGCAAACCACGCGAGAACGCATTGCGGGCGATGTCGAGCGGGTGACGCAGATGATCGACGCCAGGCAAGCTTGGCCCAAAATGCTTGCGGTTGCCCGCGATACCACCGACTGCAATACCACCAAAGCCCACGCCGTGATAACCGCGTTCCCGGCCGATCAGACGCGTCCGAAGGCCGTCCCCGCGAATTCGGTGAAATGCCAGTGCCATCTTCAGCGCCGTGTCGACCGCTTCGGAGCCGCTGTTGCAGAAAAAGACACGATTCAAGTCAGCCGGCGCCATCGCTGCTAATGCGCTGGCGGCTTCAAAAGCGCCGGCATGACCCATCTGAAACGGCGGCGCAAAATCCATCGTTGCCGCCTGCTCGACCACGGCGCGGGTAATGGCCGGATGTCCGTGTCCGGCATTGACGCACCAGAGACCGGCAGTGCCATCCAGAATCTGGCGACCGTCGTCGGTGGTGTAGTGCATGCCCGCGGCCTTCTGTATCATCCGCGGCCGTGCCTTGAATTGCCGGTTCGCGGTGAAAGGCATCCAATAATGTTCGGTATTGATCGTCATGTCAGACCCTGCCGGTAGAAAGATTCGATACTGTACTGCAAAATAGGGACGGCCCCGTCAGCCGGTACAATACGGTCTTCCTAATTTAACTGTTTGCCTGTGAGCGCTCCGTCATCCGCTTTGCCCGCCCGCCGCGTGTCCGTCGCCCCCATGATGGACTGGACCGATCGTCATTGCCGTTTGTTTCATCGGCAAATTACGCGTCACAGCTGGCTCTATACTGAGATGGTCACGACCGGTGCTTTGTTGCATGGCGATGTGGCACGCCATCTTGATTACAGTGACGAAGAGCATCCGCTTGCGTTACAGCTCGGCGGCAGCGATCCCGCTGATTTGGCATCGAGTGCCAGGTTGGGTCAGCAATGGGGCTATGACGAAATTAATCTGAACTGCGGCTGCCCGTCCGAGCGCGTGCAAAAAGGGGCGTTTGGTGCGTGCCTGATGGCCGAGCCGCAGCTAGTGGCTGACTGCGTTAAAGCCATGCGCGACGCCGTCAGCATCGACGTCACTGTCAAGCATCGTATCGGGATTGACGCGATCGATTCCTACGAATTCATGCGCGACTTTGTGGGTACCATCGCCGAGGCGGGTTGCACAACCTTCATCGTGCACGCCCGCAATGCCATCCTGAAAGGCCTGTCACCAAAAGAAAACCGCGAGATACCACCGCTGCGTTACGAGCGGGTTTATCAACTGAAGCGCGACTTTCCGCAACTTGAAATCATCCTCAACGGTGGCATCAAAACGCTGTCCGACATGGACCAGCATCTGCAGTATGTTGATGGAGTCATGCTTGGTCGCGAGGCGTATCACAACCCCTATCTGATGGCCGCATTTGATGCCCGATATTATGGCTCGGTGGCAGCGCCTCTGTCGCGCCAGCAAATCATCGAAGCGATGCAGCCTTATATCAGCGAGCAACTCGCCGCCGGTGGGCCGCGTTTGAACAGCATCACCCGTCATATGCTAGGTCTCATGGCCGGCTTGCCGGGCGCGCGGGCATTTCGTCAGCAGCTTTCGGATGCCAAAGCGCTCGCCAATGGTGATAGCACGTTACTGTTGCAGGCACTAGCCCGTATGCAGCCGATTGCGGCCTGAGTTTACGTGTGCCTCTCAGGCCAGCCATCAATATGCCTTTAAGCGGTTATAAAGTGTTTTGACGCTGATGCCCAGCGTCTGAGCGGTCAGGCGTTTGTTACCGCGATGATGCGCTAGGGTAGCCAAAATAATGTCGCGTTGCACATCGGCTAGCGGCATACCTACAGAAAAATTTAACACCCCGTGAGCAAGGCTTGCTTTGGTGCCGATCGTTTGCAAGGGCTCGTCGAGTTCAAGAAATTTATCGGTAAGAATATAGGCGCGGTGCACACAATTTTTTAACTCACGCACATTGCCGGGCCACGTATAGTGTTCGATATGGTCAAGCGCGCGTTTAGAGAACTGTTTGCGCGTGCCCGCCTGGTGATTGAGTTCCTGTAAAAAATGCTCAGCTAGCAGTGCCACATCGTCCGCGCGTTCGCGCAAGGGCGGCACCGTAATCGGAAACACGGCAAGCCGATACATCAAATCCTGGCGCAGGCATCCTGCAGCGACAGCGTCGGTCAGTGCGCGATTGGTTGCTGCAATCAGTCGCACATCGACATTGACTTCTACACTGCCACCCACCCGTAAAAACCGGCCACATTCCAGCACCCTAAGCAACTTGACCTGCATATCGGCAGGCATTTCCGTGATCTCATCGAGAAATAACGTGCCACCGCAGGCGTGTTCAAAATAGCCTTGGTGCTGTTTGAGCGCGCCGGTGAAACTACCTTTTTCGTGGCCGAATAACGCAGCCTCAATCAGATGCGACGGAATCGCGCCGCAGTTCAGCGCGACAAATCGCGCCTGCGCGCGACTACCCGACTGATGAATCGTCTGTGCAATCAATTCCTTTCCGGTGCCACTTTCACCTTCCAGCAGAACTGTGGCGTCGGTCAAAGTGACGCGCTCGATTTGCCGATACAGTAAGGCCATCGATTGTGAGCCACCGTACAAAAGACCAAAGCGTTTCACTTCATTTTTACTGGTCATTTTATGTTCGATCTGGGGAATAGCCGATGGCTTTGCAGGCATTCAATCTGCGCTGTCTGTTGCAGGGAGTACTGCACCGTATCAAAGAGCGTGCGTGGTGTGTCAAGACAAAGAGGAATTTGCGCCGGCACAGAGCAGAACCGCTTGGCTTGAAACTTACGCATCATCTGACAGTCAAGAAGAGAGACGAACCCACCCGTTAGTTGAAAGGAACCCCGATGAAACAAAATCTGCGCGCGTCAAGCATTGTGATATTCCTGAGCTTATTGTCAGCAAGCTTAGTCGGCTGCAATCGCGGCGGTGGCGAATCAGGTACCAGTGGCACCACCGGAAAAACTGAGCAGCCTGCGGCAACGGCGACACCACCTGCGGCAGAGCCAGCGCCAGCGACGCCAGCACCACCCTCCGGCACAAGCGAGGCTTCACCCTCAGTGCCATCGGGCGGCACCTCCGGCACGGCGCCAGGTGCGACCACGAGCGGTGGCGCATCAGGTTCACCCGCCACGCCAGAGAGTGGTGGCGGCACCTCAAAATAAGGCGCGCTGAAGCAATGCATGCATCAGCGTTTTAGATTGGTGGTGATATTTTTTCGGTAAAAAGATTAAGCCGCCAATAACACTCAGACAGTTTGGATAATCACCGCACAGACAGGATGGCATCAATAATGCCATCCTGTCTTTGCCGAGGATGACCGATGTCGTGTTCTCGCACTGTCCTGATCGCGATTTCGATGCCACACGCCCTCATTGTTAATAACAATCGTCAGGAAAACTCGGTCTTGTGTGACTTGCTTATTGCTGAGAATTTCAAGTGCATCGTCGCGACGACACTGAAGCAAGCGCGTTGGCAAATAGCGTTACAGCAGCCCGACCTTGTGCTGACCAATCTTGATCTGCCCGATGGCAGTGGATTAGCTTTGTTCGACACTAATGAAAAAATACCCATTGCGTTAATGACAGGCGAACCTAACGTAGATACGGCCGTGCGCGCCTTGCATGCGGGCGCGATCGATTATCTGATCAAGCCCCTTAATGTCAGGCTCATCCAACGTCTGTTGGGCCGCCTCGCTGTTCATTCTGAAATCCGCGTTGAATCAGCGAGCGCATCAATCAGCCGCCTTGATCCAGTCACTGCCGAAAATTCCTTGCTTGGGACAGCGCCGGTGATGTGTTCGCTCAGGCATCAACTCGATCGCGTTGCGCCGACTAATGCCAGCGTGCTGCTATTGGGCGAGAGTGGCACCGGCAAGGAACTCGTTGCGCAAACTGTCCACGCGCAGAGCCCTCGAAGCAGACAGCCATTTTTGCCGGTCAATTGTGGTGCTATTTCGCCGCAATTAATTGAGAGTGAAATGTTCGGCCATGAAAAAGGCAGTTTCACCGGCGCAGATCGCCAGCATAAGGGCCACTTCGAACGTGCATCCGGTGGCACGCTGTTTCTCGATGAGGTCATTGAAATGCCCATTGAGCTGCAGGTCAAACTTCTGCGGGTGCTGGAGACCGGTTCGTTCATGCGGATAGGTAGTAACCAGGAGCTTACAACCGATGTGCGCATCATCGCGGCAACTAATCGCGATCCGATAGCAGCGATCAAAGAAGGTCGATTGCGTCTCGATCTTTATCATCGTCTCAATGTATTCCCGATAAAAATTCCTCCGTTGCGCGAACGTGGTGAAGACATTGCGATGTTGGCGCAGTATTTTCTGGATGAATTTAATCGTGCGAGCAAAGCGTCCAAGGTGTTGACGCAACAAACGCTGCGTGCGCTTGGTGATCATCCGTGGCCCGGTAATGTGCGTGAATTGCGTAACTTTATACAGCGCGCTTATATCTTATCGGACCAGGTAATTGATGCCGCTGCCTTGTTGGCCGGACCAATGTTGACTCCAGCGCCCGCAGCGAGCACGATATCGACGCTAGCAATTCCTGTCGGAGCCTCACTCGCCGATGTGGATCGCCAGCTGATTTTCGCCACGCTGGTACTTTGCGGAGGCGTAAAAAAGCGCGCCGCCGATGTACTGGGTATCAGCTTAAAGACGCTGTATAACCGCCTCGAAGAATATAGTTCGTCTCAAAAACTCTCTCAGCACGATCCCGTCATCAAGCCATCGCCCCCGCTCACTTTGCCCGGTAGTTTTCAACACTATCGACTTTAAGAGCGACTAAATTTTTCAAAGTGTGGTCATTTTTACCTGATGGTTTTACCTATACGGAACGAAATATTTTTGTGCCGCTTACTTTTTTGCGCCAGACAGGCGTGGGCACATTTGCTGCTTTTGTTCGGTTGCTTGTACTAGTCGTCTATTTTTCACAAATAATTTTCAGGAGAATCAGATGTTGACCTCTATTTTTTTACTGCCGGTTTTGCTGGCAGTGACCCTGCTCTCAAGTGGCTGTGGAAGTCTTGGTGAATTAGGCGGTGGTAAGGCAAATCAAGCGCAAGAGATTGCAAAAAACGTCAATGGCACCGGCACCATACAGTCGGTTGATATTGTGCCGCGATCACAGGGTTTGGGGTTGGGTGCACTGGCAGGCGCTGCCGTGGGCGGCATACTGGGGAGCCAGGTTGGTGGGGGTCGTGGTAACACGGCAGCAACCGTCGCCGGTGCAGCCGGTGGTGCCTATGTCGGGCATGAAATGGAAAAGCGTCAGCGTGCCGACAACAAAATTTACAAGGTCACCATACGCATGGATGACGGCACCATACAGGCGTTTGCACAGGAGGCCGAGCCGGCTATACGGCCGGGCGACCGGGTAAAAATTACAAACGGCGTACTGTCGCGCCTATAGATCAATATTTTCGAATCAAGATTTTTTCAAGATCGTTTGATATGTACGTGATGTCTGCTTGATCAAGACTAAATCGCCTTGCATTGTGCCTTTGTGTCGGTGTCGTTTGCATTAATGTCGGTAGTTCGATCTGCCCGCATTTTTTTAACTGATAAAGCAAGGAGATTCCGTCATGGCGACACTTAATCTTGATCCTGGCTCCGCTCTTCTAGGCGGTGCGCTGGGCTCGCAGGAAAGTATGGTTCGGCGCTCATTATTTCCCGCCGTACGATGGGGCGCCGTAATCGCAGGCGTAGCCGTCGGTGTGTCATTGCAAGTTGTGCTGACTTTACTGGGTATCGCTACCGGCTTGTCTGCAACGAACGTCGCTACCGGAGAGATGCCCGGGATGGGGGCCTTAATCTGGGCGGGCCTGAGCATCCTCATTGCTGCAGTAGTCGGGGCGTATGTGGCAGCCCGCATGTGCGGCCTCAAACGTAAAGCCGATGGCGTGTTGCATGGCGTGGTGTCGTGGGCAGTGGCGACTTTATTGTTTGTGATGTTCGCGAGCTTGGCAGGCGGGACTTTACTGTCCGGCTTCATGGGCAGTGTCAGTCAAGGCATGAGCGCGACATCTACTGCAGGGCGCTCCGGTGGCCTTTCGGGGCTCATTAGTCGCCAACTTGGTATCGAGGTCAGTGCTAGTGATTTGCAAGCCTTACAAGAACACATTGCTGCCGGCCGACGGGATCAGGCAATCAGCTTGATGCGCAATAAACTTGGGATACAGAGTGAGCGGGCATCCACAATTGTTGATCAGGCGCTGATTCTTTCGGGCTCACCCGAGCAGGCTTCTGCGGAAGGACGCGGAGCAGCTGAGCGTGCAGTCGCGCAGGCCAGCGTGGTGGCGTGGTCTGTGTTTGGTGCTGTTGCCTTGTCACTCGTTCTGAGCGTGATCGGTGGTGTGCTTGGTGCGTTGGGCGCGCGGCGCACAAGCTGGAACGAAGGCGAAGCGAGCACGCCGGTGACGACCTCGGCAATGTGAGCGGCACGGCAGATGGCTTGACACAGCGACACATTAATTTTGATTCTAAGGAAAACGAGCGTGCGGCTAAGAACATTTGAGGGTGAGACAGCGCGGGCCCGTGACGCTGGAGAAAAGCGATTTGCGTGTTTGTTGGCAGGGCAATCTACCTCCACGGAGCTGCTGCGATCCTGTCCGGTTGTGACTGCCTCCGGGCAGGTGTTAGGGCGGGTGCACTCCGTTCTGGTTGACTTGCGTAACCGGCAATTACGCTATGTCGTACTAGCGCCGCATCAGGGTAAATCTAGCGTCGTTATTCCTTGGCAAACGCTGTACTTTGATTCCGCATTAGTACGATTGGTTTATTACACTTATAGTTAAAAGGAGATTGTCATGAATCAGATTCAACAGAGCATTCATGTCAACGCACCGCTGAGCACGGTTTATAACCAGTGGACACAATGTGAAGAATTTCCGCGCTTTATGGAGGACGTGCGTGAAGTACGACAGATCGATGACGCGCACCTACACTGGCGTGCCATGCGCCATGGGTATGAGGTGGAATGGAATTCGGAAATCATTGATCAGGTGCCTGATGAGCTGATCACCTGGCGCGATGTCGATGGGCCTGAAAATCACGGCAGTATTCATTTTCAGTCGATACAAGGCGACACTACGCGCATCGACATCACGTTGGAAATGCCCGTGCAGCCGACGGCTGGTGATTTTTCTTCTCAGCAGACGGAGACGGCGCAGCGTATCGCACAAGATCTGGTTCGATTCAAGCATATGCTCGAAGCGCAGAAACACGAATCCGGTGCCTGGCGCGGCCAAATTCATGAGGGGAAAACTATTTCCGCATCCACTCGCCCACCTTCAGCATTATAAAAATATAGGGCTGCGGTTATGGGCAGCGGATGGGCAGGTATTTGCATCACACGATTGGTATTGCGAGAATGAGGATAGGTCATGGAGAAAATTTCTTTCGTCACCGTCAACGATTATTCTGCTTGTCCGTCAATAGCAATAGATTTTGCTGCTAAGAAAAAAATTCAGATTGCTTCGATCGTAGCAATCGTTGCAATGCTATGTGCGCTACTGCCGATAGCTCGACCAGCGACACCCTTACCATCAGACAGACTGCAGCAGATTATGGCAAAAAATCAGCATGACATGCGTAGTGCGATTTATCAATTTTCTGCATTAACACGCTCTTGGTGCAGCGGCGTGAAGGCAATAAAGTATGCGTCGCTGTCGTTGCCAAGCGCCCAGCAATGGGCGCGTATCACCGCGCCAACGTTCGACGCAGGGCAGCATGCTTGTCACGATCGTGACAAGACGATGCTGCTTTAAACGCTGCCTAGCCGCCCATGCTTATTTCTCTTTTTGTTTGCTTGTAGCAGCGTCCTGGACGCGCTCGCCACCTCGCTCAACATCCTTTCCAAAGCCGCGCATCGTATTGCAGGCGCCTAAAGCCGTGCTCATCACGATCAGGCACACAAGCATAGCGAATGGTTTCATCGATATTTCCTTTTAAAATAATTTAGTGAATTGCACGCCGCTTTCGCATCAGGTTCAATGCCATTGACGCGATTCGACCGAGTGCTTGCATGCTTGCGCGATTACGCATCAGTAGCGCCCCCATCGCTGCAATACCTTTTAATGCGCTTTTCCCCGGAATGGTTGCAGACCTCGTTCCTGCACGAGCACGGCGCGCCAGACGACGTCCTGGCCCCAGCCATAGCAAAGCAGCCAAGCCGCAAGCGCTGAGCCATGGGTGATTTTTAACCCAGCGTATCGCCTGACTGCGGGGGAAATCTGCCGGCATTGTTGGTCTCGGATAGCTTTCTGCCTGAATGGTAGTTGGTGACTCCGTGAGCATGCGCCGATAGATTGCGCGACTCGCCGCAATCTGTTCCAACAGCGCGCGTCTTTCTTCTTCCAGCGACGGGTTCATAGCGTCTCCCGCAATAGAGCGACATCACGCCTGAATTCTTCGCGCAACGAATGCAGCGCTGCTCGCTTGTCGGCGTGGCGACGTGCCAATGCCATTGCTGCTGCAGCGGCGGCAAAATAGAGCGCAACGACTCCCCACGCGGCCAGCCCGCGGTAATTGCTATCCCAGAAGCTGACGATGATGGCAATGCCAGTGAAGAGCAGGGCAAAGACGGTAAATAAGGCGGCCGACAAATAGCCGAAGAGCTGGATGGCGATTTCGCGGCCTTGCATTTTGAGTTCAATGCGCAGCAACGCCAGATAGTCGCTTAGTCGTTCAAGCAGGATGAGGGATAATTGTTTTGATTTATACAAAGCCTGCAGCACGGTACGCTCCTTTGCGATCAATGAAAGTAGCAACGCCAGTGGTATCAACTGCGC
Source organism: Bordetella parapertussis (assembly GCA_945866125.1). Classification (GTDB taxonomy): domain Bacteria; phylum Pseudomonadota; class Gammaproteobacteria; order Burkholderiales; family Burkholderiaceae_D; genus Pernthalerella. Next base: position 28,850 of record CAMBFZ010000022.1, read on the forward strand.
CGCATCAGCACACCAATTAAGACTCCGAGGACACTGGCCACGGCCACGGCTTGCAACGGCCGCTCGCGGACGTAATCGATGGCGACATCCATGCCATCATTGAGTTGTTTTCCCGCCTGATCGGCGATGCCCTTGGCTGTGACGCGCATGGACGAAAAGCGTTTCATGATTCGGTCGCGTGCTTCCCGTAGTTCGCTCTCTGTCAGGGTTGATGCATGCGACATCAGCGCATCCAAATCACTTTTCAAATTCGACAATTCTTCGCGCATTGAGGAAGTGTCGGCGTGCCGACCGAAGCCCCGTTGTTCGCCTTTTGCTACGGTGGATTCGGTACTGGTGATAGAAATATCAGTCATTGCTTTCTCCTTTAATCGCGTTTGACGAAGGTCACTGGAAAGGTTTTGCCCGACCCGACCGGGGCAATCGAGATCGCCAACACGTTTCCTTTTTTATATTAGCAAGCGTTGTGCCCAGGCCTACCCCTACGGCGCGCGCTGGCCGCAAGGTCTTTAACAAATAAGGCAGGAAAAATTTACGTGTAATGATTACAAAAGATGGCATCGGAAAAGAGTTGATCCGCTTATTGTCGCGCGATAAAAAAGTAAGCCCCGGCGTTGTAAGCTGCCTCAGGATGGCGGCACACGTCATGCTAAGATTGCGCCGCATCTGCGGGATTGCACACCGCAAAATTTAATGCCAATTTGAACAATAACGGGAGAATAATTTGAACATTCAGTACAAGGCCCTGACGCTAGCCGTCGCCGCAGCGTTTGGTCTCGGTCACGGCACCCTCGCCATGGCGCAAGTATCCAATGACACAATCAAGATCGGATTCATCACCGACATGTCTGGTGTTTACGCTGACGTTGATGGCCCGGCCGGTGCTGAAGCCATCAAAATGGCGATCGCTGATATGGGCGGCATGGTCAACGGTAAAAAAATCGAATTCATTTCGGCTGACCACCAAAATAAAGCCGATATTGCCTCAAGTAAGGCGCGCGAGTGGATTGATCAGCAAGGCGTTGACATGATCATCGGCGGTACCAATTCGGCGACCAATCTGGCGATGGCTAAAGTCGCGGCAGAAAAGAAAAAACCGTTCATCGTGGTGGGTGCCGGTACTGCGCGCCTGACCAATGAAGAATGTACGCCTTACACGATTCACTACGCTTACGATACCGTTGCGTTAGCGCGCGGCACCAGCGGTGCGCTCGTCAAGCAGGGTAATAAGGATTGGTTTTTCCTGACGGCTGACTATGTATTTGGCATGTCGCTGGAAAAAGACGCGTCAGACGTGGTTAAAGCCAGCGGCGGGCATGTACTGGGTGCCGTGCGTCATCCTCTGGCTGCATCGGATTTTTCTTCTTTCTTGTTGCAGGCGCAAAATTCCAAAGCGCAGGTGCTAGGGCTGGCGAACGCTGGTGGCGATACCGTCAATTCGATAAAGGCCGCCAACGAATTCGGTATCAACAAAAAAATGAAGCTGGCTGGCATGCTGATGTTCGTCAACGATGTGCATGCGCTGGGACTGGGCCTCACGCAAGGTATGTACCTTACTGATGGCTGGTATTGGGACACCAACGAAGAAACGCGCGCCTGGACCAAGAAATTCATGGCCAAGACTAAAAAAGCGCCCTCCATGCTGCATGCCGCTGACTACTCTGCAGCGACGTTTTATCTGAATGCGGTTAAGGCGACCGGCACGGATGATGGCGATAAAATCATGGCCAAGATGAAGGCGACCAAGGTCAATGACTTCTTTGCCAAAAACGGTATCGTCCGTCCTGATGGTCGCATGGTGCACGACATGTCATTGATGCAGGTAAAAACGCCTGCCGAATCCAAGTATGAGTGGGATTACTACAAGCTAGTGCAAACGATCCCTGGGGATCAGGCGTTCATGACCAAGGCAGAAACCAAGTGCGTTTTGTGGAAATAAGCAGGTCTGTTGGAGACGGCGCGCAGATTGCGCGCCGTTTTTTTTAGTGATTGCGACACCAATGAAATTTTTTCACTGATTATTTTTCGACGTCTCATTTCCCGACCTTCTGCGTGCGTACAAACTGCCCGTTTTCCCAGATCCCTTCTAAAGGAATGCGGTCTCCCGCATAGGTGAGGGTGCCCATGCCATGCTGTTTCCCGTTTTTCCATTCACCGACATAGCGGTCGCCGTTTGGGTAAGTGCAGATACCTTGTCCATGCTGTTTGTCATTCCTGAAGCTCCCTGAATATTTTCTGCCATCGTCGAACAAGTAGGTGCCGATACCGGTGCGTATGTTGTCTTTAAATTGGCCCACGTACTGGTCGCCATTGGCAAAATGCAGGGTGCCGTTACCGTTGAAATTATTATTGATGAATTCGCCCACGTAGCGATCTCCATTGGCATACGTGTAGATGCCCCGACCTTCTCTTTTGATGCCGCTATATTCACCGGAATACGTGTCGCCGCTTAAGTAAATGGGAGCCTGACAGGCGTTTGTGAGCAAAGCGATGCTGATCATGGCTAACAATTTTGCGTGGGGTCTGAATTTTTTTATTGAAATGGGCACGGTATATTTTCTGAAAAATTTAAAATTTCGGCAGACACTACGCGTCGGCGCATTGTCGGGTAAGCGCGGGCAATCTCTTCAGTGGCGCTCTTTTAAGAAAATGACAACGTCTGTCGCAGCTTGCCCGCGCAGGGTAATCGTCGGTCAGGCTGAAGCACGATTTTATCCGCAATATTCTTGTCTGCCGGTTGTCTGCCGGCGCGCTGGTAAATCTAACGCAAATCGTGGAATAATCAAATTTACGCAGTCAGGTAAAAAATTACTATAAAAATAATGAGGAGACGTATGCTGCTTGATGTCAGAACCTATTCCTGCAAGCCTGGGACATTACAAGCGCATCTGGCGCTCTATGCCAAATATGGCAAGGAGCCGCAGGTTCGTCATCTTGGTACGCCGCTTTTGTATGCAAGCTGTGAGACCGGCAATCCAAACGAATACATGCATATCTGGTGTTACCGCAATGCGGCTGATCGGGAAGAGCGGCGCGCGCGGCTTTGGATCGATCCGGATTGGCTGAGCTATGTCGAGAAAAGCGCGGCGCTTGGGGCGCTCGAAAGCCAGCAAAATAAACTCATGAAGCCGGTTGATTTTTTTCCGCTTTGAGTTGACTGCTGTGTGATTACGCATCAAGCGGTCTTGATCTGATCAAAAAGGAGACACTGCATGAAACGCCTTTGCCTTGCGCTTACCAACTGGTCTCACGCTTTATTGGCTCTTCCTCTGGTCTTGGCTGCCTTCGCAGCGGGCGCGCAAGAAAAGCCCATCAAGATCGGCGTGCCGACTGCGGTGCAATTACAAGTCGGGCGCGATACGCTGACGGCTATAAAAATGGCCGTCGACGAGATTAATAAAAAAGGTGGCCTGCTCGGTCGCAAGCTCGAATACGTCACGGCCGACGAAACTGAAAATCCTGAGACGGGCATCAGCGCCATCAAAAAGCTCGTTTCCGACGAAAAAGTGGATGTTCTAATCGGAGGCTATACCAGCGGCGTAACGCTTGCGCAGTTGCCGCATATCGCTTCATCAAAAACGATTTATCTCGGGGTTGGTGCAGCGTCACCAAGCATCACCGCCAAGGTAAAAAACGACTACGATAATTACAAATATATTTTTCGGGTAGGGCCGATCAATGCCGCACATCAGGCGCGTGCCCTTGTTGATTACATCTCGCATTTTGTCATTGGTGAACTCGGTTATAAAAAAATTGCGATTGTCGGTGAGAACGCCAAATGGGTACAGGACCTCGTGCCAGTGCTGAGCAAAGGCGCCAAGGAAGTTGGTGCCGACATCCGATTGACAGAACTCTTTGATACGCAAACCTCGGATTTTTCACCGCTATTAGCCAAGGTGAAATCAAGCGGTGCGCAGTACATGATCGTGGTGCTTTCGCATGGTTCAAGTGATGTGTTCGCCAAACAGTGGCATGACGCGCAGGTACCGGTGCCGTATGGTGGTATCGATGTAAAAAGTATGGACGGTGATTTTTTCAATCGTATCGGCGGCAAGTCGATCTCGGAAGTGGCCGCTAATTTTGCCGTGCGGGCGCCACTGACGAAAAAAACGATACCGTTCTTTGATAGCTTCAAAAAAGCCTCACCAAATTATCCGGTCTACACCGCTTTCTTTGCTTACGATGCGGTGTTTCTCTATGCCGATGCCGTCAAGCGGGCGGGGAGTTTCGATACCGAAAAAGTGATTAAAGAAATTGAAAAAACACGTCTGGAAGGGATTGTCGGCGAGATCAGTTTTGATGAATTCCATGACGTGCAGACTGGCCCCGGCAAAGCCAATCTAATTTTTGTTCAGTGGCAGGAAAAAGGGGAGCGCGCGGTCCTTTATCCGAAGGAGCTGCGTACTGGTAATTTTATTTTGCCACCCTGGATGCGCAAGTAAATTGGAAATTCTCATTTACGGCGCTGTCACCAGCGCGATCTACGCGATGCTGGCCGTTGGTTTCACGCTCATTTTTGGCGTGGCCCGCGTGTTAAATCTTGCCCATGGTTCTTTCTATGCGCTGGGTGCCTATGGCACCTATGTGTTGACCTCGGTGGTTGGTTTACCACTTTGGCTCGCTGCCTTACTCGCCATCGCCGGGGTCGCACTGTTTGGTGTCGTCGTTGAAAAAGTATTGATCCGCCCGCTGCGCAGTTCCCAGTTGGGTGTATTGATGATCACACTGGCCGTCTCACTAGTGGTGGAGCAGACGCTCTTTCTGGTCTTTGGCTCGGAATACCGCAACGTTCCTGCTTTTGTTGAGACCAAGGTCAGTCTGGGCGGCGTGGATGTTGCAGGTCAGCGCCTGCTGACGCTGGCAGTAGCAGGGGTGGCAATTGGTGCCTTGTATCTGTTCATTCAAAAGACGCGCTTAGGCAGCGCGATACTGGCGATCTCGCAAGATGCCGAGGCGGCTAAGTATATGGGCATACCCAGCGACCGTATTTTTTCGCTGGTGATGGCCATCTCAGCGTCGCTGGCGGCGCTTGCGGGCATACTCGCGGGGCCATTTTTGTCGGTGCAGCCCTCCATGCACTTGCTGCCCATCGTCAAGGCTTTTGCCATCGTAGTGGTGGGTGGTCTGGGTTCGATTCCGGGTAGCATCCTCGCGGCCTTCATGCTTGGCTATGCCGAGACGTTTGTCGGATATCAGTTCTCTACTAGCTGGACTGAGATCGTGTCGGTGTTGGCGACTTTGCTGATGCTGATTTTCAGACCCGCCGGTATCTTCGGCAAGCGATCCGCTTTCTAGGTGTTAGCCATGGCCGCTTTTAAAAAAATGGACAAAGTCAGCGGCGCCGGTGGTGTGCTTGCGTTGGTGAGCCTGGCGCTCTTGCCGGTTGTGTTTTCTGGCTCTTATTTAGTGGGTGTGCTGACTGTTGCCGCGATTTATGGCATCTGGGCGGTGAGCTGGGATTTTATGTCGGGACTGACTGGCCGCGAAAATTTTGGGCATTCGCTCTTTATCGGCGTGGGCGCTTACGCGGCCGGTTTTCTGAATGGTCAAATGGGCTGGGGCCCGTGGTGGAGCTTGCCCGCATCCATGCTGGTGGCTACGCTCTTTGGCTTGTTATTGGGTGTGCCTACGCTGCGATTGAAGGGCCCCTATTTTGCGTTAGCCATGCTCTCGGCTGCGGTGATCATGCAGCGCCTGATGCTGATTTTTTGGGAGCAAACCGGCGGCGAAGAAGGCATACAGGACATTGCGCCTCTGATTAAAAATCATCTGCACTATTATTGGTTTGTGCTGGCTTGTCTGGGTGTGACAACGGCATTGCTGTCATGGCTTGCGCGCTCACGCTGGGGATTGATCCTACGTGCTATCAAGGGCGATGAAGCGACCTGCATGGCCGCTGGTCTGCCGGTGACGCGGTATAAAATTATCTCGCTCATTATCAGTGCTGCCTTCGCTGGCCTTGGGGGGGCGCTCTACGCACATTATCAGTTGCAGGTCAGCCCGCAATTGTTTGCAGTGGTGATGTCTATCACCATTATCACGATGGTTTATGTCGGCGGTATCGGTACCATCTTTGGCCCTGTGGGTGGTGCCTTGCTGCTCACGCTGATGACCGAAGGCCTGCGCAATTTTGGCGAATGGCGCTTGATGATTTATAGCCTGCTGCTGATCTTCATTTTGTTTTTTCTGCCCAATGGAATTGTCGCGCCGATCTGGAAAAAAATCAGGCAGGCGTGGCCGGCTGGAGCACATCAAGGGAGGCATACCGATGTCTGAGCTTTTGCTTGATGTGCAGGAATTAAATAAACACTTTGGTGGTCTGCATGCCGTTAAAAACGTCAATCTGCGCATTCGTCGCGGTGAGATCGTGGGCATACTCGGGCCCAATGGGGCGGGCAAGACCACCATTTTTAATTTGCTGACTGGTTTTATTGCGCCCGATGAAGGTCAGGTGATCTTCAATGGTGAGTCGGTACGTGGACGCAAGCCGCACGTCTTGGTCAATCTTGGGATGGCGCGGACTTTTCAATTGTGCCGGCCTTTTGTCGGCTTGAGCGTGATTGAAAATGTGCTCGTCGGTAGTCTGGGTCCACGTGTGAAAGACGCCGATCTCGGCGCGCGGGCGATGCGGTTGCTGTCGCAGGTTGGGCTGGCGAGCAAGGCGGACACACCGTCTGAGTTACTTTCGTACGGTGATTTACGTCGGCTTGAAATTGCGCGGGCGCTGGCCACGGATCCAGAATTGTTATTGCTTGACGAGCCCTTCGCTGGTTTGGGAAGCGCCGAGATCGAGACTATTTCGGCGCTGATCCGGCAATTACACGCCGAAAAAAATCTCACTATTTTGCTCATAGAGCACAAGTTGCGCGAGTTTATGCAACTCGTCTCGCGCGTGGTGGCCTTGGATTTTGGCGAAGTTATTGCCGAGGGATTGCCGGACGAAATCGTCGACAATCCGAGGGTCATTGAAGCGTATATTGGCCGGGCGGCGCCGGAGCTTGCAGCATGATGCTCAATCTGCAGAGTGTGAGTGCCGCGTACGGCAAAGCGGTGGCCCTGGAAAGCGTGACGCTGCACATCAAGGCCGGTGAGTTGGTGGCCATATTGGGGCCCAATGGTGCAGGCAAGTCGACGCTGCTAAAGGTGATCTCGCGCTCACTCAATGCGCAGGGTACGCTGGAATTCGAAGGTCGATCGTTGCATGATTTTTCGACCGAGGCCGTGGTCGGGCAGGGTATTTGTCATTGCCCAGAGGGGCGGCGTTTGTTTCCGGAATTAACAGTCATAAAAAATTTGCAGCTCGGCGCGTACCTGCGGCGCGACAAGGTTGCCGTTGCAGCGGACTTGCGGCGTGTGCTTGCTTTGTTTCCAATTTTGGCAGAACGAGAAAATCAGATCGTTAGCACCTTATCGGGTGGCCAGCAGCAGATGGTTGCGATTGCCCGTGCCCTGATGGGTGCACCAAAATTATTGCTGCTTGATGAGCCTTCGGTAGGGATTGCGCACAAGCTCAAGATGGAAATTTTTTCAGCGATCCGCCAGATCTGCGATAGCGGAGTGGCGATTCTGATTGCCGAGCAGGACGCGCAATCGGCGTTGCATATTGCCGATCGTGCGTATGTGCTGGAGCATGGTCAGGTGGCACAGGAGGGTGAGGCCTCGACGCTGGCGACTGACGACAGGATTCGACGGATTTATCTGGGTCTGAATTAAATCGTCCTGCCGATGTCGGAGTCACGTTCGTTTTTACTGCGGTAGCACCGACTCTCTCCGCCATTGACGCCAGGCCCAACTCGCTGCCGGCCACAATAAAATAACGCAGGTGGCGGCTGCCAGCCACATGGCAATCGGACGGGTAAAAAATACCAAGGGGTCACCGTCTGATTTGATCATTGAGGTCACAAAATTTTCTTCCATCATGCCGCCGAGTACGACCCCAAGAATCGCGGGCGCGACCGGAAAGCCATTTTCCTCCAGCACAAATGCCGCCAGCCCAAAGAATAAAATCAGTACCACGCCCCATACAGAGTTGTTGATCGAAAATGCGCCGACAATACAGAACAGTAAAATCGTCGGCATCAAAATATTGCGGGCAACTTTCAGCACACGGGTCGCCAGTTTGACGGTAAGCCAGCCTAGCGGCAGCATGATCAGATTGGCTAGAATAAAGACAATAAAAATTGCATAGACATTCTCGGGATGATTAATAAAAATCATGGGCCCCGGATTCATGTTTTTGAGGTACAGCACGCCGATCGCGATGGCCGTGATCGAGTCACCAGGTATACCAAATACAATCGCCGGAATCCATGCGCCTGCCAGCGCTGAATTGTTGGCGGCACCTGATTCGACAATGCCTTCGACGTGACCAGTCCCAAATTTTTCAGGCTCTTTGGAAAATTTCTTGCTCATCGCATAGCTCATCCACGAAGCCATGTCGGCACCCGCGCCGGGCTGAATGCCGATCAGTGTGCCAAGCGTACTGCCGCGCAGGACCGGCCAACGATATCGGTAGAGTAGTTTGCCCATGCCGGAAAAAATATTTCCGAGTTTTTCCGTCACCAGCGCCGGCGGTGGATTCAAATTGGTGAGGTAGCGCAGCAATTCTGAAATCGCAAACATCCCGACCATCATGGGAATGAGTTCTACGCCACTGAGGAGCTGTGGCAGTCCCATGGTGAAGCGCGGATGGGCTGCCGGATTTTCGAGGCCAATACAGGCGATTAGTAAGCCCAACAGCAGTGAGATGGCAGCCTTGAGGACGCTGCTGTTGCCGATGAATACGGCACCGGCCAAGCCCAACACCATCAACCAAAAATATTCGAATGAAGAAAAATGGAGTGCGAACTCGGCGAGTCGTGGTGCAAACAAAATTAAAATCACGGTACCAAACAGGCCGCCAACAACAGAGAACACCAAGCCAGCACCTAAGGCCGTCTCGGCCTGACCTTTGAGGGTCATCTGATAAGCCTCGTCGGTATAAGCTGCCGACGCTGGTGTGCCGGGTATGCGCAGCAACGCACCCGGAATATCACCGGCAAAAATAGCCATCGCTGTTGCAGTAACGATCGCTGCCACGGCAGGCACTGGCGCCATAAAAAACGTCATCGGCACAAGCAGGGCGGTTGCCATCGTTGCGGTCAGTCCCGGTATGCAACCTACAAACAGACCGAAAATGGCCGAGCAAAAAATAACCAGCAATACGGCTGGGTCAAATACTAATCCCAGCGCTTGCAGCAAGACTGTTGATGTCATTTTTTTCTTTCACCACTGGAAAGGCACCACGACACCCCACGGCAAGGGAGCACGCAGCCCTTTGTAGAACAAGGTGTGGATGACGAGGGTAATGAGAAGAGCCAGCGGCACGATGCGCGTACGCGTGACGTCAAGCGCATAAAACATCACCGCCAAAATCAATGTGGCAGACAGCAGGAAGCCCAAAATATCGGAGGCGAGGATGTAAAACAGCAGACACCCAAGGGTAATAATAAAATTACGGCGGTGGGTAGGCGAATGCATCCACGCACCCATACTGAGCCAGCCTTCACGTTCCGGTGCACCCAGGCCTTTGATCACTAATAAAAGGCCGCAGAATGCTAACAAACTGGCCAAGAGTCCTGGAAAGGCATTGGGCCCGATCGTCTGGCCAGGAATGCTCGGGAAACCGCTGACGTTGAACAAAATGCCCAATGCCAAAAGAAAAAGCAGAGCGCCGCTGACGGCATCATTAAGTTTCATTGGAAGGTTTCGCTTATCGAGCTAGTCCGACGGCTTTCATTACCGTACCGAGATTGGCGTCGCCTTTGGTCATGAATTGCTCAAAGCCTTTGGCGTCGGCGTAAAGAAGATTAAAACCGCGGTTGGCCATAAAGCCCTGGAATTCTTTGCTTTCATGAATTTTTTTGAGTGCAGTACTAAGTCGGATCTGAATGTCCGCCGGTAAGCCTTTGGGGCCGCCTATGCCGCGCCAACCGGCGATACGCCAGTCACTGCCGGTGGAGGATTTGAGCGTAGGCACATTGGGGTACAGCGTCGATGCCGTATCTGACATGATTGCCAGCGGACGCGCTTTGCCGGCGTCAATCAGTGCGCGCGCTTCGGGCAATGAGCAACTGACGAATTCAACCCCGCCTGCCATTAGATCATTCATCGCGGGTGCCGCCCCATTGGCCGGTACCCAAGGCACGCTGGCCGGATCAATTTTCAGATCCCTCAGCATGCCGGCTAGCCCGAGATGCCAGACACCACCCTGACCAGCGCCTGAGGCTTTGATTTTGCCAGGATTGGCTTTGATTGCCTTGATCAAATCGTCCATCGTTTTATAGGGCGAATCTGCCCGAACCGTCACGGCCGCCGGGTCGGCATTGAGTAGGGAGATGGGTGTAAAGTCGCGCGGGCTGAGCTGGGTCAGCCCGGCCCAATGCAGCATGGTGATTTCGACCGTGATCATACCCAGCGTGTAGCCATCTGGCGCTGCCATCGATAACGCAGAATGTCCAACGACACCATTGCCGCCGGTCCGGTTGATCACATTGACGGGTTGCCCCAATTCTTTTTCGAGCATGGCGGCGACGATGCGCGCCACGGCGTCGGTTCCACCGCCGGCCCCCCAAGGCACGAGTAAGGTGATTGGTCGGGATGGATAGCTATCGGCTAAAGCGGGTCCTGCAACGACAAGCGACAGCAGCAGCATTGTCAGGACACGGAGGATGGATTTACGGAACATTGGGGTGTCTCCTCGTTTTATTATTTAATTGATCATTTTCGAAGGCGGTAAAACAGACAGCCGAATTGGCACATGATCAACCGGTAGACTATCTTAATCGACCCCATTGAGACGCATTAAAATTTTCATGTTTGCGGCGTAAAAAATTGGTGCGATCACCTTTTTTTACGCATAGCGCGAGGTTTATTGATTTGCCTGTTCAAAGTGCACATGCGCTTCAAATCCGCGTCCATTTTCAAAGCAGGGCGACCGAAGTGTAAGTGTCGCGTTACTTTGCATAAGGATGGCCTCAACAATCGATAGACCAATGCCTGAGCCGGTATCTAGCTGAGTGGCTCTGACGAAGCGCTCCGGTAGTTTTTTCAGGATGGCTTGGGGAATCGCGTCGCAATCATTTTGGATAATGATTTCTCCGTTAGGACGTAATTCGATATGAATCATCGTATCTGGCAACGCATAGCGGGTGGCATTCTCCAGCAGATTTTGTAAAACGATCCCGATGGCGTCGAGGTCGCCGTTGATTTGTACAGCCTTGTCCGGCTGAATAAATGTAATCTTGCGACTAGATTGAAACGAAAGATCGCGCAAGAGTAGCTCGGTTAATGCTGTCAGATTCATTGATGAAAAATTGATCGCTGTTCCTGACTCCGCTTTTGCCAGTTGCAGAAGTTTCACCATCATTTTTTCCAGGCGTTTGATCATGCTGTGTGCAACCGTGATCCTGGCAATGGCTGCGGGTTCGTTTGTTTCATCTCTAAGAACATCAAGCTGAGCAATAGCAACTGCCAACGGTGTTCTTAATTCATGTGCGCTGTTTGCCGTGAAGTTGCGTTCTGATTCAAGGGCAAGTCGGAGGCGTTCCATTAAAAAATTGATAGATTCGCCTAATTTGACTAATTCACTGGGCAGGGTGTCGGCATTTAACGGATGCAGATCTTTACTGCCACGCGTAGAAATTTCACGTTCAAATTCAAGCAGCGAACGTTGCATGGATTTCACGGCCCAGTAAATCACCAACGCGGCGAGAGGCAGCAGGGCGCCGAGCGGTAGTAGAAGAAATTTCAATAAGCCACTCAGTGTGTCACTGCGATGATTGGCTCGTTCTGCTATTTGGATAAATAATGTTCCTTGGGTATTTTTTTCGACATAAAAATATTGATTGCGATCTTGATAAAAACCGACTCGTAATGGAATGGGAAAGGCATCGGCAGGGGCATCATGCGAGCGCATCAGCATGGCGCCGTGCTGATCAAACACCTGGTAAGTTAAATACTCATCGTGCTCCATGGGTTCGGAAACGGCGACTCGACCATTGCTCGCTTTTCCTTGCAAGTCGCGTGACGTCAGCGACAGTAGGCGCTGCGCTGTTTCCTGAAGACTGCTATCGAATATCTCTTCAGTTTCATGATAAACAACCCAGGCAACTGAAGCGGCAACGCCCAGCCAGATGACAAGCAGGGAAAGCAGCAGACTGTAATAAAGCGTACGCCCGATCCCTGGCCGCATCAGTTCTCTCCTTTTTTGAAACGATAGCCAAGTCCTCGCACCGTTTCGATATGATCTTTGCCGAGTTTTTTACGAATGCGGCTGACATAGACTTCGAGCGTATTGCTGCCGACGTCAGACTCAAAATTGTAGAGAGTTGCCTCCATCTGCTCCTTGCTGAAAATATGGCCTGGCTGGCTCGAGAGCTTTTGAACGACGGCCCATTCTTTTGCAGTTAATTCAACTTCAACGTTGCTGACAAATACTCGGTGGCCTGATTGGTCAATTTGTATATTGCCGAATTTGATGACCGGATTTGGATTGCCCTCATAGCGTCGCATGATGGTATGAATTCGCGCAATCATCTCGTCAAGATCGAAAGGCTTGACCAGATAATCATCGGCGCCTGCTTCAAGGCCTGTGATGCGGTCGCTGATTTGGTCGCGCGCAGTAATAATAATGACGGGGATAGTTTTCCCTTGGCGCCTGAGTTTTTGTAGTAAGGCGAGGCTGCTTCCATCGGGTAAAGACAAATCAAAGAGCGCCAGATCGAAGCTTCCCACTGCAAGTGCCGATTCGGCCGCTTGTATGTTTGATGTGATATCAACAACAAAGTCTTTGGATTTTAAGCGGCTGGTGATGGCGTCGGCGAGGTCGGCATTATCCTCTAGCAGGAGAATTCTCACGGTTTTCTTTCGCGCGGATTAAGTCTTTAAGGATACTCAATGAAGCTGAACCTGAGATGAACATCGCAATAGGAGTTCGTGAGATGCATTCCGCGTTGCTGATTTTTTGGAATTCCTCATATCGTTCAGGTTTGCTTCATATCCCATGGTTAAAGTCTGATTACACCAACTTTTCCGGGAATTCAGTATGAGCAAATCTTCATCCAAAGGTTATCAGTTTACGATCAAAAATGGTTTAGTTACCCAAGTATTCGAAATCAAAAATGGGCGCGTCAAAGAAAAAGGAATTGATTTTGACGAGTCCTGGTCGGTGCAAGGTAGCGATATTGTCAAGATAGAGTTTGAGCATGGGATTGTCGAAACAACTATTTATGCTGATGCTAATGGTGATGGCATTTATGCAAAGACATCGGCTGTCCAATCTGGCAGCCATCTTGAAAGTCTGAGTCGGCACAATGAAAGTCACGCTGGTAATGATTCTGATGAGTCGTGGACCGGCACGGGCTTTGACGATCACTACAATGGAGCTGGCGGCTCGGATCATTTAAGCAGTGGTGCCGGCAATGATGATTTGTTCGGGGGTGACGGTGATGATTACCTTTACGCTGCAGCGGGTAACGATACGGTAGACGCTGGCGCGGGCGATGATTTGATTGTTGGGGGTGCTGGTAAAGATCAGCTTGTTGGTGGTGCCGGGTCCGACACTTTTAAGTTTACGGCATGTTTGGATGCGGGTACCAGTGCAGCAAATCGTGACGTGATCGTTGATTTTTCAGCGGACGACAAAATCGATGTGTCTGCGATTGATGCTACCGTGGGGACGAGAACAAATGATGCCTTTAAATTTATTGGCAATATGACGGCGTTGAGCACAGCAAATGCAAACGGCGCTTTATGGTTTCACGACGGTATTTTGTACGGTAGTAACGATAAGGATGTAGCAGCCGAATTTCAAATTGAGCTGACTGGAGCCCACGATTTGAGTGCTGCAGATTTCCTTCTTTGATCTTTGGGTTGGCAAGCGAGGCTTTCTTCTACAAGGAAGAAAGCCTTTTTTAGCATCCAATGTACCGATGCAACCATGAAGATTTTCTTGCGCTTATTGGCATTGCGCGGATCATTATTTTTGCAGCCATTGGCTGACCCAAAAAACCACTATTGCGGCACCGAGGCATAACGCAAGCCAAAGGTGATTGTGCTTTGCAACATCGGGACCGATGCCTTCAATGCGCCCACTCCACATGGGTCGGACAGCTTGCGATGTTTTCAATTCGCGCATCAACAGTACGAGCCCGATGTGGAGTACGACCAAGCTTAGTAGGACATTACCCCAAAGTTCATGCAGTTCTTCGATCCAATCGCTTCCCCATTCCATGTAGGTTGCGTAGCCTGTCAATGTCAATGGTACTGCTCCCGCCAAGATCGATAAGACAGCGCCGGACAATATCACCTGACGCACTTGTCGCCATTGAATGGAGCGAGTGATGACTGCGTCGCGCCAGCTCGACATCGCTTTGAGCTTATTGCCCAAAATAGACAAACGCGCTTGACGTGGGCCCACCAGACCCCAAACGATGCGGAATACCACTAAGCCCAGCAGGGTATAGCCCAAGCTTACATGCACGGCTTGAAACTGCTCACTGTCTGCCGTCAAATAAGCACCCGTGAAGCACACTGCGGCACCCAGATGAAAGAGGCGGACTGGGGCGTCAACAATGCGACGGGATGGGATTGGTTTTTGTTTTGATGTTGGCAGGTTTGAAATTAACATGGTGCGCTGGGTCGTGATTGTTTGCATCTCTCAATGATGATGCCGTAGCGAAGGTATAAAGGTTGATTCATGATGCCGGCAAAAGATGAACCGAACCTGAAAAGTGTTCATATGTGCTTTAAAAGGTACGCCGCAGCGATGTTATAGAGGGCTGGGCCAGCTCGCGACAGAAAGTCGGTGGCGGTGTCAAAAACGCCTAAATAGATGGTGTAAAAAAATAATGAATTGTTATTCTTTAAATTTTGGTGCTAATACCCGTTCAACTGGTGAATTTCTTGCGGGATGTGCCGGCATTTTTTCAAGTATAAAACCATCTCGGCGCAGCCATACCTCAATTAAAATTCTAATATCTTGAAACCTGGACGGTAGTTCAGCTGGGATGAAATACAATTTGTCCCGCACGGTGCCCGGGCAGCAGAGGGTGATGCCATCGCGCTTCGTCGAGTTTGCGGTGCACAATATTCGCAGGAATCGCAAGGCGATGTGATTCCTCCGACGCTATGAATCGTTGACCCAGCTACCGATCGTTGCTTGGCTCGGCGCTCAATTTTTGGCGCTGATGTACCGTTTTAGGTAAATTAAATAATCCATTTGAAAGAGCGATTGATGACCGTCATTACCAATATTGAAGATCTGCGGATTCTGGCTAAAAAGCGCGTGCCGCGCATGTTTTATGACTACGCTGACTCTGGTAGTTGGACCGAAAGCACTTACCGCGCGAACGAAAGTGATTTTCAAAAACTTAAATTCCGCCAGCGTGTAGCGATCAATATTGAAACGCGAAATACGGCCAGCAAAATGCTGGGACAAGATGTCGCCATGCCGGTAGCGATTGCACCGACCGGCATGACCGGCATGCAGCATGCCGATGGTGAGATTCTGGCAGCACGTGCGGCTAAAAAATTCGGCATTCCTTTTACGCTGTCGACCATGAGTATTTGCTCAATCGAGGATGTCGCAAAAGAAGTGGGGCCGGGGTTTTGGTTTCAGTTATATGTCATGCGTGACCGGGCATTCATTGCGAACTTGATCGCGCGTGCCAAGGCCGCGGGTTGCAGTGCGCTTGTGTTGACGATGGATCTGCAAATTCTCGGGCAACGCCACAAGGACATCAAGAATGGCTTGTCTGCGCCGCCGAAACCAACCATCGCGAATCTGATTAATCTGATGACGAAGCCACGCTGGTGCCTGGGCATGCTTGGCACGCATCGGCGCGAGTTCGGCAATATCGTCGGGCATGTCGACGGCGTATCCGACATGAGCTCTTTAGGTGAATGGACGATGAGCCAATTTGATCCAACGCTAAATTGGGACGATGTGGCGTGGGTCAAAAAGCTCTGGGGTGGAAAGCTCATCCTTAAAGGTATTCAGGATGTAGAAGACGCGCGGCTGGCTGTGGAAAGTGGCGCCGATGCGCTGGTGGTGTCCAACCATGGCGGACGTCAGCTTGATGGTGCTGACTCCAGTATTGGGGCGCTGTCAGCCATTGTTGATGCGGTGGGCGATCAGATCGAAGTGCACATGGACGGCGGCATTCGTAGTGGCCAAGATGTGCTCAAGGCCAAGGCGCTGGGCGCACGTGGCACCTACATTGGCCGCGCAATGCTCTATGGGCTGGGTGCTATGGGGGAAGCGGGCGTGACTAAGGCGTTGGAAATCATCCACAAGGAGCTGGCATTGAGCATGGCGTTCTGCGGTCATACGCAGCTCGAGCAAGTTGATAAGCGCATTTTGCTGCCGAACAGCTTCTCGCGGTAAAGCTTGGCATGTACCGGCCTGGTCGATCAAGAACAGGCCGGGCACTGTTTGCAACAAAGCCGTTCAGAGACGCTGCATAGGTTGGATGGGGATGATTCGTTGGCTGCCTTTGCGGATCTCGATTAAGGGCAGGCAGCGCTGATCATCCTGATAAATCGATACGCAATCGAGACACTGAAAACACTCGCTGTAGTTAATTTTTCCGGCCGGAGAAATCGCCTGATATTCGCAGCGATGGCGACAGGATTGGCATGGCGTTCCGCATGCATCTCGTCGCGCAATCCACGACCAACGCTGTAAAAAATTCACTGCAGCCAGCGCTGCACCCAAAGGACAAATATATCGGCAGTAGCCGCGATACACAATCACGCCCAGACCCAAGCAAAGAAGAGCCCAGAGTAAATAAGGCCATTCGCGCATAAAATAAAAGCTGATCGCAGTTTCGAAAGGCTCAATTTTTACTGCTATTTCTGCCATTGACGGCGCAACAAAAAGTGATCCCAGAATAAAAGTCAGCACCCCGTATTTGATCCATTTAAGTTTGGCATCAAGGGCGCTGCGCAAACGTCGCTGGCGAACCCCGATGGCGTTGGCTATCATGCTGATGAGTTCTTGCAAAGCGCCGAATGGACACAACCAGCCACAAAATGTACTGCGACCCCAAACCAGCAAAGTGACCGCGACAAAAATCCAAAGAAGGGTGGTCATGGGGTCGTTGAGCAAAAAGCTCAGATCGCCACCGGAACGCAAGGATTCCACTGCTGCCGTGATGTTGATGATCGTGAGTTGTCCCTGTGCATACCAACCGATGAATCCCAGCGTGAATAGCAGATAGGCCGTGCGTAAAATTTTTAATCGTTGGCTGGTCGCGCTAATGCGTTTTTGTGCAATCAGACCAATGCTCAATATTAAAAGCCCAACTAGCAAAAAGCTAATTTCTATCCATCGGCCCTGCCAGACTTTGACCCACTCCTCAGCCGACCAGTCGGTGTCAAATAAACTGACCGCTTTGGCACGCAGCCCATAAAAATGGTGCGGCAACGGGAACTCTCTTTTTTCGGCGCGGTTGAGTACCTGATTGGTACCGAATTGTCTTCCTAGAGTGAACAGCAGATCAAAGGGCTGATCCGGGTCGAGTGGCGTGGCTTTGTCGACAATAAGGAAATAGGCTTTCGTAGTCTTGGGGTACCCCGGGACCTTCAGCTCTTTGTCATAGGCTAGCTTGGTCAGTTTCAAGGTTTGGCCATTTTGTTTTAACACAAAGGGCAGCGCGTCAGATACCCGCAATGCAGGGTCATTCACCTGCGACATTGGTCCGCTTTCTGTCACGAGCAAGGCTTTCGCTACCCGCCGGCTGGTATTGAGATAGCGCCATCCCTCGCTGTCGAGCAGGTTGCGCCCTATCGAGGGCGTGCTAATCAGGGCGGTATGAAATATCAGTGCAGGCTCATCAGCCTTTGTGCTTGCCAGTTTGTCTGCGCCTGCTGAGCGTGTGCCAGCATAAGCACGATCAAGCTCACCCCGGGTCAGCGTCATCACACCCACCATGCGACGGGAGAGCATTTCATCCCAACTCAAGGGCTTATAGTTTTCTTTCGACGTTCGGCGGCTTGCTGCACTTGTGGCATTGCCGGCGCCAGTGCTGCTGAGCTTGTCGACAGCGACCATGGAAGCGGAGACGATGATGGAGCGGTCCATCGCCTTTGCCGTGACGGTACCGTGATGCACGCCCTGCAAATCGGCAGACTGTTCATCGCGTCGGGTTGTGAAAGTGTGATCATGCACACGAATGGTATGTTGCAGCGACAAATCAATATACTGCGCAGCGAAATTGGTCAGCTTACCTGTGCCGGTGACGTTGTTGAAAAAAGGCTCTTTGTGATCCACCAATCGCAGATCCAAAAACGTTCCCGTCATATCGATCGCCACCAACACGTCAATAGGCTTGCCGCTGTACCCGCGCACAGGTTCAAAGTCGATGGACTCGAATGCATAGCCTTTGAGCTCGGGCTTGGACGTCGCGGTAGACGAATTTTTTTCAAACAGTGGGTAGACAGGCATGTCGGCTTGCACTTCGCCTACGACGTATTGGCTATCGAGCAGCTTGTCGACGTCTGCGCGGTTGAGCAGACCGGCATGTACAGGTGAAACTACGGCGCATAAAGTCAGCCAGATAATTGCGATAGCGCTCAGCACGTGACGATTCATTTTTTGTCTTCTTATGAGATCAATCAATTTGCCTTCAGTAATTCGCAGATTAACGCGTTGAGGACGCCCGACGCAATCTGATCGAGAAAAAATAGGACGTCCCATTGGGCGTCAAGCATTTGATCAAAAGCCTTATGGCGGCAATACGCCCGCTAGAAAATTTCATTTTTAACACGACTTTGTTGCGCTCCCTTAAATAAAATTACAAAAAAATAATTATCATTATTGAAGATTTTATGAAGGTTTTTTTTGTCGCGTTATTGTCGCTTCCTCAATATTAAAAACACATCGAATGACTACCTAAATACATATTTACGATTTTTTCACGCAAGATTTCCCAAGTCAGCATAAGATCCACAAAATGGGCATCAGACCCAATTAGCATAATAAAAAGAATATAACCGGAGGCCGGTATGCAGGCTAATCAGAAGCGGCACATCGAGACTGTGTTGCAAGTCGCGGAAACGGGGCGCCCGGTTCCACAGGCTTTGCATCATGACGAAATCATCCGTGATTCGTGGATGCGTTGCGTGCATGAGCACAAGCTCGACCCTACCCGTATGCAAGAGGCAATCATCCTGCCGGGGCAGCGCATTCGCGAGCGTCAGGATCAGCTAGAAGAATTTCTGCATATTGCCCGTCACGGACTAGAAACCTTGTATCAGCAAGTTGCCGGCTTGGGATACGCGGTCCTGCTGACCGATGCGCGAGGGATCACGGTTGATTTTATTGGCGACATTCAGCTTGACCCCAGCTTGCGTAAGGCAGGCCTGTATCTGGGCTCTGACTGGAGCGAATCGAGCGCCGGTACCTGCGGTGTAGGGACGTGCATCAGCACTGGCGAAGCGCTCACTGTACATTTAGGTGATCACTTTGACGCCACCCATATCCCGCTGACCTGCACAGCGGCGCCCATCTTTAATCCCGCAGGCGAGCTCAAGGCAGTGCTTGATATTTCCGCGCTGACCTCGCCGCAGCAAAAGCAGAGCCAGCATCTGGCGCTGCAACTGGTGAAAATGTTTTCTCATCATATCGAGAACGCTTACTTTCTTTACCGGTTCCGCAAAGACTGGATTTTGCGCCTCTCTTCTGCGCCGGAGTTTCTGGAAGTTAATCCAGATTATCTGCTGGCTGTCGATGCCAGCGGCCGCATCATCGGGCACAATCGGCGTGCCCAGTTATTATTTAGTGAATTGAACCGTGAAAGCCTGGTGGGACGTGGAATTGACGCGCTCATGAGTCTGTCTATTGATGATCTGACGCGCTTTGTGTGGGTGCAGCCAGCCGACCGGCGAGCGGTGATGGTCAATAGAACCAATCGTTTATTATTTCTCTCTGCGCTGCCGCCAAGTAAACAAGCTGGCGAAAGCCAACAGGTACCCATTGATCGGCAGATTCCGCCGCCGCTTGCAGCCTTGTCTGGTGGTGATCCGGTGCTGGAACGTCAGATTGAGCGCGCGTCTCGACTTGTGAATTCTCCGATTAGTATTTTGCTCACTGGTGAAACAGGCAGCGGCAAGGAGTATTTTGCCAAGGCTTTGCATGAAAGTAGCCAACGTCGTGCGGGGCCTTTTGTCGCGGTGAATTGCGCAGCAATTCCTGAGACCCTAATCGAGAGTGAATTATTTGGCTATGTGCCTGGAAGTTTTTCGGGTGCCGCCACCAAGGGTCGGCGTGGCCTGATCCAGCAGGCCGATGGTGGCACCTTTTTTCTTGATGAAATTGGCGATATGCCCAAGTCTCTACAGTCGCGTCTGCTGCGGGTGTTATCGGAAAAAGAAGTGCTGCCGGTTGGTGCCACACGACCAATTCAGGTCAATATTCGCGTCATCGCAGCAACGCATTGCCATCTCGAGACATTGGTGCGTGAAGGTGCTTTCCGCGATGATCTTTACTACCGCCTTAGTGGTGCGCACATCATGCTGCCGCCGGTACGCGACAGGCAAGATCTGGCGTGGTTGATTGATCATATGCTGCACTTATACGGACAAAAATCCGCAGACCGAAAGGTGACAAAGCTGTCGCATGAAACGATGGCGATCCTGCGCTCGCACAGCTGGCCGGGTAATACCCGCGAGCTGCGCAACGTGATCGAATATGCGACGGCAGTCTGCCACGATAACCTGGTCACGCCGGACGACCTGCCCGAGTATCTAACCAAAACAGAGACGCGCGTTGCCGAGCCCGTCAAGTCGTCCAAGCCAGACCCAGAGGCTGCCGATTTGCTTTGTTCACTCCGCACGCATCATTGGAATATTAGCGCTACGGCTGCTGCTATGGGAATATCCCGCGTGACGCTGTATCGGCGGATGAAGCGCTACGGTATCGCACAGCCAAATCATCTGGATCAGTAAGTCTCTTGCAGTATAAACAGGTGTAATGGGCAGGGCTTTACAGTTGTTAATACTTGCTTTGCTTTGGGCCGGTCGTGCTGCCTGTAGTTTTCTTTTTTTGTTTCCCCCTCCAAAATAATTCCCATCGATTTCAATGACTTGGCGCCGTCATTTGATCGTTCCGTGAGCTTGGCATGCACTGGCATGCGCCTTGCAATGTCTGTTCTGCCGGGGATCACATCATGCACAAAAAATCTTCTGCGTCGCACAAAAAATCAATTTGAAATTTGTTGCAAGGTCGTTCATTTTCAATAGCAGTAAAAGCCTCAAAAGCAAGGCCGTAGCGACGGCACAAAGCTATCCGGACGCGCGGGCGGACGGATCATCAAAACAAGAGGAGACAACCATGACAGATAAGCAAAGACCATTTGGCGTATCCATGACCGAGCGTGAGTTTGAGGAATGCATCCCAGCAGATGAGGGTGCGTTTCGTTCACCGATTCCCACGCAAGTGGTATCAAATGGTGAATATAATCCTTTGCCGCAAACCGAGAATCAAAAGAAAGTGGAGTTCCTGATTAAGGAGATGGCTGACAAGGAGGCCAAGCGCCACAACATGAGTCGTCGTCAATTCCTGGCGACTTCATCCGGCATGGCGACCTCATTTATGGCGATGAATGCGGTGTACGGCAATATGTTTGAAGTCGACGAGGCAGAGGCAAAAAACCTCGACGCCGCAGGAGACCGCAAGGCCAAGTACAAAGGCCAGTTCATCTTTGATGATCAGACACACTTTATTCGAGACGATTTCAAAGAAGAGGGCTTGCTGGGCTTGACCAAGTGGGCTGAAGGCGCCAAGGTCAATCCAGATATCGGCAATATCCCGACTTCGCTGGCTCGATATAAAATGGATAACTATCTGAAGGAAATCTTCCTTGATAGTGATACAACCGTATCTCTTCTTTCGGGCGCACCCTTTGATGACCCGAACTGGTGGCTGCTGTCGAACGATGCTATCCAAAATGCTTGCCGTGCGGTCAACAAGATGGCAGGTAGCGTGCGGATGCTGGGTCACTCGGTCATTACACCAAAATACCCGAACTGGATGGACGAAGTCGATCGCGCTATTGCCGAGCTTAAGCCTGTTTCGTGGAAGTCCTACACCATCGGCGATCCGTTTGGGCCGTCCAAATATGCATGGCGTTTGGATGATGAAAAGCTGATGTATCCGTTCTATGAAAAAGCGATGAAGTCGGGTATCAATACGATTTGTATTCACAAAGGTCTGATGCCGCGTGACTATGAAAAAGCTTTCGCTGGTACTTGGGAAAACGCGACTGTGCATGACGTGGGTCAGGCAGCAAAAGATTTTCCTGGGATGAATTTCGTCATTTATCACGCTGGATTACGTCCATGGCTAGCGGATAAGCCGGATTTGGAGATGGCGCAGTTTGAAAAGGATGGTTACATTCAGTGGTCGACTGACTTGGCGCGCATCCCAGAGAAATATGGCGTCAACAATGTCTATGCTGAACTCGGCTCTGTGTTTGCCAGTACGGCGGTGACTGATCCGCGGTTCTGTGCTGCCTTCGTTGGCCAGTTAGTTAATTTGATGGGGCCTGATCGTGTCGTATGGGGTACCGATTCGGTCTGGTATGGTTCGCCACAGTGGCAAATCGAAGCGATGCGTCGCCTCGAAATTCCTGGCGATATCATGAAAAAGCAAGGCTGGAAGATTCCGCTTGGTGATGGCCGTGGTTCGGTCAAAAACAAGATCCTCGGTCTCAACTCGGCCAAGCTGTACAAGCTCGATGCGCAAAAAATCGCGGCCGATGCAAGAGCTTTCGACCATGACATGATCGCCCAAATGAAGAACGAGTATCTGGCGATGGGTGGTGAGCGTAGTAATACGGCGTATGGCTATATCGCAAGGGAAGGCCGGGAAATTCATTTAGGTTAATTTGTCTTGGCATAGATGCTGCAGCCGTGCTGTGGCATCTGTGCCGTTAAAGCTTTAGCCTTACACCTCGTTGGGGATATACATGAGGTGGATTTACTATTAAAACAGGCTCACAGCCACCCTGGAGGACTATTAAATGAAACCGTACAAGCTTGTTTCGCTCGTCGCGGCCTTGCTGTTAATGACTGGCTTAGCGGCCCACGCAGATCATCATGGCGAACAGAAAACGCGCGTTGGGACCTGCGAAGATGCAAAAAAACAGATGGATTATTTTTGCGACCAAAAAAATGCAGCAACCGATTCGATGGTTGCCTTGGGTACTGCCTGCAGAAATGCAAAAATTAATCTCAAGGAGGCGTGTGAGGGTTTAGTCGAACCCGACCCTGAATACAAGTCTTGCAAAATGGAGCAAAAATGTTGAGTTAGGTAATGTTCAAGATAATTCTAACTGACGGCATCTCCCTCTCTGCATGAGACTGGTTCCACTGCCTCACTGCGAGTTGCCGGCAGCGCGCTGCTGCCGGTTTTTTTGGGTTGAATTTTACGCAAGAAAAAATTAGAAATGAAATGTCCGCTTTATGGCGTTAGCGGTATGCTGGACTGACGACGGCATGACGCCCTTGGCGTTGGGTGCGGTAGATATAAGCATGCCAAGCATTCGCTTTATCGATTTTCCCTATGTGCGAGGATGGTGATAAGTCCACCATGCGGATTGTTGATAAAGTCTGAAAAAAAATAGCGAGCAGGTTGACCAAAGGCTGCAGCGCGCAGCCAAGATTGCGAATTTGCTGGGATCGGGCATGTTTGAACTAGGTTTTTATCTGCGGGATGTCTGTGCAAAAAACGTTAAATCTCTGAAGGAAAATGATAAGGCTGTTGGCTTTTCTAGGTACTCGGTCATGAATGTGTCGTGGCGAGGCGTGAAGGATTATGTGGCTTGGCTAAAAAAATCCTGTAAGCCGCCTTGTTAAGCATGGCTGTGATTGCGAAAGACGCTTTGTGCCGAGTGGACATGGATTAATAGCACGTCGACCGCAGCGGGTTGCGTGCCGCTACTCAGAGAAGGAAATTTTCTTAGCGATCAGTTTGGATTTCGCGTCATCATAGAATGTAAATAATTATGCAGTCTATGAAAAGACAGCGCGAGCTTCAAAGTTTACTAACCTGCAGGAGTGCACGCCACCTTGATCTCGGCGATGAAAAAGATAGCCGCCACTGAGCACGGGCCTTTATGGCGCGTTGCTCTTGTATTTCTTCTTGTGACGCTCATCTACTGCAGTAGTGTCAGCTCGCAAATTATTCGTTCTGCTCCGAAGCCCATCGCGCCCGGCGATGTGTACTTGCAGCCTGTTCCGGGTTTAAGCCATACCCAGTTGCAAAAATTCAAATCTGGCGAAAAGCAATTCAAAGCGCCCTGGGTTGTATTTCCGCTGCTGGGTGGCGAGTGGGGTCTTGGGCCGACGTTTATTGCGTCATCCTGCGTTGGTTGTCATGTGCAGGCGGGGCGTGGCCGTACCTTCGATGAGCCTGGGAGCGTCATTTTTCAGCAGCTACTGCGTGTGTCGATCCCCGGGGAGGGGCCGTATGGTGCGCCTAATCCGCATCCAAATTATGGCGATCAGATTCAGGTCTTCGGTGTCAATGTCGGCCTGAAGGAAAATCGTAAGCCTGGCGAAGCAGATGTATTCGTTGATTGGACTGCCCAGCCCGTTCGGCTGCCGGATGGTGCCGAGGTGACATTGCGTCGCCCAAATATTCGCGTCGAAAATTTTAATTTTGGGCCGATCGATGAGACGGTCATGACCTCCTTGCGCAATACGCAGGCGGTCTATGGCTTGGGATATCTTGAGGCCGTTACTGAGGAGGATATCCTGGCGCTGGCGAAGCTACAGCAATCGATGGGGCTCGATGGACGGCCAAATTATGTGCGCGATGATATTAACGACCGCGTTACGCTTGGCCGTTTTGGCTGGAAAGCCAATCAGCCTAGCGTAAGGCAACAAATTGCGGCGGCATTTCATGGCGACATGGGCGTGACCTCTTCAATCTATCAACAGGAAAACTGCCCACCTGTTCAGCTTGCCTGTCGGGCTATGCCACCTGGCAATAGCCCCGAATTACTCGATTATGCGTGGGACGATCTGACCTTCTGGTCTGTCGCTCTTGATGCGCCGCCACCGCGTCAACAGGATGCCGAAAGCATCAAGCAGGGCGCGCAGTTGTTTCAAAAAATACGTTGCGCCGAGTGCCATGTGCCCGAGTTGCGTACGGGTGCCTATCCGTCATTGCCTGCCATTGCCAACCGCTCTTTCCGCCCTTATACCGATTTGCTGCTGCACGATATGGGACCGGACCTGGCTGACGGCCGCCCTGATTTCAAGGCGGGTCCGCGCGACTGGCGAACTGCGCCGCTTTGGGGAATCGGTGTCTCTGCCCAAGTTAATGGCAGTACGAATTTGCTGCATGATGGCAGGGCGCGCAATGTACTCGAGGCCATACTCTGGCACGGTGGCGAAGCGCAGTCGTCACGCGATCTGTTTGCTGATTTGCGCAAAGAAGATCGCGACCTACTGATTGCTTTCGTTAATTCACTTTAAGGCCGGGATAATGATTTCATTGAGCCGGCGGCAGAAAATTATTTACTTCAGCCTGGCCTTTAGTGCGCTCATGGTCTTTCGCCACCTACTTGGACCACAGTTGGGGCTGGACGATATCTTGCTGCTGGTGTCTTCCTATATATTTGGGATTGGTGTGGCAACTGCCTATTTGTACGTGACACTCAAGCGCAATCGGGTTGACGCCGATCACGCTGCAACTGGGAAGTCGATTCAATGAGATATTTTTTTGCTGCGACTATTTTGCTGGTCTGCGCAGGTCATGTGGACGCAGCCTGGATACAGTATGGGGATAATGGCAAGGCGGAATTTTTCTATGAAGACAGCAGCATCATCGTATCCGGCAACAACGCAAGTGTGCTTGAAATGCTTAATTACAGTTTTCCTTTGAAGGGCGTCTTGTCAAATCGCGCCCGTAAAGAATATGACTGTAATGCAGAGCGCTATCGCACTGTGGTCGGCGAGTTTTTTTCTGGTCAGCGTTTGACTGGTGAACGTATCAGCAGCAATATCGATCCAGAGGACCCGTGGCGTCCGGTGGTGGAAGGTACGCAGAACCAAGTGCTGATGAATATTATTTGCGGTGCAAGTAGTTGATCTATTTTGTCAGATTTACGGCCCAACAATAAAGACTAGCGCATAGGTTATCGAGTGATGCGAGAAGTCAGCATCGCTTGGACTGTGGACGAGCCGGTGTACTCTCTTCTTGGTTCTTCTCAAGCTTTGCTTGAGCAGGCTTGCTGTTCAAGTTTGCGTTAGAAAATACGCGCTAAATCTCCTCTCTGATTTTCCCAAATCCAGTTGCGATGTCTGTCCGTTAAGGCAAACAGGTATAGTTGGCCACATCGGGTATTGCATAAATATTTAAGTCACGCATCCGATGATGCAAATTAAATAATAAATGTTTTATGGAGAGGGCAATGATTAGCACCAAAAAATCCGCAATTTTCACAGCTGTGGCTGCCATTTTTTTGCTCACTGGCTGCGCCGGGTTTAATAAATTGACCCCGGGCTCAAATTTGAGCGGATTCAATTTCAAGGGTCAAACAAAAAGTGATCTTTCGGAAAAATCCAGAACACAGGCCTTAATTGAATCGGGTGTTGAATACCTTGAAAGTGGAGATTTCGTTAAAGCGCAGCAGGTTTTTAATGTTGGTTTGAAGTTTGATATTCAAAGTGTTCCTTTGCATTTTTTCAACGCGCTCACTTATCACCTTAAGTATGAGAAGGGCGATCCTGAAAGTTTTAAGCTCGCCGAGGCGGGGTATCAGACAGCAATCGGTCTGGATCCGACGATGGACCTTGCCCATTTGCAGTTGGGCCGCCTTTATATTTCTTCTAAAAGATATAACGATGCGAAGTTGTCTTTTGCAAATGCAGTGGATATCAAAGTTAAAAAGCCAGAAGAAGCATTAATCGGTCTGGCGCAGTCTGCTCTTCTGTCGGGTGATACGAACACCTCTGTGTGGGCGGTAAAACAACTTGACGAATTAAAATGGAATGATGCAAGACTGTATCGGTTAAAAGCGTTTCAAGCGGCAATCGCCAAACAACCTGTTGTCGCTCGGGAGATGCTTGAAAAATATGCTTCATTAGAAAAAAATACAAAAGAGTCACGCTATGTTGGCAATAGAATTGACCAGCTCGTGTCGGTCAAGACTACTTATTCACCCGACAATGAGAAAGACGTGCACGTTGCTCTTGCGAAGACAGATGAGCCAAAGCCTGCAGAAAAAAATGAATCGAAGGATGAGGCCAAAGATATTGCCCCCAAAGCGAATTGGTTTAGCTGTGATCTGAGGCCATCTCCCGTGATGGAAAAAGATACGACCTTGATGCATCCGCACACGCAACCAGGTGGCGGCGATGACGGGTACGTGACGGCCGCACTTCCCATGCCATGCGATGGACAAAAGCCACCGGTTGCTGTCATTGAAATTACGATGATCAGAACGGAAGAGAAAAGTACTAATACCTATGGCATTAATTTGCTGGAGAGTTTACGAGTTGCCGGCGCAGTTCGATATTCTGGCGGTGTACAAACATCTAATTTCCGCGATCGGACCATTTATACCGATCCCGGCACCGATGCAATCTCTACCGGCATTTTGTCTTATTCTTTGAATATCGCGAATTCGCTGTATGAAAAAAATGAAGTTGTCGCGCGGCCTACTCTCGCGGCAATCGATAGATTGCCAGCCTTATTTTTCAGCGGCACCAATTATTCGGTTGGCGTTGGCTCAGTCAATGCTGGCTTTAGTTTAGTTGATCGACAAGTTGGTATTTCTTTGTCTGTTACACCGACATTTATTAATGATGAAGAGATACTGTTAAGCGTCAGAGCATCTCGATCATTTTTGGAAGGTGGGGCCACGTCACCAGTGGTGTTGGTTCAATCGAAAAACACGGTTAACGGCTCAGCCTTATTGAAGTATGGACAAACCTTCATCATGAATGGATTGGTTGAGAGAGAAAAAGATGTTGTTCAGTCGGGTACGCCGCTATTTCAAGAGATCCCCGTTCTTCAATATTTTTTCAAAAACTCCATCACGGTTGATTACAACCGGCAAATCTTGACCCTTGTCACGGTGCGCAAGATTATCGATTCTGACGAAGAAATGCAAAAGACAAAAAATAAAGAAGGCTTAATAAGCCGCCATAAGCTCTCCAGTGAGGTTCAGCACTTTATTGATTTGCAATCCAATGTGCCGGTTTTGGATGAGGTTTTTAGTTCGCTTGCAAAGGATAATTTCTTGTATCGCCGACTGAAGCAAAGAGATTTGATACAAGAATCGGTGTCGTCTAAAGATTGGATTCAACGAATGATTGTTGATCTAAAAGAAATGGCGTATTTCTAATTCACCCCGCTAAGAGTGGGGGTGCGTCTGATTTGCCCGGGGCATGCAGCGATCGTCGTATCGTGCGAGGCCAAAGAAAAAGCCCGCGTTTAGCGGGCTTCTTTTTTGCTGCAAACTTTTGATTTGAAACAATTTATTTTGGTAGGCCGTGCGGGATTCGAACCTGCGACCAACGGATTAAAAGATGTGGTTGTCGTATAAAAAACAAATTAAATCAATGACTTAAAATTACAAAATTGTACTGTGCAACAAACTGTGTAAAGCGATACCCGTGTGTGAATTTTGTCTGGACGGTCTAGGGGTGTCCAGAATATGGACGACTCAAAGTATTCTGGCTGAGCTGTAGTGTCCAGACTTTTGACAGATCAAAAATTTTTGCGAGTCGGGATCGTAAAGGGCTCATTGGGTTAAAAGCCCCCTTCAACATAGGCTATAGCATTAGATTAATTATATTGTCCTTCGAATATTTTGCCTGAATGAGCTTAATCTCTTCAATAGCACCAGCATTACGACAAACACTGCTATTGCGAAACCCTCGTAAATGGAAAACCCAAACCTGTTGCTGCAACAACAAAATTACAATTCAACCCAATCTAGGGAGTTGAATCGCCTAATGGACACGCATTAGTGTCGCAATGGTAGAAAATTTAACAACTGAAGTTAGCTGTTTTTCTTCAATTTTACTTGCCCACTAATAGTCTTAGCGTTAACGGCTTTGGCATGTTTAATACTCATGCGAATTCATGCCGCAGATTTAAGTACGCTCACACTCATAAACTAGAGTGAGTGCCGTTACATAGTGGTGCATTTGTCGATTGCTTACAGCCACAAAAATATACAGTTTTACTTTCCGTGGCTATAAATTCTAGAGGCGTCATATCAGTTCTTTTGTGCGAGGCATCACAAAAAGGTTGATTCGTACTAAGCCCGCAAGTGCACCAGTAGTAAATCTTATCTTTAAATACATCGATAGGATAAGGCGCATTTTTGGCAGTTTTCATTTCCATCGTGATTCCCCACAAAGGTAAAAAGACGAACAGCTGATTAAATGTAAAGTTTATTCCTACCCACGTAGAGAGCATTTACATCATAAATTCTCGAATTGCTCGCATTTCTTTTGATATGACGCTGCAAATAATTATTTGAGGTGAGGATCAATCTTCGGCTGATCAGCAACATCATCGTTGGCATCCACATTCTAATTGACATGCGTTTTGATTTAGCAAATCAGCCATCAGTTAAGCTATTTTTGCGTCTCAACGTGCGTCAAGCGATGCAGCACCTGCTGACCCGATTGAGCAATGTTCTGCATGTTGGCTTCTAGCAATGCCATTTCTCTTAGCGTCTGAGCCAGCGCACGGTACTTCGCAGCTTGACCCTCGACTTTAAGAGCACTGAATAAATAAACCATCTTTACATGGTGAACAAAATGGAAAAGATCCAAGAGAACAAAGAAACACTTCTTATTTTTATCGTACTTTCAGTTATTACACTTAGAACGTCCCAAATTGTATTGTTGGCATCTCAAAGGTAAAATTTCAACTCAATCTTGGATGACCCCATAATACTAAATGACATAGTAATCTTTGCAGCTTTACAAACATGGTATGCAACTTTACCAAATTATATGACTGACGATGACACCATCAATGCAGTCTTGGGTGTGATGATGATGTCGTTTTTAATCGCATACTATGTTTTTACGTATACAAAATTTGTAAAGCCTACCGAAAACGCTTGATGAAGCTGTCGATACGTTCGA
>CAMBFZ010000023.1 GCA_945866125.1 Bordetella parapertussis
GGTATGAGTCATGAATTGCGTTCGCCGCTCAACGCTATTCTCGGTTTCGCACAACTGATGGAATCAGCGTCGCCCGTGCCGACGGATTCGCAAAAAGAAAGCATTACGCAGATTCTTCAGGCGGGCTGGCATTTACTAAAATTGATCAACGAAATTCTTGATCTTTCCGTGATTGAATCCGGCAAAGTATCGCTGTCCCTGGAGCCTGTTCCGCTAGCGGATGTTTTGTCTGAATGCCAGGCCATGATGGAAGCTCAGGCCCAGCAACGCGGTATCCGCATGACGTTTCCCCGCTTCGACCAACTTGGATTTGTCTGGGCTGATCAAACGCGCCTAAAACAGATCGTCATCAACCTTCTTTCCAATGCGATTAAATACAATCAAGCGCACGGTACGGTTGTCGTAGATTGCACGGTGATAGCCGTGGATCGCGTTCGCATCAGCTTCAAGGACACAGGCGCGGGCTTGGTGCCGGAAAAACTGGAGCAGCTCTTTCAGCCGTTTAATCGGCTTGGACAAGAGGCCGGTGGCGTAGCCGGAACGGGAATTGGTCTGGTAGTGACCAAGCAACTGGTCGAACTGATGGAGGGCGTTCTTGGTGTTGACAGCACTGTCGGGGTTGGGAGTGAATTCTGGGTCGAATTACGCTCGACCGCTGCACCTGACCTCAAGGGAGGAATCAGTCAACAGGCAACGCCATTGCAAACGCTACTGCCAAGCAGAGTGGATAAGCGCACCTTGCTTTATATTGAAGACAATCCGGCGAATATGCAGTTAGTCGAACGACTCATCGAACGACGTCCGGACATCAAATTGTTGACTGCAGTGAATGGAAGTCTTGGTATCGAACAAGCCCGTTCTTGTCAGCCGGACGTGATTCTGATGGATATCAATTTACCAGGTATCAGCGGGATCGATGCCCTGAAAATCATGCGCGAAGACCCATCTACCGCGCATATTCCTATTGTTGCCATTAGCGCCAACGCCATGCTGCGCGACATTGAATTGGGTATCGAGATGGGTTTCTTCCGTTACCTCACTAAGCCGATCATCGTAGAAGAATTTATGGAAACTTTAAATGTAGCGTTTGAGTTTGCCAAAGAAACAGCGAATCTTAAAAACTGACCCACCACTTCGCCCCAAGCCGATTGCAAAGCGCATTTCAGGTTTTTAACCACGGCACAGTACTTTTTATCCAACTTTGGAATCTCGAGTGATCAACGCATCAGACATATTGAAGGCCAAACTTCTGATTGTGGACGACCAAGCTGCCAATGTGCTGCTACTCGAGCGCTTGCTGCGTAGCGCAGGTTATCTATCCATTACGTCCACGCAAAATTCACATGAGGTTTGTGAGCTGCACCGCAAAAATCATTACGACTTGATCCTGCTTGATCTTCAAATGCCCGAGCTTAATGGATTCCAAGTGATGGAAGGCCTTAAAGAAATCGAAACGGAGGGTTATCTTCCTGTTCTCGTCATCACTGCCCAGCCAGATGAAAAGCTGCGTGCTTTGAAAGCCGGGGCGAAAGATTTCGTTAGTAAACCTTTCGATCTTGCCGAAGTGTTGGCGCGCGTGCAGAATTTGCTGGAAGTACGCTTACTACATTCAGAAACTAAAAAACTCTACAAGCAAGTAGTAGCGGAACAAAAAGTGTCGGAACGACTGCTGCACAATGTGCTGCCACAGGCTATTGCCGATCGATTGAAAGGAAGGCCTGAAGTTATGGCCGATAATTTTTCAGATATTATTGCTGATACCTATCCGGATGTAACGGTATTGTTTGCGGACATAGTCGGTTTTACGAAATTTTCCGAGGGTGTTAGTGCGGCGGTGTTAATCAGTGTTCTTAATGATATTTTCATCCGCTTTGACAATATTGCTGACCATTGGGGTTTAGAGAAGATTAAAACTATCGGCGATTCCTACATGGCGGCAGCGGGGCTGCCTATTCCTGTGCCCAATCACGCCGAACGAGCAGCAAACATGGCTTTGGATATGCTGGAAGTGATGGATCGTTTCAACGAGCAAAGCGATTATCAACTCAACATACGAATTGGCATGAGCACTGGTGCAGCGGTTGCTGGCGTTATCGGCAAGCGTAAATTTCTCTATGATCTCTGGGGTGATGTGGTGAATACGGCCAGTCGCATGGAATCGCATGGGGTTGCAGGACGAATTCAGATCACCGACTCGACGCGCCTGCAATTAGGTGAATTATTTCTGCTTGAAAAACGCGGTGCTATTGAAGTTAAGGGCAAGGGCGAAATGAATACATGGTTCCTTAACAGCCATAATGGCTCTGTGCAAGCCTAGCCAAGATAAGCCGGGATTAGCCGAGATTAGCATAGAGAAAAATACAAAGCTTATTCATGCATTATTGTCTATCGTGCTTTGGATAAGGAACCGGATGATCAAATTGACGTGATCAAATCAGCGTAGTCGTTGGAACTGGGTGAGTATGTTTAACAGCCTGTTCGTGCGCTTCAAAATTGTTGTAAAAGGTTTGTGACCATGAGTGATCTCGATCATCCAGAAAATAGTCCCTCAAAAACACCTCGTGTGGATCGTGCTGAACGCTTGATTTACAGCGACGAAAAAGAGCCTATTAAATATGTCCTTTCAACGTTTGCCAAGCATTTGGAGATGGAACTCAATCAGGCACTGGCGGACTTGAAAGCTGCCCGTCTGATGGCACGGGGCAGTGCTTCAGCAATGACACCAGCATCTACTGCGATGCCTACTTTTGAAGCCACGCCCCCCCCAAAAGCCAGCCATAGAGAAACCCCTCTTCGTGAAGAGAATTCAATTGGTGAAGAAAGTAGGGCGCGGCCCCAACTTATTCAGCCGACAATAAGCCCGCAAGGGGTAGGTGAATCGGTTGAATATCAGGATGATCAGATTCTTTTTAACAAAGGGGAGCATGCCCAGCATTTGTCAATCGTGTTGGAAGGTTCAGTTGAGATTTTTGACCCTATCGGGAACATTAGGTTAGCCCTACTTGGCGCAGGTAGTTCATTTGGCGAGCAAGCCATTTTGGAAGGGGGTATCAGAGATGCATCCGTGAGGGCTTTGGGCAAAGTGAAATGTCTGGAAATAAAAACAGAAGCCTTACGCGCGCAGTTAATTAAAGATAATGGCTTGCTCAGGCAAACCATTGAAGGCTTGCTGCTTCAGTTGAGCATGTGTAACCAGATTTCAAAACTGATCGTAACGTCTGATACGAATCTAGTTTATGAATTACGAGGGGATGAAAGACTTACCTCTATCCAGCTTCACGATAAGTTAAACGACGCCTATAGCCACCCAAATTTGCACGGTTTGTCCGCTGAACAAATGATGTGCCTCAAGCTTCAGTCGTCCGATAAGCTCATGTCCACCTGGTTTCAATCTGGCACCGTACTAGGCAGCCCGCACAACGAACACTCAGGCTCCGCCTATGTCATTGTTGAAGGTTCTGTTGAGGCTAAGTGTGGCAGCCGAACCATACGGTTAGGATATGGCAGCGTGATGGGATTGGCTGAGGGGATTACGGGAGCGCCGTTTTCTTGGTCACTGGTTGCAAAAGAAAATTTGACTGTAAAAACCATATCTATCGACAAGGTTTTGCGAAGTCTTGAGCATAGTAACCCCGGGATAAGGGGTATTGTCAGATACACGACTTCGCGTATCTTGGCGTTACAAAAAAACTTTCGTCAGTAAGGCCATCGGCTATTTATAGTCGC
Organism: Bordetella parapertussis; assembly: GCA_945866125.1. Taxonomy (GTDB): domain Bacteria; phylum Pseudomonadota; class Gammaproteobacteria; order Burkholderiales; family Burkholderiaceae_D; genus Pernthalerella. Next base: position 3,727 of record CAMBFZ010000023.1, read on the forward strand.
CCACATTGGTCGCTGCTATTTGGTCAAGCCATGCCGCTAGTGACGTTCGGTAATATGGGAATCTGCCATTTAGGTTCTGTCCCTCGCCCTGCGCTGAGCTGAGTTGGGCTAGCCCGGCGCATTTCGCGCACCAGTCATTGGAAAAGGCCGCTTTTGACACGTTTAGCCCAACCAAGACTTTAGTGTATCGTGTCGCCACAGTCCCCAGCCCCTAGCCCCATCGCTTGCGCCCACCAAACCATCTGCACGGAGATACCATGCAACGCTCGCATTTCAAAAAAATAATCATACTGTTCGTGGCATCCGTGCTCGCTGTGCTCACGCCGCCCGCGCTGGCAGCCGACGCCATCACGACACACGAATTCATGGTCGATAGTGCCGAAAGCGGCGCGCGTATTTTCGTGCGCAACAAGCATCGTGATGCGCTTACACATTTCAGCGCGAACAAGATCGTGTTGCTCGTGCATGGGGCGACCTACCCCTCTGAAACCGTCTACGATCTCAACCTGCCGGGTGGCTCGTGGCTCGACGTGCTGGCCAGCCAGGGATACGATGCTTATTTGATGGATGTGCGTGGCTATGGCCGTTCCACTCGCCCCGCGAGCATGCGCGAACCGGCAGAAAACAATCCCCCTTTTGCGGACACTGCGGACGCACGTAGCGATGTCTCGGCCGTTGTCGATTTTATTCTGGCGCGTCGCAAGGTAGAAAAAATCAATCTGATCGGCTGGTCCTGGGGCACAAGCATCATGGGCGGGTACACCACCACACACAATGACAAAGTCAATAAGCTCGTGCTGTATGCCCCCATCTGGAATTTCAACTCTGCGCCACCCATCACCGGCACCGGTGCTTATCGCCGCGTGGCGAAGGACAGCGCGCGTCAGCGTGGCCTGCGCGGCATTCCCGCATCACGCGTAGAGGAAATCAGCCCCACGCCCTGGTTTGAACAATGGTGGGAAAGTTTGCTGGCATCAGACCCGGACGGCGCCGCGCAAACACCGCCGGTGATCCGCGCGCCCAATGGGGTGATCAAAGACATCGGCGAATTGATCAAAACCGGTGGGCCACTGTATGACGCAGCAGAAATTCGGGTGCCGGTGTTGGTGCTCGTAGGCGAATGGGATCAGGATACGCCGCCTTATATGACTGACGCGCTCTTTGCAAAAATCGTCAACGCCCCCACAAAAGAACAAGTACGCATACCCGAGGCAACCCACGCCATCATTCTGGAAAAACAGCGCGTGCTACTGATGCAAACGGTGCAGGATTTTCTGGATCGTTAGGTGCAGCAAGCCGGCTATCTCTACCACCAAGGATAAAACGCTGGCATCGCCGAGGCCTGTGACGTAAACACCGGCTCGCGCTTTTCCAGAAAAGCCGCCACGCCTTCTTTGCCATCGCCCGCGCTGGCGTAGAACATGGCCAACGATTCGAGTTTGTGGGCTTCGCGTGGATGATCGAGTGCCGCGTTGCGAAACATCATTTGACGGGTCAGGGCGACCGAGACCGGTGAACGCTGATTGGCGATCACCTGCGCGATCGCCTGCGCACGCGGCAGTAATTGTTCTGGTGCCAGCACTTCACTCACTAGCCGGTGGCGCGCGGCTTCGTCGGCCTTGAAAATCTCGGCGCTGTAGGTCCACTCCAGCGCTTTGGTGATACCTACAATGCGCGGTAAAAACCAGGTCGAGCAGGCTTCAGGCACGATCCCGATTTTGCCAAACACAAAGCCGAACCGCGCAGCGTCTGAGGCTAGCCGTATATCCATCGCCAGCGTCATCGTCGCCCCAACGCCCACTGCCGCGCCATTGATCGCAGCAATCACGGGTTTTTTACAGTCAAAGATCGCCAACGTGACGCGGCCGCCCGTATCGCGCACTCCGGCGACGATCTCTGGGTCATCAAGACGCTCGTGCAATTCGTCCAAGCTCGGATGGAGCGCTTCGTTGAGTCCAAACACATTGCCTTCGCGGCCCAAGTCCATGCCGGCACAAAAGGCGCGTCCCGCGCCCGTGACGATGATGGCGCCCACTGCGTCGTCGTCGCTGGCAAGATTGAACGCGGTAATCAGATCTTCGGCCATTTGCACCGTAAATGCATTGAGCCTTTCAGGGCGATTGAGTGTGATGGTCAACACCCGATCAGAGAGGCTGCAGGCTAGAGTCTCGTAGTGCATTTTCTTGTCCTTTAAAAATCAAACGGCGAGGGCAGGGTGCAAGGGCCGCATACTTAGTGATCTGCCGACGTCTTCCAGGCAGCCATTAGCGTGTTGGAAGGCAGTGACTCATCAAGCAGCTTGCGCCCGGATTCAGCGCCCGTGACCGGCAACAGGGCGGGGTCCAGCAAACCAATCTGCACCAGCACACTAGCCTGATCCCAATAGATATGTTCGTGGTAGAGCTTGTCACCTCTGAATTTGACTACCGCGAGCAGCGGAACCTCGACCCGTTTGCCAGTCGGTGGCACGTTGGGCAGCATCCAGGGCACTTCGCAGGTGTGGGTAAAACTAAAGAGCATTTCATCGACCACCTGCGTGGCTCCCACCGTGCGCGAGATGGGCACCAAGGTGGTGTCGGGCGGATTGCTGTTCACGAAGTGATGTTTGTAGAAGCGGTACAGGTCGCGATAGCCAACCCCGCCGGTCATGGTCGGGATATGGTTTACATAGGGTTCGGCCACCATGGTGGCCATGGTGGCGTCTACGTCGCGGGCAGCAAATTCAAATTCGCAGTGCTTGTCCCACAGAGCCGACAGATCAAAGTCCGGGCCAATCTCGCGTTTAAAGGCAGTGATGCTGCGCTGATGCGCCATCAGTGCAGAAGCTTTGTGATAGTGGTCGCCGCCGGGACGCGCAAAGCCATGGTCTGCGCCGGGGTAGATGTAAATCTCGACGCCGTCTCGCTTGCCAAGGTGCGAGCGGATTTTTTCTTGGGCGTCTTCGTTGCAGTATTTGTCGAGCTGCGCAATATGCAGCACGAGTCTACATTCGATCGCGTCTGCTTCTGCTAATAATTCTTCGATACCGACGCCGTAATAACCAATAGCGACATCGGCGTCGGTACGGCATGCGGCGAGATAGGCGAGTTTGCCACCGAGGCAATAGCCCACCACGCCGACTTCACCGCTGCAGGCCGGGTGCGCGCGTAATGCCGCAATGGTGGCCTGGATATCGTCGACGCCTTTGTCGGCATTAAACCCCTGAAAAAAGCCAAATGCTTTTTGCCAGTCTTCGGGGGTATAGCCAAGTTCGACACCCGCTTGCTGTCGCCAAAACAAATCCGGCACCAGCGCGACGTAACCTTCCTCGGCATAATAATCAGCGATCTGGCGCATGTTTTGGTTAACGCCAAAAATCTCTTGCGCCACGACCAGCCCGGGTCCGTGTCCGGATTGGGGCATGGCCAGATAGGCGCTGAATGTGCCGCTACCGTCGCTGGCCTGAATGGTGAGTGTGTGGGACACAATGTTGGTCGACGTGGTGGATGTCACTGGGTAGCCTCTTAAGCAAACGAATAAGCAAACGAATAAGCAAACGAATAAGCAAACGAATGGGGTCGGACGATAGGGTGCTGTGATGACTGTTATTGCCGGTTTTGCAATTTGGTAATGGCAGTCGAACGTAACGTTAGCATATGGCGTACGCGGCGCTAGCCGTCTTTATTCGACGATGATTTTTTGCTCGAGTAAAGCAGCGATTTTGTCGCCTGAATAACCAAGCCAGTCGCGCAGCACGGGCGTGGTGTGTTCGCCGACTTGATAAGGCGCAGGCCCCGCTGGATGGACCGGTTGACCATCAACAAAAAACGGTGTGGCAGTCACCTTGACGGTACCGCGCGTGCGATGACTTATTTCGGGAAACGCTGCGCGTGCGGTCATTTGCGGGTGATGAATCAATGTTTCTGGCGAGAGCATGGGTGCGGCTGGAATGCGTGCCGCCGACAATGCAGCGACGGCGGCGTCGACACTGTCAAAACGATCAAGCCCTGTACGGACGACTTCAAGCAACGCGGACCAATTGGTTCGACGCAAAACCGGCGTAGCAAAACGCGGATCGTCTTTAAGCTCGGGTTGACCAAGGAAATCCACCACCCTAGACCACAGATGCGCGGCGCCGGCGGTCTGCATGGCGACATGCCCATCGCTTAAGCGATGCACCACCATACCGACACGGGGTTGCCTTAGCACAGGGCCGCCATTGAGCAAGGCGCCATAGGTAATGTCGTCTGCTGCCACCAGACATTCGAGCATGGAAACATCGAGTGTTGCACCGGCGCCGGTGCGCGCTTTGCGATAGAGCGCCGCGCTGATGGCACCAAAGGCATGCGCACCTGCGAGCACATCGGCGGTCTGCAGATAGGAGGCGCGTGGTACTGGCTCGCCCGAGCGGTCAAGATCCATGATCCCTGAGATGGCATTAATCAGATGCGCATAGGCCTGCATCGATGCCAGTGGTCCGGTTTGACCAAACCCCGAAATCGAGCAGTAGATCAATTCAGGTCGTATCGCGCGCAGTGTCGCCGCGTCGAGTCCGTAGCGTGCCATCACGCCAGGCGAAAAATTTTCTATGACGACGTCGGCCTGACGAACCATATCCAGGATGATGGCGCGCGACTCGGGATGGGTCAGATCAATCCCCACGCTTTGCTTGCCGGCGTTCAGCCGGATGAAGTAGCTGCTTTGGTCTGTGCGATCGGGATCAAGCTGCAGCAGGATGTGGCGAATCTCATCACCTTCGCCGGGGCGCTCAATCTTGATCACGCGTGCGCCCAAGTCTGATAACAGGCGGGTGCAATAGGGCCCAGCCAGCACGCGGGTAAAGTCGATGATGGTGACGCCGTCGAGTAAAGGGCCGTCACTTTGGAGAGTTGCAGGAAAAGACATAATTTTTTTAATGGAAAGAGGGCGCAGTGTGTATCGTAGCGTATCGCCTCTGGGCGCGCTGCGGCGCCGGTTGAACATTGAGATGCCATCCCACTACCATCATCATCCCGATGAAATCGCCGTCTTTCCATCCATTTTTGTCGAGCAGGCATAATGCGGAGTCTCCGGACGTTCGGGGCAGATTGCGCAGTAACGATTCCATTTTGTCGGAGAGCTTCCATGCACGGACTGATGCAAGACCGCCCCTTATTGATCTCCTCGCTCATTGAGCATGCGTCCACATTTCATCCTGAGACCGAGATCGTGTCGCGTCTGCCGGAAGGAACTACCCACAGAACAAACTGGCGAGGGATCCGCGCGCGCGCGTGCCAGGTCGCCAATGCGCTGCGCGCACTTGGTATCAAACAGGGCGATCGGGTCGGCACACTCGCGTGGAATTCAGCCCGCCACCTGGCACTTTATTTTGGTGTCTCCGGCAGTGGCGCGGTCATGCATACGATTAATCCGCGCTTGTTTCCGGAGCAGATTAATTACATCGCCAATCACGCCGAAGACAAGATTTTATTTTTCGATATCAGCTTTTCAGCTCTGGTCGAACAACTCGCGCCTTCACTGCACACCGTAGAGACTTTTGTCGCCATGACGGACAGAGCGCACATGCCATCCATCAGCGTGCCTGGCTTAGTGTGTTTCGAAGAGCTGCTTGATGCGCAAAGCGCAGACTATGACTGGCCCGAATTTGACGAGCGACTTGCGTCGTCGCTGTGCTACACCTCTGGTACCACCGGTAACCCAAAAGGCGTGCTGTATTCCCATCGCTCGACCATGCTGCACACCCTGATGGATCTGGCACCCGACACCTTTGGCATTAGCTCGGCCGAAACCATTTTACTGATTGTGCCGATGTTTCATGCCAATGCCTGGGGCACACCCTATGCCGCGGCGATGGTTGGCGCCAAGCTGGTGCTGCCCGGGCCCCATCTGGATGGCGAGAGTGTCTACCATCTGATGCAGCAAGAGCGTGTCACGTTTTCTCAAGGCGTGCCGACGGTGTGGATGATGCTGTTTCAGTACCTCGATGCGCATCCTGAACTTGATCCTAAATCCTTGGGAGTGCGACGAATATGTGTTGGCGGCTCAGCGTTATCGCGTGGCATGCTGGAGCGATTCGAACGTGATTTTGGCGCCGAGATGATACAGGGCTGGGGCATGACCGAGACCAGCCCGATTGGCGTGATCGGCAGATTACTGCCCAAGCACGCCGCGCTGTCCGACGACGAGCGCACCAAGATCAAGCTCAAGCAAGGGCGCGGTGTGTGGGGCGTTGAGCTCAAAATTGTCGATGAAGACGGCAAGCCGCTGCCTTGGGACGGGCAGGCCTTTGGTCTCCTGCATGTACGCGGTCCTTGGATCACCAGCGGCTACTTCCACCAGGAAGGCGGCAGTGTGCTGGATGAGGAAGGCTATTTCCCAACCGGCGATGTGGCCACCATTGACGCTGATGGCTACGTGCAGCTAGTTGACCGCGCTAAAGACGTGATTAAATCCGGCGGCGAATGGATTTCTTCTATCGATGTCGAGAACATCGTTAACTCCCATCCGAGCGTGGCCGAATCAGCCGTCATCGGTGTCGCCCATCCGCGCTGGCAAGAGCGTCCTTTGCTGCTGGTGGTCAGGCGGGCCGGCTACGGGTTAGACCGCAATGCTATGCTCGACTATCTCGCAACCCGCGTCGCCAAGTGGTGGCTGCCCGATGAGGTATTGTTTGTCGACAGCCTGCCGCATACCGCCACGGGTAAAGTCTTAAAGACCAAGCTGCGTGAAGAATATCGCGACTACCGTTTGCCCACGGCGTGAGCGTGTCTGAGCAGGTAGACGATTCAGTGCGCGCATTGTCGGCGCCATGCCATCTCATCTAATTATCATGCCCAACAAAACCAATCTGCCAATTAGTTCTGCCACACCCCCAGTGCCACGCACGACGGATCTGTCGGCGCCAGCCGATCCCAATCTGGTGGATTCACGCACTGCTGCATGGCGTTTGCTGACAGCACTGGGGCTGGCGATGCTGGGTAACAGCGGCATGTACGTGCTGGCGGTTGCCTTGCCTGAGATTGAGCGCGATTTCGGTGTGAGCCGTGCCGATGCGTCGTTGCCCTATACGCTTACGATGATTGGTTTTGGATTAGGCGGTTTGCTTTGTGGTCGTTGGGCAGATCGTTATGGCGTGGCGCGCGTGCTGGCGCTGGGATCGTTTGGTGTGGCCTCGGGGTATGTGCTGGCCAGCTTCGCATCCAACATCGTGTTTTTTGCGCTGGCACACGGGCTCTTGCTTGGCATGATTGGTATCGCCAGCGCCTTCGTGCCTCTCATCGCTGACACGGCGCTTTGGTGGAACAAACGACGCGGCTTGGCAGTGGGCGTGTGCGCCAGCGGTAATTATCTGGCAGGGACGGTATGGCCGCCGATTGCCCAATGGAGCATTGAACAATTTGGCTGGCGACCGACGTATCTCATGCTCGGTGTGGTGTGCGGGGTAGGGATGGCGTTGTTGAGTGTACGCATGCGCCAGCGGCCCCCTTTAATGACACCCGCTGCGCCGACGGCAGTCACGGGTTTTACGCATTCGCTGGAGCGGCCTTTCGGGCTTAGTATCGGCATGGCGCAAAGCTTGTTGTTTGTCGCTGGGATTGGCTGCTGTGTGGCGATGGCGATGCCACAGGTGCATATCGTTGCCTATTGCACTGACCTCGGATTTAATGCCGCGCGCGGCGCCGAGATGCTCTCGCTGATGCTGGGCTTTGGTATCGTCAGCCGGATGGCCTCGGGCTGGATTTCGGATCACATAGGTGGGTTGCGAACACTGCTACTGGGTTCGGCATTACAGTTTTTTGCACTGTTGATGTTTCTGTTTTTTGATGGCCTTGCGTCGCTGTATATTATTTCCGCGATGTTTGGTCTGTTCCAGGGCGGGATCGTGCCGTCTTACGCGATCATCGTGCGCGAATACTTCCCGCCTCAACACGCCGGTGCGCTGGTGGGCAAGGTTATTTTGGGGACACTGATCGGCATGGCCTTGGGCGGCTGGTTGTCCGGTAAATTATTTGATCTGACCGGCTCGTATCATGTCGCGTTTATCAATGGTATCGGGTGGAATTTGCTCAACATGAGTATTGCGGCATGGCTGTTTTTCAGGTCGAGACAAGGTGCGTCGCCGCTAGCCCGATAAAATCCTCAGCCGGTATAGGCCGTGTATTCAATGCCAGTCCCAATCAGCGTTGCTGTAGCGGTGACGTTTTCATCTGATTCTGCAAAGTCAGCTAATACTTTTTGTTTGGTCTTGTCAGGATTGTTATTAAGCTCGGCAATCCACCACGCATAACCGGCTTCGTCAGGCGTTCTCTCCAATACATTGAGATAGACGTTCGTAATAAATTCGCGGTTGGACGGGTTGGTGCCGTAGGTCGAGCGGAATTCGACCGAGTCAATAAATCGCGCCGACACCTCAACGATATCCATCCCCTGATCCATCATGGCAATCCAATAGCCCAGTCCAGAATCATCGGGCGTGCGCCCAAGCGCTGCCCGATAAATGCGATAAGCCTGGCCACTCACGGCATCAACGTCTAATGCCAGCGATATATCAGAAAATTGCAGACGCTCTACGTTGTCAATCGTATCGGTGCCGCCGGCCGTCGAATCGACGCTCCATCCGCTCGCATTTTTGGTCAGTGTGCAGTTTGCGCGGGCATCGCTAAAAACTAGCGTATCGATTCCAGCGCCGCCATCAATTGATTCGTCTGCGACCGAGTTATTAAAAATATCGTTTGCGGCGCTGCCATCAATCACCGAGAGGGATGTGACCGTCCACGCATTGAGCAAGTCGCCTGATAAATTGCTTACCGATGTCAACGCAGAGGCGACGGCAGTGCTATCTCCTCCTTTGTCCAGATTGCCCCAGGTGACCACGCTGCCATCACTCCGCAGCGCAGAAAATGCGGTCCCTGTGGCATAGACCTGCGTCACATCAATTGTTCCATCGAGCAGGGTTGTTACGTTGCTGCTATCGCCGCCCTCAAGCAGGCTGCCCCAGGTGACGACCGAGCCGTCGGCTCTGATTGCAGCAAAGGCATGATCATTGGCGACGATACTTTGCACTGCCACCGTGCCATCAAGTGCGCTGTCAACGGCGCTTTGATCGCCGCCATATGCCTCATAGCCCCAGCTAACGACCGACCCATCGCTGCGCAAGGCAGCAAAGGCCAACGCGTTGGCCGCGATAAGACGCACGTCGATGACACCGCTGAGTTCGGCAGCGACCGAGGTACTATCGCCGCCGCTATTAGCGTGACCCCAGCTCACCACCGAACCATCGGCGCGCCGTGCCGCGAAGGCCGATTGCGTGGAAGCCAGTTCAATGACATCGTTTGTGCCATTGAGCTTACTGGCGACGGTGCTACTGTCGCCGCCATTTTGTAGATCACCCCAAGTCACGACCGAGCCATCGGCACGCAGTGCGGCAAATGCGGAAGTAGTGGCCTGCAGCGCGGTGACGTCGAGCGTGCCCGCAATGCTGCCGGCCACGGCTGTGCTGTCGCCGCCGTCAAGCGCACTGCCCCAACTGACCACAGATCCGTCTGCACGTAGCGCAGCAAAAGCCGAGCCGGTCGCCACTACGTCGATAACGGCCACGCTCCCGGCGAGCTGCGTAGCGACGGCATCGCTATTACCGCCAAACAGATCAAATCCCCACGTCACGACCGAGCCATCGGCGCGCCGCGCCGCAAAGGCTGACATGGTCGAATACAGGGCGTCGACTGCCACGGTGCCATTGAGTTTGCTGGAAACTGTGCTGCTGTCGCCGCCGTTGTTGGGGTCACCCCACGTCACCACCGAGCCGTCGGTGCGGATTGCTGCAAATGCTGCAGCAGTGGACGCCATGGCACTGACATCGACCGTTCCATTGAGCGCCAGCGCCACGGCACTGCTGTCGCCACCGGCGCTGGCATTGCCCCAGCTGACCACCGAGCCGTCTGCGCGTAGCGCTGCGAAAGCAGCGTTGCTTGAATAAATATGGTGCACGTCAATGCTGCCATCGAGTGCGCTACCAGCACTACTGAGATCGCCGCCATTTTCCGGATAGCCCCACGCCACAACGGATCCATCCGACTTCAACGCAGCGAAAGCAAATTCATTGTTGAATTCACCGACACTGCGACCGGGGAAAGATTGCTGTCGGACCGTTGCGCTGACGACGCTGGTTGCTGCGGCAGCACTGCCGGCTAAGCCAGGCTGGGCGATGGCGAATTTCGGGAGCGACTTGTCTGAACTAGCATTGCCGAGACGTGTGACGCCCACGGCTGTAGCGTCACTGATGACGGCCTTGCTGTAGCTCTCCCAATTTAAGGTGGTCGCATCGTCATAGGTCTGGTACACATCCAGCCAGAAATATTCTGTTTCCTCAACCAAGGAATCACTATAAGTATTGACCGTCACCGTTTTGCTCGTTTCTTCTGCAGAAAATGTCAGCGACGATAGCGGTAGGGCTTCATAATCGCCGGCGCTGGTTGATCCGTCTGACGTAGCCAGATAGATCGTCGACGCGGAACCACTGCCGCTGCGGGTGATGGTAAAGGTAACCGCATTGCCTTCGCTCTCTGGGGTAGCAAAGCTGGTGTTGCTGGTGACGACATAGCTGTAGGTTTTTTCTGCAACGCCATCTTTGATCAATGCCCAGCCATAGGCGTCCCATCGATAAGCGATGGCATCCGCGTAAGTTTTGAACGTTTCAAGATAAAAATACTCGACTTCTTCTATCAAGGTATCGGTATACGTATTGACCGTCACGGTCTTGCTGGTTTCGTCAGCACCAAACGAAAGCGCTGTCGCGTTCACGCTTTCATAATCGCTCACGCCAGCGGTTCCGACATAGGTACTCAGATAAATCGTCGACGCAGCGCCGCTGCCGCTGCGCGTAATCGTGAAAGTTACCGTGCCACCTTCGCTGACGGCGATATTCTGTGCGCTACTACTGATGGCGTAGCTAAAATCAGTCACAGTAGGCTGATCTTTGAGATAGGCAATGGCGGTGCTGGCGTAGGTACTATCGGCGTAGTTCTGATAAAGATTCAGCCAAAAATATTCATCCGATTCGGTGAGAGAATCGGTGTAGGTATTGACGGTAATAACTTTGCTCGTTTCGTCGGCGCCAAAGCTAAGCTCAGTTTTATTGATGCTTTCAAAGTCATTGTCACCGGCGCTGCCCGCTGCGGTGCTGAGATAGACACTTGATGCGCTGCCAGTGCCGTTGCGTGTAATCGTAAACGATACGGCGCCACCTTCGCTCACTGGTGAGGCATAGCCCGCATTGCTGGTGACGGTGTAGGTATAACTGGGCGCCACTATGGGGTCGGTAATGAAAGAGATACCGTAACTTTTCCAATTAAAATCTACGGCATCGTTGTACGTATCATAGATATTGAGCCAAAAATATTCGTCGCCTTCAGTGTGGGTATCAGCGTAGGTATTGACGGTAATGGTTTTGCTGGTTTCGTAAGACGAAAAGTTGAGCGCAGAGATTCCTAGGCTTTGATAATCTCCGTTGCCAGCACTTGCCGTGCCTGCCATGGTGCCCCAATACACGGTAGAAGCTGAGCCGCCTGCACTGCGCGTGATGGTGAACGTAATCGCGCCGCCTTCGCTGACAGCAGTATCCTTGGCCGAGCTGGTGACGGTGTACGTGTAATCAAGCGCCACGGGTGTGTCTTTGATATAGCCCGCGGCGTAGGCCGCATAGGAGCTATCGGCATAGTTGCGATAGAGGTCAAGCCAAAAATATTCGTCGTCTTCTAGCAGTGTGTCGGTATAGGTGTTGACCGTGATTGTTTTGCTGGTCTCATAGGCGGTGAAGCCCAGCTCAGTTTTACTGAGCGCTTGAAAATCGCTACTGCCAGCGCTGCCCGAACCGGTACTCAAATAGACCGAAGACGCCGATCCGCTTGCACTGCGCGTAATGGTAAAACTGACCGCCTCGCCTTCGCTGATTGGAGACGTCGCTGTTGCATTGCTGGTGATGGTGTAGTTGTAGGTCTGAATCGGATTGTCTTTGATAAAAACGCTGCCGGCACTGGCATAAATAGCGTCCCCCGGATTTTTATACAAATTCAGCGAAAAAAATTCATCCGATTCGAGCCACCAATCCTGATTAAGCGCAATTTCGAGCGTCGCAATTTTTTGATTGGCGGCAAAAGTAATCGGTAGCTGGCTGACCCCCACATAATCAGCTGCGCCAGCCGAACCATCGGCAGTCGACACAAAGACGGTTGAAGCCGTCCCAGCACCGCTGCGGGTAATCGTGAAGGTCGCCGTATTACCCTCTTTGAGGGCACTACTGGGACTGCCTGCATCCGAGGTGATGGCGTAGCGATAACTGGGAACGGTGAGGTCTTTGATATAGCCCACTGCGGTCGCGGTGCGGCTGGTGTCGCTTATATTTTTGTAGACGTTCACCGAAAAGTATTCATTGCCCTCGGTAGTACCATCTTGCTTGGTGCTGACGCTGACTGTCTTGCTGGTTTCGTATGAGGCAAAATTGACCGCATATTTTTGTAATCCCACATAGTCAGACGCACCAGCGCTGCCGGCAAGCGTGCTTAGATACACAGTCGAAGCAGTCCCACTCCCGCTTCGGGTGAGCGTAAACGACACCGGGTCACCTTCGACTATGGCACTACTGGCTTTGCTGGCGTTGGAGGAGACGGTATAACTAAAATTACTACTCGCTGCATCCTTGATATAAGCCGTGACGGTAGCAATGCTCGCTGTGTCGGTCGCTTGCGCAAAGACTGCCAGCCCAAGGCTCTCAGTGCCCTCGGTTGCGTTGTCGACATTGGTGCTGACTGAGATTGTTTTGCTGGTTTCGTAGGCGGAAAAATTCAGCGCAGATTTATTGAGCGCCTGATAATCCGTCGTGCTGGCACTGCCTGCGACTGTGCTGAGATATACCGTGGAGGCCGATCCGCTGCCGCTGCGCGTGATGGTGAAGGTAATGGCGCCACCCTCGGTAACGGCCGCTGCGCTGCTACTGGCGGCGGTGCTGGCGGTGTAGCTGAATTCCGGTGTCGTGCTGGTGGGGTCCGAAATGGCCACAATGCCTTTGACCGATGTATTCCAGAATTCCGTAATGGGCGCTTCAAATTCGGCGTTGTAATAGCCACCGCTGCCGCCCCAAGGATTACGCACAATGAATTTATCGGTTGCGCTGTTATAGCCGAGCAGCATGAACGCATGGCCTGCGATAAAATTTTTCTTGCCATTCGTCGCGCTGACGCTGTCGCCCCAGCTAGCGATCCAGCCGATGGCACCAGCATTAAGCCCATTGATGAGGGTCTGCTTGTAGGTTTGCGGATTGGTCGCGTATAGCTCCGCCGAGGCGTCCGCATCCGGCAGACCCTGCCAGTAGCTGGTGTAGTACTGGTAGTTGAGGTTGGTGAGTTGCTTGATTGGCGAGGCCCATCCGCCTTCGACAGCTTGATAGCTATTTTCGCCGGTCCAGGCAGACTCGTTGTTTTCAACGTTGGTCTGGGTGTTGAGTTGTACAAAGGCTTTTTCCAGCAACGACACCCATGTTTCTCCGGCCAGGCTATGGCTGCTGTTACTGGCAAAAGCAACCCATCCGCCGCTGGAGGTTGGCAGGCTCTTATTTACCGTGGTGTAGGCCGCTAAGCCATCGATGTAAAACTTTACGCCGTAAGTACCATTGCCGTTATCAATCAAGGCGCTAGTGATTGTCGTTGGTGCGATGTTGGCCACTGCACCCAGCGTGGCAAGGTAATAGCAGGTGCCGGCCACCCCTTGATTGACGTCAGCGGCAGCAACGCCGTTGACAGTCAGCGCACCGGTGGCAGTTGCATAATTAAACACGTTGGTGCTGGCTGTGCCGGTCGCGGTGTCGCCACCCGCAACTGGCATAGGCAGGTCAAGCCCTAAAAACCATTTATCAATAAGCCTTTGGGCATTCGCCTGCGTGGTGTTGGCGGCCAGATTGCCCAATGTGGTCACGCCGGCATAGGTTTTTGCGCCACCCCACCAGCTGTCGTTGGCCAGATTGCCGTACACGACGTTGTAGGTGATGGTTTTTACATAGTCACTGGCGAAAGAAGTTTGCGCACTGGTGTATACCGTTTTCAGGTCAGCCCACTCGGACGCTGTGACGCCGCCGGCTGCGACCGTACTAAGCAGATCAAGCATCTCCTGATAAGTATAGGAGCCGTCGGCGAGGGCGCCGGATACCAAGTCATTGAGTTGGCTATTGCTTAAGTTGACCGTCCAAGCCATTGCATATCCTGCTTTAAGAAAAGCGAGTTTTTAATTTTGCCTGATTGATACTGCCTGCAACCAAAGCCTATTTTATCAATGAACAATTTCCAATCGATATTTTGTTTCCCCGGCTGGCACGCCATGAGCAATGGTGTTTTGCGCGTCGTGTTTATCTCTCCCTGACCCACACCATGCGGGTATTGGGACCGCTGCGCTCAATCAATCCCTGAATTTGTAGCGCGGCATGATCAATCATCACGGCGCCATTTACCAAAAAATAATCGGTTGACACCGACACCGCGCCTTCGGTGAGCGTGATCTGCCGATTGGGCAGTCGGGTTGCAAAATCATTGAGATCGCGAAAGCTGGCGATACGCCGGCTCGCTACCAGTGCGGTGATATCTGACGAGTTCAGCGTATCCAGCCGCGCTGCAAGAACTTCGGACGGTGCCGTGTTGACGTTGATGCCGGTCGCACGCGGTAGTACGACGACATACGGCCGCAGCGCTGTAATCGGCGCTTCAGAAAATCCCGGGATCGTGAGCAAGTCTTCCACGTAGACCAGATCGAGCATGGGTGGCGCTTGCGCTTGCTGGCCTGACGCGATGAACCGCGCCGCTGCCATGGCTAGTGCGGGATCTTGTCGCAGCAAAATCAACAAGCGCTGAAATACACGCACCTCGGCGGTATTCACTTTTCCTTCGTGGGCCAGATTGCGCAGATTGAAGCGGGCCTGCGCGTCGCTGAGATTGCCGGACAGCGTGGCATCACCCAAATTTGCTTGCTCAATGTCGCGGTCAAGGAACGCATCCAACTGGACACCAGCCAAGGGCGCATTCCAGAGCTCGTTCAAATCATCGGTGGCAGATTGACGTGCATCGTCGCGCAGCATCAGTTGGGCCCAGTCTAGCGCGCCGCGTAACGCCAATTGTTTTTGTAATTGAAGTCGTTGATTTTCAATCGCACGGACCTGGATTTGCTGTCGCCAAAACAGGCTCGCCACAATCGTCACAGCAAGCGTGGTGAGCAGCAGGGCGGTGATGATGGCGACGCCTTGCTGGTAATGCCGCGCAGTGACGGGCCTCATGATGCAGATGATGATAATTTATTGGGAAGAGAGGGCGTCAGTCAGCGTGTGATGCAAGCGCAGAATTCGGACAGATCCACCTTTACTGGGACTCGCACAGGAAGCGATGAGCGGGCGCGTCTTTACTAAGTATAGCGACCTCGACGGCGTCACCATTGCGGACCTGGATGTTGTAAGCCACTTGTTTGTCAGACGGTTCCGCGGCCAGAAACCAGCGCAGCACAACCTCGGTGCAGGTTTTGGTTTTAACCATATCGGGAAGGGCGATGCGCGCCCACCACTCAACCTGGGTGGTGCTGTTGGCGTCATCGGCGTGAACCGACACCAGCAGCTGTTGTTCGCTGGCGGTGCCTGTTTTGCCATCGACGATCAGCGAAAAACCGGCGCCCAGCTGCGCCAGAATATCGTCGGTGTGGCGTTGGATTTCTTCCGGCTGCAGCAAGCCGTCCCCGTCGTCATCCACGCCGGTAAACGCAAACGCCGGCACGCCGATGAGGATGATGGCGTCATCCTCTCTCAGGTTGACGGCCCCATAGCCGGCAGATAAAAGATGCGCGGCTGCCGGCGGCGTCACTGTCAGTGAACTAAGCAACACCGCTGCAGCAAAACTAATCCTCAACAACACAAGCCGCGTCTCACCATGGATCAGTTGGCGCTGGTGCTATTGGCCCACGTGCCAGAAGGCAGAACGCCAAATGTGCAGCGCTGAATGAACGGATAGCTGTCGGTAATGAAATAGTGATAGACCGCTGTTGTGGGTGACTCTGGTGTTACACCATAGCGACCATTACAGGCATCAAGATCGCCACCGGCTGCACTGTCAAACACCCAATCCTGCTCAAACGATCCATAGGGTGCCAGTGCCGTACTTGGACGGTCGGTATAACCGGCCGCGGTGAGCTCAGCGGCGGTGCGCAAACGGTAGTTTGACTTCATGATTTTGACCGCGCCTGTGCTGGTCCGGTTGGTGTAACCATACCGGGCATAGATCGGGAATCCATCCACTGCAAAGGCCACCAGCGTCATGGTGCTGTTGCCCTTGCCAAGACGTGCGATATGACCTTCTGGCATGCCGTGGTAATGGTAATAGCCATAAAACGCCGTTGTGGTACCCGACATGGTGGGCTGGTTGTGTGCGTTGCTTGGATCCAGACCCACGTCTTGATAAATGTTTTTACCCACGACCTTGTAGGTCGTTTTGGGACTGGTGGTGCTCACATAGGTCTCGGCGGTGCCCGGTTCAATCTTGACGCTGTTGTTGGCATAACCGGGGTAGTACACATAAGTACATCTGTAAGCGCCGCTTGAGCTCGTATACGTCGTGCCTGATGAACCAGGGCTGCTGCTTGAGGTGAAGGCGTAGCAGCTTGAGGTGTCATACCCATTGGCACCCATTGAGTAGCCCGGAGCGATGGTGCCGTTGTAGGGCACGCTCTTGTTCACGCTCTTAGCACCGATGTAATTCGGGTTGCCGGAGAAGTAGGGGCTACCGGTATAGCCAGTGAGGCCGTTGGTAAACCACTCCGACGAGCGATGGTCAGGCAACGCATTACCCACCAAGGTGCGTGTGC
The DNA here is from genome assembly GCA_945866125.1 of Bordetella parapertussis. Taxonomy (GTDB): domain Bacteria; phylum Pseudomonadota; class Gammaproteobacteria; order Burkholderiales; family Burkholderiaceae_D; genus Pernthalerella. The sequence continues at coordinate 20,587 of CAMBFZ010000023.1, forward strand.
TGGTGCCCGAGCAGGTAATGCTGGCCGTGCTGGTTCCCGTGGTCTTCGTACCGGTGGTGCTGTAGTAGGTAATCGTGGGCACAGTGCCGGTGCCGGTCGCCGTCTGGTTGGTGTAGCCGCAGTACTTGCTATAGGACGAGTAGGCCGTGATGTGCGTCGTATTGGCGGTACTGGCCAGCACACCGGACGAATTTGGTGGGCCGGCATTAGGAATTACTGCACTCGAAGTGCCCGATACGGCTGAACTGGTGCCCAGCGTTTCGGTCACTTTGCAGGTGTAGGATTTGCCGTTGGTCAGGCCACTTACGACCAGTGGGTTCGTGTAGTTGGCTTTGCTGTTTGAGGTCGCCCCGGATGAATACTCGGCGCTGGCTGTGCTGGTACCCGTCACGCCGCCATCTGAAGACGTACACGTTGCCACGTAGGCGTCAGCGCCTTTGCCGCTGCCAAGAATCTTACCGCCGACGAAGTTAAACATCACGCTGATACGTGAGTCGCCGGGCAAAACACCTTTGATGCTTGGCGCAACAAGTGTTGTGCTGGCGGCGGGCGTGACAGATACCGTACCCGATGCCGCGCTGGTGCCAGCTGCGTTGCTGGCCTTGACGCTACACGTATAGGTGGTGCCATTGGTCAGACTGCTTACCGTGATTGGGCTGCTGGTGCCGGTGCCGGTTTTGCTCACGGCAGTGGTGCCGGTGCCTGTGGTGCAAGTCGCGGTATAACTCGTCGCTGCCGAGCCGGTGGTGGACGCGGTAAAGCTGATACTGGCTTGCGCGCTGCCGGCCGTGGCGGTACCGATGGTCGGTGCGCCTGGTACCGTGACGGTGGTCGCAACAGGCGTCACGCTGGCCGTCGTGGATGCCGCTGTCGTGGTGGAGTACGTTGTCGTCACTGAGCAGGTGTAAGTGCTGCCATTGGTCAAGCCCGTCACGATAATCGGGCTGGACGTACCGGTATTGGTTAGTGCAGTGCCGGTTCCGACTTTGCAGCTAGCGGTGTAACCGGTGATGGTGGAACCACTGACGGCTGTCGCTGCGGTAAAGGACACGGTAGCCTGTCCACTTCCTGCTACTGCGCTGACCCCCGTAGGTGCGCTGGGCACGGCGGCCACTGCGTTTGACAGCGGGTTTAATGACGCGGCAAGCACAACGGCACTGAGGCCAATCTTCTTAAAAGCAGTAAAGTTCATAGCAGGTCCGTGAGTCCTAATAATTTCAATGCCAACGAGTTTAAATTGAAATGGGTGCAGAGACAGAGAATTATTAAGGATTTGATGGGGGTTTTTAAGTAAATATTAGGGCGCGCGCGTGAATTTCGTTGCTTAATTATTATTTAATTTTAAATACTCATTAAAGCTCACAGAAGCTCATAATTTTTCAGGTAAATTGTGTATGTTTTTTTGATATTTTTTTACTCGCGATTTTTATTATGTGGGCCGCATGTTCTGGGTCTTACTCAGGCAAGGTACTGTCGCATCGGTTCAATAAAACCCCGTGCAGCACATCTGTTATCTTTTGCTGAAGATCACAAGAGCCGATAGACCGAGAGAGGATTGTGGGTGGACAAATTTTCGAATAAAACTGGCCGCATCAGACCAGCACCCGAGGACTATCTCACCAACGAAATAATTAGTGAGATCAATGACAAAGGTCTCAATGAAACCCGTCGCGCGTTTTTAGTAAAAAGTTTTATGGCGGCGAGTGCAACCGCTTTTGGTAATGCAGTGCGTTCGGAAGAAATGCCTCTCGACGGCGGCACCGACAGTGCGCTGCTGCCCCTTCATTCCACTACGCTGGGCAAACCAGTTGCTGATCCGGCTTATGGCCAACCTTCACGCTTTGAAGCGGCAACAGTCAGACGTGAATCGCCAGGTTTAACCAGAACACGCCAATCGTCTGCATCCTTCACGCCTTTGCAAAGTCTGTTCGGCATCATCACGCCGAATGGTTTGCATTTTGAGCGGCACCATCAGGGCTGGCATGACATCGATCCCAGCGCGCATCGTTTGATGATTAATGGTCTTGTTAACACACCGAAGATGTATACGCTCGGCGATCTGATGCGCTTGCCCCATGTCTCGCGTATGCATTTTTTAGAATGTGGCGCGAACACCGCCATGGAATGGGGGCATCCTGCGGTGCCATCGGTTCAATATACCCACGGTATGTTGTCATGTAGTGAATTTACCGGCGTACGTTTATCTGATTTGCTCAATGATTGCGGCTTTGATCAGACGCGGGCAAAGTTTATATTGGCTGAAGGGGCGGATGGTTCGAGTTTGACTCGCACTATCGCCATTGAGCATGCGCTGGATGATGTCATCGTCGCCTGGGGTATGAACGGGGAAATGCTGCGCCCTCAAAACGGTTATCCGTTGCGCTTAGTAGTACCCGGCGTGCAGGGTGTGTCATGGATTAAATGGCTCAGGCGAATCGAAGTAGGCGACGCCCCTTATGGCAGCAAAGACGAAAGCATGCAATACATTGATTTAATGCCGGACGGGCTGCATCGCCAATACACCTCGATTCAAGAATGCAAATCCGTTATTACTGCGCCATCGGGCGGGCAAATTCTGCTTGAAAAAGGCCGCTTTAATATTACCGGTCTGGCCTGGTCAGGACGCGGAAAAATAAGCCGGGTCGACGTCTCTGTTGATGGCGGCCGTAACTGGCGCACCGCGCGAATGGAGGGGCCGATACTCAATAAATGCCTGACTCGTTTTAATATCGATTGGGTATGGGATGGGCGTGCCGCTATTCTGCAATCCCGCGCGATTGATGAGACCGGTTATGTACAGCCAAAGATCAATCAGCTCCGCGAGGTACGCGGATCCAAGTCGACTTACCATAACAACGCCATTCAATCTTGGTTAGTTGCTGCATCTGGAGAAATCGCCAATGTTCAGACCTTCTAAATTTATTGGCTTGGTTATTTCTTGCTGGGTGTTTGTAGCGCCATTGCATGCGCAAACGATGCCAGGCGTTGGTCGGGTAGCCACCGCTGCCGAAATCGCGCGTTGGGATATGGATGTGCGTCCTGATTTTAAAGGCTTGCCACAAGGTGCCGGTACCGTATTGAAAGGGCAGCAGGTATGGGACGCAAAATGTGCGTCGTGTCATGGCGTCTTTGGTGAAGCGACCCATATGTCGGCGCCGATTGTCGGTGGCACAAACGACAAAGACATTGCCCTGGGCAGGGTTGCCTCATTGACGGATCCGCGCACCGTACTGCGCTCGAGCATCATGAAACTACCGACGCTGAGTACATTATGGGATTACATTAACCGCGCTATGCCCTGGGATAAGCCGAAAACATTGAGTACCGAGGAGGTCTATGCGGTAACGGCCTATATCCTGCATCTTGCCGATATCGTCCCGGAAGAGTTCACTTTAGATGCACGCACGATCGTGGAGGCACAAAAGCGTTTACCCAACCGTAATGGGATGACGACAGCCCATGGATTATGGCTGCGCCAAGGCCAGCCCGATGTAAATAATCCCGCCTGCATGCGCGATTGTCCGGTCAGTGCCGACGCGCCGACTGTCATATCTACTGCTTCCAGAGACTCACACGGCAATTTATTTGAGCAAAACAGAAACCTCGGAGCGGTACAGGGATTAAAGATAAAGCACCCTGAGGGTCAATGATACGCGCCGCGATATTGCGAGCTCGATAACATCATCGTAGTAGCTGCAAACTTTGCGGGGCTTAATGCGTTACATTATTGGGCGTTTATACGTACGCGTTCTATTTCACACCTTTTTGTACCGAAAAGCAGATTGTTATGCACGACACGTTGTTTGATAAATATGGTGGTGTGCCAATGGTCACGCGCGTAGTCAAAGATTTCCATGAGAGGCTGATGCGCCGGCCAAATATCAGGCGTTATTTTCTTGATATGCCTATCGACAAAGTCATTGATCACCACATTGCGTATGTGTCTTATGCGTTAGGTAAGCCTAACAGCAGCTTTACCTCCAGAGAAATCCATGACAAACATATGAATGCCGGGGTCACTGCAGCGTCGTATGACTTAATCACGGATTTGTTTATTGCTGCGCTCGAAGACGAAAACGTCACCGAGGAAGACGTACAAACCATCGTCGCACGCATTAATCAACTTCGCGGTGAAGTCGTCACCAAAGGCCTCGCACGTTAACCCCCTCAGGGGTCAGGTCTTGCAAAACAACATGCCTGCACAATGCTTCGATTACCGCGCTTTCAGTGGGCCGCCCATCATTTAATCGTTTTCTCTTCAACACAATCCCGCAACCCCGCAGTTCAATCGATAAAGTAACGTGCTATCCAGCGGTGCGTGCATTGCTGACGCCGTATCAATCACATTGCTCCGCGTTTGCGATTGATTTCAGCGACCTTCGCTGCGACCTGCCTCCCACCGCCCGATTGACTTCCCGCCTTAATTTCCCTAAGGTCTCACCCATCTGAACCAACCTCGTCCGGTCTGGCACGTTGCGCCACATCCGACTCCGCATCATGTCCAGCAAGTCCCGCTTTGCCAAACCGGCCCGATTGTTCCTCAAGATTGCCCTCGCTGGCCTGATCACGCTGTTGACGTTGTTGGTCTTGGTGGCCATCGTTGGTGTGCGGATTGATGCCGCTCCTTACCGCGCGAGCATTGGGCGCTTGTTGTCTGAGCAGCTCGGGCGTGCGGTTTATCTCGATGGCGCACTGCAGCTGGAACTCAGCATGCGTCCGGCGATGCTGATTCGTAAGGTGCGTATCGCTCAACCTAAAGAGTTTGGTCAGGCCGATTTTTTGGCCATCGGTGAACTGCGTGTATCGCTCGACCTGGCGCTGCTGCTAAAAAATAAGCTACGCGCGGAAGAAATCGCCGGCAGTGATGTCCGCGTGCTGCTCCAACAACGCGCTGACGGTCGTAATAACTGGACCTTTGCGCTCCCGGCCAACGCGCCAGCGCCGGCCAAATCCGTCAAGCCGCTTACCCCGAATACGCCGAATACGCTCGATCAACCCGACAGCGAAGGCTTACCCGAGCTCGCCGCCAACGGCCTTGATATCCGCAAGATCATTTTACGCAAGCTCAATGTCGAGTATCGCGGCGTCAACGGCAAGCCACAATATTTTTCGCTCGACCAATTGGATGCCACGGTACCGGCTGATGGTCCGATGCGGGCGAAGGCCAGCGGTCGTATCGACCAGACCTTGCGCTATCAGCTCGCCTTTGACGGTGGTCCCTTCGCTGCGCTCATCACCGACAATACTGACTGGCCATTCAATATTAAGCTCGAATTTTTAGACAGCATCTTTACCGCCAGCGGCAAACTGGGTGATGTCAACAGCAGTCTGCGCTTTGGATTCGGTACCCCCGATCTGGCTAAATTTGGTCGTTTGCTGGAGATTGATCTGCCTGACGCCGGCGCTGCAGGCATCGGCGGCTTGCTGCGTGTTGCGCCGGGCAAAATTACGCTTACCGAGCTCTCTGGTGTGCTCGGTAAAACCAGCCTGACTGGTGCATTGGCTGTCGACATGCAAAGCGAGCGACCGCGGCTCTCGGGCGCGTTGGCGCTGCCCATGCTCGACTTGCGGCCTTTCCTTGGACAAGATACCGAGGACGACGAGCCGCCAACAAATTTGCGCGAGCTCTATCTAAGCCTGGCCCGGGCCCGTCTGGATCTGCAGCAGTTAAATCATTACGATATGGACCTGTCACTCAAGGTGGGCCAATGGCTCAGCCTGCCGGGTGAACTCCATGATGCTGCACTCAGTCTTCAGCTTGCCGACGGCAAGCTCGCGCTGTCGCTCAAGGCCACCATTAGCGGGGTGCCGATCAAGGGCTTGATCAGCGCCGACGCATCAAAATTACGGCCTAGCTTTGGTGTCACCGTCAGCGCCGAAAAATCCGATATCGCCGGGTTGGCCACCTTGCTCACCGGCGCGAAGGGTATTGAAGGCCGGCTTGGTCGCTTTCAACTCGCGCTGTCTTCCGAGGGGAATCGAGGGCAAGAGCTCATGCAGTCGCTGGCGATCAAGCTGGCCTTGAGTGACAGCAAGCTCAGCTACGGCAATGTCGCCGGCGGCAAGCCGGTCGATTTCACGCTAGATAAATTAGCGCTTACGCTGCCGGCGCATAACAAGCTGCAAGGCACGATGGCAGGTACCTTGTTAGGGCATCCTTTGCACGCCACGCTAAACGGCGGCGCGCTGGCGGACAGTATCGAACAAGGCAGCACACCGCTTGAATTAATCGCTCGCTCCCGCGGCGTGGTGGCACGCATCGCCGGCACGCTCAACGCAGAGCAAGACAATCGCAGCGCCAAAGATGCAAGTAAAGAAAGCAGCAAGCCCAATAGCAGCAAAGCCAATCTGGTCTTTAGCGTAGGTGCAGATCGCGCCGGCGAGGTAGCAAGCTGGTTTGGCTTGCGCCCGAACGCGAGCGTACCCTTGGCCTTGGGCGGCAGCTTCAGCAACACCAGCAACAGTAACTGGCAATTGTCCCACCTGGTATTTCAGCTTGGTCGTAGCACGCTCTACGCCAACGTAGGTCGAACCGGGCAGGGTGGCCGCAGTCATTTGGACGCGCGCATCGACATAGCCAATATCGATAGCGCGGAGCTTGATTCCTTACTCGCACCAACTGGCAACACCAAAAAAACGTTAAAGAGCAAGGCGGTGCCGACGCTGGATATTCCAATTTTGCCGCAACAAATTGTGTTGAGTGATGCCGATGTCAGCGTGCGTGTGCGCAAGGTCGATGGCACTCGTCTTGCAATGCGCGATCTGAGTTTTGATGCACGGCTGCGCGAGGGCTTCATGCAGCCCTCCGCGTTTCGTGCGCACATTGCCGACACCGCCTTTGAGGGTGCACTGATGCTCGACTTGCGTGCCGCCGTGCCGCGTATCCAGCTCTGGCTTGCGGCGGCAGACGTCAACGCCGGTCGTATTTTGCAAGAGCTCAAACTTGTCGACCAGCTCGACGCCACACTGGCCCGGGTAGGGCTCTATCTCGATAGCCAATCAAGCCAGCTCTCTGCACTGATTGCCAATGCACGCCTGAGCGGGGAGATTGAGGGCGGCAAGCTGGTGCTGAAAGATAAAAATACCAAGTCCGCTTTGCACGTGGCCTTACAGCAAGGCGTACTCAGCGCGGCGCCCGGCGAGCGGGTACAACTTAATCTCACCGGCGCGATGGATGCCGTGCCGATTGCGATTAGTTTGCGTAGCGCTACCGCCAAAGATCTGATTAACCCCGCGCTGCGGGTGCCGTTTGATTTGTCCATCGAGGCAGCACAGACCCGACTCGCGCTGTCCGGCACCCTTGATCGCGATATCGATGCGCGCGATGTCGAGCTTGCCATGCAAATCAGCGGCCCTCATCTCGAGTACCTCAACCCCTTGTTGCGCGTTTCGCTGCCGCCCTGGGGGCCGTGGTCGGCAGCCGGGCAGTTCCGGATGTCACGCTCGGGCTATGCAGTCAATCAGCTTAAGCTGCAAGTGGGCAGCAGTACCCTCACGGGTCGCGGCGTGCTTGAGACCATTAGCGGACAGGCCAAGCTCGACATTGCGCTGGCAGCGCCGCTGATTCAACTTGACGATTTCAAGACGGGTAGCTGGTCAGCGACAGGCGATGGCAGCATGCCGCTCGACGCTGCGCTGGACCAGGATGCGCTGCGTAAAAAGGCCACCGAGACCAGCGACCAGGTGCAGGGCATGTTGAGCCCGGCGATGTTAAAACGACTCAATGCGACACTGGCCGTTGAAGTAGAGCGGGTGATGTCGGGGCGTGACCAGCTCGGTGGCGGCAGTCTGCGGGCGCGACTCGAAAACGGTCGTGCCGATATCGGTCCTGTGAAGCTGGCCATGCCCGGTGGTGCCGCGCTTTTGTCGCTGGCTTATGAGCCGGGCGAGCGCGATGTCTGGGCAGACCTGAAAATTGATGTCGACCGTTTTGATTACGGCGTGCTAGCGCGACGTATCAAACCTGAATCGGATATGGACGGGCGTTTTAGCGTGCATCTCGATGTCGCATCGCGGGCGGCTCGGCTGTCTGAAATTTTACGGCATGGAAGCGGTCAGCTGGATTTTGCAGTGTGGCCGCAAAATTTGAATGCAGGCGTGTTTGACATGTGGGCCGTGAATGTTCTGGTGGCCTTGCTGCCGACGCTGGACCCAAAGAACGAATCCAAGGTCAATTGCGCGATCGGTCGCTTTGCGCTTGACAATGGCAAGCTGACTCAAAAACAGTTAGTGATCGATACCAGTCAGATGCGCGTGGCCGGTAATACGGCGATAAATTTTGCGGATGAAAAAATACGGATGCGCTTGCAGCCACAAGCCAAGAGCGCGCAGTTTTTGAGCTTGGCCACGCCGATTGAAGTGCGTGGCGATTTCAAAAAGTTTTCGGTGGGGCCTAATGCCGGTGATGTGATGGAGACCGTGATCCGGTTGGCGACGTCGGTGGTGTGGGTGCCAATCAAAAAATTGTTTGTCGATAAGGTACCTGCCGATGGCAGCGACGTGTGCGTGCTGGCGCCACGTTAGCGCGGGAAAAATAAAAAAATCAAAAACTCAAAAGCACACCACATGATCCAGCTCCACGCGAATGCCGATGCGTTCCCCAATGGCATGATCATGATGGCTGGGCACCAGCGATAACACCACTTGTCCCGAGGGTAGCGCCAACGTGTAGAGAAATTGCGCGCCGCGGAAGGCCTTGTTCATCACCTGCGCCAGCACGGGGCTGGCGTCGTCGTGTTGGATATCGTCCGGTCGGACCAGTAATTCGATTGCATGGTTAAAGCCCGTTGCCGGCAAGCTGCCGTCCGGGTTGCGGTCGGGCTCGAACATGCCGAGCTCGGTGTGAATAAAACCGCTTTTGTCTTGCCGGCCCGGCAGCAGCACACCCTCGCCGATAAAGCCGGCAACAAAACGATTCGCTGGTTCGTGATAGAGGTCCATTGGGCGCCCCCACTGTTGCAGGCGACCCTCGGACAGCACCGCCACTCGGTCGGCCACAGCAAAGGCTTCGTGCTGGTCGTGCGTGACAATCACGGCGGTGGTGCCGGTTTCTTTCAACAGGTTGCGCACTTCGATTGCCAGACGTTCACGCAAACTCACATCCAGATTAGAAAAAGGCTCATCCATCAGCAGCAGTTGCGGCTGCGGTGCGATGGCGCGCGCCAAAGCGACGCGCTGCTGCTGGCCACCGGAGAGCTCGTGCGGGGCGCGTTTGGCCAGCGCCTCAAGCCCAACGAGTTGCAGCATTACTTTAACGCGCTGCTGTTTGGTTTCACGATCTAGTCCGTGCAGACCAAAGCCGACATTGGCTGCGACATCGAGATGCGGAAACAGGGCGTAATCCTGAAACACCATGCCGATCTGGCGCTGCTCAGGCGCCAGATGCACGCGGGGGCTGCCGACTTCGTGCTGATGCAGCACGACCCGTCCAGATTGGATACGTTGAAATCCGGCGATGGCACGTAGCACCGTGGTTTTGCCGCAGCCCGACGGGCCGAGCAAACAAGCGATTTCGCCTTGTTCGAGTTGCAACGACAAATCGTATACAACCGTTTGTTCGCCATGCCCGCTGGGATAAGCCAACTGCAGCGAGTCAAGTTCCAGGGCAAAAGACCGCGAGGGGGAAGGGGCCATGTTCATGATTGTTCGCTTTCTTTCACTAGCAGGATCACCGGTAACAAGCCTGCAACGACGATGCACAGGCTGGGCAAAGCAGCGCGGTCCCACATGCCTTCGGAGCTCATTTCAAAGACGCGCACAGCTAGCGTGTCCCAGCCAAAAGGGCGCGTCATCAGCGTAATGGGCATCTCTTTCATTACCTCGACAAAGACCAGCAGGCTGGCGCTCAGCCAGCCGGATTTCAGCATGGGAATGTGCAGCCGCCGCAGCATCTGCCAGCGTCCCAGCCCCATGCTGCGTGCCGCTTGTTCCTGGTGCGGCGTAATGCGTTGCATCGCTGCTTGCATCGGCTCGAAGCCCACCGCCATGAAGCGCGCAGTTAAGGCCAATAGCATCACCGCCAGCGTGCCTTTTAACACCGGCGCGGGCTGGACGCCCAGGTTCTGCCACACCGGTAGTAAAAATTGATCCAGCCACGCCACCGGTACAAACAGACCAACCGAGAGCAACATGCCCGGGAGCGCATACCCCAAGGTAGCCAGGCGTACCCAACTTTGTGTGAGCGCGCCAGGGTGCTGGCGCTGCGCGTAAGCGATCCAGAGTCCGGCGCTCACCACAATGACAGCGGCCAATGCCGACAATAGCAGCGAATGCCCGATAAAACCCCAATACCGCGCGTCCCAGTCCGTGGGGGCTACTTGCCATACCCAGAGCAGCAATTGCCCGACCGGTACGGCAAAAGCGAGCAGAAAAATAATGCTGCACCATAAAAAAGCCAGCCCCCCGCGCATGCCTGGCAGGCCGATGCGGGTGCTTACGTGTGCCTTGCTGTGCGCTCCGGCAGAGGTGAAGCGTCGCTGTCCGCGTGAGCGTTGTTCCAGCCAGAGTAAAACCAATACCGTCAGAGCCAGCAGCGACGCCAATTGGGACGCCACCGGCAGGTTGAATAAACCCAGCCAGGCTTTGTAGATGGCGGTGGTGAAGGTGTCGATATTAAAAATGGCCACGGTACCAAAATCAGCCAGCATTTCCATCAGCGCCAGCGAGATACCGGCCATCCACCATGGGCGCGACATCGGTAACGCAACCCGGAAAAAAGCCTGCACACGATTGAGCCCCAGCGTTTGTGCTGCTTCAAGGCTGCGTTGACCCTGTGTCAGAAAAGCCTGGCGAGCCAGCAGATAGACATAAGGGTAGAGCGTGAGGCCAAACACTAAAATCGCGCCACCCATCGAGCGTATCGGTGGCAACGCATTGCGCAGGCCGAGCGTGTCACGCAAAAAAGTTTGCAGCGCCCCACTGTAGTCCAGCAAGCCCACTTCGACGGCGGCCAGCACATAAGCCGGCAGGGCTAGCGGCAGGATCAGCGCCCAGCTGAAAAAACGCCGTCCGGGAAATTCGCACAGCGCGGTAAGCCAGGCCAGCGAGACACCCAGCAGGCCGACCATGACCGCTACCCCGACGGCCATGATGGCAGTATTGCGCAGCACGGCCGGCAGCACATAGGCGCGCAGATGTTGCCACACCTCGGGTTGCGGATGCAGCCAGCTACCCAGCACCACAGCAAGGGGAATGAGGGTCAGCAATGACAGCGCCAGCACTGACCAGGCAGGGCGCGCGCGGGTCGTCATCCAGTCTTCATCGGTAGCCGGCGCGATCCATCAGACGGGTCGCGTTGACCTGGAGCTCACCGGCCTTGGAGACATTGATGAGATTGGATCTGAACGGACCCCAGGCGCTGACGAGCGAATCTGCCTTGACCTTGGGGTTGGCGGGGAATTCGAGATCCTGATCAGCATAAAAATGCTGCGCGACATCCGAGGACAAAAATTCGATCAGCTTTTGGGCGCCGGCCAAGTTTTTAGCGTGGCGGGTCACACCGGCGCCGGAGACGTTGACGTGCACGCCGCTGGTTTGTTGGTTGGCCCAAAACAGGCCGACTGGAAATGCCGGGTCTTTGTCGAGCACACGACCGAGGTAGTAGGTGTTGACGATGCCCACCTGACACTGACCGGCAGCGATTGCTTTAAGCAAAGCGGTATCGTCCGGGAAGACATCGGTGGCCAGATTGGCGACCCAGCCTTTGACGATGGCTTCGGTTTTGGCTTCGCCCTGCTCAGCAATCATCATCGCAATAAGAGACTGGTTATAGACCTTTTTGCTGGTGCGAAGGCAGAGCTTGCCTTTCCATTTTGGGTCGGCCAGGTCTTCGTAGGTGGACAGCTCTTTGGGCTGAACGGATTTTTTGCTGTAAACGATGGTGCGGGCACGCACGGATAAACCAAACCAGCGATTGCCGGGGTCGCGCAGGTGGGCGGGAATATGTTGAGTCAGGACACTGGACGTGATCGGCTGCAGCAGCTCTTGCTGCGCGGCCTGCCACAGGTTGCCAGCGTCAACGGTAATGAGAACATCGGCCGGGGTGCTGCTGCCTTCGGCGTTGAGGCGGGCTAAAAGTGGGCCTTCGCCCGCGGTCAGCAGACGAATTTCGGTGCCAGTCTCTTTGCTGTAGCGGTCCAGCAGGGGTTTGAGCAGCTGTTCGTTACGTGCCGAGTAAACGGTGACGGTGTCGGCCGTGGCGGCAACAGCGGCCACGAGCAGGCACGCAGCGGACAGGGCGCGCAGGAGATGACGGTTCAGGCTGGTAGTGGTGGACATGATGGGTGCGAGCAGTATGGGTTCGTTGAAATTAGCTCAGTAAGCTTAGCTTACCTGACCAAAATTTTACCACTAATGAGAACCATTCTCAATTAAATTGTGCGTGCCCATGCAGGGTACGCAACCGCGATTGCCAGCTAGGGTGGAGGAGTTGGGGGGGGGGCTGTTAAACAATACGCGGCAACCTACTAACGCGCGTCCCGCTGCAAATGAGACTCGCCGCTCGCGCGGCTTCGGCTATTGCTTCGCCCCTGTTAAGCGAAGTTAAAACCGCGTAATGAGCGCCACCCTGAACGAGCGCGGTTCGACCGGATGAAAGTGGATGTCCGGTGTCGCACTGCCGGCGGGTTCACTCGCCAGCCGCGATGCGTAATAGTACTGAATGGCCGGGTCTTGTCGGTTCGTTAAATTAAATCCCATCAGCTCAAGCCGGGTGTCTTTGTTGAGCCGATATCCAAGCCGTCCATTGAGGCTCATGGTCGCGTTTGAACGCACGCTATTGTCTTCTACCAGCGGACGCGGTCCGAAATAGCGCAACTGCATCGAGCCATACGCGGCTCCATTGTTGTCCACAATCGCTGCCAGCGAAGCGACCCCTTCGACGGCACCGGGTACACGTGAGCCCTCGGCTGCTACATCCCGAAAACGTGCCCGTGTCATCGCCAGGTCGGCGTCAATGGTGAGCCAACTCGTGGGCTTGTAATAATTATTAAATTCCCAACCGATGCGCCGGCTTGGCCGGCCGGCCTCGGTGGTGCCCGCATCGCCGATAAAGATCAGCTCTGACGCAAAGTCGAGCTGAAACACAGCCAGCGTACTTTGCAGACCCGGTAGCCATTCGCTGCGCATGCCTAATTCATAGCCGGTAGAACGTACCAGACCCGGCACCCGATCCGCGGGCAAGCCGCTCACCGGGTCAGTTCTGATGGTAGTGCCGCGCGCGTCATTGCTGTGAAAGCCATTGCCCGCATTGACGTAGTACTCGGTCTTTTGCCATGGCCCGAAGACCAGCGCCAGCTTGGGGCTGATGATGCTGTCATTGATCACACCCGAGTTCGCCGCCAGCTTCTGACTGTTGACATCAAACCGGTAAGCGTCCGCCCGCGCACCGGCGACGGTACGGAATTTATCATTCCAATGAACGTGATTTTCAAAAAAAGCACCGGCGCTGCTTTGAACAATATGATCCGCACGCGTCGTGCCGATGCGCGCACGTGCTTGCGTGTTGTACAGGCCGTTATAAATATTATCGTTTTGCAGTTGCAGGCCGATGGTGTTGATCGCTTCCTTACCCAAGCCTTTGATGTCCCAGCTATGCGACAGATTGATGCCGGTTGTTACGCGCCGATCACGCTGATTAAATTGATCGCCTTGTACCGGATTGTCGAGAAAATAGGTGAAGTTGGAATACAGATCCAGACTATTTTGAATCACGTAGGCATTGACGCTGGTGGTTTTGCCGGCGCCGGATTGACGCCATTCGCCCGACACGCTATGCCGTTGCGCCAAGCCGCCATCGCTGTTGTCGACCGCGCCAAAACGCGACAGCGCACCGGACTGCAAGGCGCGCAAGGGGATCTGATCGGTCGCATTCCATTTGCCTGAATAGCTCATCGCATTGATGTTCCAGCCATTGGCCGGGGTACCGGCGCTGTAGCGCAGTACCCCATTGAACTTGCGGTAGTTGTCAGGGTTGATCCATGGGCCGTCATAATGCGAGGCCTCCAACGCATAGAGCAGCTTGCCATCAGCATAGTCAAGCGAATTGGCCATCAGCGTGCGACCAAAGCCGTTTTGTCCGAGCCCGACACTAAGCAAACCACGCTCGAGCGTTTCGGCGTAATGAATATGTGCCGCACCAGCCGACGCAAAGTCACCTTCGGTTAAGTAATAGGGCCCTTTTTTGTACTGCAGCCCTTCGACTAATTCAGGAATAATAAAATTCAGATCCGCCCAGCCTTGCCCGTGACCGTGGCTGCGCTGGTTGATCGGCATGCCTTCTATCGACAGTCGGATGTCGGTGCCATGATCAAGGTTCATCCCGCGCAAATAAAACTGATTCGCCTTGCCTTCGCCGCTATGCTGGCTGACGATCAGGCCGGGCATGACTTCAAGCACTTCACCGGTGCGAAAGACCACACGAGACTCGAGTTGTGCCTGACCGACTTCCCCTTCGTTGGCCGTATCAGCTACCCCAAGCTGACTCTCGCGCGAGGCCGTGACCTCGACTTTGCCCAGAGTCTTGTCGCCCTCGGCAGCCCAGGCGACATGGATCGCCGAGGCCAGCAAAGACAGGGTCAGCACGTAAGAACGATGACGGGAGGACGTACTACGCAATGGCATGGGTAACGGCAAGTGAATAAACAATCGATGCGGAGAATTGTATCACACGAATTTTATTTTTCTTCTTACGATCAGCTAACGCGTTGGTTTCAGATGCGTATGTAGTTGTTCGGCATGTCCATGCAGATGCCGGTATTTTTCACGTTCAACTGAAATAATATTTACTGCACCATGATGTACGCCGCGTTCGGCCATCATCGCGTTGGCAAATTCGCGTACCCGCGCCGTCGGCCCTTGCAGAATCACGCTCTCGATACAGTGCGCATGATCGAGATGGGCGTGCATCGTCGATACCGTCAGATCATGATGCGCGTGCTGTAGTCCGGTGAGCCGTTCGGCTAAGTCACGCTCATGATGATTAAAGGTGTAACTCAAATTGGCGATGCAATGCTGTTTGCCCGAGGTGGATGTGGGTGCTGTTTCAAGCTCACGGCGCAAAATATCGCGCATGGCTTCAGAGCGATTGCTGTAGCCGCGCGACGCAATCAGCGCATCAAAACTTGTAGCAAGGTCGTCGTCGAGTGAAATGGTGAAGCGTTCCATGGCCAACTCCGGTTGAAAATACGTTGGCCGTGATGATACAACTTACTGCGCCGCCCGGATCGCGTCGGCGAGTTCGCCAAACAAATTCGTCGGACCCAGCAGCGCCAACACACCCGCTTTATCCAGTTTGTCGCTCACCCGTTCATTGGCGCCAGCGATCATTACCCGTACGCCGCGCCGCTGCAAATCGCGTACGACTTCTTCCAGCGTCGTGATGCCGGTGATGTCAATGAAGGGCACCCAGCGCATACGCAAGATCAGCACCCGCGGCTCCGTACCGGTGAATGATAGGGCCCGTTCAAAGGTATCGACTGCACCGAAAAAAAACGGACCGTCAATGCTGAATATCAGCACGCCGACCGGGAGCGCAGAGAGGCCCTGTGCTGCTAACTCGTGCCGCAAATCCGGTGCATGCAACGCAGCCACCTCAACGCTAGAGGCCATGCGCCGCAAAAAATGCAAAATAGCCAAGATCACGCCAATGTTGACCGCTACCACCAGATCCACCAACACCGTCAGTACAAAGGTCACCAATAAAATCACGACGTCAGCCTTCGGCGCCCGGCGCAGCAAGTTGACAAAATGACGGACCTCGCTCATGTTCCAGGCCACCACAAACAAAATGGCCGCCAGCGTCGCCATTGGCACATGCACGGCCAGCGGCGCGGCTACCACCAAAATCAGCACAAGCGTGAGTGCGTGCACGATGCCCGCCAGTGGGTTGGTGCCGCCGTTACGGATTGAGGTTGCCGTACGGGCGATGGCACCGGTGGCGGCAAAACCACCAAAGAGCGGTGTGAGTATATTGGCGATGCCTTGGCCGATTAATTCCTGATTCGCATCATGCCGGGTACCCGCCATGCCATCTGCCACCATCGCTGAGAGCAGCGATTCAATCGCTCCCAGCATCGCAATCGTAAAAGCCGGGCCGATCAATTCGATCACACGCGCAGCCGTGAGCGCAGGCCATTGCAAAGACGGCAAGCCGCGCGGGATGGCACCAAAGAGGCTACCGATGGTGGCCACGCCGTCAAAGGCAAACCCATATTCCAGTGCGCCGCCAATCAACAGTGCCAGTAGGGGCCCGGGCACACGCCGCAGCAAGGGCACTTTGTTGCTATGAAGTGTGATGAGCAGCGAGCCCAGCGCAAGGAGCGTGGTCGGTCCATGCCAGTTGGGGAGCGACTGCAGTAACTGCCCGAGCTTGTCGTGAAAATGACTGCCCGAGGGCGCCGGTACACCGAAAAAATACGACCACTGCCCGACCCAGATGATGACCCCGATACCGGTTGTAAAGCCGACGATGACAGGCTCAGGGATGAACTTGATGACATTACCTAGTCGCGCCACACCCAGCAGCAACAGCATCAGCCCGGCGAGTAAGGTGGCAATCTGCAAACCAGCGATGCCGTGGGTGGCGGTAATGCCCGACAAGACTACAATAAACGCGCCAGTGGGTCCGGCAATTTGCACTCGACTACCGCCAAAAACCGCCACTGCAAGCCCGGCAACGATGGCAGTGTAGAGACCCTGTTCAGGTTTGGCACCCGAGGCAATCGCAAAGGCCATCGCCAACGGCAAGGCAACGACGCCAACGGTCAGGCCGGCAATCAGATTGGGGAGCCAGTGCTGGCGCTGCAATAAGCCGGCGCGGCGGGCTTCGAGTAGAGCAATCAAATCGGATCAGAGACGAAGTGACAGAATGCGATGAGTGTAGTCGCAGACGGCCTGTCAGGCCGGATTGGCGCAACCCTGGGTTGACTCAGCTTGGATGCCTTGCTTGTGTAGCATGTCTTCGATGATAGGGGCTGGGTGTGCTTTACTGAAAATATAGCCCTGTATTTCATCGCAACCATGTTGTTTTAAAAAATCCAACTGAAACGCGGTCTCGACACCCTCGGCGATGACGTTCATATTCAGATTATGCGCAAGCTGGATCAAGGTGCGGGTGATGGTTTGATTTTCTTCATCGTCTTCGAGGCCATTGACAAAGCTCTGATCTATTTTCAGTCGATCCAGCGGTAAGCGTTTCAAATGGGCGAAGCTGGAATAGCCGGTACCAAAATCATCAATGGCGATGTGGACGCCGAGCGCGCGCAAATCAGTTAATACCTGACTGGTGAGCGCGATATCGGCCATCATCAGCGATTCGGACAACTCCAGCTCCAGTCTGTCGGGCGCCAGCCCACTGTCGGCTAAGGCGCGTTGAACGATGCCCACAAATTGGCGTGACGAAAGCTGATTCGCTGATAGATTGACCGCAACGCGCAGGTCGCTCTGTCCGCTACGCTGCCAGCGCACGCACTGGCGGCAGGCTTCTTGCAAAATCCATGTGCCGATCTGATTGATGGTGCCGTTGCTCTCGGCAATAGCAAGGAAGCGATCCGGTGAGAGCAGGCCAAGCTGCGGATGCTGCCAGCGCAGCAAGGCCTCAACGCCAACAATGCGAAAGCTCTCCATTTGCACCTGTGGCTGGTATTCCAAAAATAGTTGCCCGGTGTCGAGTACGGTATGGAGCGCACTTTCGAGTAGATTACGCTCGCGGTGTTTGAGGTTCATCTCGCTGGTATAGAACTGGCAGAGATTGCGGCCATTTTCTTTGGCGCCATACATCGCGGTGTCAGCATGCTCAATTAAAGTTTGTGCATCATCACCGTCATTGGGATAACTCGCAATACCAAGGCTGCAGGTCAGCTGCAATGGATGACCTTCGATCATCATGGGTTTGCAGACCGCTGCCATGATGCGTTCGACTACAGCAGAATTCATGCCGTCTGTTGGGCCACCGCGCAGTACCAGCACAAACTCATCACCACCGTAACGCCCCACCACATCACTGCTGCGCAGCACCGATTGTAATCGGCGTGTAACGGCAATGAGCAACTCGTCACCGACATGATGCCCGTAGTGATCGTTGATAAATTTAAACCGATCCAGATCCAGAAAGCCGACCCAGACCGGATAGTCATAGCGCCGCGCGTAGGCAAGCGTTTCGCCGATGACTTCAACAATCCGCAAGCGGTTTGCAATCCCCGTGAGCGCATCATGATGCGCCTGATGGACTAGTCGTTCTTCCAGTTGTTTGCGCAACGAGATATCGCGCGCCATCATCTGTACCGCATCGCAGCCATTAAAACGTAAAGCAATCCGTTGCACAGCAACTGCTACCGTCGTGCCGTCGCGGCGCACTGCAATTTCTTCCGTTTCGCGACATGCGCCGCCATTTTTAATTCGCGCTAATTCTTCGTTGACTTGTAGCCGGTGTGTCGGATTGGCCAAATCCAGCAAACTCAATTGGGTGAGCAGGTCGGTTTCTGTTTCGGCAAACAGCAAGCGCGCCGCGGGATTGGTGAAGACGATTTTTCCGTCGGATTCGATTAGAACAGCGTTGGGCGAAAACTCTACCATTAGGCGGTAGCGTTCTTCACTTTCACGCAGCGCCAGCATCACTGCTTCGCGTTCACGCGCCTGTTGGAACAGTTCCCGACTTTTCTGCTCGAGCAGTGTTTCAGCTTGTGCACGCGCATGCATCTCGCGCGCGAGCCTGCGCGACATCAAGTCGTTTTGCTCAGCCAACGGAGGGTCTAGTTAGGGTAAAACGCGTATGGGCGCCGTCGTCCGAGGGCATATCCTTGCGATTGATCTGCATCGGCTCATTGAAATGCGCGATGCAGCTTTGCAGCAAGCCTTCGGCAAAATCAGCCAGTGCACGGCGCGAACGATAGATCAGCACCATGCTGCCATCGTCTTGTTCTTCGTGGTCGAAAGAGGGGAGCTCAGCGTCGCTGTAAAGCTTACGTACCTCGACGTGAATATGGCCATCAAGCATACGCAAGACGCTAAGCGCGCTCGAATGATCAGTAATGTAGTCTGCGTGAATAACTGTGAAACGCTGGAAGAGATAATTACCGAAAGCCCTTAGTAAATCCGGCACTGGAATCGCGGTGCGTGTCGACAGATGACTGACCAGCTCAACCATTTCCTCATGCGGGTAGGTGCCCACCGTGGTGTAGGCGCCGCCTGTGGCGAGCGTGGAATCCGCAATGATCGCGTCGGCCGTGTCGAGAGAAAACTGCGTCTCGACCATCGTGATGAATTCTCGGAATACGATTCCCTTCATGACCACACCCCCCCCCCCGTCAATTGAAGTTTCTTGCAGGGAATATTAAGTGGAGGAAGGAATTTTCGGTAGGTTTATCTATTACTTAAAGTTAAACAACGTGAAAATCATGAAAGGGTATACAGAATACATATATTTAAAATTAATAATGTAGTAGTCGGCTATTACAAAGGCTCCCAACCGGTTTTTTGTTTGACGCAGTCCAGCGTGCGCGCCCAAAAAATAGTACCGTTTCCGCCATAGCGGGAAGGCAGGCGCCGCATGCTTTGATGGGACAGCGTCAGCGCGCTGAAACGATCTGCGTCGATCATGCCAAGCTGTTGCAGCGTGATGAGTGCGTAGCAATTTGCTTGGATCTCATCCAGATCACCCTCGCGGGCGTGGCCACATTCGTGATAAAAAATAAAATCAGCCATGTGCGGTTCGTTTTTGATTTTTTCACCAAAGACGATGCTGTCAAAGTACATCACCGGCCAGCCCGCCGCATCGATGCGCACCACGGCGGCAGCACCGCCGAGTTCGGGGTGACGATCGCCGGTGGCGCCACTGCCAAGCCAGACTTCTTTGACCGCCCGCATTTCGCCATGCCGCTCGACTTCGCAATGGACGACCATGCCGTCGGAGCGATCAAATGCGTAGCCCGCTGTTGCGAGCGACCATGCCGCCAGAGCGAGCAGCGCACTGCACCAGCCGGCTCTGAGCGACGCGATCGTTTTCACGTTTGCTGCTTAGTTTCTGAATCCGGCCACCGGCAAGGCCGGGGCGGTGGCAAATTGGGGCGGTACCTCGCCGCTTAAGGTTTCCAGAAACGCGACAATCAGGGCCACGTCAGCGTCGCTGATTTTTTGACCGAGTTGCAAGCGGGCCATTACGCGCACCGCGTCGTCCAGCGTGGCGACCGAGCCGTCATGAAAGTAGGGCGGTGTCATGGCGACATTGCGCAGTTGCGGCACCTTGAAGATATAGAGGTCTTCGTCTTTTTTGGTGTCGTGATACCGACCCTTGTCGCGGCCTTTCAGCAGATCCATTTCTTTGCTGCCGGTGGCAAGCCAGTAGTCTTCGGTGATGCCAAACTTTTGGAAGCTCTGACCGCCAACGGTGGCGCCGTTATGGCAACCGGCACACCCCATGCTCATGAATTTTTCCAGACCGAGTTTGGCTTCTTTGCTAATGGCGTTGGTGTCGCCTTTGAGGTATTGATCGAACGGCGCGGGTGTCAGCAGCGTGCGCTCAAAAGCGCCAATGGCAATGGCCCAGTTTTCAGCGGTGACGGGTTCAGCTTCATTCGGAAAGGCCGTGGCGAAGAGCTTGGTGTAACCAAGGGCGCGCAGCTTAGCTTCCGCTTCGGCGTAGGTCGCGTTACCGTAGGCCAGCGGACTCAGTAAGGCTTTGATTGCTTGCTCTTCTACGCTGACACGATTGCCGCCGTAATGTTGCGCAATCAGTAACGGCGTATTGAATACCGTGGGCGCATTGCGCGGCAGCTTTTTACCATGCACGCCAACCGATAGTGCCAGCGAGTCGGCGCCATGATAAGTAGGGTTGTGACAGGCGGCGCAACTCATGCGGCCGTCGACCGCCACGCGTGTTTCAAAAAAGAGTGCCTTACCGAGCGCGACGCGCGCCGCTGAGTGCGGGTAGTCGTCAACATGCGCGGTGTAGGGCAGGGCTTTAAAGATGCCCAGGGCGCGGTTGAGTAGTGCTTTTTCGGTATCCTCTGCGCTGACGATGGAGGCCCCAATAGCGGCGAGCAGGGCGGCGCCGGTGAGCAAGACGCGGGATGTTATTGAAATGGCCATGATTTTCTCCAAGCGCTAAGCGCGGTTCATTATTTTGTCGAATTGTGCGGGATTTTTTGGGTTCTTGCAGGGTCGAGTGGGCAGGCCGCTGGCAGTGATCGTGCCAGATTTAAAACTTCGTATTCATCCCCGCATGCCAATGTCCACCGTTAGAGTTTTTTTCTAAGCCGAGTTGAATGAACAAAAAACTGCGCTTCGATAAAAAATATTCATAGCCAAATCCGATCTCGCGAATCGGCTGCTGTACGCCGAATTTGTTAAAGACCATATCGCTTTTGACCAGCACCATCTTGAACTCGCCACTGCGTACCGGTAAGCGTGCCGATGTAATCCAGCCGAGTCGGTTGCCGTCTGATTTGGGCAAACTCGCCGCCACATCGGCGGCCTGCATATCGCGATTGGCATACAACAGTTCGGCGGCAAGCTTGATGCGCCCGACGTCATGACGTGCCCCGACAACCAAATTATAGGCATTGGCCCCGAAGGTAAAACTGCCATCGCTACGGGCATTGCGCGATGGCTTGTCAAGCCCGACATGGAGTCCAAACGGACCATCATCAAAGGTCAGTAAAAATTTGATCGCGTCATTGCCCGTGACGGTATTGTTGAATGCAAACTGCACGGTCCCCGCGAAGCCATGGCGCGTCGGTGTCACATAGGTAAACGCATTGGGAATCCGGAACAGACCGATACCGGCCTGTTGCGCCAGCAGGATCTTGTCTTGCACCAGACCGTCGTTGTTGAAGGGGTCGACCCGGCTAGCGATACCGTTGATGAGATCGCGCGTGCGACCGACCCGCAGGGATCCATACGGACTATGCAGCGCAACAAAGGCCTGACGGTCAAAATAAAACGTATGGTTGGGATCAAGCGTACCTTCGACCCGTGCTTCCACGGAGACACCAGCGCCAAGATCTTCAATCGCAAACGCGCCAAAGCGTGAGGTGTAATTCTGACGCACGCCGCTGAGATTGCCATTGCCCCAGTCGTGTCGTATGTCGGCTGCGGCCGGTGGGATAGCTTTATTAAAACCACCGACCAGGCCAATATCGAGCACGCCGTAGAGCGTCGGTGCTTGGGCTGCTGAGGCGAGGGCTGAAAATAAACAGAAAAAAAACGCGAGTGGTGTTTGTAATTTTAAATGCATGACTTTTGCGTGGTGCGACGATTCTGGTGAGACCTTACCATGCCTCTCTGGTCTAGCTCTCAGCGCGATCAGTTGCCCTGCTGATGAAGTAAAATCGGAGCGATGTAAATGAGCCTGGAGCGCGGGTTCGTTTGCATGAGTACAATTCTGCAAAACCAATGGGCATCACGTCAACATGAATCGTACCTATCATCACTTCGCCGCCTGCCTGTTCAGCGTGGTGCTCAGCGTATCGCATGCCGCACCCGCCGAATGGCAAGAGGATTTGCGACCTCTGAACGGGGCCGACTGGAATGCTGCGCGCGCTGCCCATTTGCTTGAGCGCGCCGGCTTTGGTGGCGCCCCGGCCGAGGTGGCTGCGCTGGCGGCCATGACGCCGCAGCAAGCAGTGGCCTCGCTGGTGCGCTATCAGCAAACGGCCAATCCCTTGCCACCATTTGAGCCTTCGGGTGTGCACGATGCGGGGCTTGAACCCTTCGCCACTTCGCGTCCTGCTGCGACCGACTTAGCACGTGAAACCGGCGAAGCACTTGGGGTCAAGGTCAAGCCCGATGGCAATCGGCGCATGCAGCAAGTCGCCGACCGGTTTTTATACTGGTTGCGCGCCAGCCGGCTGGAGACTAACCGGCTCGGTTATTGGTGGGCCAACCGCATGCTAAGTACGCGTCGTCCGCTCGAAGAAAAAATGACGCTGTTCTGGCACGGCCACTTTGCCACCAGCGAAGAAAAAGTGCGTGACTACCGCAAGATGCATCAGCAAAATGAACTCCTGCGGGCACAGGCCACGGGAAACTTCCGTACCTTAATGATCGCCGTTGCGCAGGATCCCGCGATGCTGGCTTACCTAGACGCAGCGGTGAATGTCAAAGGCGCACCGAACGAAAACTTTGCGCGCGAAATCATGGAGCTTTTCACCATGGGCGTGGGCCACTACAGCGAACAAGATATTCGCGAGGCCGCGCGCGCGTTCACGGGCTGGAATTACACCGGGTTGAATTTTGTCATTAACCCTGCCGAGCATGACAATGCCGACAAGACCTTGCTGGGCCAGACCGGCAATTTTGATGGCGTCGACGTGATCGATATTTTGCTCGCCCAGCCCGTGACGTCTGAATTTGTCGCCGCCAAACTGTACCGTTATTTTGTGCGCGAAGAATTAACCCCGGCGATGCAAAAGCAGCTTGGTGCGCTGTTGCGCCAATCCCGCTATGAGATTGCGCCGTTTCTTGAGGCGGTTTTTCTTTCACGTGATTTTTATAGCGACGCCAGCGTAGCGACTCGTATCAAGCCGCCCGTCGAATTATTGATTTCAACGTACCGCAAACTGGGCATGACGGCCGTACCGGGTATCCCCGACTTTAATGATCTGAGCGAGTCGCTCGGTCAAAAATTATTGTATCCACCCAATGTGGCAGGCTGGGCCAACGGCAAGAGCTGGATCACGCCGGGGCTCTTGCTGTCGCGCGGTAATTTTGTCTATGACACGATGTTTCCGCCGATCGATTTTGTGCCAACCGACCGGATACCCGACCAGCGTTATCAGATTATTTCGGTGGCCGATAAACTGGCCATGGGGCAGGACATTACGGCGGCCACCAAACCCGACGGCAAGGAGCTAAGCTCAATGTCGATGCAGTCGGACCGGGACGAAGATTTCAATACACGTCTGGCCAGCTACCATGCATGGCGCAAGGCGATCGAAAAAGTCAAACCGATTCCGCGCACGTTGGCGCAGATCGATTTGTCTGCCATGGTGCGTGCCGCAGGGTGTACCACGCCACAAGCTGCGGTCGATCATTTGCTGGCCCGTTTTTTATCCACGCCGATCGCCGCGGGCACCCGCGAGAAAATTGCGGCGATGCTGGCCGTCGAACTCGGCACCACCGACCTGAACCGTGCTGACAGTTATATGGAAGACGCGTTGCGCAATACGCTGCACGTGATTCTGTCGCTGCCGGCCTATCAACTTGGATAAGCCATACGATGTCTGATCATCATCACACTAATCTCACCCGCCGCAGTCTTTTGCAAGCGCTAGCCGGTGCTGGCATGGCGGCCAATTTACCGTTCAGTGTGGCGCAGGCCACTAATGCAGCCAAAGCAGTGGGCGACAACAGCAAGCGCATTTTGGTTGTGCTTGAACTGTCCGGCGCCAATGACGGCTTTAATACGCTGGTGCCCTATGCCGATGATGCCTACTATCGTCTGCGCCCGAAGATTGGGATAAGGCCGGCCAAGCTGCGCAAGATTGATGAGCAATTCGGATTTAGCCCCGGCATGGCGGGGTTCGAGCGCCTCTACAAAGAGGGCAAGATGGCCATTGTGCATGGCTGCGGTTATGCCCAGCCCTCGTACTCGCATTTCACCTCGATGGCCTACTGGCACACCGGTGCACCCAATAGCGGCGAGCCCTACGGTTGGCTGGGGCGGCTGGCTGACGCGATCGATCCGGCGCTGACGCCTAATTTTTTAGTCAATATCGATGAACGTCAATCGCTGGCGGTGCGGGCCGCGCGCCATGTGCCGGTGGTGTTTGATGACCCCGAGCGTTTTACCCGCAAAGGTTTGCGTCAGAGCCGGCCGCTACTGGATTTGGGCGCGCAGGAATCGGCGGCGAATGCGTCGCAGCGTTATCTCGACACCATCGCTGCCAGCGCGCGTGATGCGTCGCAACTTGTGCGGGCGGCCTGGTCAAATTACAAAACGCCGGTTGATTACGGGATTATTTCGGTCGACCTGCCGAAGGTCGCTTCGATGATCGCGGCTGATTTGCCAACGCGTTTGTATTACACCGCCTACCGTCATAACGCGTTTGACACCCATGTGCAGCAAGGTGAGCTACATCAGCGTTTGCTGACTTATGTATCGGACGCGGTATCTGGCTTTATGCAAGATATGGAGCGTATTGGCCGCGCCGACGATGTGACGGTGCTGGTGTTTTCTGAATTCGGTCGCCGTGCAGCAGAAAACACCAGTCTGGGTACCGACCATGGCACGGCCAACCATATGTATGTGATTGGCAAACCGGTTAGAGGTGGCCATTATGGCAAGCCGCCTAGCCTGACGGAACTCGATGCCGGCGGCAACGTCTTTCACACCACCGATTTTCGGCACGTCTATGCCAGCCTGATTGAGGGCTGGTTCGCTTATCCTGATAGTCGCGCTTTACTGTCCGGCGAGTTTGCTCCTTTACCGATTTTTAGTTAAACAACATGGCCGCTCATTTCGATCTTCCTGATATCAAATTATTCGTCAACATCGCCGAGGCCAACAGTCTTACCCGTGGTGCCGAGCGCTCCCATATGTCGCTGCCGGCGGCCTCGATCCGCATCAAAAATCTGGAAGAAGGCTTAGGTGCCAAGCTTTTGTATCGCACCAGTCAGGGCGTCACACTAACGCCGCCCGGACAGGCGTTTATGCATCATGCGCGCTTAGTACTGCAGCAGCTTGCTGATTTGCGCGGCGACCTTGCTGAGTATGTGAAGGGCGCCAAAGGGCATGTGCGCATTTTTGCCAATACCACGGCGATGGCAGAATTCTTGCCGGCGGTGCTGCCCAAATTTTTGGCCAGTCATCCGGATGTCAATATCGATTTGAAAGAGCGACTCTCCAACGATATCGTGCGCGCCGTCTCTGAAGGCAAAGTCGATATCGGTATCGTTGCCGGCAATGTACGCACCGAGGGGCTGGAGATTTTGCCCTATGTGGAAGATCGGCTGGTGCTGGTCACTTCGAATTCGCATGCACTTGCTGAGCGCGACGAGATCGAGTTTGTCGAAGCGCTGGGGCATGATTTTGTGGGGATGGTCGAGGCCAGTGCCATTCATGGATTTTTGGCGCAGGCGGCCAATGACTTGCATCGCTCGATCAAAATTCGGATTCAGGTCGGTAATTTTGAGACCGCCTGCCGCATGATCGAGGCCAATGTCGGCCTCGGCGTGCTACCGTTTTCAGCAGCCAGCCGGCATGCCAAAAGCATGGGTATACAGATCGTCGAAATCAAAGACGAATGGGCGGTGCGCAAGCTACAGATTTGCGTACGCAGCGTGCAGGCTTTGCCGGTGTTTGCACGCGAGCTTATTGAGCTGCTGGTGAGTTGAGCGGCCGCGTTTTATCCGATGGCCAGCGGCGCGACGCCGACTACCCACGCATGGCCCCAAAGCAGAAACACCGCCCAAGCAACCACGCCAACGGCAACCGTCAGAATATTATTCGCCAACGCGCCCGATGCGCGCACAACGGCTGCGGCGCGGTCGCGGCGACGTGATGTGCGGAAGTTCAAGACGGCCCAGATTAAGAACCCGCCAAACAGCACCAAATCGGTTAGCGTGCCATTGGCCAGCAAGTGGGCAAAGGCCCAGATTTTGACGGCCACTACCATTGGGTGGCCGATTTTGGCTTTGATGCTATTGCGCGGAATATAAGCGGCGACCAGCAGAATAAATGCAAACAGATTCAGTAGCACGGCCAGATGCCGGCCCCACACAGGCGGCTCCCATAAGGCGATTGGGGTCATGCGGGCGCTTTCATACCCGGCAATCAGCAGCGCGAAGCCGGCGATTGAAAATAGGGTGATGAGGCCTTTCCATTTCATGGGGCCGATGCGGGCGATGATATCCTCGCGCTGCGCGTCGGCGATGATGCGCACCGAATGCGCGCCGAGGAAAAGAATCAGTCCTGCAATCAGTAGCGTCATCGTGTTCTCCGGGTTGGGTGGGTATACTGCGTTGTCGACAGGGCAGAGTGTAGCTGAGAAAGTAGGATCACTTCTGCTTGCGAGTTGAAAGCGACCGTGTCGATTATCATGCGCTGGTCAGTTGCGATAGACGCGGCTGGCTTCGTTAGTAAAAATACTCTCAAAAGGGAGAGACATCATGCAGCAACCCGCCCCCCGTACCAAACAAATTGTCGCCGCCGTCATTGGCAATGCACTCGAATGGTATGACTTCGTCGTGTATGGATTTTTGACGGTTATTATCTCGCGCCTGTTCTTCCCCTCCGAGAGCGAATATACGTCTTTACTGCTCACGATGGCGACCTTTGGCGTGGGGTTTTTCATGCGCCCGGTGGGCGGCATCGTCATTGGTTTGTACGCCGATCGCAAAGGGCGCAAGGCCGCGCTGCAGCTGATCATTTTGTTAATGACCATCGCTATAGCGATGATCGCGTTTGCGCCAACCTATGCCGCCATCGGCGCAGGGGCACCGCTGTTGATTGTTTTGGCGCGACTATTGCAGGGATTCGCCACAGGGGGCGAATTTGCCAGCGCGACGTCATTCTTAGTCGAAAGCGCGCCGGCCAACCGGCGCGGATTCTACGGATCATTGCAAATGGTTGGGCAGAGCATTGCGGCCCTGGCTGGCGCGGTCTCGGGCATGTTGATCACGCAGGGTTTGTCGCCCGAACAGATTGATAGTTGGGGTTGGCGCTTGCCGTTTATTTTTGGCTTGCTCATTGGGCCTGTCGGGCTCTACATCCGTCGTCACCTTGAAGAGACCGAAGCCTTCATCGAATCGGCTGCATCGGGCGCCGAAAAAGCCACGCTGCGCGCGATTTTGCGCGAGCATACGCGTGGGGTAGCGACGTCATTCGGTTTAGTTTTATCTGGCACCATCATGTATTACGTCGTGCTGATTTACATGCCCACGTATGCCAAGACCCAGCTCAACATCGCGCTCAATGATGCATTTATTGCGCAAGTTATTGGTTTGATCTGTCTGGCGCTGCTCACCCCCTTGTTTGGTGTCTTATCGGACCGCATAGGTCGCCGCCCCGTTTTGATGGCAGCGATGGTGGCGTACCTGGTGTTGCCCTATCCCTTGTTTGCGTGGCTGCAGGCCGAGCCGGGACTATTTCGTTTGGCGGTAATGCAGATCACCTTGTGTAGCGCTGTCGCGATTGGTTTTGGGGCGATTTCCACTGCGTTGGCCGAGCAGTTTCCGGCGCGGGTACGCTCCACTGGCTTAGCGCTGGCGTATAACTTTGCAGTGATGCTGTTTGGCGGATTTGCCCAGCTCATCGTCACCTGGCTAATCAAAGCCACCGGCTCACCGCTGGCCCCGGCGTACTACGTCATGTTCGGTGCAGTCATCGGTTTTTGCGCCAGCCTGTTTTTGGTGGAGCGTCACCGAGAGGATGTCCTGCACTAATATCGCGGGTGACCCCCGAGGCTGTTTTTGATGTGAATTTTCTCTGCGATGCCTTTGACTATCTTTGCTTTTATTCTTCCGCTTTTTTTGTTGACGTCAGCCGCGATAGCGGCTGATTCTGAGCCTGTTTCCGCATCTGTTTCTGAGCCTGCCTATGGCGTTGAGCTTGAAGGGTTTGCTTATCCTGAGCCGGTGCGCCAGTTTACTTTTAGCTCGCAAAGGCAGCAGATGCACATGGCCTATATGGATGTGCAGGCAGATAAGCCAAATGGTCAGACCGTCGTGCTTTTACATGGCAAAAATTTTTGCGGTGCAACCTGGGAAGGGACGATGCGCTTCCTCCTCTTGCACGGCTATCGGGTCATCGCGCCGGATCAGATCGGCTTTTGCAAATCCAGTAAACCCGCAACGTATCAATATACGTTTCAACAGCTTGCGTTGAATACCCATGCCTTGCTCGAGAGCCTCGGTATTGCACGTGTGACGCTGATTGGCCATTCAACCGGCGGCATGCTCGCGACCCGCTTTGCTTTGATGTTTCCAACGCAGGTCACGCAGCTTGTGATGGTTAATCCTATTGGCTTGGAAGACTGGAAAGCGGAAGGGGTGCCAGCACTGTCGGTGGATCAATGGTTTCAGCGCGAGTTGCAAGTCACCGCTGAGCGTATTCGCAATTACGAACGCGCGACCTACTATGTGAACGAATGGCGACCCGAGTATGAAATCTGGGTACAGATGTTGGCCGGCCTGTTTCGCGGCCCCGGCAAAGAAGTCGTCGCCTGGCATTCAGCGCTGATTTACGACATGATTTTTACGCAGCCTGTACTGTATGAGTGGCACCATATTAGTGTGCCGACTTTACTGCTCATCGGTGAAAAAGATAATACGGCCATCGGCAAAGATGTGGCTGCCCCCGCTGTGAAGGCAAAGCTGGGTAACTATCCGGCCCTCGCTCAGCGTGCCGCTGCGACCATCCCGGGAGCAAAGCTGGTTTTATTTCCTGAACTTGGACACGCACCACAAATGCAAGATCCTGAACGCTTTCATGCTGCACTTCTTAATGGACTGCACAATGCGGGACAATAAAATTGGCGCGTAAGTAGTTTATTCAGCACTTTATTAAGTCGCTAAGTGAGCACGCCGTTTATCCGCTACTCTCATCATCATTCGATAAAAACCATGACCACGTCCAGCAGCCCACCGAGCGCACAAGACCAGTTTGACGAGCAGACTTCACGCCGTATCGAAACGCTTTACCTGACCCCCGATGTTGTCGCACAACGTGAGGCTGTTCTCGCGATGCTGATGCCGCGAGGCGGTGAGCGCGCACTGGATATCGGTTGCGGTCCGGGGCTGACGACGGCCGCGCTGGGGCTGGCAGTCGGCAGTTCGGGCGCGGTGGTGGGGGTGGATATCGCTGAACCGATGCTGGCGCTTGCGCGCACACGCTGCAAGGCAATGCCGCAGGTTGCGTTTGCCTTGACGGATGTGACGGCCTTGCCCTATCCCGATGCCAGTTTCGATCTGGCTCTGGCCACGCAGGTGTACGAATATGTCGAGGATATTGATGGCGCGCTGGCAGAGCTGGCGCGCGTGGTGCGTCCGGGCGGCCGGGCTTTGCTGGTCGATACAGATTGGGAGTCAGCGGTGTGGGCCAGCAGTGACGATGCGCGCATGCGCCGCATCCTCGATACCTGGAACGGGCATATTCCGCATCCCCAGTTGCCGCGTGATCTTAAACGCCGCTTGCAGCAAGCAGGCTTTAGCGCGCTCCGTGTTGAGATCGTTCCGCTCTTGAATGTGACTTACGACCCCAATACGTATAGCGTCGGGATGATGCATGTGATCGGTAACTTTGTCAGCGGGCGCAACGGCCTGTCAGAACAAGACGTCGCCGACTGGAAGGCCGATGCCCGCAAAATGGGCGACGCAGATGCTTATTTTTTCAGTCTTAATCGCTACGTTTTCGTTGCCAGCAAATAAAATCAGCGTTTATTCAAAACGCTGATCTCATCCGCTTACTGCACGACCTCTTCGGCCGGCTTGCGCTGGTTTTGATACCAGCCTGCGATGACCACCGCTACTGCACCGATTGCGCCGGGCAAACTCAGGTGGACGCCCAGATCAGGGAAGTCCAGTAAGCCGGTTGGCAGGTAGTCAGTGATGTACATGGAGATGGCTGTGTCAGCGACAATCATCGCACCACCCAAGTAGCCTAACAGCGCGGCACCCAGCGTGACCAACGAGGGTATTTTTTCCATAATCTTGAGCACAATCGAGCTGCCCCAGATCACCACCGGAATACTGACCATGATGCCGAAGACCACCAGTATCATGGTGTGGTCAGCATGTGCCTGATCAGCCGCGCTCGCTACGGCAATGACGTTGTCAATACTCATGACCAGGTCGGCGATCAGGATGGTTTTGATGGCGGTGATCAGTTTGTCGCCGCCGTCAATATCATCCATATTTTCATCTTCATTGAGCAGTAGCTTCATGCCGATCCAGAGCAGCAGCAAACCACCAACCAACTTCAGATAGGGCAGCGTCAACAACGTCACAGCAAAGCCAATGAGCACAATGCGCACGATGATGGCGCCAAATGTGCCCCACAGAATACCCTTGAATCGGAGTTCTGCCGGCAGATGCCGACATGCCAGCGCGATGACGATGGCGTTATCACCACCAAGCAAAATATCGATCAGGATAATTTGCCCCACAATCACCCAGTTCAGTTCTTGAAAAAATTCAATCATAGTGCCTCATCCTCCTGCTGCATTGCGTTGAGCTGCGGTTTCTCGTGTATCGGAGAAAATATCAAGTAGTCGTCAGATTTTTTTCTGACTTTACCTGCGCCTTGATCGCGTCGACTTGTTCGTCTGTCATACCAAGTTTTGCCTTTAACTGTTCCAGATGGGCGGCCTCGTCGCCCGTGATGACGCCATCTGCCAGCGCCTCACGCATCTCGGTTTCAAAGACTGCTTCGCGCCGTTCAACCTGGGTGGTGTAGGCGGTTGCCACCACACCGGTAAGAATCGCAGCGAGTGCCAGTCCGAGGATCTGCGTAAACACGACCAGCACGATACCAAAAATCGAGACCGGATCAACGTTACCCCAACCGGAAATAATTGTGAGCATAAACCACTTCATGGTCGCCGGTATCGATGGGAATACCTCAGGCTGTAAGTGTCCCTCAGCGATATAAATGAGCGACGAGCATAGCAGGCAGGCAATCAGCAACAGGAACATCGCCGATGTAAAGGAATCTTTTTCAGCCTTGATGGCTTCGGCAAGATCAGATAGCGCACTGTTATAACGGGACAGCTTGAAAATACGCATCAGGCGGAATATCCGCAGCACGCGCAGATCGAGACCCGGGAAGAGCAGTTGTGCGTAAAACGGCATCGTGCCAAAGAAGTCAATGAAGCCATAAAAACTGAAAATATATTCTTTCCGTCCGCGCCAGCCGCCGCCTTCTTCTTTGGCGTATTTCACCCCGTAGGACCAGACACGCAGTACATACTCTGCTGAAAAAAGCGCCACGCTAATAAGATCAAAGAGGTGGAAATACTGCTCGTAGGCCGTATGCAGCGAATGCTCCGACTCGAGAATAATGGCAATCACATTGGCCACTACAAGCCCGGCGATGAACATCTCGGTGATACGGCTTGTCCGGTCGCTGATTGAGCCTTCGAGAATTTCGTAAATGCGTTTTTGCAGGGATTTCATGATGGGTAGAATAATGAGGCAATGCAAATGATCTACGTTCTAGCACGTAGCTTGCCGAATCGTTTGATCTTTATTTTGTGGTCACAATGATGGCCAATATTATAGCTGGGATAGACATTTAATTTGCCATAATGTTTACGATCGTAATGCGTGAATATTTTAAAAAGTTAATTTTTTATTACGTGGAGTGATACGTTAATCCGTCGATTCTCTGATTCTCTGATTCTGTGTGCCGGATTCATTGCCAAGGCAAGCTTGACGCGGCTACACTCTGTACAAATTGCGGCGGCCATCGTGGCGCTGGTAAAAAAACAATGACGCCGCGCGCGCTTATTAGAGGTTGACCATGCAGTCAGATCGCACCGTACCTTCACCGCCCCCGTCCGTGCGGGCTCGGATTCATGGGCTGCTTTTTAACGAGCAGTCAAGCACTGGCTTTCACGCCAAAATCAATCGCTTTATTTTCATTTTAATTTTGCTCAATTTGGGTGCCTTGTTTCTGGAGTCGGCACCCTCCATTGCCAGCGCCTATCGCGAATGGTTTCGCTTATTTGATATTTTTTCAGTGGCGGTATTTTCGTTTGAGTATCTGCTGCGGCTGTATCTGGCGCCGGAGGATCCGGAATTTGCCGGGCATGCTTCGCCACGCTGGGCTTACATGACAAGCTTGTTAGGCCTGGTGGATTTACTGGCAGTGTTGCCGTTTTATCTGGGCTTGTTCGTGCCATTTGATTCACGTCTGTTGCGCTCGTTACGGTTATTGCGGATTTTGAAAGTCACGCCGGCCTTTTTGGACGGCCTGCATGAATTCCGCCTGGCCAATCGGGGTCGAACGGTGCGCCAAAAAGTGCATGCCTTGCTGTTCCCGAGCGAGTATGGCGGCACGCTCAATCAGTTTGTTGAGTTTTTTCTTATTTTTTGGATTGTGCTGTCCGTGTTGTCGATCGTGTTTGAGTCTGTCGACAGCATTCGTGCCGATTTTGGGCCGCATTTTTATCTGCTCGACATTCTCTCTTTCTGCGTATTTTTCAGCGAATTCGTGCTGCGCGTTTATGCGTTTCCCGAAGAAAATCGGGCGCGCCATCCTTTAGCGGTTCGCTACCAATTTCTGACCTCGGCCTCGGGCTTGTTGGACCTGATGGCGATTTTGCCTTTCATGCTCGAGCTGATACTCGGTAATGCCGTCGATCTGCGCTTCCTTCGTATCATCCGGATGGTGCGGCTCTTGAAGCTTGGGCGTTACTCGTCGGCCACCGACACCATGTTTTTAGTGATCAAAAAAGAAGCACCGGTGTTGCTGGCCTCGTCGTTCATGATGTTCCTGCTGGTGTTTATCATGGCCGCGTTTGGCTATTTGCTGGAACGCGGCGCCCAGCCGGATAAATTTGAAAACATTCCGACGGCTTTGTATTGGGCCGTAATTACTTTGGCCAGTGTTGGCTATGGCGACATCTCGCCCATCACAGCCGGTGGTCGGCTGATGACGGTGATACTGGCCTTGGTGGGCATCGGCATCTTTGCGATTCCGGCTGCTATCCTGGCATCGGGCTTTACAGACCAGCTACGCCTTAACCGTGAGCAGCTGAAACTCGATTTAGTCGCCGAAGTGGATCTTGCGCATTTCGATACGGCGGCACGAGAAGAGTTTATTGCGCATGCCAAGTTGAAGCATCTGAGCGCCGGAGAAATCACGGGCTTGCTTGAGCTGATTGAAAAAGGCGAGGCGATCGGGGGGAGCGCCAACGAGGCGCATGAGTCGCTCATTCATGCGGCTAAGAATCCGGCTTTCGCACTCGCGCAATACCGCACGCTGCTGGCAAAAATGCAAGAGTTGGCGGCGCTGGCTGACCACGGCTACATCAATGCAGAGTTAAACTCGCCAGGTAAGGCGAATGAACTTGAGCGTCAGGTCTGGCAGCGGCTCAGTCAAGGATCCACATCGGCATCGGAACCCATCGACAAATAAGACCGAAACGTTGTGGGGCCTTGCAAGGCGGGCCCGTTTAACAGCTCAGGTATTTACGGCGGCTTGGCTGTCGTTTTATAGGTAGCCAATCCCACAAAATAAGCTGCTCAAAAAAACGAGGCCCGCCGCAAGCGGTCGGGCCTCGAAATTTGATAATCAACCTGCGCTTACTTCCCGTCTTTTTCTTCTTTTTCCTGTCGCATCTGTTCCATCATGGCTGTCACCGCGTCGTCAGTAAGACGATACTGGCGTTGCAAACGCTGCAGGGTCTCTTGCTCGGCGCCAGACACAATGCCATCGGCGAGCACTTCGCGTAATTGTGCCTCGTAGCTGGCCTTTTTACGCGACATCTGGTTGGAAAACGCCGAGGCGACAATACCGGTCATGATTGCGGCCATGCACACGCCGAGAAAACCGGTAATGAGTGCGATAAATTCACCCACGCGGGTGACGGGCTCAACATTGCCGTAGCCTGAGGTAATGGTAATGATCGCCCAGTAAATTGCCGAGGGAATCGAGGCAAAATGTTCAGGCTGATCGTGACCTTCCGCAAAATACATCAGAGACGCAGAGACAATAGTCGCGATCGTGAGCAAAAACAGCGCCGACATAAATGCCTGCCGTTCGGATTTGATGGCGGCAAATAAGTCTTGTAACGCTGTGTTGTAGTTCGAGAGTTTGAGGATACGCAGCAGTCGAAGCACGCGCAGCACCCGCAAATCGAGGAACGGAAAAAACGTGTGCAAAAAGTACGGTGCCGTCGCAAAAAAATCGATCAAGCCAAAAAAGCTCAGCATGTATTCTTTTCGGCCCTTCCACGATCCGCCATTCGTGGCCTTATAGCGAGCACCATAGGACCAGGCGCGCAGCACATACTCGGCTGAAAAAAACATCACGCTCCAGAACTCGAATTCATGGAAAAATTCTTTGTAGTCGGCATGGATGTCGGGTACCGAGTCCAGCACGACGGCCAGACAGTTGGTCAGTACCACAAACGTGATCATCCATTCGACGGCTTTGCTGTAGTGATCCTTGGAGGAGCCATCAAGGATTTGCATGAGGCGACGTTGCATTACGGGTCCTGTTGAAGATAGTCTCAGAGCTTGGCCAATGGCAGAGTGGGCGTTAATTACCTACTCGAACAGCACGGTCCACCATTTAGCACAAAGCACATATTGCCAAAAACACAGGCCAGCCCCAAAGGGCCAGCCTGTCAGCGACGTCAATCGGGGTGACAGTCCCGATACGTGTCTGTTTGCAGCCTTATGCCGGATAAGCTTCGTCCGGCCCTCGGTTTAGTGCGAACCGATGTGCTCCGATACCCGCTTTTGGTTGGCATCGACTTTTTCGCGTAAGGAGATGACCGCCTGACGAGCTTCATTCGCTTCATCCTGCATGCCATTGAGACGCTCGCACAGGGCTTCACCGGTGGCAAACGATTCGGTCAGAATCTTGCGGGTTTCGGTGGAGCTGTTACGGATACTGTTAACGACTTCTTCGATTTCATTGACACGAATTTCATTGCCGTGTGCAGAAGATGATTCCATCATCTTCTGCAGCTCACCATCAAGCCATTGGCCATTTGAGTCAGCGATTTCATCAATGTAGTTGACCATCTCGTCGTTGAGTTCAGCAAAAATTGCGCTGACATCACCAAGCGCCTTGATCGCATCAGCCATGCGCTGATTGATTGACACCATCTTGCGGTTGATCTTGGAGCGGTGCTCAAGATACTCGACCTTGACGCGATTGGTCATCGAAAGCTGAAAGGCTTCCTGGTCGTTGTTGGTTGGTGCCAGCAGGTCAATCATCATCTGACGATTACGGAATACATCGTCGGTGGTGCGCATGATCAGCTCACGGTTACCGGCGGCGTTAATCAGATAACTTTGCTGCGCGTCGGTGATATTTTCTTCGATCACGCTTCGTGCCACCTGAATCTGGGCAACGTTGAATTGAACGACAGCTTCCGCGTCAAAAATAGCGCGTTTGTTTTTAAGAATCTTGTTCTTGATTACATCACTCATGAAATTCTCCTAGTGTGAGTGGCTGTTGGAGTGTGGCCGAGAGTTCTGGCGTCCGTGTTTATACGTGCGATTCCGCTGGCAGCGTGATGCGGCTTGAGCGTGCCAGACGGTTTACAGAAATGAATCCCTGCCCGGGCTCGTTCATCTTGGCCGCGTGGTAAAGCATGTCATAAATGTAGTCCGCCTGGTCAGCGGAGACGGTCGCGTGGACGATCTCCGTTTTCGGGATCTCTGGCAGATTACCTGCCAAAGACGCCCGGCCGATCGGGTTGCCGCGCACCGAGTACATGTAGCATTCGTTGATCCCTTTATCGTGCAAGGCGCGCAGAATCTCGGAACCGCCGCCTTCGTACAAAATGCAGGTAATTAGACGGGTGTAGTCGATGTACGGAATTGCCGGTGTATCTTTACCTTCGCTCATGATGTTCAACCTTTATTGAGGGTTAATCGTTCTTGAGAAGGCTAGGCGGAATGTAAGTCGCCGCCTGCAGCAGGGGGGTCACATAAACGTAACCCATACCCGGTGTATCCAGCCGGCCTGCCAGGAAGATACGCTCAAAAATACGGTCGGTCTGGTCAGCTGGGACCATCACGCTGATGACTTCACGTTCAACGTCGACTGCTACGCCCAAGATGCCGAGGCGCTCGCGCACGCCGGTGCCCACGCCCATATGGACGGTAGAGCCTTGAACACCGACTTCCAGCAATGAGCTGTTGATTGTGTCGGCAAGACCCTTTTGTACGACGCAGGTGATCAGAGCCACCTCGGTCAGATTTGTAACTTTACGCTTGGCCATGCGTTTCCCCTTTACTTTTTAAATTCAATGAATGGTGTGTGGATATCAGGCCGCTGCCTGCGAGGCTTTCAGCTCGCGGCTAACTCGCCACTGCACGTAGACGCCTAGTGCCAGCACGCTGCAAATTGGTATGATCGAGGCGGCAGCCAGAATGCCGAAGCCTTCGACCGCGCCAACTGCTTTGCCGAAACCGAGACCCATCGCCAGCACCAGTGGCACCGTCACAGGACCTGTGGTTACGCCAGCGCTATCCCAGCCAATGTTGACGAATTCTTCCGAAGAGAAAGCCGTCAAAATTACTGCGATGATGTAGCCTGGCACCAGGATATAAAGCAGGTTGTAATCAAAAATCAGCTTGGTTACGCCCAGCATAATGCCCGTCGCCACACCCATTGCAACGGCGTACATCAGCATCGATTTTTTGAACGAGCCGTTGGTCATGTTTTGAACTGTTGCACCCAACGCGTTCAATGCAGGCTCAGCCAGCGTGGCGCCGAAACCCAAAATCCACGCAAAGACTGCCGCAATCAACATACCCAAACCAGCTGAATACAGCGGTGCTTCAGGCATTGCATCAATGGCGGTGAAGGCAGCAGGGATAAGATTACCCGCTTGTGAGCCCAGCGCAGCCAAGCCATAGGTCAGGCCGATGTTGAAAATACACATACCGATCAGCGCCAGCACCAGACCGTAGCCGATAATAAAAGCGTTAGGCAGTTTTTCACGCAGGATGCCGAACAAGACAATCATCAGGAAGATCACCAAAGGCACAATCGCTTGCAAGCCCAATATGATTTCCACGCCCGGCGTAACTTCGTACCAGGCCGGCGCCGTCGCTGCTGCCGCTGCGGCTGTTTTTGCAGCGGCTTCAAGCAGGATCGTTGCCGTTGGCACGGTCGCATGGATATAGACGCCCAAGCCCAGCACCATCACGACTGGGAAAATCGACGCCAGCGTCACGATACCGAAACCAGACAGCTGGCTATCGCCTTTGCCTCCTGCATTGGCCACACCGATACCCAGCGCAAGTACCAGAGGGACTGTTACTGGTCCCGTCGTGACGCCGCCGCAGTCCCATGCCAATCCGATGATGGCAGCGAGTTCTGGATCCATTGCGCAGTAAGCCGTGAGGAGTGCGCCCGGAATCAGGCTTAGGTAAATCATCGGCTTTAAGCTCCAGCCGTACAAGAAGCGCATGGTGCCCAGGATCGCAGCCATTCCCACGCCAAGACCGACCAGCAATACCGTTATCGGTGCACGGTCATTCAGCAAGGTATAGAGCATCGGCGCTTTGTTCGGATCAACGATCGATCCG
>CAMBFZ010000024.1 GCA_945866125.1 Bordetella parapertussis
CCGCAAAGTGCTCGCTGACTACTGTGGCGTCCGGTCGCGCTAGCATCATAATGAACTTGCCGCGTGCGTGGTGGTGAAGTGGGTTGTCATGCAACTCACCCAATAGCAAAAAGTCACTTCGTTTGACCTGTTCAACCAGCGTCTCGACAGAAATAATCTCGCCAGATTTGACGCGCACAATCTGAGCACTTGCCTGCTGGCTCAATAAAATTGCCCAACAAGCAGCGATGCACAAATAAAGATGTTGAGATTTAAATAACGAACGACGCATAGTGCACATTCCTAAATGTTGAGCCTTATTTTAGACCGCCATCAGGAAGCGCGTTTTATTGATCTGAATGCTACGTGAAAGGGTCAAATTCGAATAAGCCAAATCTAGTATCATATTCACAGTAAAAATTTAAAAGTAATTATTTAATTATCAATTCAACACAATATCGGAGCTTATATTGACAAATCGTCGCGAATTTATCGTTCAATTCGGCCTTAGCAGCGCTGCGCTGTTTGCGGGTAATGCCATGGCTGAAGCACCCATGGTTGCCGAGACCGATGCGCAAGCAGCAGGTCTAGGCTACAAGGCCGACGGCAGCAAAGTCGACAAGAAAAAATTTCCGCAATACGCGGCGGGCCACCAGTGCGGCAATTGTGCGCTATTCCAAGGCAAGGCAGGCGATGCCGCAGGCGGATGCCCGCTGTTCGCTGGCAAGCAAGTCGCGACGAAGGGCTGGTGCAGCGCCTGGGCGAAAAAAGCTTAATCAAGAGAAGAGTCCGCCGGATGGCGGACTCTTGCCGGACGCGGTGCGTGGTCGCCGCAGCGAAACCACCGCGTTTTGCGCTGACGCAAACGTGGTTAATCTACAGATTTTGATTGCAAACTAAGCGCTTTTCCGCCATAGTTCCGGGTTGCGAATTTCAAGTGCCTTGTTTTTGTCTGGTTCAACACTCGCCCCTGCGCGGACGACTTCCCTTCATTGCCCAGCCCTCTTGAGCTTCGCCCCTGTTGTTGTGTATTTCCTGGAGAGTTGGCGATGTCCAAAGAAGATCTGATTGAAATGGAAGGCGTAGTCGATGAGGTCTTGCCCGACTCGCGTTACCGTGTGACGCTTGAGAACGGCCACAACCTGATCGCCTACAGCGGCGGCAAAATGCGCAAGAACCATATCCGCATTCTGGCCGGCGATAAAGTCTCACTCGAGCTGTCCCCTTATGATCTGAGCAAAGGTCGGATTACCTTCCGCCATATCGAAGGGCGTGGCCCGGCAGGCCCGCAGCGCCGGCGCCGTTAGTCTGCGTCAGCCGCAAAAAAGCCGTTGCACCTGCAACGGCTTTTTTTATGCGCACAGCGCGGTTGTACGCAGACCGCTACACCGCCTTGCCAACTTTTTTTTGCCATACCACTAAGGCCGTGAGCATCTGACTGATTTGCTCGGCAGTGACGCTATCGATCAACTTGCCATCCGCATCAAACTTAGCGGGGGCGGAAGAAATCATCAGCTCGGGCTTATTCATCACGAGCCCGTTGAGATACACAAAAACCTGACGTAAATGATATTGGGCACGCGAGGTGCCCACGCCACCAGGTGTCGCGCCGAGCAACGCAATGGGCTTGCCGTCAAAGGGCTGGCCGGGCGGACGTGAAACCCAGTCAATCGCATTTTTCAAGACGCCCGACATCGAATAATTATATTCAGGTGAAGCAATCACCAGCGCATCGGCGACGGCAATTTTTTCGCGCAGTAGTTTGACCGAACCGGGCAACCCATGTTCGCGTACGTCGTCGTTATAGATCGGCACATCAATGAGATCCGTGATCTCCATACTCACACCAGGTGGTAGCAAGCCCTGACAAGCGCGCAGTGCGGCGGTATTGAGCGAATTTTTTCGCAGACTGCCAGAGATACCGAGAATGTGCATCATCGCTCCTTGATGGAATGCTGGTTAAGGGAATTTAACGCGTACCGTGACATCGAATGTTCTCCTTGATGATGCTGCAGGACTTGCGCAATTTTATCGCGCCGCAGGGCGACAGCATCATTTTCACCGATGTGCATGAGATGAACATGGAGACGCAAATGACCCAAGACACGCTAAGCGCACGCAAGCAAGGCAGTTTCCCGGCAAATGATCCAATGCAAGGACTGATACAGGATCACCATTATGTACGCCAGTTAATGCAACGCTATCTGTCAACCCATGATCTGCAAGTCAAGCAACAAGCCGGTCCGCATATTTGTGAAACACTCGGCCTTCACACTTCGTTGGAAGAAGCGACATTTTACCCGCGTGTTCAGGTACTCGATAGCGCACTCGTTGAGCGCTGTCTCGATGACCATCAGCAAGCGGATCAACTCATCAAGCAAATGCAGAATCTGGAACCTGGCATACCGGAATATGACGCGCTGATGCAGAAGCTGCATGATTGCATCGTCGAGCATGTGACGATGGAAGAAGAGCAGCTCTTCCCTATCGTTCGGGATTCTTCGCTTAATTTGCATGAGATGGCGTTGCAAATGCAACTCTATGAATCCAACCTCGTCGCCGCGCAGGCCAGTCAATCTGCCCAACAAACGCAGAAACGACCCTGAAATAAATAAGCAAAAAAAACGGCACCCTGCATAAGGGCGCCGTTTTTTCAGTCCCAACGATTAGTCAGCGATGACCGCTTCGACCTGAATCGCCAGCTTGACCGTGGGCGCAAAGCGCGGGATGCCATAGCTCAAGCCGAATTCGGAACGATCAAACGCACCCGACGCATCGGCGCCGCACACTTCGCGCTTGAGCATGGGATGAATGATGCATTTGAAATGATTAATTGTGAGCGTCAACGGCTTGGTCACGCCGAGCAAGGTCATGTTGCCTTCCATCGCAACGAGCTTGTCACCGTCGAATTTCATGGCCGTGCTTTTGTACGTCACGGTCGGAAATTTTTCTACATTGAACATGTCCTTGCCCTTGGCATGATCATTCATTTTGGCGTGGCCAAAATCAATCGTGCTGGCATCAATCAGAATCTCGGCTGTGCCGCTCTTGGCCGCACGGTCAAGCGTAATTTTGCCGCTTGTTTTGAGAAATTTACCGCGCCAAAAAGACAGACCCATATGATCGGCCTCAAAGCTTGGATACGTGTGGCCTGGTTCGACGTTGTAGGTTTGTGCCGAGACGGCACCGGCCGAGCAGATCAGCAAGGCGGTAATGAGATAAGACAATTTCATTGGAGCTCCCTCTTATAATTTTAAAAAAACGTTTATTGACCTGCAAATACTTTGAATTTGATCACGACTTCGTCAGCAACGATGCTGGTGTCTTTCCAATCGCCGTCGCCAATATTAAAATACAGCCGCCGTATCGGCAGGCTGCCTTCAAACACATGCACGATGCCTTCTTTTTTCACGCTCAAGGGAAAATTGACCTCCATGGTCTTGCCCTTGATGGTTAGTTTACCGGACACATCAAGTTTTCCCGGCGCGGCTGCCTTGATTTTGCTCGATACAAATTGCGCCTTCGGAAACTGCGCGCTGTTGAACCATTCTTTTTTCAGCACTTCCCGGTTGTAGTCGGGGTCGCCTAAATCAAAGCTGGGAATATCAAGTTCGATGCTTGCCTTGGCGGCGTCGGGCTTGGCACCATCAAAATCAATGGTGGCGATAAATTTCATGAAACGTGCATCGACCGGCACATTCATCTGCTTGAACGTCGCCGACACGATACTTTTTGCGCTGTCGGTTTTCAACGGCGCTGCCACGACCAACCCAGACTGCATGATTAACAATAAAGACAGAGCTTGTCCAAATTTAGATAAAACCATTTTTTCCCTGTAAAAAATGTTAACGAAGCATGCGCCCCAAGAGCCCGTCGCGGTCAATCAGCTGATGCTTGAGCACCGCCAGCAGATGGAGCACGACAAGCGCAAACAACAACCACGCCAGATTTTCGTGCAGCTCTTTGAGCACCGGCTTCAAGACCGGATCTGCATCGATGAATACCGGCAACGGCAGCATACCCAGATAAACCACCGGCACGCCGGCAGCCAAACTATAAAAATATCCCGATACCGGCACCGCAAACATCAACAAATACAGCGCACCATGCGTGAGACGCGACACCAGCGCCTGCCAACGCGGCATCGGCTGCGCATAAGGCGGCGCAGTTTGCGTTAAGCGCCACAACAGCCGAACAGCAGTCAGCGCCAACACCGTCACCCCCAGCCATTTGTGCCATGAAAAATAGCGCAGCTTACTTGGGGTAATACCCTCGATATCGACCATCACCATCCCCAGCGCAAAGGCAGCAACAATCAGCAGCGCGATCAACCAGTGCAGCAGCACGGTAATGCGGCCGTAGCCCGGGACAGGTGAAGTGGGCGGACTTGTTGACATGGGCTAAGCACGATCAGTTAGGGCAATGCAAAAAAAGCAAAACTACGCAGGGCAATTTAGACCTTGGCGAGGACTAATGCTATCAGCAAACCGATAGCATCGCTGCAAGCGGTATGCGCAATTTATTCAGCAGGCCAGTTCGGATGGGCGGCGCTAGAGTAACGTAATCGTATTAGGCAGCTCATCGGGGTGCGCGCCATCAGACGGGAAATGCCGGCTCAATTCGGCGGCAACGGCATCGATGGCGCCCAACGTACCGGCTTCGTACTGCCCCGCCGCAAACGCCTGCTGCAATTGCAGCAAAATCGGCACCCACGTTTGCGCCTGATTGACCTGTGATGCGACACCACGATCGGCGATGATTTCGACCGCATGGTCGCCAAGCAGTACGTAAATCAGCACACCGTTATTGGCCGCCGTATCCCAAATGCGTAACGATGAAAATACCTCCAGCGCGCGCTCGCGCGCCGACACCCGGTGTAGCAACTGGTGCGGCGTCAGG
Source organism: Bordetella parapertussis (assembly GCA_945866125.1). Taxonomy (GTDB): domain Bacteria; phylum Pseudomonadota; class Gammaproteobacteria; order Burkholderiales; family Burkholderiaceae_D; genus Pernthalerella. Next base: position 4,879 of record CAMBFZ010000024.1, read on the forward strand.
GAGGCCTCGACCACAAAACGCATTTGGGCGGTATGACGTGACTCCGCGCGTCCGATGGCACGGGTGATGCGGGCGCACGTGCGGGTTGGAAAATAACGCTGCACGTGCCAATAGCTGGCGACAAAATGACGGACAAATCGCTTGAACATGATCACCATTTTCCTGACGCGCCACCGCCGCCAAAGTCGCCACCACCGCCGCGAAAACCACCGTGACCGCCCCAGGTGTCCGAGCGCCCGCTACCCATGCCGCCAAGATGCCCACCGCCCATGCGTCCGCCGAGTAGCGCGACCACAAAGCCAACCATGGCGGCCACGAGCGCACTAGAAATAAGGCCGACGATTAACCACACCACGACACCGAGTAAGGTACCCGTGGCCAACGCACCACGGGCACGACCAAACAGGCCACGCATGATGCCGCCGATCAGCACGCCGATAAAGGCGAGGAAGGCCAGCGAGGACCAGGTGCTGTCTCCCTCTACGTCACGCGCGGCTGGCGCGGGTAGGGGTTCGCCATTAATCACGCCCAACATCGCGTCGATGCCGCTGCTGATACCGCCCTGAAAATCATCTTGCTTAAAACGCGGCACGATACGCTCTTCAATGATGCGCTTGGCGGTGGCGTCATTGAGCACGCCTTCGAGGCCGTAGCCGACTTCGATGCGCAACGCACGCTCATTTTTGGCGATAACAAGAATGGCGCCATCATCGATTTTTTTACGCCCCAGCTTCCATTGCTCAGCCACTCTGAGCGCGAACTGCTCAATGGACTCGGGCGCGGTGGCGGGCACAATCAGTACCGCGATCTGACTGCCTTTACTCTCCTCAAATTCACGCAGTTTTTGCTCGATCTCAGCCTGCTGTTGTGCCGTCAAGCTTGCGGTCAGATCGACCACACGACCTGACAAGGCCGGCACCGGCAGGAGCGTCTGACTGGTTTGCGCACCGGATAAACTGGCCCACACCAGTATTAGCAAGGCTGCCACCAGGTTGACGAGTCTGGTTTTATTTTGCCGCATCGGGTGCTTTGTCAAAATCAACCGCCGGTGCCGTTGAGACCGCTTTTTCGTTGTCGACAGTGAAGTTGGGTTTAACCTGAAAGCCAAACGCCATCGCAGTCAGATTGGTGGGGAACGAACGTACCGTCACGTTGTAGTCTTGCACCGCTTTGATGTAACGATTACGGGCAACGGTAATCCGGTTTTCGGTTCCTTCAAGTTGGGCCTGCAAATCACGGAATCCGGCATCAGCTTTGAGCTGCGGATAATTTTCGCTGACCACCAAAAGACGCGATAACGCACTCGAGAGCTGACTTTGGGCGGCCTGAAATTTGGCCAGCGCAGCGGGATCATTGAGCGCCTCAGGCGTGAGATTCACTGCCCCCACCTGCGCACGAGCCTGCGTTACTTGCGTCAACACCCGCTGCTCATGCGCTGCATAGCCTTTGACGGTATTGACCAAATTGGGCACGAGATCCGCACGACGCTGATATTGATTGACGACTTCGGACCAGCTCGCCTTACTCTGTTCATCGCTGGACTGCAAGGTGTTGTAGCCACAACCGCTGAGCGACACCACCAAGCTGAACAGGACTAGCCTTAAAAATGTACGCATGACAGCTCCCTGATTAAAATAAAAAATAATTGCGGCCAATACGCATAAATTCAAGCAAGACCGCCTGCGAGAGAGGCGGTTTTTTTATCTTTAGCAAAACTGATCCCTTCGCTGCGTCATGTCCCGTCGGCATTTGATCTTGAACAAACAGCTTTGATTGCCTGCAACGTAAGCTCGCAGTCAATCCATGCCTCCCTTTTCTGATGTCTTATGCGCGAATCATGCTGGCCCAAGCGACTAATTGGGCGGACACCGGTCAGTGTGATGCTGATGCTGAGCCTGTTAGGTCCTTGCTGCTTCGCGCAGCCAACACCGGCGACTGAGTCGATCGACATCCTCGGCGCCGATGCCTTCTTGCCGCTATTGCGTGAACAGTTGCAGATATTACGCGATGGTGCGCTTAATCCGACTGAGCGCGAGAGGCTGATCGCCCTCACCCCACAGCACATTAAAGAGTTGTTGGCCACAGAAGGCTTTTTCTCAGTGATTGTTTCAACCAGTATTACCGTCGCCACACATCAAACACCAAAGATCACCACAGTACGTTTTCATGTCACGCCGGGTGAAGCCACCCGCATCCAGGCTGTTGATTTGCACTTCATCGGCGCCATCAAACAAGATGCGTCCCGTATTGCTGCGCTTAAAAAAAATTGGCTGCTCGCGCCAGGTCAGCCGTTTCGACAAGCGCAATGGGACGCCGCCAAGCAGCAACTACTTACGCCGCTGCTAGTACGGGATTTTCCTGCTGCGCGGCTCGTTGACAGCCGCGCCGAGATTGATCCGGTCAAACACACAGCGCACTTGATAGTGACCATTGATTCCGGGCCGGCGTTCAAATTTGGGCCCTTGGAAATTCACGGATTGCAGCGCTATCCGCCAACGTTCATTGCACGCAGCAATATGATCCGAGAGGGTGAGCCATTCTCACAAGATCGCCTCGCTGAATTACAAGCCCGGGTCCTCGATACCGGCTATTTTCTTTCGGCTTTTGCCACAATTGATCCTGATCCGGCAAACGCCGCACAGGTACCGATACGCTTAGAGGTGACCGAAGTCGATAGCCGGCGTTTAGGCTTGGGGCTGGGGGTATCCACGGATAGCGGCGTTCGCGGACAAATCAAATGGCTGGACCGACGATTTTTAGACCACAACTGGCGACTTGAATCTGTGTTGCGCGTCGATCGGCAAATCCGCTTACTGGGTGGCGAGCTGTATTTTGAGCCTCTGCAGCAGGGCCTGTATCAGAACAGGCTGGCAGGCTGGATGCCAAGCGTAGAGTCGACGATTGCGCGCAGCACGATCACGGGTGAAGAGATTGAAAAAATTCGCACGAGCGCCAGACTAAGTACGCCGTCTCGCAGCGACGAACGTGTGCTGTCGGTCTCGCTGTTAGTCGATCGACGCACTCTGCCCGGCCTTGACACTTTGAGCCGGCGCGCGTTGATTGGTGGCTATACGCTTGTGCGGCGCCAATTCGATTCGCCACTGGCACCACGGCGTGGCTACATGGCCGGCATTGAATTACAGGCCGGCGTGGGTGGTGTGCTCAATGAAAATAATATTGGCCGCGTTTTGTTGCAAGGGATCTGGTTGCGCCCGCTTAATCCGCATTGGCATACCGTACTGCGTCTGCAAGCTGGCCGCGTATTTTTTAGTGGCGACCAGCAGGGCGACCGCATCCCAGAAGGTCTGCTGTTTCGCACAGGTGGCGACCAGACCGTACGCGGCTACGCATTCGGCAGCCTGGGCGTACCCAAAAATGGGGCTATTGTTGGCGGCAATGTGATGGCGCTCATCAGCGTTGAATTGGCCTATCAGATCACGCCGCAATGGGCCGTTGCCGTATTTTCTGATGCCGGTGATGCGGCTGCAACGCGCCGTGATTTTCGGCTCCGATACGGCAGCGGTATCGGTGCCCGCTGGCGTAGCCCGGTGGGGCAAATGAATGTCGATCTCGCGCGTGGCCACGAAACAGGCGAGACGCGATTACATTTTTCGGTCGGCTATGGATTCTGACCATACCACTACGCACCGATGCAATGCGGCCACCCTGCGGCGCGCAACGCTACTTGGGCTGCTCTTACTGCTTGTGTTACTCGCTAGCGCAACAGTGACGTGGCTATTGACGACGCCAAGCGGTGCGCGTGGGACATTTGGCCTACTGCGATACGTTAGCGCAGGCGCTATTCAGGCAACAGCCATCAATGGTCGTTTGATCGGTCCACTCCATATCGGTGAGTTAACGCTACAAAGCACCAATAGCAATCTGCAACTCCAGGCAGTGCAGGTGGACTGGCGCCCGGCCGCTTTACGCGAAGGCTTGCTGCACATTACGCTGCTGCGCGCGGCAACGCTTCGGCTCACGCTGCCTGCAGCGACTGATGCCCTCCCCACGTTGCCGGCCACACTGCAACTACCGATGCGGCTGCAGATTGATCGGCTCACGATTGCGCGCACAGTAGTGCAGCAGCCTTTGCAAAAAAGCCGGCAATTCGATGCAGCTGACTTTGGTGTGCAATTTGATGGGCAACGCTATCGCGTCATGCTCAACGGGCTCACGCTTGCAAGCGCCAATCCGGTCTCTGGCCTCATGCGCGGCCAGATGACGCTGACAGCAACAGCACCTTATGCGGTGGAGGCAAGGATACAAATGCCCAACGCAATCTGGCGCAATGGTGAAATCAGCCAACAGGCGCTACATGCGGCAGGCACACTGGGGATCAGCGGCGATTTGTCGACACTCCAGTTAGCCCTTTCCGCCCCCGCCTTATCCGTGTCGACACCCATAGACTTAACCGCAAGCGCCATACTAAACCGCGACCGCCTGCTCGTATCGGCGGCGACGCTACAACAAGGGCAGGCGCATGCCGGGTTTTCTGGTGCGATTAATTTTTCGGGTGAGCGCGATTTTTTTCTGCACGCAATTTTGCACCACGTGCAGCTTGACTCAATCGTTGCGCAAAAAGGCTGGCCGAGCATGCTGCTCAATGGCAGCCTTGATGCCAAAGGTACACTCGGCAGACAGATCAAACCAGCGCTCGCGCTGCAGTTTGCACTGCACGAGAGCCGCATTGATGGACACCGTTTGTCCGGCCAGGGACAACTGGCGCTTACACCCGATTCAATAGGAATTGACCGTCTTGACCTGCGTGCAGGCGTGAATACACTTACTGCGCAAGGTCGCTTGAGCGAGCACGGTGGCGCACTCGGCTTTTCTGTGCATGCACCGAAACTGACGCAACTCGGCCCGCAATTTTCCGGTACGCTAACTGTTGACGGCAGCGCAACCGGCAACATCGCCCGCGTACTGCTTGCGCTGCGCTGGCAAGCCAGTAAGCTGCGTTTGCCTGCCGCACTCATGATCGGCATGAGCGAGGGTAGCGCGCAACTCACGCTCGCCCCGCAACAAGCTGCTGTCATCGAAGCAATCGATGTAAGGGCGAGCGCCCACGCAATACAACTTGGCACGCGCGCCGCGGGCAGCCTGCAGCTCGACATCACGGCGCAGGCCAAATCGGATGCGCCGTTGCAGGTCAAACTGATGGCGCAGGACCTGCTGATCGACAAATTTCGCGCAGACCGCCTTAATGCCACGCTCAGCGGTACCCGCGCGCAGCACACCGCCAGCGCCGTACTTGTGAGCAGAAAAGAAACGCTGCATCTTGAAGCCGCGGGTGGCTTGGTTGAAGCTGATGCCCCCGATCTTGTATGGCGCGGTTCCTTGACGCAGGCTGAGAGTCGCGGTGTATTGCGTATAACAATGCGCGGCCACGCTGGACTGATAATCACAGCACACAGCGTGCAACTTAATGCACTGACCCTGCAATCCACAATGGGTACTGTCATCGTCGAGCAGTTCCGCCGTGACACGCAAGGCATCGCGAGCGAGGGACGGATAGATCAATTCGATGCCGGGCAAATGCTGTCATTATTTGCGCAGTTTCAGTCGCCAGACAAGAGTAAGAACCAGATTGTGCAGCACAGCGATTTGCAGCTTGATGGTGACTGGGACCTGCAGATTTTTCCAGCAGCGACCTATCCGTTGCAAGGTACGGTGCGCCTGCATCGTCGTAGCGGCGATATCGTTTTGCGCGCTGCGCAGCCGCTTACGCTAGGGCTGCAGAAACTAGACCTTCGGGCAAGCGCCGCGCAGGGTCAGCTGACTCTTGCGCTTGAGACGCAAGGTCAACAATTAGGGCGTCTGCAATTAGAAGGCAGCGCGCCGCACGCCCCTGCTAGCTGGCTGCCAGATCGACACGCGCCAATGGCAGGCGTCCTCACACTACAGGTGCCTTCCATGGCCTGGGTTGCTGCTCTACTTTCTGAAAAGCTGATCACCGATGGCAGCCTCGAGAGTACGTTGCGGTTCGCGGGCACACCAGCCACACCGATTATCACGGGGCGCATCACTGGCCGGCAACTACGATTGATTGCCATCGATAGCGGTATCAATCTGCATGATGGGGTCTTTGAAGGCGTTTTTGCCGGCGACACGCTTACGATTCAACAATGTCAGTTTGCGGGCCGCAGTGGCACGGTGTCGGCCAAGGGTCCGGTGCGATTTAGCGAAGCTCATGCCGAGGCCAGACTATATTGGAAAGCACAGAAATTTTCGGTGTCGGACCGCATCGACAGTGCCCTTATTGTCAGCGGCGAGGGTCATTTGATCGGCGGTGACGGACGCTTCAAAGCAGAAGGCACGCTACTAGTTGATCGCGGCCAAATCGATATCGACAGAACGGCAGCGCCACACTTGTCTGATGACGTGATCATCGCCGGTCGCCAACGCGCTCCCCCCAAGCGCTGTTGATGGACTTGGATATGACCGTGGGTCTGGGCGATCAGTTACGCCTGCGCGGGCGCGGCATCAATGCCTCGCTCGGTGGCGCGGTGCGTGTACGCAGCGAAGCCGGTGAGGCTTTGTCGGTAGCCGGTTTGATGCAGGTCACACGTGGCACCTACCGAGCTTATGGCCGCGAGCTGGCCATTGAACGCGGCATGGCAAGGTTTGATGGCGCCCCGACTAATCCGGCGCTGGATATACGCGCTATGCGACGTGGCACAGCAGTGGAAGCCGGCGTGGCGATTGGCGGGAGTGCGCTGGCGCCACGGGTGACACTGGTGTCTGAACCACCCGTGCCGGATGCAGAAAAATTGTCTTGGCTGGTATTGGGACAAGGCCTGTCGACAGCGAGCGGCAATGATGCCGACGTGTTGCAAAGTGCGGCGGCGTCCTTGCTTTCCCATAGCGCGGCCGCGGGCGTGCAGGTGCAGATTGCCAGTGCATTGGGGGTCGACAGCGTCAGCTTGTCAAAGAGTCAGGACACCTTGCAGAAAAATATCGTTACGCTCGGCAAGCGCCTGTCGTCAAAACTTTATATGAGTTACCAGCAAGGTTTACAAACGGCAGGGGCTGCGGTCTTGCTGCGCTATACCCTGTCGCCGCGTCTGGCCATCGAAGCCGAAGCCGGCACCCGCAGCGTGCTCTCGCTGTTCTACAACATCAGCTTTGATTGACGCGTGATGGCGCTCTGCGGTGAACCTGTTGTCATCTTGTCTGCCTAATTCTCAGTTTGCCAAGTTGACGAGGTTGGACAGTGTTCTTTTTTTATGGAGAGACGACATGAACTTTATTATCTGGATTGTGATCGGTGGCATCCTTGGTTGGATTGCCAGCATGATTATGCGCACCAATGCACAACAGGGTTTGTTGATGAATGTGGTGGTCGGCATTGTTGGCGCACTTCTAGGAGGATGGTTGTTGGCACCGATATTTGGAACGGGGACGATTAATCAAAATGAATTTAGTCTGGGCTCATTGTTGGTGTCGCTACTGGGCGCGGTGATTCTTCTTGGGGCTGTTAATTTGTTTCGACGAGGAACGCCACGTTGAAATAAAAAGGGTTTAAGGGCCCAGCGAACAACACTGGGTTCCGGCCGGCACGGGGCGATGGAAGAACGTGATCTTTCAACGATCGCCCCATTAAAAAATCAGGAACTTGGCACGCTTATTTGTAGGCATCAACGCTCGATCCACTGGCACAGCCAAAGTGCATAAAAATGCGCGCTGCATTCATGCTGGCTGCGTCATTGCCTGAGCTTGTACCCAGCGCCGAAACTCTTCTGCAGTGACATAACCGAGCGCTATGGCGGCGTCGTGCAAACTGCTTCCCTGGGCATGCGCGTATCGGGCAATGTGAGCAGCTTTGTCATAGCCAATATGCGGCACCAGCGCCGTCACCAGCATCAGCGATTGCTCGACAAGGTAATCGATGCGCGACCGATCCGCTTGCATCCCTTCCACGCAATGCTGGCGAAAACTACCCATACTATCGGCGAGCAATCGCACACTTTGCAAATGCGCGTGCGCGATCAGGGGCTTGCTCAAATTTAGTTCGAAATTTCCCGACGCCGCACCTAAGGTGATGACAACGTCATTGGCCATCACTTGCATGCAGACCATTAAGAGCGCCTCGGCCTGCGTTGGATTGACCTTACCGGGCATGATCGAGCTGCCGGGTTCGTTTTCAGGCAAGGTGATTTCGCCTAGTCCGCAGCGTGGGCCGGAGGCGAGCCAGCGTAGGTCGTTGGCGATTTTGGTCAACGCAACGGCGAGTGTTTTCAGTGCGCCGTGCGAGATTGTCAGCGCTTCATGACCAGCTAGCGCGGCAAATTTGTTAGGTGCGCTTCGAAAGCCCATGCCTGGCCTCCCGACCGCGCGAGTCAGTTCGTGCGCTACGCGCTGCCCGAAATCAGCAGGTGCATTCAAGCCGGTGCCCACGGCAGTGCCACCCACCGCCAGCACAAGGATCGTCGGCAAGGCATTGCGCAACGCTTGCTCTGCTAAGGCGAGCTGCGCCACGTAGCCTGATATTTCCTGCCCAAGTGTCAACGGCGTGGCGTCTTGCAAGTGGGTGCGGCCGATTTTGACGATATCGGCATACTGCCGGGATTTTTCTTCGAATGCCGACTGCAATTGCATCAACGCAGGCAATAAATTTTGATCGATTGCCATCGCGACCGCCACATGCATCGCCGTGGGAAAAATATCATTGGAAGACTGACTGAGGTTGACCTCATCATGCGGATGCAACAGCCGCTGCATGCCGCGTTTGCCGCCCATGCGCTCCGAAGCGCGGTTGGCCAGTACTTCATTCATGTTCATATTGGTCTGGGTGCCTGAGCCGGTCTGCCAGAGCGACAAGGGAAATTCGTCCGACAGTTGGCCAGCCAATATTTCATCAGCAGCCTGGACGATTGCTGCGACCTTATCGGCAGACAAACGCCCGGTATCACCGTTGACGATCGCACAGGCACGTTTGACGGCTGCTAAGGCAAGGATTAATTCGCGCGGCATGCGCTCGTCCGATATGGCGAAGAATTGCAAGGAGCGCTGGGTCTGCGCTCCCCATAAAGAGGCGGCAGGCACATCGATTTCGCCAAAGCTGTCTTTCTCTGTGCGGGTGTTCAATGGCTTGTCTCCGATTGACTCTGACGCAATCACGGCCCTTACTGCAATTGGACTTCGATCCGCACTGCGCTGGACACGGCTCGCGTATCAAGACGACCTGGCGTAAAACGCGCCTGTAAAAATTTTGCCTGTAATTCGGCCAGCAAGACCTGCGGCAGCGCAGACTCCTCGACCACGACCCGGTCAACATCACCGTATTGATTAATCAGTAGTTGCAAGACAAGGCGTTGGGGCGCAATCCCGTAAAACGTCGCAGGCAGGATCGCATCGATGTCTGTCTGTATCAATGGCCTTGTGGTGAGACGATGAGCAGGCAGATAACCGAACGGCTCAACTACGGCCGCTGGCTCAGATGGCTCAGCGAACCAATTGCGCTGCGGCAAAGACTGCGGAGAGGTATCCGGTGACGTGGGCGACGGGATTGCCACCTCATTAGGGGGGCTGTCCGGCACGCTGACCATCACAACTAGGGCAAGACGATGACCAACCCCTAACGCTGGACTCCGTTGCAAGTGCGTAGCGACGCTGGCAAAAACCGTGATGCTCAGCGCGCTGGCGAGCATCAGGGTGATCAGGCAACGCATTATTGCTCGTCAAGCTCGCGCCACGCGACACGTTTGACAGTGCGAGTGCCCCCGGCAGGCAAGGGGTCTTCTACGAAGTTGATGTTGCCGGTTTCGTCGGTGACGACAGCGTAAGTGCGCTCTCCTATTTTGATCGAGAGTGCACCAACAACCAGGGCGTTGTCGGCAATTTTTTTTCCGACGACGCGATCAGTAGCCAGCGGAAAATACGTACCGCTACGAAAATCAAACGCATAAATCCAACTCGCCCCGCCGGCTGTGCAAACTGAATTGCCTGGCGTGTTAGTCAGTACGCGCAAGATGCCCAGCTGCTGTTCTGGATCGACCGTGCCACGCTCACCGTCAGCGTGCTGTGCGCCGGTAAAATGGACGACCCAGCCAGACTTTTGCAACCAGTTAACCGGTTCTTGGGTGACGCTCTGTTGTGTTCCCGCAGTGTTTAGTTTGAGCGTCTGCGTGACGATATCGCTGCGCGCTTGCACTACCCCTAAGCCTTGGGTGTCGAGGGTATCCTTGAAGGTGTAAAGCGATTGCACAGACTTGTCAGCTGCGTCCGACAAGCCCAGATACTGACCGGTGACGACGCTGACAACAGGCACACGCTGGTTACCGACAAGGATCTCGGAAAGCTCGGGTCGGGTGGAGACCGGTTGAGACTGCTGGTCGTAGCGCAGGCTGGCCAGCTGCACGGCTTCTTTGCCTGCGGGTGGCACCAGATCGTCAGGGTCAAAGCGCCACACGTTGCCCAATAAGTCGCCGCCATAAAAACGACTGGCGGTATTGTCGCCGACGCTGTCGACCCAGCCGTTGAGTTGGGCCAGACCACTCGGACTGGCCACACTACCCGCACCGGTGGAAATTTTTTCCAGGTGCTCGCCGGTAAACGCATCCAGCACATACAAATAGCCCTTGCCATCACCGGGGCTAATATTGTTATAGCCGGAGGCGAATACGACTACCCAACGACCATTTCGCCGTTTGGTGATGATGGGCTTGCCGAAGGCAAATCCCATATCCTGATCTTGTGCAGTACCAAACACCCAGAGTGCTTTGGGCGCGGCGGGATCGGTGATATCGAGCGCATAGTATTGGCGACCACCACCGGCGAGACCACCGACCAGGATGGTGCGCCAGGCGGTTTTGTCGCAGGTAGAGGTGGGCGCAGTGGGGCAGATGTCGCCGGCGATGGGTGAGCCGTCGAGCAGATAACGGAAGCGATTGTCCAGATTCGGATCAGCCCAGCGGTAAAGTGACGGCAGCACGGCGGGCGGAATAAATGCCCATTGCTCGCTTCCGGTGGCGGCGTCAAATGCATGCAGCATGCCGTCATTGGCCGCTACATAGACCATGCTCGAACGGTCCTTTGCCTGCTCGTCGCGGAAGGCACCATAATTGTCATCGACATAGCGAAACGCCGGTAGCGCAACGAACAGTGGCTGCGCATTAATGAGCGCGCCGAGCACATGCTCGCGGCGGCGAAACAACGGATTGATATTCTCGGGTCGATCTTCATCGCCAGTGTGGCCGCGTAAAAAATTAACTAACAAGGCGCCGCTGGCCAAACTGCGCTGCGGATTTGATAGCTGGTTGCATTGCGATAGCTTGAAGGGTGGGTTGCACATTTCGGAGAAATGCGCCTTCTCATCAACAGTGAGCGCTGACCATAAAAAGGGCTTGAGTCGGCTACTACGGTCAGGCGCATAAGTAAAAATAGTGCGTCGATCCACTCTGGCCTCTGATTGCCGGTCCAACAGCGCTTGCGCAGACCACAATACCGTCGGCAGCAGCACCCCATTGGCCACATCAATGCGCTGGGCTTTGAGTTCACCATCCCAATTGACGGTGCGATAGCGGCTGAGGAAAATCATGTTGTCGCCCGCGACCGGCTCTTGGGTGCTCGTCGCGGCGGCGGCCGCCGAACCTACGCTAGCACGAATGGCACGCATCGTGAGGGTGAGTGAGCGTGCCAATTCCTGTGAGTTGCGGGCATTGAAATAAGTACCGCCTCCATTGACGGCGGCGTGCCACAAGTCGTCGATACGCTCGGGGCCATTAAAATAAATCGGATCGGGCCAATTGCGATTGCCGGTCTTGATGTCATAAAAATCACCCTTAGTCGCCTGCTCATAATTTTCCTGATAGTGCAATAGTCCATTGGCGCCCAAACCCAATGTGTAGCTGACCATGCGCTGATGACGCGCTTCATCGCCCAAGTCTGACGCTGGTGCGTTGTTGGTGCACACCTCTGGATTACTGCGGCAATTACCTAAGGCAGCGCTACGCAAGTCGGTCTGGTAGTAATAAGCCGCAACATCGGCAAGCGTGCTGATCGTGCGCTGTGCAGCCGGGATCGGCTCAAAGCTGCCAATGGAAATAGGCAGCGCTCCGGCTTGATCGAGCACGGGCGGGCCGCTCAGCGGGCCCGCTGAAGCCGGCGCGACGATGAGGATCTCGGTGCCCGAAGCAGTCGCGCTAAATCCACCGAGCGTGATCGCGTCGGCAATCCTGGTGGCAAACGTGGTCGCATCAAGATTGAGATTGGCGCTGTGATCGATACCGATAAGCCTACTCATCAGATTTTGCCCGCCTACGCTGATGTTGTAGACAACGCTCCAACCGAAACCGGGCGTCCGCACGATAGGTACCGTCAGCCGCGCCACATAAATCGGTGGACTGGAGCCCAGCGCTGAACCGGAGCCGTCGTACATGGGTCGCGGCAGCGCATTATCCTGATTGCCGACGTCGGTGCGACCGTCGATTTTTTTCGGCCCATAGGACGCGGTTTCCATGCCGGTATTCCAGTAGCCATCGGTTGCGAGCAAACTGAAATTACGTTGGCAGGAATACTGCACCGGATCATCGGCGCCGGTGAGCAGCTTGCCGGCATAGAGTTGCCCGGCTTTGGCTAAGGCGGCCCGCAGGGGCGTCGACGATAAAGGGACGGTCGCATAAAGCTTTGCGTAAAAGCGCGCTTTGTGGACAGCGTCGAAGGCAGAAATTTTTAGAAAACCGGGCTGGTCGGAATCGGTACCGCTCTCACTGATGGTAGAAAAACCGACGCGAAAATTTTCATCGATATCATTAAAGGCGCGACCAGCAGCTGTCTTCATCGCCAGTATGCGTGTGCGATGGTAACTGAACCAGATGGCAAAATTTTGTCGCTCATCGCGATTGCCCGGCCCGGATGTCGGACTCACTAATACTTTGACCCAAGGCCCGCTGCCACCACGATCCTTATCAAAATTAATATCTTTACAAGGATCATCTGCCGCGTTACTGCCCAAGTTATCGCGCTGATTGCCCTGATAAATAAAGTAATACCCGGCGGTGGGAAGATTAGGCAAGCCATTATTGCTTGGACTGCACGCCACGGCTGCACTGCAATCTGGCTGCAACACACTGCCCGATGTCGTGCTTGGCATGGACGGCACGGAGACACTTGAACGCCAGGCCATAAAACCGGACGATAAATCAATGACCGGTGAATCCGCGCGAAAGCCATCATAGCGCGCGCCTGTCCATTCGGGCGCAGGAAACAACGTGCCATCCGCCCGCACCGGGAGCGCATAGTCGACCTGGGGGTCATAGTAAATTTTGTTGCACAGACTGCTGCGGTAGCCAACGGCGTTTTCGTAACCATGCGTGACGACTTCATCGCCGAGATAGCTCCATTGCATACTGCCCGAATCATCCAGAATGAACATCAAATTAGGCTTGACCTGCGCCGAGAGTAAATAAGCCAAAGGGGCGATGGCGATGTCAGTGGGGGCAGCAACAAGCATGCTGCCAGTACCGCTCAACAGCAGGCAAATAAAAAAACGCATCAAGACCGACATGGGGATTCCGAAAAAATGAGAGGGTTAAAAACGCACCGTGGTCTGACTGAAAACAATCGTATCGCGCGGGCCTTCGGTGCGCGTGGTGATGCGGTAATGCACCACCGCATTACTAGCAAAACGATTCGGATCGCTGTAGCTGATCGCGCCTTTTTTTGCGCTGCTGCTTTGCGGACTTTGATAGAGCAGACAGCCAATGGCCGGATCGTTGGGCGCACCAGCGGATCGGCATAAACGATGAATGATGGTGCGAACACGATTGCCGGCGCTGTCGGGCAAGGACGCAGCCGCAGGCTGCAAGCACAGTAGCGCACCGTTACTGCTGCAACCGTCGCCGTCCCAGTCGATCAAAGCCTGTGCGTTGGCGAGTCCGCTGTTGCTGATGTCGAGTCCATCGGGCACGCTGGCGTAATAGCCCTGGGTCGGTTGGTTACTGTGTAAATCGGTTGGCACACTGCGACCCGACAGCCACGTAATAGCCGCTTCACTGCCCACGTCCGAGGCGATGCGTGCTGACTGACGAAAAACGAAATTACCTGACATCAGCAGGCTGGTTTCGACTGTCCGTACCAACGCGATGGCGCCCAGACTCATCACGACCAGCATGATCAGTGCGACCACCAGACCCGCACCGGATTGCGCAGGCCGTGGCCGTCTGGCATAAAACGGGATGATCACGCCGGACTCCAGAGCAGATTGCGCAAAGGGACCACCGTGTCGAACACCCGATAGCTAAAGCAACGCCAGTTGGCGTTTGCGCTACCGTCAGGATTGCGGTCAATCGTAATGGGCGTATCAACTAACTGACCGTCAACGACGTCGCCTGCCTGCCAGGTCGGCTGCGACGTCGTGGTGGTGCACCGCCCAATAGCGGGCTCGGCCTGACTGCTGCGAGCCACCACCGCAATGCGTACCGCCAACAGACGCCGCAAGTCGCCGTTGTCACCGGCAACGCCATTACGGTCGGCATCAATCATCGTGGCGCTCCAGCGCGTGACTTGCGATGATGTCTGCAGCCCGGCACGCGTATCGAAGCCGTATTGCGCCTGCAGATTGACGATGTTTGTCGCCAGCGGCGTCGTTGCAGTGGTGTTGGAGACGCTCAGGTAGCGCGAGAGCTGTAATTGCCCGTTTGTGTTGACGGCATAGCCACGGTCGCTGACAGCACCGAGGTTGATGACTGTCGCACCAATGCGGTAACCCGCGAGTGGAAAGAGTGTCGCCGGTGCATCCGGATTCCAGGCGCTGCGGACACCTTCATGCGAGACCCGAAACTGCCCAGTGGGCACCGCGGTGGCCTGCACCATCGTGCAAGGTTTGCCGGCCTCCTGAATAATCAGGATGTCGTTGGTCAGGATGTCTAAGGTGCTGTTGACCATCATTTGGTCTGCATCATTGGCGTGATCGCTGCTCAGTTGGGCGGCGACCCCGCCGCCGGACTTGGCACTGGCCAATATCTGCAGGCTGTCCGGAGCGCCGTTGGCACCATTGATGATTCTTACCGGTTGCAGGATCAGATCGGTTTGGGGCGTCACGAAGTGCCGCTTGACGGCACAGCCGAGCGCCTCGGACGGACCAAGTCCATAGCCGGCCAGACGCAAATCGCGTTCGATGGTGGCAATGACGTGAATGCCACGCATCTGCGCGTCGGCGCCGCCGATAGTGGTTTTGCGGCGCGCTTCAAACAAGACCGCAATCTGCAAAATCACCAGCATGGCCAGCAAGCTGATGGCCAACCCGACGAGCAGATCCACCAGGCCGATGCCGGCACGGTGTGTGGCGAAGGGGATTTTTTTTATCATAGCGGCTTGCTCGCAGCCGGCGCTTAGTTAGTGATGATGGCAGCGACCACAAGCTGATGAGGCTGCGCATCACCGGGCGCCTGCCAACGCAGCGTTACATTTACGTGACGCGCATCATCGATGGTGATAGAGGGCGGGTTGACCGTGCCAGTGATGCCAGGCAAACGCGCCAGGACCTCCGCATGCCAGCGTTGGTAGGTCGTGCTTTGAACATCGCCATAACGGCCCCGCAAACCATCAAGGGACCGGTCGCCGGTCCACATTGCAGCAATCACGTTCGAGGCCAGCAGACTGGCTTGGACGCGATAGCGCGCGTTGCCTACTTCGACCAAGGATGTCGCTAGCAGCATCAGGATGGCCAGCAGACCGACCGAAAAAATCAGGATCGCCAACAAACCTTCGAGCAAGGCGCTGCCGCGATCATGATGCTGGGCCGGTGCCGACTGTTTGCAGGTTTGGAGCATGCCCATTTATTGACATCCTTCGACACCGCCGGCGCCGGCAGAAGATAGGGCCGGGTCACACAGACGGATCATGCCGCCGCTGCCGATCAGGATCACCATGCGACGCGCAGCGGTGCTGCCGGCATAGGTAAAATCGAGCCGGGTGATATCGCTTGCCACGGCCTGCTGCGCCAGCGCACCCATCGCATTGAAGCTGACACTGGCAGGCAAATGGGCACCGGCGATCAGCGCTACATCAAGCGGAACAACAGCGGCCAGCGCTCCATCATTGGCTGTAGCTGCGCCCACTCTTGCGGGCGTATTTGCCGCAGCAGCTTGCTGGCGGATGATGGCAGGACAACGGGCATTGACACGTAAGCAGCCGATGGCCCAGCTTGGCAAGCCAGCCGAACTGGTGAGTGTGAAGGTGACGGTAGCGTTACGCTGCACTGCTTCGGCCCGCGCCTGTTGCAAGGCCGCGCTGAGTCCTTCGGCGGCACTGCGTACTTCGGCGCGACGGACCCAGTCGGCAAATGCAGGCACACCTAAGCTCAGCACAATCGCCGCCACGCTCAGGGCAATCATGGTTTCGATGAGCGAAATACCAGCGCTGCACCGACCACGACAAGGCACTAGTGGCAGCACTAACATACGCCCCCTTGTGTGCGTATCCAGCAATTGACGGGCACACGGCCCCAGCCAGTTGGCAAGGCTACCGTGCGCGCCAAACCAGCCTGATCGAGTGTGTAGGTGAAAGATGCCATCGCCCCCCCCACCGTACCAGTCGCCGTAAGCAAGTAAGACTGGCCATCAGGCTGCGCCACGCAGGTATACGTAAACATCCCGGGTAGAGGCAGACTGACGCCGCACGCGTCTGCGTTGCCATAGATTCGGTTATCTTGATACGACTGCTCAAGCCGCATACGCATTGTGCTGAGCGCACCCATGGCATCAGGCAAACGACTGCGCAGCATGTGATCACGGTAAACGGGAATCGCGATGGCAGCAAGAATGGACGCGATGATCATCGTGATCATCAGCTCGATGAGAGTAAAACCGGTTTGGCAGAAACGAATCATGCAAGCAATCATGCAGCGATTAAACAGCAAGAGCTTGTGCAGATTCAATTAAACATGCATCAATTGTTAGTGCGATGTTGGAAATTAATCACGCATGTGCGGTGATTAATTTGATGTGCGTTTATAGAATATTTATACCGCTATGGCGCGGTATGGCGGACTGCGACGGACTACTTATGTGCGTGTTTTGGGTGCACAAAAATTAGGCAGTCAACAACACACAAGCGCCATGCGATGGGCTCGACATGATTTGCACGGTGCTGTGATGAATCGCGAAATCATGTTTCAAGTCCTGCGCGAGCGTGTGAATAAAAGCGTCACCGGGCGCCCCTTGCGGCATGATCAAATGGACCGTTAAGGCGGTCTCGGTGGTACTCATGCCCCAGATGTGCAAATCTTCGATGGCACTCACGCCGGGCTGTTGCAATAAAAATTGCTGCACGCCGGCCAGGTCGATATGCGACGGCACCGCGCTCAATGCCAATCGCATGGCGTCACGCAGCACGCCCCAGGTGCTGAGGAACACGACGACAACGATGCCCAGACTGATGACAGGATCAAGCCAGGTCCAGCCAGTCAACATGACCATCAGCCCGCCAATGACCACCGCGAGTGAGACGGCAGCGTCGAGCATCATGTGCAAAAACGCCGCGCGAATGTTGAGATCATTTTTGCTATTGGCAATCAAAAGCCAGGCCGAAAAACCATTGACGGCGATGGCCAGCGCAGCAACGATGACGACGGTCTTGCCATCGACACTGGCCGGTGCCAACACACGATGCGCCGCCTCCCACCCGATGGCGCCGCAGGCCAGTAAGAGCAGCATCGCATTAGCTAGCGCGGCCAGAATCGACGAGCTGCGCAAACCATAGGTGTACGACGCCCCAGTCTGTTTTTTGGCCAGCAGGATGGCCCCGAGCGCCAACACGAGTCCAAGCACATCCGACAGATTGTGGCCGGCGTCGGCCATGAGCGCAGTCGAATTCGCGGCCAAACCCCAGCTGAATTCAATGAAGACAAAAGCCAGATTAGCGACGATGGCAATGAGCAGAATTTTCCGGCTGTCGGGCAAGGGATGGTGATGATGATCGTGATGATCGTGGTGCCCGTGCGCGGCATGGGCATGAGAATGATCGTGATGTCCGGGCATGAGTGGTCCTGCTGAATGTGACAATGCCCGATTGTAGCCTCTTGGGCAAAACGGCTTCAGCGCTGCGTCGACTGCTCTGGTAACAGGCAGGCATCAACCAGCCGCAAGTCATTGTCGCGGGCAAAGCTGAGCAGGAAATGATAGGCAAGCGGTTCGAGTTGGCGCAGCCGTCCATCCACCACGACAGCCCGCACGCCATCGAACAAGGCCGGCAGCACATAGGGGGAATATTGCAGATGACGGTCGTAGCCGTTGTCGCCGTCGGGATGGAAACGCGACATGATGCCGCAGAGGCGATCAGCCCAATCGCTCGGACGAAATGCTTTGCCGTTGCTGGTGATGCCCTGAATGATGAAATCGGATTCCGGGAGAGGCGAGTCAGCAGAAGATGAAGCCATGTCGGGGGCGAGTTGGGGGCGAACCTGGGTGAGGTCGCTTTAGTGGGCAGCTTTAGTGGGCAGCTTTAGTGGGCCGCACCGTGCGGCAGCGCAGCAAGTCCCGCTATCTTACAGAAGAGCGCGCCGGAAACAAAGAAAAGCTGCAAGCCGGAAAAATAGTGAGGCCACGCTGCGGGGCGAATCAGCCCAACCAGGCAGCGACCGATAGCAGTAGCAGTAGCAAAATCCACAATAACAGGGCGCGCCAGATTAGCCCGACGGTGCTCTGCAGCGCCCGTAAGGACGGGGCCTCACCGGGCAATATCTCGATATCGGTCAGTACCGGCGCCAGCGGGATCGACGTATCTACGACAGGCATGACGGCCGCATATTCGGCTGGTGTGCCCAGCCGCACGCCCATGGCGCCGCCTCCGGCTGACAAAATAATGCCGACGGTTTCGTCGCTCCAGCGGCTGGCAAAATTACGCCAGGCGTAGATGGCATCTTCAAAGTTGCCCACGATTGCAAAGGCGATAGCGGTAAGCCGGACTGGCACCCAATCGATCCAGTAAAAAGCCCGCGCAGCAAACTTGCCAAAGGCTTCCTGCTTGAGCGACTTGGACTGGCTCCATTCACGCGCCAGGAATTCTGCGACACGATAGAGCACGGCGCCCGCCGGCCCCATCGGCATGAGCAACCAGAAAAAAACGCCGAAGACGTGACGGTGGGTGGTCACTAGCGCATTTTCGACCGCGAGCCGGGCGACTTCTTCGGCATCCATATCGCGCACGTCCTGTTTGGTCCATTCGGCCAATAAGCCGCGGGCCTCTGCGAGTTCGGCATTGCTCAGGGCAAGCTGGATGGCGGTGAAATAGTGGCTGTAGTGACGAAATCCCAGCGTGAGATAGACGACCAGCAGGCTCCAGCCAAGTTGCAACAGCGGGCTTACAAGCGCGCATAACCAGTAGATGACCAAGGTGGGCACAACCAATATTGACATCACGACCAGCCAACCCATGCGGCCATGTTCGGCCTGACCAGCGTTAAAGCTGTGCTCAACCCGCGCGGCAAATAATCTGATCCAGCCATAGACGGGATTGTCCGCACGCAGCGGTTTGAACTGCTCAAGCAGCAATACGCACAAGATGGACAAGATGGTCATGACCCAGCCTTTGAAAACAAGCAAACCATACGATAACGCAGCACTTGCCGGGAATCAAACTGCACCGTGTGCAGCGACGCCGGCATGGCGTGTATCAGGCCCGCAGAAAATGATAAAGGTTACGCAGCATGCCCGCGGTTGCGCCCCAGATAAAATGCTGCTCGTAGGGCATCGCATAAAAACTGCGGCGCCCCGGACGACTCGGAAACTCAGCACTGCGACGTTCGTGATGGGCACCATTCATCAAAAAGACTAAAGGCACCTCGAAAATTTCGGCGACTTCAAAGGAGTCTGCCAATAATTCGAACGGCGGATGCACGAGCGCGACGATTGGTGTGACCTGAAAACCAGTACCGGTGAGGTAATCGGGCAAGCTGCCGATGACTTCGATATGACGACGTGCCAGACCGATTTCTTCTTCGGTCTCGCGCAGGGCCGTCGCCGTGACGTCTTGGTCTTCGGGGTCGACACGCCCTCCCGGAAAGCTGATCTGCCCTGCATGGTCATGCAGGTGCGCGGTGCGTCGGGTCAGCAGCAGACTCATGCGCTGCGGGTGGACGACAAGGGGCACCAGTACGGCAGCCGGGGTCAGGGCCTGATCCGAATTACGCAGCATATGCTCATCGGTGAATTCGGGCTGCCATGCACCAGGCTCGGTAAAGCGCCGGCGCAACCAGTCCGGGTCCAGACGTGCATGATCGACGGGCGGCTCATTGGCCAGCGCGTCAATTCTTGCCAACTTGGGGTCAAACAGCGATGTGCTCATGCTTGTGGCCAATGAAAAAGGGCACCGGTGGCGCCCTTTTCGGTCTTTCTGGTTCGGCTATACCGGATCGCGTGCTTATTCCGCAGCGGCTGATTTGACGCGACGGTTTGGCAGCTTTTCACGAATACGCGCCGACTTGCCTGAACGCTCGCGCAAGTAGTACAGCTTGGCACGACGAACATCACCACGACGCTTGACTTCAATCGATGCGATCAGCGGTGAGTACAGTTGGAATGTACGCTCGACGCCTTCACCCGAGGAGATCTTGCGCACGATGAAGTGCGAATTGAGTCCGCGGTTACGACGGGCGATGACGACACCTTCGTAAGCCTGTGCACGCTTGCGTGTACCTTCGACAACGTTAACGTTGACGATGACGGTGTCGCCAGGCGCGAACTCAGGAATGTTTTTGCCCAGACGGGCGATTTCTTCTTGCTCTAATTGCTGGATCAGGTCCATTTTCAGCTCCATGAACCATCTTGCCGGCGCAGTTTTTTTCTGGCTTTGCCCGGTAGAGGATGGGGTTACACAATCGGGTAAATTACCCGTACTCATTACAGCAGTTGCTACAACATCTTTTCTTTCCACCTAACTGATCAGTCAGCGCAATTGCCCTGCCCCGATCTTTTTAAGAAAGGCTTCATCAGCCTTACTCAGTAATCCGCCGGCTCTCGCCTGCACGATCAGTTCAGGGCGTTTGCGCAGCGTTGCCGCTAGCGCCTGCTCGCGCCGCCATTTCATGATCTCGGCATGATGACCGCCTAGCAGCACCGCCGGCACCGGCATGTCTTGGTAGACTTCGGGGCGCGTGTAATGCGGGCAATCCAATAAACCGTTTACAAAACTATCTTCTACTGCCGAGGCTTCATCATGCAGCGCCCCGGGCAGCTGCCTGATGACCGCATCCATCAGCGCCATC
Source organism: Bordetella parapertussis (assembly GCA_945866125.1). Lineage (GTDB taxonomy): Bacteria > Pseudomonadota > Gammaproteobacteria > Burkholderiales > Burkholderiaceae_D > Pernthalerella. Next base: position 26,084 of record CAMBFZ010000024.1, read on the forward strand.
GCCGGTATTTCACCACCTGACAGAACAAAATCTCCCAGACTGATTTCTTCATCCACGCAGCGCTCCAGCAAACGCTGGTCAACTGCTTCGTAGCGCCCGCACAAAAGGACAAGCCCGGGTTCCGCCACCAGCTGCATGACTTTATTGTGCGTCAGCGGCGCGCCCTGCGGTGACAGATAAATCACACGCGGCGCCGGTAAACCCTGTTGTTGCTGACCCGCTTTCGCTGCGTCAATCGCCGCCTCAAGCGGCTTGGCCATCATCACCATGCCGGGCCCACCACCATAAGGCCGATCATCTACGGTGCGGTGATTGTCGGTCGTAAAATCACGTGGATTCCACAAAGCCAATCCAAATTTTTTCTGTTCAAACGCTCGCCGGGTAATGCCCGACGCCGTTAACGCAGTAAACATTTCGGGAAAGAGCGTCACGACGTCAAACTGCATGCCCTCGTCTCCCCGGCTAATCAGACTAGTAATCGCGTTCCCAGTCGACTGTAATTTTTTTTGCTGCCTGATCTACCTCGGTCACGAAACGGTCGACAAAAGGTATTAATAATTCATCCGGTTTTTTCGGATCTGTCTGCGGCAGCATCACCACTTTCAGTATCGGATGCGCCCCATTGTCCATCAGGCCCACCACCTCACCAAGATGTTCGCCAGTGAGGTTGTCCACGCGGTGACCTATCAGGTCGACCCAATAAAACTCGTTGTCCGACAGCGGCGGGAAATGACTGCGCCTGATATGCACCGTCGCGCCACGCAGACTCTCAGCCGTATTCCGGTCTGCCACGCCCACGATGCGGGCGACCACATCTTCGCCTTGCGCGCGTACCTGCATGACGTCAATATCTTGCAGTGCTGGCTTATCCATCCACCAGGTTTTTGCATGGAGCAAAGCGCTGGCATCGGCAGAGTAAGGCCTCAGACGAATCCAACCGTCGAGACCAAAAGCACCCGACACATACGCCACCAGCACCAGGTCATCAGGGACCGGAATCCCGGATGCGCTATCAAGCGGCAAATTACGCTGCCTTTTTGTTGGCGGCGCTAACCAGACGAGCGACGGTTGGCGACAATTGCGCGCCAACACCTTGCCAGTGGGTCAGGCGGTCCGCAGCAATACGGAACGACTCTTCTTTACCTGACGCGACCGGATTGTAAAACCCGATGCGTTCGATAAAGCGACCGTCACGACGATTGCGCGAATCAGTTGCTACGATATTGTAGAAGGGACGCTTCTTGGCGCCGCCACGAGCTAAACGAATTACGACCATAGGATTCTCGGTAAAAAGGTGTTCAAAAGGGGTTCGAACACGGAAAAAGAGCGAGATTATAGCGTGATTCAGCGCTTCGCGACAAGCTTATCCCGGATCAGATTGCCGCTTCGGCAGCTCTGGTGCACACTACGGCCTTGCCAAGCTGATCCGATCCCACCAAACATTATCAGCTTGAAAATACCTGGCGCGCTTTGAGACCTCATGACTGCTTCCCACAAAAACAAGACCTTCGCCGCTTTGCTCGCTCTTTTATTTGGCGGCGCCGGCCTACACCGCTTCTATTTGCACGGCCTGCGCGACCGCTGGGGCTGGCTGCACGCCGCCACGCTGCTACTGAGCGCCGGTTTGCTGGCGCAAGATCCCAGTCGGGCGCTGCTTGTTAATACCGCGCCGTTGGTCTTGTCGGTGCTCGCCGCTTGTATCGAGACCTTTGTGATCGGCTTGATGGCAGACGAAAAATGGGACGCGCACTATAACGCCGCCTCCGGCCAACATTCAGACACGAGCTGGATGGTGGCGGTGCTGATGGTCGTCAATCTGGGCTATGGCGCTACGCTAATGCTGATTGCACTGGCGCGGAGCTTTGATCTGCTGCTGACGGGCGGATCATACGGTTAATGCAGCAACGCGCCGGTAAAAATTAAAACTGCTCTTCCGTCAACGCCATGACACCCGCACTCCCATCAACCACGGCTGTTCGCAACGACCCGGCTTGCGAAAGGAAGTGATCGGCAAAAAACCGGGCTGTGCCGATCTTGGCCTGATAAAAACCAGCGTCGCCTTCTTTGGCCTGCAGTTTGCGCTCCGCCACCAAGGCGGCACGCGCCATCTGCCAGCCACCAAAAACGATACCGGCAAGTTTCAAGTACAAAACGCTCCCGGCAAACACGGCTTTCACATCCGACTTGGCATACGCCGCAACGAACGTCACGACGTCTTCCAAGGCCGCGCAAGCGGCATGTAGCTGACGATGAATGGCCTGCAGATCGGCATGGGCCGACGCCGCAAGCACCGCATCCGTCGCCCGCACCTGAGCAATCAAGCTCTTAGCGAACGCGCCACCATCACGCATGGTCTTGCGACCAACCAGATCATTGGCTTGAATCGCGGTCGTGCCTTCATAGATGGTGAGGATGCGCGCATCGCGGTAATGCTGTGCCGCGCCGGTTTCTTCGATAAAGCCCATCCCGCCATGCACCTGCACGCCGGTCGACGCCACATCTATCGACAACTCGGTCGACCAGCCTTTGACAATCGGCACCATGAAATCGTAAAACGCGGCATTGGCCTTGCGGGTCGCTTCATCAGCGTGATGATGCCCAGCGTCGAATGCTGCTGCGGTTACATACGACAATGCACGCGCGGCTTCGGTTTGGGCGCGCATGGACATCAGCATGCGGCGCACATCGGGATGGTGAATAATCGTGACCGGCCCGGCGGAGCCGGCCAGGTCGCGCGACTGCACGCGGTCTTTTGCGTACTGCACGGCTTTTTGATAAGCGCGCTCGGCCACCGCGATACCCTGCATGCCCACCGCAAAACGCGCGGCGTTCATCATGATGAACATATACTCGAGACCGCGGTTTTCTTCGCCAACCAGCGTGCCGATCGCGCCGCCATGATCCCCAAATTGCAGCACCGCCGTGGGGCTAGCCTTGATCCCGAGCTTGTGCTCGATCGAGACGCAATGCACATCATTGCGCCCACCCAGCGAGCCGTCAGCATTGACCAAAAACTTTGGCACGATGAAAAGCGAAATACCTTTGACGCCTTCAGGCGCACTAGGCGTACGGGCGAGCACCAGATGGACAATATTTTCGGCCATGTCGTGCTCACCGTAGGTGATGTAAATTTTGGTACCAAAAATTTTGAACGTGCCGTCACCCTCAGGCACGGCACGACTGCGCACCAAAGCCAGATCGGAGCCTGCCTGTGGCTCGGTGAGGTTCATGGTGCCGGTCCACTGACCCGAAATTAGTTTTTCGAGGAACAAGGCTTTTTGTTGCGCACTGCCTGCCGTCATCAGCGCTTCGATTGCACCGTCGGTGAGCAAGGGGCACAAGGCAAAAGACAGACTCGCCGAATTGAGCATCTCAATGCAAGGCGTGGCCAATAATTTAGGCAAACCCTGTCCACCAAATTCAACCGGATGCTGCACACCCTGCCAACCCGCTTCGCCAAAGGCCTTGAAGGCTTCTTTGAAACCCTTGGTGGTGGTGACGGTGCCTTCGTGCCAGCTGCTCGGGTGCTGGTCACCGGCCCAGTTAAGTGGCGCGACCACTTCAGCGCAGAATTTCGCATTTTCTTCGAGCACCGCTTCGGCCGTCTCCGGGGTGGCGTCTTCGCAGCCGGGCAAGGCACTGATGGCTTCCAGTCCTGCCAGTTCGTTCATCACGAACACCATATCTTTTAGCGGTGCGACGTAGCTCATGCGATTTCCTTATTGTTGTTGTGTGGGGCTTTGCCTGACGATTATGCCGACGGCTAGCCTAATTCTTTGATCAATTCAGGCACCGCTTCAAACAGATCACCAACGAGACCGTAATCGGCAACGCTGAAAATCGGCGCTTCGGGATCTTTGTTGATCGCCACGATTGTCTTTGAATCTTTCATGCCGGCCAGATGCTGGATGGCTCCCGAAATACCGACAGCGATATACAAAGTCGGCGCCACAATTTTGCCGGTCTGACCGACCTGCCAATCGTTGGGCACATAGCCGGCGTCCACCGCAGCGCGCGACGCACCCATTGCGGCGCCAAGCTTATCGGCCAACGGCTCGAGAATTTTAAAATTTTCGCCAGAACCCATGCCCCGGCCGCCGGAGACGATGACTTTGGCAGCGGTCAATTCGGGACGATCGGATTTGGCAAATTCGCGCGAGACAAAGGCAGACTTGCCGGAGTCGGCCACTGGCGTGAGTGTCTCGGTAGCGGCGGCTCCACCGGAGCCTGCCGCATCAAAACCGGTGGTGCGCACGGTGATTACTTTGACGGCATCGGCCGACTGCACGGTAGCAATCGCATTACCGGCGTAAATCGGGCGCTCAAACGTGTCGGGCGTATCAACTTTGGTGATCTCTGAAATCTGACCCACATCCAGCGACGCTGCTACCCGCGGCGCGATATTTTTTCCGTAGGCCGTCGCCGGCGCGAGAATGTGCGTGTAGCCGGCTGCTATAGCGAGAACTTGGGCGGCGACATTTTCAGCGAGCCCATGCTCAAAGTGCGCGGCGTCCGCCACCAGCACTTTGGTGACGCCCGCAATCTGCGCCGCAGCCGCAGCGGCGCCCGCACAGTTGTGGCCAGCCACGAGTACATGGATCGCATCGCTGCACTGTGCAGCAGCAGCGACAGTGTTGAAGGTGCTGCCTTTTAACGACGCGTTGTCGTGTTCTGCAATCACTAATGCGGTCATGATGGTTCCTTAATTATTCAGATGACTTTGGCTTCGTTCCTGAGCTTGCCCACTAGCGTGGCAACGTCCGGCACCATCACACCGGCGCTTCGCTTGGCAGGCTCAGTTACTTTCAAGGTTTTCAAGCGCGGCGCGACGGCAACGCCGAGCGCATCTGGGGTCAACACATCGAGTGTTTTTTTCTTGGCCTTCATGATGTTGGGCAGCGTCACATAGCGCGGCTCGTTCAAACGCAAATCGGTGGTGATGATGGCCGGCAGCACGAGCGACAAGGTCTCCAGACCACCGTCAACTTCCCGGGTGACGGCGGCTTTGCCATCGGCGATGACGACCTTCGACGCAAAGGTTGCTTGCGGCCAGCCCAGCAGCGCACCAAGCATCTGGCCAGTCTGATTGCAATCGTCATCAATGGCCTGTTTGCCCAAAATGATCAGCTGCGGCTGCTCTTTGTCCGCCACTGCTTTCAAGAGCTTGGCCACGGCCAGCGGCTGCAGTTCGGTATCGGTCTCGACCAAAATGGCCCGGTCCGCACCAATGGCCATTGCGGTGCGCAAGGTTTCCTGGCACTGCGCGACACCACACGAAACGACGATCACTTCGGTGACCACGCCGGCCTCTTTGAGCCGCATCGCCTCTTCCACGGCGATCTCGTCGAAAGGATTCATCGACATCTTGACGTTGGCCAGCTCTACACCACTGCCATCGGATTTGACGCGTACCTTGACGTTGTAGTCGACCACGCGTTTGACTGGAACCAGTACTTTCATAAGGCTGCCCTTGAAGTTCAATTGACGTTAACGTAAAGCGCGATTATAGAGAAGAATGCTGCCTCGCGCAAAATTTCGGCACGGTCGTTCTTTTCTGTTTAAAACGAATCAGACCAACAGCGGCCTGCTTATTTGCGCCGCATAAAAAAAGTGAATTCCTTCTCGTGCTGCAGATGCTCGAGCAATTCGTTGCCGGTCTGGCGGGCGAAGGCCTGAAAATCGCGCACGGACCCCGGGTCGGTGGCCACGATACGCAGCACGTCACCGCTTGGCATGTCAGCCAGCGCTTTTTTTGCTTTCAAAATCGGCAACGGACAATTGAGGCCGCGTGCGTCGAGATCTTTTTGAAATTCCATACAGTCACTCATTCATTAGTTTGGATCGGGCGCTTGCGTACCCCAGTCGATAAATTCCACGCTCAGTCCGCGGGCGCGCATCCAGTCGGCCATGGCGTATCCGGTGCCGGCACGCCAGGGTTTGAGTTTTTCTGGTGCGACCAGACGCACTTCGACCAACTCAGGCGATAGCTGCAGCTGCCCCGATGCGCGCACATGGTAGGCAATAATCAATTCGTTTTTGCGAATGAATTCATAGACGCCAATGAGCGCGATGCTGTCGGCGTCCAGATTGGTTTCTTCCTTGAGTTCACGTGCAACGCCTTCTTCAGGCGTTTCACCGCGCTCCATAAAACCGGTGATGAGGGCGAAGTTTTTTTCGCCCCAAGCGGCATTGCGTGCCAGCAGAATCCTGCCATCGACCTCGACTAACGCCGCCAATACTGGCAAGGGATTGTCCCAGTGGGTCCAATGCCCGTCGGGGCAGCTTAGACGCTGCTTGTCGTTGTCAATTTCAGTTGCACGCAGCACCAAGGGTGCGGCGCACATGGGGCAGTAACGATGTTCCATCATCTCACTGCACCCGCTGACCAACCCAGCCTGCCACCGCTGCCAACGCCACCGGCAAGCCGCTGGCATCCGTGCCACCGGCTTGCGCCATATCGGCCCGGCCGCCGCCTTTTCCACCGACTTGCAGGGCGACGAAATTGACCAGCTCACCTGCTTTAACTTTGGTGGTAGCGTCCGCGGTGACGCCGGCAATCAGGCTGACTTTGCCGTCGTTGACGGCGGCCAGCACAATCGCGGCGGTCTTGAGTTTGTCTTTCATTTTGTCCATCACTTCACGGAGGGTCGCTACATCGGCACCGGCCAGCGTGGCGGCCAGCACCTTGATGCCATGAACGTCGACCGCCTGCGCGACGAGCTCGTCACCCTGACCGGCAGCCATTTTGGATTTGAGTGCGGCGAGCTCTTTTTCCAGCGCTCGCACCTGGTCTTGCACTTGCGTGATGCGCTGTGTGATTTCTTCGGGCTGCACTTTGAGTGCAGCAGCGGCTTCATTAACGCGCGCGGCAAGCGACTGCAACAAAGCCAGTGCTTGCTCGCCGGTGACGGCTTCGATCCGACGGATGCCGGCAGCAACACCGGATTCAGCCACGATTTTGAACAGCCCGATGTCGCCAGTGCGGGTGACGTGCGTACCGCCGCACAGCTCGCGCGAGGAACCGATTCCCAACACCCGAACCTGATCGCCGTATTTTTCGCCGAACAAGGCCATGGCCCCGTGCTTGATGGCGTCGTCATAGGACATCAGTTGTGCATCGGTGGCGATGTTTTCCAGGATCTCGTGATTGACCAGTGCTTCGATGCGGGCAATTTCGTCGGCTGTCACTGGCCCGTTATGGCTAAAATCGAAACGGGTTTTGTCGGCATCGACCAAGGAGCCTTTTTGCGAGACATGACCACCAAGCACGGTACGCAGGGCCTTGTGCATGAGGTGCGTGGCCGAGTGATTGCGCATGGTCGCCGCACGTACGTTGGCGTTGACTTTGGCGCTGACGGTGTCGCCAATTTTCAGTGTACCGTCGATTAATTTGCCATGATGTCCAAACACATCTGCCTGAATTTTGTGCGTGTCGCTGACATCAAAACGCACACTGCCCGTCTCGAGTACGCCCACATCACCAGCCTGACCACCGGACTCGGCATAAAACGGGGTGTGGTCCAGCACGACGATGGCGTCCTGTCCCGCTGCGACGGTCTGCACGGCACTGCCATTGACGTACAGCGCAATGATCTTGCTTTCATCCGCAAGGGTGTCGTATCCCACGAAAGTGGTTTTGGCGCCGCTGTATTCAATCGCTGCGGCCATCTCGAATTTACCCGCCGCACGGGCGGTGGATTTTTGTTTTTCCATTGCGGTTTGAAAACCGACTTCGTCAAGCGTGACGTCACGCTCACGACAAATATCGGCAGTCAGATCCAGCGGAAAGCCATAGGTGTCGTACAAAGCGAAGGCAGTTTTTCCGTCCAGGTTAGCGGGATCTTTTGCCAGCGCCGCTTCAAGGATTTTCATGCCGTTTTCTAGCGTCTCACCAAAGCGCTCTTCTTCCTGTTTCAGCACCTGCGCTACACGCTCGGCGGCTTCAGCCAGCTCAGGATAGGCAACGCCCATTTCTTGCACCAGGTCCGGCACGAGCTTATAAAAAAACGGACGCTTCTGACCAAGCTTGTTACCGTGTCGCAACGCGCGGCGGATAATACGACGCAGCACATACGCGCGCCCTTCACTGCCGGGGATGACGCCATCGACTACCAGAAACGCACAAGCGCGGATGTGGTCGGCAATTACGCGCAAGGAATTGTTGGCCAGATCCGTCTCACCCGTCTCGCGCGCAGCGGCCTTGATGAGGCGCGCAAACAAATCGATCTCATAATTACTGTGCACATGCTGCATCACGGCGGCGAGTCGCTCGAGTCCCATACCGGTATCGACGCAGGGCTTGGGCAACGGTGTGAGCGTCGCTTCGCCGGTCTTGGCATCGATCTGGCGATCAAACTGCATGAAGACGTTATTCCAGATTTCGATGTAGCGGTCGCCATCCTGCTCGGGACTGCCGGGCGGGCCACCCCAAATGTCGGGGCCATGATCAAAGAAAATTTCGGAGCACGGACCACACGGGCCGGTGTCTGCCATCTGCCAGAAATTATCCGATGCGAAAGGTGCACCCTTGTTGTCACCGATGCGCACGACGCGCTCGGCCGGCAAGCCGATCTCATTGACCCAGATGTCGTAGGCTTCGTCATCGGTATGGTAGACGGTGGCCCAGAGTTTGTCGGCCGGCAGTCCGTAGACCTGCGTTAATAATTCATACGCCCACTTGAGCGAGTCACGCTTGAAGTAATCGCCAAAGGACCAATTACCCAGCATCTCAAAAAAAGTATGATGGCGCGCGGTATAGCCAACGTTTTCGAGATCATTGTGTTTGCCACCGGCGCGCAGGCAGCGCTGCACCGACGCGGCGCGCACATAATTGCGCGCATCGGTACCCAGAAACACGTCCTTGAACTGCACCATGCCAGAATTGGTAAACAGCAGCGTCGGATCATTGCCCGGCACTAGCGGTGACGAACGCACGACGGTATGACCTTTGGAAGCAAAGAAGCTTAAGAATTTTTCGCGGATGTCGGACGAGTTCATGGGGGTGTGTTTGACAGTGAAATGCCAGCGCTGGCAAACCGCAGATTATACGTGAACACCTGAGCCCGAACGCGCCGACAGCAGCCCGCGCGGCACGCTAGCTTGCCTAAAAAATAACCTCATCCCAGTCGCTGACAAAAATCCGGGCCGATCAAATCAATCCGATCGGTGCAAAACGCATCCACCCCGATTGCCAACAAGGCCCGCGCTTGCGCGACCTCATTGACCGTGTAGCAAAACAAGCCAACACCCGCTTGTTTGATCGCGGCTGCGCTTTCAGGGCGCAGTCGCTTGGCGCTCACATGCAAGGTTTGTGCATCGAGCCCCCGCAGCTGTGACTGCCAGTCGACGGGTACCTGCTCAACGAGCAAGCCACGCGGCACCTGCGGCGCGGTCTGCTTTGCTGCGGCCAGAGCGGCGGACGAAAACGACGACAGCAGCACCGAGCCCACCGGCAAGGCCGCGCAAGCCGCCGCAACCAGATGCCCAGTCTGGATCTCGCTACCAGGCGCAGGCTTTATCTCGACATTCATCCATATCTGGTGGTGCAGACAAAATGCCGCTGCCTGCGCAAAGCTGGGCACCGGCTCGCCGATAAACTCAGAGCCAAACCAGACGCCGGCGTCCATTTGCGCGAGCGCTTCAGCGGTATGGTCGGCCACGCGACCAGTGCCGGCGACGGTGCGACCAAGTTGCGGATCGTGCATCAGCACCAGGCCGCCATCGCGTACCGCCATCACATCAAACTCGACAGCATGAAAACCATACGCAAGCCCACAGCGCAATGCGGCCAGCGTATTTTCCGGCGCAAGCGTGCCGCCACCGCGGTGTGCCAGCACTCTTGGATAGGTCCACATGCTTGCTCTCCTTTTTATTCACTGATTGTAAGCCGGGCGCCAGAAAGCAAGGCGGGGGCTACGGTAGAATGGGGCCACCTTTCTTTTTGCATGCTTTCCCAATCTCATGAGTCACGACCCGAGCACCACCACCACGCCTGCTGCACCGTCAAACTTCTTGCGCGGCATTATCGATGCCGATACGCATAGCGGCAAATACGCTGGCCGCACCGACCATGACGGCCAGGCTTTGCCCACCGTGATCACGCGTTTCCCGCCCGAGCCCAACGGCTATTTGCACATCGGCCATGCCAAATCGATTTGCCTCAATTTTGGTCTGGCGCGCGACTATGGTGGCCGCTGTCATTTGCGCTTTGACGATACGAATCCGGCCAAAGAAGATCAGGAATATGTCGACACCATTATCGACAGCGTGCAATGGCTGGGCTTTGACTGGCGCCATCAAGGTGCGTCTCATCTGTATTACGCCAGCGATTATTTTGAGCAGCTCTATGCCATGGCAGAGTGGCTAATCAGTGCCGGTCATGCCTACGTAGACAGCCAGACCCCAGAACAAATGGCTGCCAATCGCGGCAACTTCAGCGAGCCGGGCAAGAACTCGCCGTTTCGCGACCGCAGTGCAGCCGAATCACTAGAACTGTTTCATCAAATGAAGGCCGGCGCATTCAAAGATGGTGAGCATATTTTGCGCGCCCGCATCGACATGGCGTCGCCCAACATGAACATGCGGGATCCGGCGATCTACCGTATCCGTCATGCGCATCATCACCGTACCGGCGACCAATGGTGCGTCTACCCAATGTATGACTACACCCATCCGATCTCTGATGCACTGGAAAATATTACGCATTCGCTTTGCACGCTGGAATTTCAGGATCACCGGCCGTTTTACGACTGGATACTGGAACGTCTGACGGAAGGCGGATTTTTCAACAAGCCGCTGCCGCAACAGTATGAATTCGCGCGTCTCAATCTGACCTACGCGATTACGAGCAAGCGCAAACTATTGCAATTAGTTGAAGAAAAAATCGTGGATGGCTGGGATGATCCGCGCATGCCAACCATTGTCGGCATTCGTCGGCGTGGCTTCACCCCTGAATCGATACAGTTGTTTGCCGAACGCATCGGCGTGGCGAAAGCGGATAGCTGGATCGACATGAGCACGCTGGAAGGTGCATTGCGTGACGATCTCGATGCAAAAGCGCCGCGCACAGTGGCAGTGCTCCATCCACTCAAACTCATCATCGATAATTTTCCGGAAAACGAAAGCGTGGCCTGTACCGCGCCGGTGCATCCGCATCATCCCGAGCGCGGGCTGCGTCATTTTCCTATCAGTCGCGCGCTGTGGATTGAAGAAGAAGATTTTATGGAAACGCCGAGCAAGGGCTACTTCCGACTTTATCCCGGCAATAAAGTACGACTGCGGTATGGCTATGTCATCGAGTGCACAGGCTTTGACAAAGACGCCGCCGGCAAAGTAACCGCGGTGCATTGCCAGTATTTTTCCGACAGCAAAAGTGGCACCGAAGGCTCAGCCAATTACAAGGTCAAGGGGAATATTCACTGGGTGTCGGCACCCCACGCGGTGCAAGCCGAAGTGCGGCTCTATGATCGATTATTTAGCGATGCGCAACCCGATGCAGGCGGCAAAGATTTCAAGCAGGCCTTGAATCCGGATTCAAAATCGGTACTGACCGCTTACCTCGAAGCGGGGGCGGAGCAAGCCGCTGCAGACGAAAAATTTCAATTTGAACGACACGGCTATTTTGTCGCCGATCGGATAGATTCAAAGCCGGGACAGCCCGTGTTTAACCGGATTGTGACCTTGAAGGATAGCTGGGGAAAATAAACCGGCAAGCACGCCTAAGGTCAACTCAACATCAAGGGGCCCCGATGAAAATCGGCGCCCCTTGAGCTTAATGACACACGACTTCAACCGCAATGTCATCCTCCTTTTTTCGGGGCCTCTTGCGCGGTCGCGGCTGTTGTTGGTGGAGTTGCAGCCCCTGCCGCCGCCGCGCTCAGTTTGCCGCGACTGCTACGCGCGCGCCTGTCCCAGTTACGCACAATCTCCGCGGCGGTGTCGCGGCCACCCAATCCAAAAGCCAGCCTAAGCGCCAACGCTAGCGCGCCAACGACTGCCATAAAAAGCGTATTCACTAACGTGGTCGCAACGCCAATTTGATTGACTGCCACTACTACCGCAAACGCCCACACTGCAATGGTGGCAAGCTTGGCCAGAAACTCGGGATTATCGAGGTCAGCCTCAGCAGTGGCACCACGCACTAAACGCGAGACCGCATTGGCAGCAAGCCCGCCGATGACCAGCACGACCAGCGCCACGGCCAGGTTGGGCAACCATAACAACAAATCCCGCAGTACTTCAGACACAGCCGGCAAACCCAATGCATCAAACGCCACCACCAGCGCAATTAAGCGGACAAACCATTTTGCAATCCCGGCAATCAACCCGGACGAATCCGTATCAGCGCCGGTCTTACCAACAAAATCAGCAAAGCCCGAGCGCTCGGCGAGCTGATTGAAATGCACCCTGCGCAAGAGCATCGCAATTGCCTTTGCCAGCAAAGCCGAAATCAGCCAGCCAGCAATCACAATGACAATAAAACCGAGCAGGCGCGGCACAGCAGCAAAGAACAATGACATGGCTGAGGTCAATGAGGCAATAAGCGATGCGCCCCAATCATTTACTTGAGATTCCATTTTTTTCTCCAAAGACTGACGACTGCGATGAAAAAGTCTAGACTTGCACTGTGCCGTAAAAACCCTCTCTTATTTTTGACTCTCCACATTGTTCATGCATGAACTTTTCAAAACTTGTCTTTATCGATCTTGAAACAACCGGTGCCAATCCTGTCAATGACCGCATCACCGAAATCGGTCTCATCGAAGTCGATGCGCAAGGCACCGCTACCCACTGGTCAAGCTTAGTCAATCCGGAGGTATCAATTCCGGCATTCATTCAAGGCCTCACTGGCATCAATAACGCGATGGTGCAGCATGCGCCGCTGTTTGCTACGCTCGCGCCTGCGCTGTTTGAGCGTTTGCAAGGTGCACTTTTTATCGCGCACAATGCGCGCTTTGATTATGGATTTTTGCGCAATGCATTTAGCCAGGTTGGCTATCAACTACGCGCCGACGTGCTCTGCACAGTTAAACTCTCGCGCAAACTATTTCCCGAAGAAAGCAAACACAACCTGGATGCGCTGGTGAGTCGTCATGGTCTTGCTCCCGATGGCCGCCATCGTGCACTGGCCGACGCGGATTTGATCTGGCAGTTCTGGCAAAAAATGCAGGTGTCACTGCCGCCGGCCACCTTGGACGCTGCACTGCAGTCACTGATGCAACGACCCAGTTTGCCGGCCCACCTGCCCAGTGATGCCATTGATGACATACCGGATACGCCGGGCGTGTATCTTTTTTATGGTGAAAACAATCTGCCACTGTATGTAGGTAAAAGCGTGCATCTGCGCCAGCGTGTACTGTCGCATTTCAATGCTGACCATAAGCTCTACAAAGACATGCGACTGTCGCAGCAACTGCACCGCATCGACTGGCGCGAGACCGCTGGCGAGATTGGCGCGCTACTGCTGGAAGCGCAATTGATCAAAGATCTGCAGCCCATCCATAACCGCATGCTGCGACGACAGCGTGGCCTGTGTGCGTGGCGCCTGCAAAACGACGGGCCGCCGGTACTCAGTTACGCCAGCGAGCAGGACTTTGGTCATGCCGAGCGACTCTACGGTTTATTCGGCTCCAAACGCAAAGCCGAAAGCGTTCTGCGTGAGCTCGCTGATACGCATAATTTATGTCTCGTACAGCTGGGTTTGGAAGGACGCGCGCAAGCAAACAAGCCCTGCTTTGCGATGCAATTGCAGCGCTGCAAAGGCGCCTGCATCGGCAAAGAACCCCTCGCACTGCATCAGGCCCGGCTCGAAGCCGCACTCGCCGCGCTGCAAGTAAAAACGTGGCCTTATGCGGGCACGATCGGCCTAGTTGAAAAATCCGGTGACAGAACAACTGAGGTCCATGTCGTCAACAACTGGTGCTACCTCGGTACCGCCAAATCCGACGACGCGCTATGGCGTCTGCTAGAAGAAGCGCCCCGTCGACCGGCCTTCGATATCGACACCTATAAAATTTTAAGTAAGGCCTTGAGCCAGCGTAAGCTCACTGTAAGACTGCTCAGTAAGATAGAGGGCTGCACCATAAGCGAACACGGTGCGACGCAACAATGATTTAGATTTGAAAACAATTCGATCACATCTTTTTGTTAACAGATTTTATTTGCGAAAAGTTCTTTCACAAATTTAAAATCCCGCGCTATGATCGTTTCCATTGTTTCTCGTTTCTAAAAAAACTAATTAACGATGGAGACAAAATTCCGGATAGCCATCCGCGTCGGCGAGCCGCAATCAGCAGCGAGCCGATCAAGTGGTTTGAACAACTGCAATCGCAGCGACGTTCATTGCGCGCTCCCTGCACGAATAGTTTTATTCGGCGACGAGACTATCCGACAAAGCAGACGGCCCACGCAACAGATGATTACCCATGCACGGTGCCTGCCTTGCGCTACGCAACTTCTTATCTCACATCATTGTTCCTGAATTTTGCACAGCCGATCTGACTGCGTGGCATTTTTGATCGCTATCAACATTGCGCCAGTGCCAATCATTAAGATGGAGCGCTTTGCATGAAACACAGAGATCTCCTGCATGCCTCTGCCGCATTAAAAAAATTATCAGTCGTTTTCGCAATACCTAGTGGAGAATAAAAATGAATGAAGTCGTCATCGTTGCAGCAGCGCGAACCGCTGTCGGTAAATTCGGTGGGTCACTGGCAAAAATCAGCGCAGCCGATCTTGGTGCACATGTCATCAAAGGGTTGCTCGCGCAGACCGGCGTCGATCCGCAACAGATCAATGAAGTCATCATGGGGCAGGTACTGACTGCTGGTTGTGGTCAAAACCCAGCGCGTCAGGCCGTCATCAAGAGCGGTCTGCCCGACATGGTCCCGGCGTTTACGGTTGGTAAAGTTTGCGGCAGCGGACTCAAGGCAACCCACTTAGCGGCGCAAGCAATCCGCTGCGGCGACGCAAACATCATCATCGCCGGTGGTCAGGAAAACATGAGTGCTTCACCGCATGTGCTTAATAATTCGCGCGATGGTTTTCGCATGGGGGACGCCAAGCTGGTCGACACCATGATCAATGATGGTTTGTGGGATGCCTATAACCACTATCACATGGGAACAACGGCGGAGAACGTCGCTAAAAAATTCGCCATCTCACGCGAAGAACAAGATGCCTTCGCGCTGGCTTCGCAAAACAAAGCCGAGGCAGCACAAAAGGCCGGCCGCTTCAAAGATGAAATTTTGCCTCTGGAGATCGCCAGCAAAAAAGGCAGCATCGTGGTGGACGCCGATGAATACATCAAGCATGGCACCACCATCGAATCACTATCAGGATTGCGGCCAGCGTTTTCCAAAGAAGGCACCGTCACTGCCGGTAACGCGTCGGGCATCAATGACGGCGCCGCTGCCGTGATGATGATGTCGGCGGTGATGGCCAAACAACTCGGGCTGACAGTGTTGGCCACCATCAAGGCCTACTCCTCCGCGGGACTCGATCCCAGCATCATGGGCATGGGTCCGGTATCAGCTAGTCAGCTGTGTCTGAAAAAAGCCGGCTGGTCCCATCAGGATCTCGATCTGCTCGAGATCAACGAAGCCTTTGCCGCGCAAGCGCTGGCAGTCAACAAAGAAATGGGCTGGGACACCAGCAAGATTAATGTCAATGGCGGCGCCATCGCCATCGGCCACCCTATCGGCGCATCAGGCTGCCGCATTCTGGTATCGCTGGTGCACGAAATGATTCGGCGTGACGCCAAGCGTGGTCTGGCCAGTTTGTGCATAGGCGGCGGCATGGGCGTGGCATTAGCAATCGAACGGTAAGTTTGTACGCACATTTTTTAATAAAGGTGGCAGTGACAGCTGACCACCGCTGATTTTATCCAAGGAGCAGACATGACCAGAGTTACATTAGTTACAGGCGGCATGGGTGGGCTGGGCGAGGCCATCTGCATGAAAATGGCCGACATGGGTTACGAAGTCGCCACCACGCATTCGCCCGGCAATACCAAGGTCGATGCCTGGCTGGCCGAAATGAAAGAAAAAGGCTATCACTTTCGCGCCTATCCCTGCGACGTGGCGGACTATGACTCTGCCCAAGAGTGCGTGTCCCACATCACCAAAGACATGGGCCCCATTGATGTGCTGGTCAACAATGCCGGCATCACGCGCGACATGACCTTCAAAAAAATGGACAAGACCAATTGGGATTTGGTCATCCGCACCGATCTCGACTCCGTCTTCAACATGACCAAGCCAGTCTGTGACGGCATGACGGAGCGCGGCTGGGGACGCATTGTCAATATCTCCTCGGTCAATGGTCAGAAGGGTGCATTTGGTCAGACCAACTACTCGGCGGCCAAGGCCGGGATGCACGGCTTCACCAAAGCGCTCGCGCTCGAAGTCGCCCGCAAAGGCGTCACGGTCAACACCATCTCGCCCGGCTACATCGGTACCAAGATGGTCACAGCGATTCCGCAAGAGGTGTTGGATAGCAAAATCATTCCGCAGATTCCAATGGGACGCCTAGGCAAGCCCGAAGAAGTCGCCGGTCTGGTCGCCTATCTGGCATCCGACGAAGCCGCCTTTTTGACCGGCGCGAATATCGCCATTAATGGCGGTCAGCACATGCAATAAACGCGGTCGTGGGCAAGCATTCGCGCGCGCGTACCGCTTGGTGGTTGCCCCGGCAGAGTAAATCAGCGATAATTGCGCCCGCGTTGCCGGGATGGCGGAATAGGTAGACGCACGGGACTCAAAATCCCGCGGTGGTGACACCGTGCCGGTTCGATTCCGGCTCCCGGCACCAATCATGTGGGCAGTGAGGTAAGTGGTTAAAAGCACCGCACTGAGATGTAGAAAACACAGAAAACACAGAAAACAATAAAAAAGCTCCCAGTGGGAGCTTTTTTATTGGGCTCAATCGGTTTATTCGTTCAAGGATGACCGCGCCCAAGCCACCCCCTCACCTAAGCAGGCTTCGTCTCAGCGCTGGCGTCGGCACCAGCCTGTGCAGTGGCCGCACCCGGTTCGGCTGCGGCGTCGCTCTGCGCATCTGTTGCTCCCTCGGCGGATGCCGCGGGAACGGCTGAGTCGGCTGAAGCGGCGGCCTCTGCTGCGGCTGCCTCTGCGGGCGCAGCAGAGGCCTCTTTCTCCTCTTTCTTTTTCTCTTTGACAGGCTTGGCCGGCAATTTACTGCGCCGGTTTTGGGTCGTAATGACAATGGCAACCATGCTTACCACCCCAAGCATGACCATCACCGACACCGGTAGCAAGGTGACCAGGCCCATCACCCCAACCATCACCACGATACTCAAGGGCAGCAAGGCCAGCTCAGCCATAAACACAAACGGCGTCACAAAGGCAATCAGCAAGAGCACCATACTGATCCACTGCGTCTGAAAGTCGTTCCCCAAAAGCCCGTGCACGCCAGTGTTGAGCAGCAGCATACCGATCGGAAACCGGACCCACCAGTGCCCCCAGTAGGTTCGGCTTTTAATACGCGCATCGCTGACATAACGACGCTGCTCGGCTAAGGCCTCCTCGGTCCACTGCCAGCGTTTGGATCGCGTTAGCTGCAAGCCGGTCGACATGATCCAAAACAATAGTCCGTAGACCCAAAATACGCCAACCATGATCCAGACCAGTGTTTCGACTTCCGGATTAAATGAGGTCACACCATGAATCACAGCAGGAACACCGAGCGTGACGATCGTAGGCAGAGCCGCGTTGGACAGGCGCTCTTCTCTGCTGACGACGATCCAGTCGCCATTGATGCCGGGTTGCTTTTTCATGCGTCCTGTTGACCTTTCGCGAGATAGTTACGCGCTATACGCAGGAGCCAACCTGCGAGAATCAGTATAAATATCGCCAGCCCCGCGATCATGCCAGTCGATAAATTCGTCAGAATCCAATTACCGGCAGAGAGCAAGGCAATGCCGATCCCTAAAATTAACACCAGCCCCAAAGGCTGGCGCCAACACCACAGACTAATCACCGTCAACACCAGCAGCAGTACCAGCCAATAGGCCGGTAAGCGCATCGCATGAAACACCAGCACCCAATACATGAAACCGGCCAGCGCAAAAGCCAAAGGGTAACGAATCAGCGGATGAGAAGGCATCGTCCATTCGCGCTCTTCAACTAACGCAGAGACCGGCCGCGCCAGCGGAGGTTCCACCACGCTATCGTCATAGCGCCAGCTACGCCGACGTCGGTGCGCAACCCACACCAGCCGCATAAAAATCAGCACCAGGCTGGCCGCGCTTAACCCCAATGCCAGCTGCGTGCCAAAACTAAGCGCGTCGACCATCAGCAAAATCGTAATCGCCGCCCCTGCGACAAGGGCCACCGGCCAGCGCAACCAAAGCACCCGCCGGCGCCACCGATCAGGATCGCCCGGTTGCCAAGCTTGATTGATGTCGCGCCGTTGCTTCATCAGATTGCCCGTC
The DNA here is from genome assembly GCA_945866125.1 of Bordetella parapertussis. Classification (GTDB taxonomy): domain Bacteria; phylum Pseudomonadota; class Gammaproteobacteria; order Burkholderiales; family Burkholderiaceae_D; genus Pernthalerella. The sequence goes on from CAMBFZ010000024.1 coordinate 44,535, forward strand.
GAATCAGAGAGGGTGGCCGGGGTTGGCCGGATAACTACGATGAACAAGCTAACAGGATTATGTTTTGTGAATTGCTTATCCTGAAAAAATGCCGGCTTATTCTAGCATTGTCATTCCATAAAGAAATAGGCAATGCCTAATAGATGGGGCGATAATAGGTCTGGATTTCCAGTCAAGCTACTATTTGTCAGTTTATTTCTTCAATTAATCTTTTATGCCGATATTAGTCACTTAAAGACAAATTTTGGTTTTATAAGCAGATTGGGGATGTCGTCGTCTAGCAAGCGGACCATAGATCGTTAATCGAATAGCCCGGCCGATAATTTTATTTCGCGTGGATTTTTCGCTATTTTCTCGTCCGATATATTGAACATAGAACGAATATTTATTATTCGCCCACTCCCACCCTTCAGAACACGGATAGCAACGTCATTTCATCGCACACACGTTGATCCAAAACAAAAATTTTCTTTCAAAAAAATGTGATTCTGACTGGCACAAAGTTTGCCAATGCGCACTGATCCGCACTTCGTGGATCAAACAACAGGCACTTATTTACACTAGGGAGTTTCAGATGAACAGATTGGCTCGCAGCCCGCAGACTGCCCGTGCGCAGCAAGGTTTTACGCTGATTGAATTAATGATCGTGGTTGCGATTATCGGTATTTTGGCAGCAGTGGGGATTCCGGCGTATCAGGATTACACAACCAAAGCCCGATTGCAGGAAGGGCCAAGTCTGGCAGCGCCAGCGCTGACGGCACTCGGTGTGGCGTGCAGTGAAGGACGGCTTGCCAACGGGATGACCCATGACGATTTGGGTCTGGCTCTCGCAGCCGCCATTACCGGCACCTATGTGACCTCGGTTGCTGCAGCCTCTACCGGTGCCACAAATGGCTCCGTGACCATTACCTACAGTGCAGCAGCAGGACCAGCGGCTGGTCTGACTTTGATCTACACCGGAGTTTGTGCGGCAGGCTCGGGTATGCGATGGACGGTCGATGGCACGGTACCGCCGCGGATACGACCACGCGCTTAATCGGCAAACAAGAAAGGGAGCGCTTGCTCCCTTTTTCAATCGCCGTTCGGTATGGACTCGCCGCCGCCAGTATCACTGACCGCATCACTGTCCAGACTCATTTTTCAAACCATGAAAAAGCAGTTTTTCTGATCCTCCAAAATAATGGCGCAATGCGACGCCACCTTGCTTGAAAAAATGATGTTTTAGATTTTTCTGCACGAACCAGTACCACAGACATATTGTCTCGACCACCTTGCGCATTGGCCGCGGCAATCAGCTGTAGGCATGCCGTGTTAAGTCCGCCCTCATGTGCGCCAAGCAAAGCGCACATCGTGGTGGCACTGAGATGCTCATACAGCCCGTCAGAGCAGAATAAAAAACTGTCGCCAGAGCACACGGTATGCTCTGAAAAATCAACGATTACTTCCGGCATGACACCAACGGCCCGTATGAGCCAATGTCGGTTGCTCGCCTGCGCCACCTGCGCGGCGTTGACCAAGCCGGCGTCGCGATCTCTTTGCGCTGAGGAATGGTCACGCGTGAGTGGCTCGAGCTGATCGTGACGCAATCGATAAGCGCGAGAATCGCCGACATGCGCGATGGTTAGCTGGTTATGCCGAAACAAGCCCAGTACGATGGTGGTGCCCATACCGAGCAACTGATGCTGCGATTGAGACAGCACCCGTATCTGATTATTTGCCAGCGAAATGGCCTCTCGCAACAGCGTCTGGCGACTGCTCGCCTTGTCTAAACACGCTAGCGCATCGCGCGCCCCCTGCGCGACCAGATAATCCCTGACGATGTCGGTCACCATTTTGCTGGCGACTTCCCCGCCGTTATGCCCACCCATGCCATCGGCCACAATGACCAGACCAAGTTCCGGATCGACGAGAACCGTATCTTCGTTATTGGCGCGAACACGACCGATATCGGTGGCACTGTCAAAGCGCAGCATGAGGGGCTGATCACGCATGATGTGCATGACCCGCAGACGTGCACGCTGCAGGGGATTGGCTTTGTTTAAGTAAAAAATATTCGGTTAAAAAAACCATACGTATGAGGCTCAGAGAGGCAAACATGAGAGACAAAAAAACGGGGAGCCTGCGCTCCCCGTGATGATCCATCCGCTGCTTGCGCAGCACAACCTAAACTTACAGCATCGCTTTGAGCAAACGCGCCATCTCAGACGGATTACGAGTCACCGTGATGCCGCAGGCCTGCATGATGTCGAGCTTGGCTTCCGCGGTATCAGCACCCCCAGAAATGAGCGCACCAGCATGACCCATGCGCTTGCCTGCTGGCGCTGTCACGCCGGCAATGAAACCGACCACGGGTTTTTTCATATTGTCTTTAATCCAATACGCTGCGTTGGCTTCGTCTGGCCCACCGATTTCACCGATCATGATGACGGCATCGGTATCGGGATCGTCATTGAACATCTGCATGATGTCGATGTGCTTTAAGCCATTGATCGGGTCGCCGCCAATACCCACAGCCGACGATTGACCCAGACCGAGTGCGGTCAACTGACCGACGGCTTCGTAGGTGAGCGTGCCGGAACGGGAGACGACGCCGATGCGGCCTTTTTTATGGATATGACCGGGCATGATGCCGATTTTGATTTCATCGGGTGTAATCAGGCCGGGGCAATTGGGGCCCAGCAGCAAGGTCTTGCTACCGGACTTGGCCATCCGGTTTTTCAAGGCCAGCATGTCGCGCACAGGAATGCCTTCGGTGATGCAAATGGCCAGATCGAGTTCGGCTTCGACTGCTTCCCAGATTGCGTCGGCGGCACCGGCTGGCGGCACATAAATAACGGAGACGTTCGCACCCGTCTTGGCTTTGGCGTCACGTACGTTGGCAAAAATTGGGATGCCTTCGAAATCTTCACCGGCTTTTTTGGGATTGACGCCCGCGACAAAACAGTTTTGTCCGTTTGCATACTCACGGCACATGCGGGTGTGGAACTGCCCGGTCTTGCCCGTGATGCCTTGGGTGATGACCTTGGTGTCTTTGTTGATCAGAATCGACATTGTTCTTCCTTGTGCAATTATTTTCCGTTGGCCGCAGCAACAACTTTCTGCGCAGCCTCTTCCATGGTGTCAGCGGCAATGATGGGCAGACCGGAGTCGGCCAGCATTTTTTTGCCGATGTCTTCGTTGGTTCCCTTCATGCGCACAACCAGCGGCACTTTCAGCGATACCGCACGCGAAGCAGTAATGACGCCTTCAGCGATCACATCGCAGCGCATGATGCCGCCAAAGATGTTGACGAGGATGGCTTTCAGGCCAGGGTTTTTCAGCATGATCTTGAACGCCTCGGTCACCTTCTCAGCCGTGGCGCCACCGCCGACGTCGAGGAAATTGGCAGGCTCGCCGTTGAAGAGTTTGATGGTGTCCATGGTTGCCATCGCCAGGCCGGCGCCATTGACCAGGCAGCCAATATTGCCATCGAGTGAAATGTAGGCGAGATCGAATTTGGAGGCTTCAATCTCGGCCGGATCTTCTTCGTCGAGGTCGCGGTAGGCAACGATCTCGGGATGACGGAACAAGGCGTTGGCATCGAAATTAAATTTAGCATCAAGGGCGATGACTTTGCCGGATCCAGTCAGGATGAGAGGATTGATTTCGGCCAGCGAGCAATCAGTTTCCCAGTACGCTTTGTAAAGACCTTGCAGCTGAACACGGGCGTCGGCGATGGACGCGGGTGGCACGCCGATTTTGGCGGCGATCGCATCTGCATCGGCGTCGGTCAGGCCTGTGGCGGGGTCGATGGCGATTTTATGGATCAGCTCAGGATGTTTTTCAGCGACTTCTTCGATGTCCATGCCACCTTCGCTGGAAGCCATCAATACCACGCGCTGTGATACGCGATCGGTGACCATGGAGACGTAGAGTTCTTTGGCGATATCAGCGCCTTCCTCGATCAGCAGACGGCGCACTTTTTGTCCGTGCGGACCGGTCTGGTGCGTGACGAGCTGCATGCCCATAATCTGGTTGGCATACTCTCTGACCTGCTCGATCGACTTGGCGACTTTGACGCCACCGCCTTTGCCGCGACCGCCGGCATGGATCTGCGCTTTAACGACCCAGACCGGACCGCCCAGCGTTTCGGCCGCCTTGACGGCTTCATCGACGCTCATGCACGGTATGCCGCGCGGGACGGTGACGCCGTACTGGCGGAGAATTTCTTTACCCTGATACTCATGGATTTTCATGCGAGCTTCCCTTCAGACGCGGATGGTGATTAGTAATTGGTGAATGGTGGTGAGGTGCAGTGATTCAGGACGGCACTTCGGGTTTACTGACCCAGCGTGGATAAAATTGGGCCACAGCCGGTCCATCGTGGCGCAGCGCATGGCAACGCCCAAGCTGAAACGGCGCATGCGCCTGATCATCTTCGTTTTGGCCGTCGCGGGTAGGCAGTACGTCACCAGCAAAAGCCTGAATCGCTGCGGTGGGCAACACCGACGCCAACTCGGTCAGGTGGGTGCACCCGGCGATACCGGACAAACGTTCTTTGACTGCCTGCCGAAACCCTTTGAGCAGATTGAGACCGATGAGTTGTTGGTAGGCGGGGCTGATGGTGTTGCAATAACCGGGATACGGCACGGCATCGGACACCGACACGGCGTCAACGATTTGCAGCGTCGTGTCAATGGTGATGCGCAGCCAGAGATCGTGAATCGGTTCGCCCGGAGCGCGGGTGCCTGAAGCTAAGGGCGCCGGCCTAGTCTTGGTATCGGTAATGCGCGCATCGATATCCCACAAGCCGTCTTCGCGTGCATAAGCTCGCGCCACGATACTGCGGGTGTGCCGGGGAACACGGGGGGATTTGGGAGTGGGCAGTGGCATAAAACGGGCGCGAAACGGACCATAGGGCCGGATCGCAGACGATCGTGATAGTTTCGTGCAGCCTGTCGCAGTTTCTACGACTGGTGCCGCTCAGGCGGCGCTGCAAAGCTGCCGAAGTTTATCACAGGCAGGGGGGTGGTTTGGCGGAAATAGCGAAGGAAACGGCGGTTTTTTGCCCGTCCGGGGCGCGGGCAAAAATCGCGCAGCCACAGGGCTTTATTCACCCCGTACCCGGCCGGCCCGCCGCATCACCAACTGGATTGCCCCATGCGAAAAACCGCGCTGCTGTAAAAATCGCATTTGTTTGGCGGACTCTGCCCCATCGGCCGGTGCTGTGCCAAATTTTTTTTCCCAAACCAACCACGCACGCGACTCTTCGTCAGCAACCAAATTAATCTTTAACGCAGCGACGGTCGCCGCATCGATTCCATGACTCTGCAGCTCCGACACGATGCGACTGTTTCCAAACCGCGCTGATCGACGATTGACCAGCGATTCGGCGAAACGCGGTTCGGATAAAAACTTGGACGTCTGTAGCCAATCAAGCAAGGCGTCTATGTCGTCACCCTCCTCTGCATAACGCGCCAGCTTGCGTGCCAACTCCAGACGACCATGTTCCCGCATCGACAAATAGCGTAAAGCACGGGCTTTCAGACTTGGTTTGGGACGCGGCATCGCAGGGTTTGGATAGGATCGCAGGGGCTTTGGACAGGGCCATCGCCGCGCAAAGGCTGCATGATAAGAACTACAGACAACACACCCGTGTTGCCGCCGAACAGAAAGCCATCACGCATTCTGTCCGACGGGCTTAGCTTGCTTGCTTGCTTGCTTGATTTACTCGTTTACTTACTTGTTTGCCTACTCGTCTACTTGCTTGCTCGCTTCTCTGCGCGCTCGCGCGGACCGCTTGATCACAAGCTCGTCTTACGAAATCATCCGACGAGAAGTCCCGACAAAAATAAAGGCCCCGACAAACAGCCTCTCCAAACTTGCCCTACTCAGCTTCTTTAATTTCCTTGGCTTCGACAGCCGCCTTGCCTGCCTTTTTAGTCGCCGGCGCGGCATCAGCGTCAGCTTTCGCCTCTGCCTTGATTACAGGTAGCGATGGCACACCTAAATGCGCGCGTACCTGATTTTCGATTTCACGCGCCAGTGCCGGACGATCTTTCAGGTATAAACGCGCATTATCTTTACCCTGACCGATGCGCTCGCCGTTATAGCTATACCAGGCACCGGATTTTTCAACGATCTTGGCGTCCGAGCCAAGATCAAGGATTTCACCTTCGCGGGAAGTGCCTTCCCCATACAAAATATCGAAATGCGCTTCTTTGAATGGTGGCGCCACTTTGTTTTTGACGACCTTGACTTTGGTTTCATTGCCAATGACTTCGTCACCGGATTTGATCGAGCCGGTGCGACGAATATCAAGACGCACCGAGGCGTAAAACTTCAGCGCATTACCACCAGTGGTGGTCTCGGGATTGCCAAACATGACGCCAATCTTCATGCGAATCTGGTTAATGAAGATAACCATCGTATTAGTACGATTGATCGAGCCTGTCAGTTTACGCAGGGCTTGCGACATCAGCCGCGCCTGCAAACCAGGCAGTGAATCACCCATGTCACCTTCGATCTCCGCACGGGGCGTGAGCGCCGCAACCGAGTCAATGACGATCAGATCGACCGCGCTTGAACGCACCAGCGCATCGGTGATCTCGAGCGCCTGCTCACCCGTGTCAGGCTGGGAAATCAGTAAATCTTGCAGATTAACGCCCAGCTTTTGCGCATAGCCCGTGTCAAGCGCATGCTCGGCGTCAATGAAGGCACAGGTTCCACCCAGCTTTTGCATCTCGGCGATCACTTGGAGCGTGAGCGTGGTTTTGCCCGACGATTCAGGGCCATAGATTTCGACCACGCGCCCGCGTGGCAAACCGCCTACGCCGAGCGCTACATCCAGCCCCAACGAGCCCGTTGAGACGGTCTGGATCTCTTCGACCACCGCGCCATCGGCCATACGCATGACCGAGCCCTTGCCAAACTGCTTTTCAATTTGCGCAAGCGCAGCCGCCAGTGCTTTGCCCTTCTCGGAATTCGAACCAGCTTTTTTGTCGTCCATGGGTGCTCTCTCAGTGTCAGTGCGGGGTAATTTGAATTTGCATGCATTGCAAACGCAGGCTTTTGGTCTCAGTCAGTACTGTATAAAAAAACAGTGCTGGATGCAAGTCTAATTTAAAGCTTATTTAGATTTATTTTCAACAACTATGCCTAAATGGCAATGTGGCATTTTCTTGCTGGCACTATGGAAACCCAATAGACTAGCCTGGTGCTTTTAGCGCACCGCACGCCACCATCCGTTATGGCGCCCTCGAACAACCAGCGATTGCCTCGATCAATTACTTTCAATTATGCGTATTTTGCTCGCCGAAGATGACAGTGTTTTGGCCGATGGCCTCACGCGCTCCCTACGTCAATCGGGCTACGTGACAGACTGCGTCGGCAACGGGCAGGAAGCCGACAGCGCGCTGTCGACCCAGGATTTTGATTTGCTGATTCTGGATTTGGATTTGCCGAAAATGTCAGGTCTGGAAGTCTTGCGCCGACTGCGCGCCCGTGATTCGCGGCTGCCGGTGCTGATCCTCACCGCGGGCGATACGGTTGAACAACGCGTCAAGGGGCTTGATCTGGGTGCCGACGATTACATGGCCAAGCCGTTCGCGCTCTCTGAGCTCGAAGCACGGGTCCGCGCCTTGACCCGGCGTGGCGCCGGTGGCGGACCCACCATCATTAAGCACGGGCCGCTGAGTTTTGACCAGGTCGGCCGCATCGCTTATCTCAATGAACACATGATCGACCTGTCTGCGCGCGAACTAGGGCTGCTGGAGGTGCTGCTGCAGCGTAGCGGCCGACTGGTCTCCAAAGAGCAATTGGTCGACCATCTTTGCGAGTGGGGCGAGGAGGTCAGCAATAACGCCATTGAGGTGTATGTGCACCGGCTCCGCAAAAAAATCGAGACCGGCGGCGTGCGGATCGCCACCGTACGTGGCTTGGGCTATTGTCTCGAAAAATTCGTCAACGCCGCACCGGCGGCCAATCCGGCAAGCCCGGTCTGAGCGGCGCGGTGAGCTCGGATACCGGACCAACGCGGCCGGACACAGAAAACGACCCAGAGCGCATACAAAGCTCGCTTTTTGGCGAGATTCTCGATTGGATGCTAATGCCTCTGCTGTTGCTATGGCCAGTCAGCATTGGGGTGACCTACCTGATTGCCAAATCCATTGCCAACGAGCCGTTTGACCGTGCGCTTGAAGACCGCGTCACGGTGCTGGCGCAGCAGGTCAAGGAATACAAAGGGCAGCTGAGCGCGGAGCTGCCTTTTTCTGCGCGCGATATTTTGCGGGCCGATGATGTCGACAATGTCTATTTTCAAGTCAGCGGCCCACAGCGCGAACTGGTCGTCGGTGACAGTGACTTGCCCTTGCCGGGTGAGGATGACAAGCCGGTGCCATGGGCAGTGCAACTGCGTGATGGCCAGGTGCGTAATACCGATGTGCGCGTGGCCTATCTGTATGTCAATCTGGTCAAGAGCCGCACTGCCAGCAATCCGACCGAGCCGCGCTATGCGCTTGTGCAGGTGGCGGAGACGCTCGACAAGCGGCGGTTGTTAGCGAATCAGATTATTAAAGGCGTGATCCTGCCGGAATTTATTATCTTGCCCATTGCGCTGACTTTGTTGTGGTTTGCCTTAACGCGCGGGCTCTCACCGTTGGCCAATTTGCAGCAGCATATCCGGTCACGCCGATCCGATGATTTGTCACCGATCGATCCGCGTGGCGTGCCGGAAGAAATCTCGCCGCTGGTGCGTTCACTCAACGATATGCTGGCGCGGCTGGCGCAAAGTATCGCGGTGCAAAAACGCTTTATCGCCGACGCTGCGCATCAAATGAAAACACCCCTGGCGGGCATGCGGATGCAGTCCGAGCTGGCGATGCGTCAATCTGACCGCAATGAAATCCAGCGCTCGCTGGAACAACTCTCCAAAAGTTCAGAATCCGCGACCCGCATGGTCAATCAGTTACTGGCTCTGGCACGTGCAGAAAATCAGTCTTCCCACACCACGCCGGTCGAGACCATCGAGTTGTGCGGCCTGGCCCGCTCGGTGGTGCAGGACTGGGTACAGGGGGCGTTATCGCGCCATCTTGATCTGGGTTTCGAGGAACCCGGTCATCCCCTGCTGGTGCAGGGGAATCCGACGATGCTGCGCGAGCTGCTCAACAATCTGATCGACAATGCGCTGCGTTATACGCAAGAACGCGGCAGCGTCACAGTGCGCCTGCGCAGCGACCATGAACGTGCGCTCGCAATCATGGAAGTCGAAGACAATGGCCCGGGTATTGCGCCGGCCGAGCGTAGTCATGTGTTCGAGCGTTTTTATCGCGTGCTGGGCACGCA
>CAMBFZ010000025.1 GCA_945866125.1 Bordetella parapertussis
CCGCGGATGTCATAGGCCTTGAAGATGGCGGGATGGGGCAATGGAAAGGACGCAATACGTGCGCGTAGTTGCATGATCATGCGCCAGCTGTGGCATTGCCGCGCTCGGGTAACGCACCCGAATAAGAGAGTTGCCGGTACTTGCCGTAACCGGCCCCGTAGCCATAGCGACCTGGGCGTAACGTGATGTCATTAAAGAGCACACCTTTGGCTTCGAGCCCAGCGCGCGCCAGACGTTTGAGCGATTCAGCGATATCAGTCGGTGTAGTCACACCGGCGCGTGTTGCGATAAAAATTGCGCCCGCCTGCGCGCCCATAATCAAACTGTCGGCCACAGCGAGAATGGGCGTGGCATCAATGAGCACCATATCGTAGTGCGGCGCGAGTTGGGTCAGTAAATTGGCAAGGCCAGGCCGCAACAAGCGCTCGGAGGGATTCGGTGGCAGGCTACCGGTACTGATGAAATCGATATTTTCTAGTACGCCTTTACGGATGAACTGCTCTGACTCTGGCGTGCCTTCGAGCAGATCGGACAAGCCACCTGCACGCATGCAATGAAAATAGCGATGCAAATGACCATCACGCAGGTCAGCGTCAATCAATAAAATTTTGCGCCCGCTCGCGGCCATGATGGCTGCCAGATTGACCGAGACAAAAGACTTGCCGACACCGGCAGTGGGTCCGGTGATGAGAACAATATTATTGCGGGTATGAGTCATGGTGAACTGCAGCGCCGAGCGAAAACTGCGCAAGCTTTCAACGGCGACGTCCATGCTGGCAATACGGGCCAACAAAGGTAGCTGATTGGAGTCGGCGTCTTTTGCCGCCAGCGAGATCTGCATTTTGCTGTGCGGGATCGTGGCATACACCGGCACACCAAACATTTTTTCGACTTGCTCGGGATCGTCGAGCGTCGTTTGCAGTGAGCGTCGGAGAAACGCCGTCAACAGTCCGACAAACAAGCCTAAAAATAGGCCGGCAGCGACGATGCGCGGCCGGTTGGGCGTGACCGGCTGCTCAGGCTTGATCGGGGCATCGACCAACCTGACGTTGCTGGTTTTGCCGATCGTGATGAGCTGCAATTGCTGTGCACTGGCCAATAGCGCGGAGTACAACTCACCATGCACCTTGACGTCACGCGACAGACGAACCATCTCTTGTTCCAGCACGGGCAAGGATTTTATTTGCGCTGCCGCATCGCGGAATTCACGGTTGATATCACTTAGCTGAGCATCAATGCTCATGACTGAAGGATGCTGCACGGTGTAGCGCGACAGGAGCTCCGTGCGTTTTTGTTCGAGCTCGATGCGACGGCTGCGCGCGGCGGCCGAGCGCTGCAGATTAATTCGGCCCTCCTCGCCCAAATCGACTGTGCCATGCGTATTGCGAAATTGGTTGTAACGCACTTCGGCCTGTTCGAGCTGGGCCTTGAGTTCAGGTAGTCGATGCTGCGTCAGATAGGCCAGAGATTTATCCGTTTCTTCAGTACGACGCGCGCCGTTTTGCGCCATGTATTGTTTGCCAATCTCACTGAGTAATTGATATACACCGCTGGCTGTATCACCTTTCAGGGTTGCACTAAGTACGCCGGATTGCTTGCCCATTTCGGCCACCGTCAAGGCCTTTTGTACGCCTTCAATGGCGGCTAGTCGCGAGCTACGCGAGAGCTGAAACACGGTGCCTGGATAGGCTAGTAGTTGGGTCACCTGCAAACTGATCGGACCATAGAGCGTCGCCTGCGCGATGCTATCGCCGACGACGCCATCAAAGCGCACATCGCTCTCCGGCTCCGATAAAGTAAAGCGTCCGTTACCATGTACTTCTAAAAAAAACCTGCGGTTTTCTAATAACTCTGGTACCGAAAATACCGTGACAGTGATTGCTTCTTTTCCCCATGCATAGCCGCCAAGCCCGCGCAGCCAGGGTAAGCTGCGCGCCAAATTGAATCCGGCCAGCAGGCCACCAAAAATAGGCAGGCGCTGCGGCTCGGCGTGAATGTACATGCGCAGGTTATCGATTGCTTGCGCCACCACCAAACGCGAGCGCAAGAGCTCGATCTCGGCCGCCGCAGGGGTCTTGAAATCAATCATCGATCCGGCTTCACCCAGAATATTTTTTGGCTCGCGCTGCCCTTTTTCTTCAACATGCACCAGCATATTGGCTTCGTAAACCGGACTCGCCATCAGTGCATAGAGCAGTCCGCACAAACCTACCAAGAGCGTGATGCCAATGATCAGCCAGCGCTGATCAATGAGTAAGTTGAGATACGTAGACAAGTCCGCTTCGGTTTCGTCGGACAAAATTAGTGGCGGCTCGCCCGGGTGAGCAACAGGCTGCGTCAGGGGATTCATCATGGGGACGGCTCTCGCAGATAAAAATTCAGTTCAGGGCGCACGCCGGACCGCGGCGCACCAGCATCGGCAAGCGGCTCTGCACTGCGCGCTCGACTAAGCGCAGCGCGTGCTGAAAGGCCGGCAGTCCCTGCCGGTAAGGGTCAGGCACATCCAGCCCGCAGGGCTCGCCTAATCGCGCCAGCTTTCCGTGTGCGGCAGGAAAGCGCTGACGTAAAAAATCTGACTGTGCGCTCTCCATCGTCAAAACCAGATCTGCTTCGCGCATCATCCAGCTCGCCAGATTGCGGGCGCGATGCGCACTGATATCGATGCCGGCTTGCCACATTAATTCGACCGCAATCGGGTCGGCACACGCGCCATCGAGTGCGCATAAACCGGCGGAAAAAATCTCGTGGGTTGGCAAGTACTTGCGCAGCAGGCCTTCTGCCATCGGACTGCGACAGACATTACCGGTACACAGCAAAAGAATATTGCGGCTCACGTCAGCGCCCCGGGGTCGTCGCGATGACAGCGGTAGGCAAAGAGCCGGGAATCAGCGCACTGATGGTACGGTTCCAATTGACCAGTGATGTTGCGGCGACATAGACGACATCTTTCGGATACAACTCGAAGCCTTCGGCCATAGCCAGCGCGCCGGGCGCATTGGCGTCAAGCTGATAAACCACCGATTCGGTGCTGTTACGACGCACGACATAGACCTGTCTGGCGTCGCCACTGACGGGATTGATGCCGCCCGATTCGCCGAGCGCTTCATTTAAAGTCAGCCTGCCGTTACGCATAGGCAGCGCGCGCGGTGCGGTGACTTCGCCGGATACAAATATTTTACTTTCGTCTCGCGACAGCACCCGCACCAAGTCACCATTGACCAGCATGATGGTGGAAGGGTCGACGCCTTTTTGTACCAACTGCGGCAGATTGATCTGATAGCTTTTTCCCGCACGGTTGATGACGATGCGACTTTGATCCGCAGTCGGCAACATGCCGCCGGCACGATTAATCGCTTCAGTAAGCGTCATCGGTATATCGTTAATTGGCTGCACGCCGGGTGCTTTGAGCTCGCCGTCGAGATATACGCGCTTGCTGCGGTAGGACAAGATCCGCAGACTCAGCTTGGGATTTTTGAGGTAACGTGCCAGCTTGGCAGTCAGTTGCGTGTGCGCCTGCTCAGGCGTGAGTCCGGCAACGGAGAGCTTGCCGGCATACGGAAATTCGAGCATGCCCGACTGATCAACTTCAAAGCCTGACTGCGCTTGCGCCAGCGGACTCGCGGCCACTCCAGCGCCACCTGGCATGCCTAAGGGCGCTGCGGGCAACATGGAAGCGGACAGTTCGGGGTGATCCCAGACAACGATTTGCAATACATCACCGGGTTCGATGAGGTAGCGCGCAGCGGGTTGAATTAAGGCGCTGATATTTTCCATCACCTGCTGGTCACGCAGCTCACGCTCTTGTCTGACCAGCTTGGGGGTAATGGCACGGATCTCGGCGGCGACCGGTGCGTCATCGTCCGCAATACCGGAAGCGGGCACCGGCGCTTTGGCAAACTGAATGCCGGGCGCCATCGACGTACAGCCAGCCAGCATAGATACGGCAATGATCAAGCACCTGCTTTGTTTGCAACCCATCCCCTACCTCCACAACACACCGTTAAGTCCTGTGAAGACTTTACGGCGATCGTGGCAATGCGCTCTTGAGATCGCTCAGGCTTCGCGTAGTGTTTGCAACGGCGCTTGCGTCAGAACAGTGCGCAAACCGACCCACCCACCACCAAGCGCAGCGAGTACGCCCAGAGCGATGCCAGCGCCCCACAGCAAAGGACTAACAATCCAGACAAAATCAAACACATTGCGCGCCAGGATCCAACCTACCAGTGCCGCTCCAGTGGAGGCCATCGCGCCCGCAGCAGCACCCACCAGCACGCACTCTATCCATTGCGCGCGGGCGAGCTGGCGCCGGGTGGCCCCCAATGCGCGCAGCAGAGCGGCTTCGCGCAAACGCTCCTGCTGTGAGACCAGCATCGCAGCAATCAACACCAGCACACCCGCTGCCAGCGTAAACAAAAATAAAAACTCTACTGCCGCGATGACTTCATTGATGACTTGCTGCACTTGCGCCAGCATGCTGCCAACATCGACGATGGTGAGATTGGGGTAGCGATGCACGAGCTGATTAACCAGCGCGTTTTGTGATGGTGGCAGACGAAATGCGGTGATCCAGCTGCGCGGCATAGTCTCCACCGCAGAGGGGTTCAGTATCACAAAAAAATTCACCCGCATTGAGCCCCAATCAAGTTTGCGCAAGCTGGTGATGGTGGCCTCGACACTTTGTCCGGCGACGTCAAAGCGCAGCGTATCGCCGAGTTGCAGGCCCAGCGTGGTCGCCAGTCCCTGCTCGACCGATGCCTCGGGGCGGCTACTGTCGGCGGCAAACCATCTGCCGTCGGTGATGGTGTTTTTTTCGGGTAAGGCCGCCATGGTGGAGAGATTAAATTCGCGCTCGACGAGTCGCTTGGCACGCTCGTCGATAAAACTCTCCGCACCGATCTCGCGCCCTCTGATTTGTATCAGACGCCCACGTATCATCGGATAGAGAGCCGCTTGCGCAATGCCGCTGTTCGCCAACTGTGTGGTAATCCCTTCTTTTTGTTCAGGCTGTATGTTGATGATGAAATGATTTGGCGCATCCGGCGGCGATGACTGCCGCCATGCCGCCAGCAAATCCTGCCGGATGACGGTCAACAGCAGTAGCGCCATCAGACCCAATGCCAGCGCGACGATTTGCATGACGCTGGCGCCGGGCCGCCGCCGTAGCGAGGTCAGTGCAAAACGCCAGACCGGAAAATTCAAGGGCGCACGCAGCAAATGCAAAGACCGCAACAGCAGCCATGCACAAGCGGCAAAGACCGCCATGCCACCGACAAAACCAGCCGCACTGAGCAGGCCGAGTTTGAGATCGCCCGCCTGCCAGATCAGCAGCACAATAAAACACGCTAAGGCCAGCGCATAGCCGGCCAGCGTAAACGCTTGCGGTGGATCCTGCTCCTGTCGTATTACGCGATTGTGCGGCACGTTACGCAGCTGCAGTATCGGCGGTAGTGCAAAACCAAGCAGCAACAACATGCCGGTAGCGATCGCCTGCGCAAACGGCAACCAGCCAGCTGCCGGCAGGCCGACGGCCATCAAAGGACCCAGCCAATGCAACAACGCAAAATGCGCAGCGAAGCCCAGCCCGGCACCGGCGAGACTCCCCGCCAGACCGATCAGGCCAAACTCAATCAGATAGAGCATCGTGAGCTGCGCTTGCGTCAGACCAAGACAGCGCAACATTGCGCAGGCATCGATATGACGTTGTAAAAATCGGCGCGCCGCCATCGCGATGGCCAGCGCTGCCAGCATCGCGGAGAGTAAGCTGACCAAGGCTAGAAACTGGCGCGCGCGGTCGAGGGTGGCGCGCATTTCAGGCCGACCTGATTCGAGCGATTCGATTTGAACGCCGCGTGCAGCGTTACGTTGGATGTCGGCTTCCAGCCAGCGCTGATAGGCGGCAATCGCGCCACGCTCACCCGCTAACTGCAAGCGGTAGCTCACGCGTGAGCCTGGTTGCACCAAACCAGTGGAAGGCAGATCAGTGAGGTTCAACATCACCCGCGGCGCAAAGTTCATGAACGCCGCACCACGGTCCTGCTCCAGCACAATCGCACCAGCAATCGTAAATGTTCGCTCGCCGAGCTCGAGCTGCTGTCCTTGCTGCAGATTGCGCGCCTTCAGCAGCGCCGCGTCCACCCACACGGTGCCGGCAGCAGGGATGCTGCGCACGCGCTCACTACGGCCGTTGCGTTCCAGCTGAAGAGCGCCGCGCAGAGGATAAGCGGCGGAGACCGCTTTTACGGCAACTAAGCGCGACTCTTCCGTGGCACCGGACCCGCTTTTGGCCATGCTGGGAAAGCCAACTGTCTCAGCCATGCTTAGCCCGCGTGTAGCAGCGTCAAGACGCCAGTGCGGCTTGATCGGATAGTCGCTACGAACAACGAGATCGGCACCTAAGAGCTCACTAGCGTCCCTTGTCAGCGCGCTGTTCATTCGGTCGACCAGAAATCCGACTGAGGACACAGCGGCCACCGCCACCACCAGAGCTAATAATAAAAAACGCAGCTCGCCGGCACGCCAGTCACGCTGCGTCATGCGCCAGGCTTGCAGCGCCACGACTTTATCTAATCCGAACGCGGCCATTAGCGCCTGCACCTGAAGCAAGCAGTGTCGTGCGGCCCACGCAAAATGAGGGACATATAGGAGATCTCCGGGAAGGGATAGCAGCGCAGCACATCTGCGCGCCATCAAACGAAGAAGACATTGTACTGAGTCTGTGTCAGCGTCGCTGCAGGGACGGGCGGTGACAACGCCCTTCGGTCAGGTTGTCAGCAACGTTATCAGTGATGTTGTCAGTGACGCACTGACAACAAAAAAATAAGTGCGCGCCGACCCTTCAGAGGGTGCTGCCTTTCATGCCGTCATGGTGGGTGCGTTCATAATTTTCCTGACACGGCGCGCAGCGCTCCGCAGCGGGCATCGCCATTAAACGTTCAAACGGAATCGGATAGCAGCAACTGATGCATTCGCCGTAGGTGCCACTGGCCAGTTTTTTATTCGCCAATTCGATTGCCCGCAACTCCGTCAGGTCACGCGTCACGGCCGCATTGCCCAAATCAATGGAAAGATTAGCAAATGACAAATCACCCGGGTCGGGGACTTCGCTGGCGAGCTGCACATAGCCATCCTGCAAATCGACCTCGCGCCGTATGTCTTTACGCAAGGCCTCCTCACGCTGGACCAACACCGCGTGAAGCTGATTTTTTTGCTGTTCGTTTAACGATTCCATTAACGCTGTCCGCCCATCATGTTGCCCCTCAATGCAGCAGGGACATGTTAAAAAAATCGGGCATCTCTCGGTGCACCTCTGCGACATTGTGTTGGCATTCGACGCCGACGCATTTGATCTCCAACAAGCGATATCGAATGTGCAATTCGAATACCGAACCATTTTGTGACGACCCTCTTAGACGAGGTATTCGAAGCATGAAGGTGCGTATTGCTAATTCAGCATGAAGCGAAGATATTCCACACTTCGTCTGCGCTTATCGTTATCATTTTTTTAATGATATTTTTGGCAAAAATCAATGTCTGTCCTGTGCTTGATTTTGGTCAAATGTCAGAGGCTGGACTTCAAAAATTTTCCAGCTAGACTCGGATTTCTCGTAATTAACGTGCACGCTGACAGGAAGAGGGATGACATGAAACACAAACGTATCGCCGCAGAGTTATTGGAAAAATTTCTCACCACCCAAAGTAACGCTGCGATGAGCATGCGCGAGCAGTATCTGATGCGCGAGACCATCCACAGCCTGATGCGGCTCGACCAATCTGAGCAGTCGCTCGAGATACGGCACAGCCTCAACAAACTAATTCCTGCATCAATGCGACCGCTACATGTCCGTCGCAACACCACACGGGCCACTACGCAAGACGGCAGCGTGCCCGGTCAACGGCCGCTGGCGTTTGGTCGCGACTAAGTATGCCCGTCGCAGCCTGTCGCGCTGTGGGTGTGAGATTGCAGGCACCTGGTCCACGGCTGCGGTCCTGCGTTTACCTGGTTCGCTTGCCTTGTTTGCTTGCCTTGTTTTAAGTCAATCCTGACTTCTTCAAGGCAATCATGGACTTAGTCTTCGCCCAGCTTGGTTATCCACAAGATTATCCAACTCAATTGTGCGCAAGCTGTGCCCACGATGCAGCCTAGGCAGCCAGGCACGTCATGCAAAATCTTTAACATGAAGCCGGCTTCACGCCGGCCTGATCGGCGAGTCCCTGGCTGCCCGCCATCTCAAAAATCAAACGTGGTGACGAAGGAGAATTCTGCTTTCTCACCATGGGTCACTTAGCGGGTGGCGATCGCGTGACACTCACCAAGCCCAACCAGTTTTTCACCCGAATTCACCGCACCAGTCTATAAAGACTAGTGATGTTGCTCGCAATCAAGTAAAGTCGGGGTTCGGCCCGCTGCTAGAGCGGCCGACAATCGAGAAAACAGGCATGAAGACAAACATAGACCTCGACTCCATCCAGATTGATGGGCAGAAGCTCAAAGTAGCCCGCGAAGCCAAAGGGACTTCCGTTGCCGACATGGCAAACTCGCTAACTTTGTCGCGCGCGCAGATCCAGGGGATCGAAGAAGGCAGCGACAAGCCGTTTTATAGCCCCGCCCACAAATTACTCGCTGTGCGCAAATATGCGTTGGCACTTGGCGTCTCCTACAAAGATGTGGTCACCGGCGACGGCACGGTGCAAACCATGCAGACCATGCCAACGCCGGAGAACCAACCGGCCGCCTCGCCGGCTTATCAATTGGGTGCAGCAGCAGGCGCCGCCGACCTCAGAATGGCCAGTGTGGCCCGTAACGCTGCGATCCGCCGGCAGCTAATGATCGTGGCAGGTGGCTTGTGCGTGCTGATCGCGCTGTACGCAAAAGTGCGGGGTAACAGCAGCGAATTCGTCAATCCGCAGGAAGAGCTGGCGGCCACTCAATTGATGCCAGACCAGTCAGCGCAGGAGCCGGTGCCCACAGCACCGCTGCAAAACCCGCAGGCGGATCCGGTCGAGGCCGCGCCGGTGCAAGTGGCGACGGCCCCTGACACCGCGGCGCTACCCACTCCGGTGCCTAATACCATTCTGGATGGCGACCCACCCTGCAAACCTGAGCCGGCCGGTGCCGACCTCCAAAACTGGACCCCTTCTTATAAGCGCAAGTCCGACTCCCGGCTGTTTGTGATCAGCCAGGAAGGCGGCACGGTCTGCATCACCGACGCCAGCGGGAAGGCCCGCCTGATCAATCTGAAACCTAAGGTCGGTCATGCCTTTGCCGGCAAACCGCCCTACACGGTGCGCTCAGTTCAGCTGGACCAGTTTGAGATGTATCTGCAGGGTATCCGGGTCAAGGTGCCGTCTGACACCGAGGCAATGAAACTCATCGCCACCGAACTCAGCGCGCCGGAGCCGGACGATCAGTACCTCGCGGCCGAACAACCCGACACCTGACGGCAAGCGCAGGGCCTGTTTCGCCGCATTGCAGCACACTGCAGCGTTCACCGCATTGCCAGTTTGTATCGCGATGCAACATCGATAACGGTTGACTGAGAGCATCATCCAATCGGATTATCCGCTATCAGATTCAATTGAACCGACGCGACTGGCCGCATTATTGTTTATCCCGCACGATGCCTCTCACACTGCAATCCATTCCACCGTACGTCGCCTATGCGCGACTGCGACACGACCGCTTTACGGCATTCCCATAAAAAATCCCCAAGGAGGAGACCATGTATTCAACCCCTACTAAACGCCCTGTCGGACAACGCGTCAGCGTCCTGTCTGCTGCGGCTCTGCTCGCGCTAGGTCTCAGCGCAAGCGTTGCGGCCGAAGATTTCAAAATCGGCATCGTCAGCTTTTTGTCCGGCCAGGCGGCCGAAAGCTTCGGCGTGCCGGCGGTCAATGGCGCCAAGGTGCTCATTGAAGCATTCAACAAAGGCAAAGCGCCCGCGCCTTATAACAAGCCCGGATTTGGCGGCATGAATATCGTACCGGTATATGTCGACGAAAACGGTGGTGCTACCAAGCAGGTGCAGGAATTACGCAATCTGTATGACCGCGAAAACGTCGACGTCGTCGTTGGCTATGTCGGTTCAGGCGACTGCCTGGCCGTGGCGCCGGCGGCCGAAGAAATGAAACGTTTTCTGATTTTGTACGATTGCGGTACGCCCCGTATTTTTGAAGAGAATAGCTACAAATATGTGTTCCGCACCGCCTCGCACGGCGCGATGGACAACGTGGCCGCAGCGCGCTACCTGAAAGACCACAACATCAAGGTCAACACCATCAACCTGCTCAATCAGGATTATGCGTGGGGCCATGATTCGCTCAAAGATTTCACGCTATCGATGAACGTGCTCTACCCAGACGCCAAGGTGCAGGCCGACCAACGCCCTAAATTTGGCGCTGGCCAGTACGGCACCGAGATTTCGCAGCTCATGTCAAAACCGGCCGATGTCACGCATTCGAGTCTGTGGGGCGGTGACTTGCAGAGCATGATCTTGCAGGCGGGACCACGCGGCATGTTCAAAAAATCGCAGGTCGTACTGACGGCGGCAGACCATGTGCTCATTCCACTGGGCGACAAAATGCCCGATGGCGTGATTATCGGCGCGCGCGGTGCTTACGGCTTAATGGCACCCAAATCGGCACTCAACGACTGGTGGTGGTCGCTCTATCAAAATGCATGGAATGTCTACCCGGTGCAAGCACCGTACCGCATGGCGCAATCACTGATGGGCCTCAAACTCGCCGTAGAAAAAGCAATGGCGGCCAACGGTGGCAAAAAGCCTAACGCCGAACAAATTGCAGCGGCGCTTCGCGGCTCGGAATGGGATGCACCCGGCGGCCACGTCAAGATGGCGTTGGGTGGCGGACAACAGGCGATCCAGCCGACTGCCATCGGCCGTACGCGCTATGACGCCAGCAAAAAAATGGTCATGATTGACGATATTCAGCGCTTTAACGCCGAATGCGTAAACCCACCTGCCAATATGAAATCCGAAGAGTGGCTCAAGGCTGGTTTTCCGGGTGCCAAATGTAACTAACGCTGTCTGCCCGTAGCGGCACCCTGGCTCGCGCCGGGGTGCCGTTTTAGGTTTAGCGATGACGCGGACACTGCGGTGCGGCTACTAGCCGGGACGTCATGATTAAACCTGCCTTGCCCTCTCACCCGAAAAATTTTCCATGAATCTCGCCCTCACCATCCTGATCGACGGCCTGACCTATGCGTCGTGGCTATTCATCGTCGCCCTTGGGCTCACGCTCGTGTTTGGCGTGCTCAAAATCCTCAATGTTGCGCACGGCAGTTTTTATGCGCTCGGCGCCTACGCTGCCGCCAGCCTGGTGGGCTGGTTTGCCAGCATGCAGTTTGCGCCCGAACTCTCTCTGGTGGCCATGCTGCTGGCGGCAGTCGTTGTCGCCGCGGTGGTGGCACCGCTGTGCGAGCGAGGCCTGCTACGGGTTTTTTATGGCCGCGACGAAGTGCTGCTGGTGCTCGTCACCTACGCGCTGTTTCTTATTATGGAAGACGTGACGAAACTGATTTGGGGCGTCAATCCTTTCTATGTCTCTGAGCCCTATGCGCTGTTTGGCAATATCGATATTGGCGAACAATCCTATGTCGGCTATGACTTCGTGCTGGTAGTCGTGGCCGCCGTAGTTGGCTTTATTGTCTGGTGGGGTCTTAACCGCACGCAGATCGGCAAAATCGTGCTGGCGGTGATTCATAGCGAAGAAATTGCCTCCAGCATGGGTGTCAATGTCTCGCGCATTTACACGCTCGCCTTCGGTACGGGTATTTTTCTCGCGGCATTGGGTGGCGCACTGACAGCGCCAATGATTTCGGTACAACCGGGTGTGTCCGTGGGCGTGGTGATTTTATCGTTCGCCGTCGTCATCATCGGCGGGCTAGGCAGTATTCCCGGCGCGGCCATTGGCGCACTGATCGTCGGCATTGCCCGCTCCGCTGCGGTCCACATGATGCCGGCGGCCGAATTATTTTCTATCTATGTCGTCATGGCGGTGGTGCTGATGTTCCGTCCTGAGGGTTTGTTTCAACGTATTCAGGCAAGGAAGATTTGATATGACCAGTACCCCTTCTTCTGCGCCACTTTCACGCACCCTAGCCGCTGGTCTGCTGTGCATCGTGCTTTTGCTGCTAGCCGGCACAGCCATGCCAAAGTGGCTGACCTTTCTCATTACCATGTCGGCGGCAAATGGCCTGGTTTCCTTGGGCATTGTGGTACTCATGCGCAGCGGTGTGGTCTCGTTCGGCCAGGGTATGGTGTTTGCGCTTGGTGGCTATGCGGCCGCACTGGCCTACAGCAAACTGGGCATCACCGACGCCTTTACGCTGGCAGTGGGCGGCGCACTGGTGGCGACCATTGCCTCGCTGCCGTTTGCATATCTGATTGCGCGTTACCGCGGCATTTTCTTTGCGATGCTGTCCTTGTCGTTGTCGATGGTCTTGTACGGCATCCTCGTCAAGTCCGAAGCGATGGGGGGCTCCGATGGTTTCAACATGGGCCGCATCACACTCTTTGGTATCCGGCCCGCCGACGCCTGGACCGGCTATGCAAACTATGCGGTGACGATCGCGCTCTCGGGCATCGTGGCCATCGCCGCCCGCGTCTATTTTGATTCAACCCGTGGCCTGGTAGGACTCGCGGCGCGGGACAATGAAATCCGGGTGGAATATCTGGGCAGCTCGGTACGCAATCTGATCGCCACCAATTATCTGCTCGCCGCCTTCACCGGCGGTATGGGCGGTGCACTCGCGGTGATGGCGCTCGGTCATATCGAACCCAATTTCAGCTATTGGACCACCTCGGGTGAATTTGTCTTTGTCGCCATTTTGGCCGGCCACCATAGCGTGCTGGCTGCGTTTGTAGCGTCGTTTGTGCTGGAAATCGTGCGCTCATTTTCTAGTCTGTATTTTCCCAACAGCTGGCAACTCGCGCTGGGCCTGTTCCTACTCGCCGTCATCCGTTTCCTGCCGCGTGGCATAGGCTCACTGTGGGAAGCACGCCGCAAAACAGGAGCACAGGTATGAGCACCTTGAACTCACAGCACGCCGCCATATCGGCACGCGGCATCCAAAAACGTTTCGGTGCCGTCGTCGCTGCTGCAGACATCAACCTAGATATTCCGCATGGCCAAAAACTCAGTCTGATCGGCAGTAACGGCGCCGGCAAAACTACCTTCGTCAACATGCTGACTGGCTTCATCGCACCCGACGAAGGGCACATCCTGCTGCATGGTGAAGATATCACCGGCTTGGCACCGCGCCGGATCACCCGCATGGGTGTGGCGCGTTCTTTCCAGATACCGCAGCTCTATAAAGAACTCAGCGTACTCGACAATATGCTCGTCGCCGTCGCGAGTCAGCATGACAGCCTATCGTTCTGGCGACCGGCAAAAAATGTGGCTGCGATTACGCGTGCCCATGAACTGCTTGAACGCTTCGAATTGTCCACGCATGCCGACCGGCTGGTGGGTGAATTGCCCGGCGGTGTGCGCAAACTACTCGACATCGCGATGGCCTTGACCAAACAACCCAAGCTGCTGTTGCTGGACGAGCCCACCTCGGGCGTCTCGGGCGATGAAAAATTTCCGATGATGGAAACCGTCATGCGCGCACTTGCGCAGGAATCCGTAACGGTTTTATTCGTCGAACACGACATGGATATCGTCGAGCGCTTTGCCGATCGCGTAGTCGCTTTCTATAGCGGGCGCATCATCGCCGACGACACCCCCGCCATTGCGCTCGACGCCCCTGACGTACGCCGCTACGTCACCGGCACGCTGCGCTGAGCCGCCTACAGGAAACACTATGCTCAAAATTAATGCCATCGAAGTTGCGATTCAGTCTGTGCAAGTACTGCGCGGTTTTTCACTTGAAGTCGGCAGCGGCCAAATGGTGGGACTCATCGGACGCAATGGTGCCGGTAAGACCACCACCCTGCGTGCCATCATGGGCCATTTGCCACTCAAGGCCGGCAGCATCCTGTTCGACGGTGTCGATCTGGCCACGTTACCGCGCCATGCACGCGCCACGCTTGGCATTGGCTATATGCCGGAAGACCGCGGGCTGGTGCCTGAACTGACCGTCGAAGAAAATATTCTGGTACCGGTCTGGGCATCCAAAGCCATGCAGCCGGCAGCACGGCTGGAGTTTGTCTATCATGTGCTGCCTGAACTCAAAGAGATGCGTGAACGGCGCGCTCTGCTGCTCTCGGGCGGACAACAAAAACTCGTTGCCCTGGCGCGTGCGCTGGCGATCGGCAGCCGGCTCTTGCTGCTTGATGAGCCCTTCGAAGGTGTCGCACCTGCCTTGTCGGAGCGACTCTCTGAAGTCATCAGCGGTTTATCTGGCAGTGCGATCTCGGTACTGATTGCCCAGTCTGATCTGAACCATTCCAAAAATTTGCTCAATGCCGAAGTCGTCATCGAACGCGGCGCCAACCAGTCATGATCAACTGGCACGAGCACGTTACCTTGCCGGCGATGCGCACCGAGACGCATTTCGATGGCCGCACCTTGTCTTGCTTTGCCGATCGCCCCGCTTCGTTTTATGCCATGTTTGCACAGGCAGTCGCCAGCGCACCCGAGCACGAGGCACTAAGCTGCAACGGCGAGCGCTGGACCTATGCGCAAGTCGAACGCGAGGTTACGCGCATCGCAGCGGGCTTATCGATGCGAGGCATCTTGGCCGGCGAGCGCGTGCTAATGTTCATCTCCAACAAACCCGAATTTGTGTTCATGCTGTATGCGCTGCAAAAAATAGGCGCCATCGCGGTCCCCGTCGGGACACGCGAACAGGGGCCAGGGCTGACCTATATTCTGAATCAGTGCGGTGCTGCCGGCGTGGTGTTCGATAGCGAATTAGCGGACCGCATTCCTGCTGCCGATGCGGTACCAGCTTTGCGGCTGCGCATCACCATTGGTGCTACTCCTGTCGCCGGTGCGCACGCGCTGGCAGATTTAAATGGGCCTGCTGCACCGGCGGTAGCCGTTAACGAAGCAGACTGCGCAGTCATCCTCTACACCTCGGGCACCACTGGCAAACCCAAAGGCGCAATGCTCACGCATTTCAATATCGCCCATTCGGTCATCCACTTTGAAATCTGCCTGCAACTCAGCGCCCAAGACCGCGCCGCTCTGGCAGTGCCCGCCAGTCACGTAACGGGTCTAATCGCGCTCATTGCGACGATAGTACATGTGGGCGGCACGCTGGTAATCCTGCCTGAATTCAAAGCCGCTGATTTTGTGGCGCTGGCCGCGCGCGAGCGCATCAGCTATTCGCTGCTGGTGCCCGCGATGTATCAACTTTGTCTGCTGCAGCCGGCGTTTCGCGAGGTCGATCTATCCCACTGGCGGATCGGCGGATTTGGCGGCGCGCCAATGCCGGCGGCAACCGTCGACACACTGCGTGCGACGGTGCCGGGACTGACCTTGGTGAACTGCTACGGATCTACCGAAACCACCTCGCCAGCCACCATCATGCCGCTGGGTCTGACCGCTGCCCATAACGACAGCGTTGGCGTAGCGGTTCCCTGCGCGACCATCAAGGTCGTCGACGCAAACGGTCAGCCAGTGGCAGCCGGCGAATCCGGTGAACTGTGGATAGGCGGCCCGATGGTGGTGCCGGGCTACTGGGACAATCCGGACGCCACTGCGAACGGCTTTGCAGATGGCTGCTGGCGATCTGGCGATCTGGGCTCGCTCGATGCGCAGGGTCTGGTACGCATCTTTGATCGCATCAAAGACATGATCAATCGTGGCGGCTTTAAAATTTATTCCGTCGAAGTGGAAAATACCATTATGGGCATGGCCGGCGTCATCGAAGCTGCTGTGGTGGGCCAGCCCTGCCCCGTGCTGGGCGAGCGGGTACATGCGCATGTGTACGCACCCAACAGTGCGCTTGATGCAGCGGCGGTACGTGCGTACTGCGCCACGCAACTGGCGGACTACAAAGTGCCGGAGCAAATTATTTTTGTCGACACGCCGCTGCCGCGCAACCCCAACGGCAAAGTCTTGAAACGCCAACTGCGCACTACGTAAACGCTATGCAAAAAATCCTGATCGCGCGTTTTAATCACGAGACTAATACCTTCTCACCGGTGGCAACACCGTTGAGCGCCTTTGCGCCCTGCTATGGCGAAGCGGCACTGCACGACCAACGCGGTGCGCGCACGGCAATGGGCGCCTTTATCGCACTCACCGAAGCCCTGCCCGATACTGCATTGATTACACCGGTATCGGCCACCGCTAATCCTAGCGGTACCGTGACAGCCGATGCCTACAGCGCAATCAGTGACTGTATCTTGCAAGCGGTGCGTGCTGCCGATGGCATCGATGCGATTTTGCTTGATTTACACGGCGCACTGGTCGCCGAAAACGCTGCTGACGGCGAAGGAACATTACTAGAAAAAATACGTCAGCTCGCGCCCGATACACCGCTGGCTGTCGCGCTGGATTTGCACGGCAACGTGACTGAAAAAATGGTGTACAACGCCGACATTCTGGTTAGCTTCAAGACCTATCCGCACGTCGATATGTTTGAGACCGGTTTGCACGCAGGTCGTCTGCTGCTTGATCTGCTACAAAAAAAATCCAGGCCCGTGACCCGCTGGCGTCAGCTGCCACTACTCTCGCACACGCTACGCAGCAATACCAATGAAGGCGCGATGCAACGCGCTGTAGCCGCGGCCCATGCCGCTGAACAGCAGCCGGGTGTGCTGGCCGCGTCCGTGATGGCAGGTTTTTCTTTGGCTGACTTTGCCGATGCGGGCATGTCGGTGATCGTGGTCGCGGAAGGCGATCCAGCGATAGCGCAGCGCACCGCGGATCAGATTGCCGCCAGTATCTGGCAAGACCGCGATGGCTTTGTTTATACCAGTGCGCCGCTGGCAGATTCTCTGGCCCGTGCCCGCGCGCTGGCTGCCGGCAGCGGCAGCGGCCCGGTGCTGTTGCTCGACCATAGCGACAATGTCATGTCAGGCGGTACCTGCGACACGATGGATGTGCTTCAGGCGGCACTCGCCGCCGGCATGACCGGCATTGCGGTGGGGCCGCTGTGTGATCCTGCTGCCGTTGCGTTGCTATGGCAGGCTGGCGAAGGCGCGACGCTCGCACTTGAGATTGGAAACCGGATTGCACTCACTGCGCAAGGCATCATCAAACAACCGCAGCGCTTGCAGGGCACGGTGCGCGTGTGCTGCGCCGGCGAGTTTGTCGTCAGTGGGCCGATTTATACGGGTGCCAAAGTCAGCATGGGACGCACTGTTTTGTTTGACACGGGATCGGCCAAGCTGGTGATCACGGAAGAAAGAATGGAGCCGTATGATCGGGGTGTTTTCAGCTGCGTCGGGCTCGACCCCACACAGCAGACGTATCTGCTTCTGAAGTCGCGCATGTATTGCCGGCCGGTGTTTGTCCCAATATCGAAAGGCTTGGTTGAATGCGATGCCGACAGCGGCGGGCCAACGAGTTCGAACTATGCGCTGTTTCCGTTTCGGCAGATCAGACGACCGGTGGCGCCGCTTGATGTGGTGCCTGATGCGTCGATACTAGTCCCGTGAAGGCCTAATCCCAGAGCAGGTTTCAAGCAAACACGGCCCCCCCAACCCGTCGTTTTTCCCCGTTCTTCAAATAAGCTCTCCTACGCAGCGCGTATCAGATCTTTTTATTTTCATCTACCTGCTCCACTTCACCCCCTTCTTCGGTTGGCGCTTGACTTTCCTCAGCGGTGGGCAGTGCCGCCGCAGGGGCTTTAGGCCTCACCTTGCCGCTCAAAAAATCATTGATTTCTTTTTCCATCGCAGAGACTGCATTTAAAAATAGCGTCGCATCATAGACCTGATTATTAAGCTTCAAAATGCCGTCGCTGTAGGCCAGCGTCGCTTTCAAGCCGAGCGGCGTCTCGGTCGCCAAGCCGTACGACACCGCCGTTTTTTTCTCGTCGACTGACACGGCTTTGCCCGTCAGGGTCAGCTCACCAGTCGATTTGAGTGCGGTGGCCAGCATCAATTCAGGACCGGCGGATTTACCTAACTCAAGCAACCATTTTCCGTTCAGGCTGCCACCATCGACAGTGCCTGTCACTTTCGCAATTCCGGCAGAAAAACCCTGCATTAGCACTCCACGGGTAGCGACTCGGGCACGCTCTTTTTCGTCCAGGGTCAGATTACGAAAGCCACAAGACTGCTCGGACAAATTGATCAAGGTCTCCACGCTTACCGCATCGAGTCCGTTGAAAACAAGTTGCAACACCAGGTCTGATACCAGCTTGTCGCCGACCTGTACCGACTTCAGGCTTTGAGTCAGGCTCAAGTCGAGTTTGTTGTCTTTTTCAGCGGCGGCGCTGGCAAGTTTGAATCCCTCAGCGCTTCCCAATGAGGTACTGATTTTATCGAGTGAAAAACTGGCAGTACCGATACCGCGCTGCCGATTTTTCAAGTCGACCGCAATCTCAACATTGCTCAGCTCCAGCGCACTGCCATCCCCCCGCGCAGTCAGCTTGTCGGTTTTCCAGTCAAACACCAGCGTTTCCTTGCCAACGGCAAGCCGACCCGATGAAGGCGAGATGGTGACCACGCCGCCCTGCTTGGCCAGCTTTAGCTGCGGTAAATGCATGTCGGAATGCAGTGCACCGGAAAAATCAACTTTGCCCGTTCCCGATAATTTTGCCTCGCCGCCAAACAGCTTCTCGAAGCTGGCTCGCGCATCGTCAGCTGGCGCCAAGGTCCAGTCCACGCGCAGCAGCGACCCGGGCAAAATCAAATACGCCACCTGATAGCTGAGCTTGGCCGCGCCGATTTCGGGCATCGCGCCAGACTCATCACATGCATCGATGAGTCGGATGGTCAATGTGCCTGATGAGGCAAATAGCCCCGGCTGATGATCCAACTGACTGATGGTGTACGCCGAGCGCGCATCGGATTTTGTCGCCAGCTCTTGCAGCCTCGCCGCAAACTGCTTACCAGCGTAAATACTCGCGCCGGCCCATAACGCCACTAAAGAAAGAAAAGCAGCCAGACCAATCAGAATGAGACGAATTTTTTTAGTCATCGCAGAAAAAATAAAGTAAAACAAGTGAGTGAAACATTATTGTGTCAACGCCGTAGCGGCAAAGCCGCCACCCCAGCGTACTGCGCAGCAGAACCCAAGGCCTCTTCGATGCGCAGCAATTCGTTCCACTTCGCCATGCGCTCCGAACGTGCAAAGGAACCCACTTTTAACTGGCCGGCATTCCACCCAACGGCAAGATGCGCAATCATCACATCTTCGGATTCGCCTGAGCGAGCCGACACGATCGTAGAAAATCCGCAGGCCTTGGCCGCGTCAAGTGCGGCAAGCGTTTCGCTGATGGTGCCCGCCTGATTAGGTTTGATCAGGGCCGCATTGCAGGCCCGCTGTGCAGCGGCCTCACGCACGCGCCCCGCATTGGTCACCAGATAATCGTCACCAATGACTTGTATTCGTGCTCCTGCAGCAGCGGTGAAGGCGATCATGCCGGCGGTATCGTCTTCCGCCACCGGATCTTCGATCGACAAAATCGGATACTGCGCCACCCAGCGCAACAGTACCTCACACCACTGCGCGCTATCAAAACTGCGCTGCTCCAGACCAGGGCGGTACTGGCCGCCGCTGCCAAATTCGGACGCGGCGATATCGAGCGAGATCATCACTTCGCCATTGCCATAGCCGGCTTTTTCAATAGAACGCGTCAGCATCTGCAGCGCTTCTTCGTTACTCGCAAAATCTGGCCACCAGCCGCCTTCGTCAGCGACACCGGCGCGCTTGCCGGCAGCAGTCATCAGCTCGCCCGCAGCACGATAGACTTCAGCGACCATCGCCAGCGCTTCATCCATGCTTGACGCCGCTACCGGCATGACCAGCAAATCCTGAATATCAATACGGCGCCCGGCATGCGCGCCCCCACCAAAAATCTGAATCTCGGGCAGCGGCAGGCAGACCGGTTTGTCGCCAGCCAGATAGCGCCATAACGGCAGCTGCTGCGAAGCGGCCGCCGCGTCCAGCACGGCCATGGAAGTGGCGATGATGGCATTGCCACCCAGACGTGATTTATTCGGTGTGCCATCCAGCGCAATGAGCATGGCATCAATACCCGCCTGATCCAGTACATCCTGCCCCACTAGCGCCGGTCTGATTTCACGCGCGACGTTTGCCAACGCAGTGGCCACGCCGTAGCCGCCGAACAAGGCGCCGCCGTCGCGTAATTCAACCGCTTCGTTGCTGCCGCACGAAGCCCCAGCCGGCGCGATGCCACGCCCGCGCGCGCCGCCCGCGCAGTGCACTTCCACCTCGACGGTAGGACGGCCACGCGAGTCCCAGATACGGCGTGCGATGAGTTCGGTGATGCGGGTGTTCATGGTTGACATTCCTTATTCCATTCAGCGCGAAGCAGCGCGAGTTGTTGAGCCGGGCGCAGCACAAAACGCCGTGCAAACTGTCGCTGACGTTGTTTGTCTTGCTCAGTGAGCAGATACTCAAGCGGGGATTTGCCGTCCACGCGGGCGAGCAAAATAGCGGCGAGCAAACGCGCTATACGGGCTTCGATCGCCGCGCGCGGCTCCCAATTGACGCCGGCCAGATAAGCCTCGGCAAAGGCATCAAAACTGGCCAGATAGGCATCACGCCACGCCGGTCGCCAAATACATTTGGCCAGCAAGTGACAGAGGCAAAATGCCGCATCAAAGGCCGGGTCGCCGAACCACGCACATTCTGCATCGAGAAAAATCGGGCCGCGGGGGCCGGCCAAAATATTTTTCGGACTGATGTCGCCATGCACAAGCGCATTTTTATGCGCGGCCGTTTGATCGATCAAATCCAGCAGCATCGGCGCACAATCCGGATGCGCAAGGGCGGCCGCACCAAAATACGGATCAAGCCGCAACGCAAAAAAATTCTGGTCATACGCGAAGCGCTTGGCCAGCATTGGCTGGTCTGCGCTTGCCGCATGCAACAGCGCAAGACGCTGCCCGACCTGCGCTGCAAAATTGAGCTTTACCTGGCCATCCCGCAGCTGTGCCTTCCAGACCGGATGCGTATCGGGATCAAGCCACTCCATCGCAAAGCTATACGAGGTCGGATCTTCGCCCAAGATTGCCGGCACCGCATCGGGCAAGATCTGCCGGGCCTGCTGGATCCACGCGACTTCGGCATGATTGCGCTCGAGCGGCGCGCTCCAGTGCGACGCCACCTTCAGCTCGGGCAGCGCCTGCTTGATACAAAACACCGCACGCCGGGTATCGACCCGCAGGATCGTCGACGACACCCCGCCGGTCAGAGGGCACAGCACCGGGTCTTCGTCAGGGTCTATCAGCCCCATGCGCAGTAGGGCCGCACGCAGCAAGCCGCCAGGGTCGGGCAGCGTAGGATCGTGATTCATAAGGTCTCGTTATTATTTGAGTAAGCCGGCAGCAAGACAGAGCCCGCCTGCTGCCTGATCGTTGACAATTGAGACCGTACTATACCCGAGCCGCCACGCCCAACCCGATGCGCAGAATTCAGGAAATGATGAGTAGCACCATCATGCCGCCAATAAGAACAAGGGATGTCCAAAACGCCATCTGACGGGATGATTTTCGGAGTCGCTCGTGAAGCTCGGTCAGTTGCTGTTCGTGCCAGCGATGCGTATTGCGGCGACGGTCCCCTGCCCGGCGAACTTGTTGTGTGCGCCCGCGTTTTCCCTGGCCCGTCAGTCCGGCCTCGGCGCTGGCAATCCATTGATCATGCACGCGTCGCTGCTCGGGATCAGACAACACCCGGTAGGCCGCGCTGATGAGCTGAAAGGTCTGTGTGACGCCGGGGTCACCGTGGTGATGATCGGGATGAAATTTATGGCACAGCGTTTTGTAGGCCGCCCGAATCACTTCGGGTGGCGCATTGCGTGTCACTTTCAGATTATCGTAATGCGTGTGCAGTTGCTTCATTGCCCGATGTCTGACGCGATGATTCCGTCTTAATGAGGGTAATGCAGACAGCGAACCATTAATTGAGCAATCTCAACAAGAGGCACGCGAACGCCGCAACAAAGACGCTACGCGCAGGCTGGCTTAGCGCAGCGCTGCGCGAGTGATCCGGCTGATATCGGGCACGCCGAGCAGGGCCAGTGCGATGTCGATTTCCTTCTGCAAAATCGTCACCGCACGCGTAACGCCGGCTTCACCGCCGGCGGCCAGTCCATACAAACCGGCTCGCCCAATCAGGCAGGCGCTCGCACCGAGTGCCATCGCCTTCACGACATCACTGCCACGCCGCACACCGCCATCCATCAATACACTGGCGCGGCCATCGACGGCTGCGACAATGTCCGGCAAGGCAGCAATCGCGGAGGGGGCGCTATCGAGCTGGCGGCCACCATGGTTGGAGACAATGATCGCGTCGGCGCCGTGCTCAACGGCGAGCCTGGCATCAGCCGGATGCAAAATCCCTTTGATGGCCAGCTTGCCGGGCCACAGGCTGCGCAGCCAGTCGAGATCCTTCCAGCTCACGCTGGCATCGAACTGCGACGCGATATGCGCCGATAGGGTCATGAGTTTGTGCTGCGGCCCGCCCGCTTGCTCGAGATTGCCAAAGGTGATGCGCGGCCCGTTTGCCATGCGCCAGAGCCAACCTAAGCGACGCGCGTAGTCAACGATATTATCCAGTCCGATCCGCGGCGGCACAGTAAAGCCGTTGCGCACATCACGCTCGCGCGGGCCTTGCAGCGGCAAATCGACCGTCACCACCAGCACCGGACAAGCCGCCAGCCGCGCCCGCTCAACGAGCGCAGCGGTCATGCCGCGGTCTTTTTGCACATAGAGCTGAAACCAGAAATCGCGTCGACCCTCGGCCGCAATCTGCTCGATACCGGCGTTGCTATTGGTGGACTGACAAAAGCCAACGCCGCTAGCCGCACTAGCGCGCGCGGTGACCACATCACCCTGCGGCCACAACACGCCGGCCAGACCAGTCGGGCCCACAATCATCGGCGAGCGCAATGACTGACCTAATACCGTCACAGCCTGATTGCGCTCACTGACATCGACCAACACGCGAGGCGCAAAACGCAGCGCAGCCAGGTCGGCTTCGTTGTCACGCAGCGTGCGTTCGTCATGGGCGCCGCCATCAATAAACCCAAACACCGAACGCGGCAAATTGGCGCGCGCCATCTCGCGTAAGTCTGCAATTGTCAGGGCCTGTTCTAATTTCATGGAATGTTCCTACCGTTATTGGCTTAATTATTTGGAGCAAAAATAGCGACCCGCCAACATGATACCTAAGCACGCTGCGCAAAGGATTCAAGCCTGCGGCGAACGGAGCCAATCCCACAAGGTCAAACCTGAACCTTTCACGCCGGAGAACAAGATGCAGACAAAATGGGTCATCATCGCCGACAGCAATCGGGCCCGCATTTTTCA
The DNA here is from genome assembly GCA_945866125.1 of Bordetella parapertussis. Classification (GTDB taxonomy): domain Bacteria; phylum Pseudomonadota; class Gammaproteobacteria; order Burkholderiales; family Burkholderiaceae_D; genus Pernthalerella. The sequence continues at coordinate 23,421 of CAMBFZ010000025.1, forward strand.
GACCGAAGGTAACTTGGATGAACTGGTGGAGCTGGAAGATTTTTTAAATCCAGCCGCCCGACTCGCCGAGCATGAATGGAAGAACGAGCCCCGAGGCCGGTTTTTTGGGCGCGGGCAACGCGAACAGGCCGATACCGGCGAGCCGCACGCCACACCCATTGAGCAGCATGAAGCAGCATTTTCTCGTCAGGTGATGGACTATCTTGAGCAGGGTCATCATCAGCAACGCTACAAAGAGCTGGTCTTCATTGCGGCACCAAAGTTCATCGGGCGCTTGCGCAAGATATTACCCAAGCAGCTCAAGTCTTGCGTGTCGGAGGAATTAAGCAAGGATATCGCCGGTTGGTCAACGCCCGAGATTCGCACTTATCTGAAAGCGCATTTGCACTGAGCTACTGTAATAATCGTCAATGCGACGCAGCGCCTAATCGCAGCTCTCGGCGCAGCTCTCGGCCGCTGCGCGCTGTTTAGACTGGTTTTGATGGGTGGCAGGGATCAGCAGGTGGAGCGCTGCTCCCCTTTGCGGCATGGCGCGCCCGCACCGGCATTTGCTCTTGCGGCGTGGGCGGCAATTCCGCATAAACCTGCTCCTCAATAACCGTACGGTACTGGCTCCCATCAAGCGGTTTACCGATGTGGGGAATGGTTTCCGTTACAGCTGCGGTGGGTTTCATAGGGATCCCGATAAGAAATCGGTATTACAGATTAAAAAAAATTGGAGTGGGTTATGTCCATTCGGGTTCATTTTTTTAATGGGCCGCTGACGAACATAATTTTCTGTTTGATCCCGAACAAAAAGTCACCGCGGATCCCAAATCAACACAAGATGATCTGATCTAATTGAATTGCGCGTCGTTTCTTGTTGAAAAAATTCCGGCATCTGCCCTCCTCCTTTATTGCAATCAATGACCCGACATTACTCTTTGCCTGATCAGGAGCTTGGCCTTAGCGAGATGCTCATTGATCATCCTAATTTACTCTCGCAAGACAACAGTCACGCCGTACTCGATATTTTGCAGGCAGTACGCTTGCACCTAAAAATGGAAGTGGCATTCGTGGCAGAGTTCGTGCATGGGAGGCGTATTTTTCGCTATGTTGATTCGGGTTTGCCGGGCGATCCTATTCGCGTTAATCAGGGCGACCCGTTGGAAGACTCGTATTGTCAGCGCGTCACGGATGGCCGACTGCCCGAGCTCATTCGCAATGCCAGCGAAAATCCGGTTGCCGCGGCGTTACCTATTACCTCAGCGCTCTCCATTGGCGCCCACATAGGCATTCCGATCCGGCTGGCAGACGGCAGTCTTTACGGTACATTTTGCTGCTTTAGCCGTACCGCTGACCCAACCTTGAATCAGCGCGACATCAGTCTGATGCGGGTGTTTGCCGATCTGACAGGAAAAATCATTGATCGCGAGCAGCAGCGCAGCAGTAGCATGGCGGTCAAACGTGCGCGCATCCGCAAAGTCTTGCAGAACGACGCGCTATCGATGGTGTACCAACCTATTTTCAAAATCCAGAGCCGGCAAGTGATCGGGTTTGAATCGCTGGCGCGCTTTTCAGATTTACCCGAGCGACCGCCGGATCACTGGTTTCACGAAGCCCATGCGGTGGGGCTTGGTATTGAACTCGAAGTCAGAGCGATTGAACACGCTCTGGCCGCGTTTCCTTTGTTAACACAAGATCTGGTCATGACGTTCAATGCGTCACCTGAGACGATCATGATTGGCGCACTGGAAAAATTATTAGCGGGCATCCCCGATTTGACCCGACTGGTAGTGGAAATCACCGAGCACGCGATGGTCTCGCAATATCAGGACATTGCAGCGGTATTGCAGCCCTTCAGAAAACGCGGGCTACAAATTGCCATTGATGATGCTGGCGCTGGCTATGCGAGCTTCAGACATATTTTGAATTTGGCGCCGGACCGCATCAAACTCGACATGAGCCTCACGCGCGATATCGATACCGATCCGGCGCGGCGCGCCTTGACGGTCGCGTTTGTTCATTTTGCGCGCGACACTGGCAGTAAGCTCATTGCTGAAGGCGTTGAGACGCAAGAAGAACTAACAACCTTAATTGAACTCGGTGTCAGAAAAGCCCAAGGCTATTTTTTGGGACGGCCATGCACGCTGCAAGAACTGCTCAGAGAGCATCAGACGCCGAACCACTAGTTGAGCCGGCGCTGCGTGGGTCAGTGATTGCGCCCATGTCGATATTCATGTCCATGCCTATGTCCTTGTCCGTACTCTCTGCCATGGCCCAATCCCTGGTCTCGAACACGACCTGCTTGATACCCGTGATGAGGACCGTTATCCCGATAAGCATGCAGTCCACCATGCTGCCAGCGCCCCGGTTGAAAATTCCAGCCACCCGGTCCCTGATGCCAAGACGGTTGCGAATACAGATGGCCTGCACGCGCCGGCTCCCAGCGGCCAGGCACCCAACTATACGCGCCATAACTCCAGTACCAGAAGCCATTAACCCAAACAAACTCTGCACGCGGCGGCTGGGGGCGCTCATAAAGAACCGGCGGCGGTGGCATGCCCGAGGAAATCGTCACACCCCATTGAATCGGGTCGTTAGCCTGCGCCACTGCCAGACTTGCGGTTATCGTACTCACAACGCCGACGCATGTCAGCAAAGCCATCACCCTATTTCGCACCATCTTCTCCCTAAAATTGTCTGCCGATAAAGCGAGCGGACAAGTCAAGGTACTGCTGTGATGACCCCGTGCCAGATATTTTTACAATTTAAAACAAGGTCTCCCTTGCGGCGGTCGTATTTTGTCCTCAGCGGCTGCCAACGCAAAGACAAAAGCGTTACTGAAAAATTAAGGTCATGGGCACGCTCTAATCGGAACAAGCGCGAGGCAGCGGAGCCTTACGGTTAAGGCCGCCAAGCTCTGCCAGCCATCACAACTCAATGAGCCCGTGCCGGACTGCGATGAGGGTTAACTCAGCCTGATTAGAGACGGCCAGTTTTTGTTTGACGTTGTAGAGATGGGTGCCGACAGTACGTGGCGAAATATTCAGCAGCTCGGCGATCTGGTTAACCGAGGAGCCCTTAGCAAGCTGAATAAAGACACCAAACTCGCGCTCTGAGAGGACTTCGATCGGACTTTTCTCGCCATTGAATTCTTCCAGCGCCATACGTTGCGACACGTGACTGTCGATATACATGCGCCCTTCACTGACCTGACGAATGGCGAGGATCAGTTCGTCCGGCGCACTGCGCTTGGACAGATAACCGAGCGCACCGGCCTTGAGCATATACCGCACATAGCTTGGGTCTTCATGCGACGACAGCCCCAAAACACGGGCGTGCTTGTCGCGCGCAATGATGCGCTTGGTTGCCTCGACACCCATGGTGCCGCCCAGTGAAATATCCATCACAATCACGTCAGGGCGTTCGATTGCGATCTGCTGGTAAGCGACCTCGGCAGATTCGGCTTCGGCAAGCACCTTGATATCGTCGGTTGCTTCTAACAACATACGAAAGCCAAAACGTACCACGGCGTGATCGTCTACCAGCAGCACACTGATTCGTTTAGTCATGCGGCACTTTCATTAGATTCGTTACGTTCATTACTTACCATAACCGGAATAGACACCAGCACTTCCAGCCCGCCCAGTGCAGCCGACTGAAAACGAACACTGCCGCCATGCGATTCGGCCCGCTCCTGCATGCCGCGCACGCCATAGTGGCCATCGCGCTGCAATACGGCAGCACCCGTTCCATTGTCGCTGATGTGCAGTCTCAGGCAGCCTTCTTGCAATTGAATTCGAATCTGCGCACGCGAGGCCCCTGCATGACGCACGATGTTCGTGAGTGATTCCTGAATGATCCGATACGCCGACAATTCGAGTGCCTCTGGCAAAGCCGGCATGACCTCATCGGCTTGCAGCTCGATTTTGAGATCTGGATTTTTTTGCTGCGTACCAGTAAGCAAATCGCGCACCGCATCCACCAGCCCCATGCCCTCCAGTTGTATCGGCCGCAGACGTGGGATCATTCGGTGCATGGCGTCAGAGGTCATGCCAGCCGTCTCAAACAGCATTTGCGCGGAACGCTCAATAGCCCCACCCACCACTTCAGGATGCTGCATGATAGATTTTGAGATCGTGCGAATCGCTGTGAGAGACTGACCCAGCTCATCATGCAACTCAAGAGCCAGCGCCGAGCGTTCTTCTTCGATGCGACTGTGCAGCAGCTGCGTCAGTTCGCGTTGTGCTACCAATCGTGCCTGCGCCTCGGCGCTGGCCTGACGCACCAGAATATTGTCTTCCACGGCCTGTGCCATCCGGTTGAATGCGCGGCCCATTTGCCCTGCCTCTTTGCCCGGCAAGGCAGGCAAGCGCACCTGATGGTCACCCTGCTCAATCTCGCGCAATCCTCGCTCGATTTTTTCTAACGGCGCCAACCAGCGCCCGACTAGCCAAAAAATCATTAAATCTGCCAGCACAAACAAGATCGCCTGCGCCAGCAAAACATCCACCAGATTATCCCAGCCGTCCAGTACCGCGCGGGTCGGGTTGGTGCGCACCGACAAGCGCGACCCTTTCAATTCGATCACGCGCGTCAATTGCTCCGGCGCCACCATATCGGCATACCAGTGCGGCGCATCGCGTCCGACCTTGTAGGGTGAAGGCGGCGATTTGTAGAGCAGCCTGCCCGCGTCGTCATGCAGCTCGATGTCGTTAGCCCGCACCCGACCGGTGGCATGCAGGAAGGCCACGAGTTCAGGCAATTTATCGCTTGTGTAAAAATTACTGATGCGACCAAGCAGTTGCGCCGCAATCCGTCCTGACGCCTCCATTTCTTCCCGCACGCTGCTGCGCGTGGCAGTGACCTCGACGGCAATCAGGATGCTGAACATCAAAATGGTCAGCACCGAAAAAATCAGGTTGATTTTGAGCCTTAAGCTCATGGCAGTGGACTTATCCGCATCGCCTCGCGAATGGGCCGCTGCGCCGGTCTCACTTGGATTGGTTCTTGTCATAGTTGAAAATACGTTGCTGTTGGGCGCGCTCGTTGCCAAGCACCGGTAGCAATCTTTGCCTCGAGCGCATGATAACGTGCATCGTCAACGCATTTCGCGTTTTACCCATCAAAACCGAAGTTCATGAAAATCATGAGCCTCAATTACGCGATTCGCCGATGTGAGCCCAGCAGGGGCAGGGCATAGTTCACCTCGCTGAATGCAATTGCGCTCAGTCGATTTTAAAACCCTCAACAATACTTATTAGGAGATCACTATGGCCTGGACAACACCTGCTGCAATCGACCTGCGTTTCGGTTTCGAAATCACCATGTACATCGCTAACCGTTAATTGTTAGCTTGGCAGCCGAGACGCAAGTCTGGCTGCCTCTCCCAATGGCTTTGGGAAAGAACGATCCGCTTGGGTCGTTTTTTTTCGCCCATTTATTTCCATAAATATAATAGTTATCAACAATTATTGGGCGAATGCGCCCGAATCATCAGTTGCTCCGCTTATATCGCGCCAAACGGGCTGCTTTCATGATTTTCCTGATGGGCGCGCTCGCCCGAGTAAGGTAAGATCGGCGCTTTTTTATAATTCGCCCAACCGGTTGGCTAAGGAATCAAAATGATAATGAAAAAGTCCACCCTCTCCCTCATGATTGCCGCATGCTTTGCATCGTCAGGCGCGCTTGCCGAGGAAGCCAAATTATTAGCTCCCGTAGTCGTAACGGCCACGCGGGTCGAGCAAGACAGTTTTGATTTGCCGATGTCGATCGACAAAATCGACAAATCGATCATTCAGGATGGTCAGCTGCGCATGACGCTCTCCGAGAGCCTGGCGCGCATTCCCGGCATCACCGCGCAAAACCGTAATCAAATGGCGCAAGACCCGCAGATTTCCTCACGGGGCTTTGGTGCGCGCTCGTCATTTGGCGTGCGTGGTATCCGTATTTACCTCGACGGTATTCCTCTGTCCATGCCTGACGGTATCGGCAACCCCGGCAGTGTCGATCTGGGCACGATTGGTGCCATCGAAGTCATGCGCGGACCATTTTCGGCGATGTACGGCAATTCCTCCGGCGGCGTGATTCAGATGTTCAGCCAGGCAGCGCCCGCTACACCTGAAATCAGTGGTGATGTGCTCTTCGGTAGCTTTAACACCCGTCGCCAGTCCGTACAGGCCACCGGCACCCGGCAAGGTGTCGAGTATCTGCTGAACTTGTCTGACTACTCATCCGACGGCTTCCGTCTCAACAGTGCCAACGAAAAGCGCCAGTCGACCGCAAGATTGGGTATCAAGATTGACGAAGATACCAAGCTGACGGCCCTCATTAATGCGTTCGATCAATCCGCACAAGACCCGGGCGGCCTGCGCAGAGTAGCGACACTGCCCAATGAGCCATCGGCCTTTACAGACCCGACGGGTGTATCGATCGGCGCACTGAACGCAAAAACACGCGTCATCCGGAGTAACACCCAGGTGGGCTTCAATCTGGAAAAGCGCATCAACGCCAGCAACACCTTTAACCTGATCACCTATGCCGGCCAACGCGACAATACGCAATACCTGTCGACCGGTGGCGTCAACGGTCGCGCCAGTACCATTGGCCGTGATTTCTTCGGTGCCGAACTACGCATGACCACCAAAGGCAGCTTGCTCGACAAACCGTACACAGTGACCTACGGCTTGACCGGTGCCTCGATGGAAGATGCCCGCAAAGATGAACCAACCACCAGCGGCGTCATCAGCGGTGCGATGACGCGTAGCGAAAAACAAACGGCCACCAATGTGGATCAGTATGCGCAAGGCGTCTGGTCTTTTGCGGATCGGTGGGATGTGCATGCCGGCGTGCGCCATACCAAAGCCACGCTGAAGAACTACAACAACCTGACGACCAATAACATCGGTAACGGTTCGCTTGCCTTCGACAAAACCATCCCAGTCGTCGGCCTCGTGTTCAAGGCCACACCGCTGGTCAATCTGTATGCCAACATTGGTAAAGGCTTTGAGACCCCCACCCTGCTGGAACTGACGTATTCGAATGCGGCAACCGGTACCGGCCCTAATCTGACGATCAGGCCAAGCACGAGCACAAATATCGAAGTCGGCAGCAAAATGATCCTCTCCGACACCGCTCGTATGAACGTCGCGTTGTTTGATATTTCGACCGAAAACGAAATCGTCGTCAACCAGCTTTCCGGCGCGACTGCCAGCTACCAAAACGCCGGCAAGACCAAGCGTCGCGGCATTGAACTCTCTGCGGAAGCCCTGCTGCCGAATAATTTCTCGATCTATGGTGCCTACACGATGCTGGACGCCAGCTTTAGTACGGGCTTTAACAGCACCAGTGGCACGAACACCGTCACGGTCGCCTCCGGCAATGTCATTCCCGGCACCTATCGCACGCAGATCTATGCAGAGGCCGCCTGGAAGTACCAGCCGGTCAATTTCCAGACTGCCCTCGAAGTGCGTCATAACAGCAAGGTGTACGTCAACGACATCAACACCGATATGGCGCCATCAAGCACCATCATGAGCGCCCGAGCCAGCCTGCAGCAAATCGTCAATAGCTGGCGCATCACCGAGTACGCTCGGATCGATAATCTTTTCGACAAAGACTATATCGGTTCGATTCGGGTCAACGATACGAATACCCGCTTCTTCGAACCAGCCCCGGGTCGTAACTGGATCGCTGGCGTGAAAGCCACCTACACGTTCTAATTGCAGACAGCCCCATCAAAGCCCGTGCCACACAGCGCGGGCTTTTTTTCGTCACCGTCAAGCCGGCGGTCGATCTGCATGAACCGCTATACTTGGCCGGTCATTTCACCGCACCGATCCGCCATGAACCCAACCAACGCCCGAGACATTGCCGCCGCCTTTGATCTGCGCACGCTATCAGCAGATTTTCTTGCCGACCCCTATCCCACTTATCGCGCGCTGCGTGAACATGAACCCGTCAAGCAGCTGCAAAACGGCAGCTATTTTTTGACCCGTTACGATGACCTGATTGCGATTTACAAAAATCCAAAAAGCTTCAGCTCCGACAAGAAACTGGAGTTCAAACCAAAATTCGGCGATTCGCTTTTATACGACCATCACACCACCAGTCTGGTTTTTTCCGACCCGCCCTTACACACCCGGGTGCGCAAGCTCATCTCGGGTGCCTTGACGCCGCGCGCCATCGCCGGCATGGAAGCAGGACTCATCACCTTGGTCGATAGTTTGCTCGACACGATGCAAGCCAAAGGATCGGTCGATTTGATTGCCGATTTTGCGTCGGCTATCCCAATCGAAGTCATCGGCAATCTGCTCGATATACCCTTCAATGAGCGCGCGCCGCTGCGCGATTGGTCGCTCGCGATATTGGGCGCACTCGAGCCCGTGCTCAGCCCGGCAGCATTCGAGCGGGGCAACGCGGCTGTCGCCGCTTTTATCACTTATCTCGACGACCTGATCGCCCGGCGTCGTGCTGTACCGGGCAATCCAGAGGTGGACGTACTAACACGACTGATCCATGGCGAAGCAGACGGCGAAAAACTCACGTCCAAAGAGCTGCTTCACAATTGTATTTTTCTGCTCAATGCCGGCCATGAGACCACCACAAATCTGATCGGCAACGCCCTCGTGAGCTTGCAGGCGCATCCAGCACAACGCACGCGCCTGCAGCGCGAGCCGGCACTGATCAAGACCACGGTCGAAGAAGTATTGCGCTATGAGAGCTCGAATCAACTGGGCAATCGGATCACAACCGAGCCGGTCACAATCGGCGGCATCTCCATGCCGGCACAGACCCAGCTCACGCTATGCATTGGTGCGGCTAATCGCGATCCGACACAATTCATCGCACCAGAAGAATTTGATATCGCGCGCACCCCCAACCGGCACCTGGCCTTCGGTAGCGGCACTCATGCCTGCGCCGGCATGAGTCTGGCGCGTCTGGAAGGGCACGTTGCGATTAGTCGTTTTGTGGCGAGATTTCCGGACTATGCGCTGACTGCCGAACCAGTGCGCAGCGGGCGGGTCAGGTTTCGGGGATTTTTGAACATCAGCGCGCAGGTATAAACGCTGGGGTGAACGCGGAGTTAAAACAATAAGCCGCAGCCTAACGCAACACCGTTTGGCCTGTTTGCTCGCTCGTTGGTTTATCCGCATCGTCATCCACCAGCTGCGGCACAAAATCGAGTTCAAGTTCGGCTTTTTCAACCAGATAAGTCGGCAACTGCTTTTGTACCGCGACACCCAGACGTTCAAAATCTTTGGCACGTTTGATCAGATTGCCGCGACCGTTATAGAGCTGATTGAATGCGTTGCCGAAGCTCTGCTTGGCCGAGTCGAGCTTGCGACCGAGCTCTTCCATTGAACCGATGAAACCGGCTAGCTTTTGGTACAGCTGCGCGGCGCTGTCGGCCAATTCGGCGCTATGCGCATTTTGATTTTCAAAGCGCCATAACTGACGCACGATGTTCAGACTTGTGAGTAACGTCGTCGGGGTCGCTACCAGCACGTTTTGCTCGAGCGCCTGCTGAAACAAATTTTCATCCGCGCGCAAGGCCTCCACAAACGCTGACTCAATCGGAATGAACATAAACACCATCTCGGGTGAGTTTAGTTCACCTAATTCAAAATAGCGGCGGTCGGCCAGCTCGGTGATGCGTGCGCTAATGGCGGTGACGTGCTCCCTGATCGCCTGCTTGCGCTCCAGCTCATCTTCGGCATTCACGTAGCGGGTGTAGGCATTCAGGGATACTTTGGCATCAATGATCAGGTGCTTATTTTGTGGCAGATAGATGATGACGTCGGGGCGCTGCTTGCCCTCCTCGGTGTTGAAGCTCACCTCGCGCCGATAGTCTGTACCCACCTGCAGCCCAGAGCGCGCCAGCACATTGTCGAGTACCAGCTCACCCCAATTGCCCTGCTTTTTGGCCTGCCCTTTTAATGCTGTGGCGAGATCGTGCGCCTCTTCGCTCATCTGACGATTCAGTTCTTTGAGCTGGGCCAGCTCAACCTTCAGCGCGGCTTGCTGCTGGGTGTCGTGATAATGAATTTCTTCGACCTTAGATTTGAATTCGTTGAGTCTTTCCTTGAACGGATTCAAGAGCTGACCGAGATTTTCCTGGTTTTGCTCGGTAAAGCGACGGGTCTTGTCTTCTAAAATATGGTTGGCGAGATTTTGAAATTCTTCGGTCAAGGCTTTTTTGCTGCTCTCGCTCACCTCACGCAGCAGCGCGAGTTTTTCATCGGCTTGCTTGCGTTCTTCTTCGAGCCGCGTGCTCACGGTTGCCAGCTCGCGACCCAGCGCGGCCAGCTCGCTTTGCAGCGCGTGCGCTTCCTGGCTGCCCTGTGCGTGCTCGCTACGTAATTGCGCATGCGTTTGCTCAAGCGAGCGCAGTCGTTCGTGATACGTTGCCAGCTCGGCACCGTGCCGGCTCTTTGCCCATAACCAGGCAATGGCTGCCCCACCGGCGGCACCCAGACCTAGCGCGGCGATGACAAAAATGAAGCTGTTCATGCGATTCTCCGGTTTTTCACGCGGTGAAGTTTAGCAGCTATGGCAGCAGGCAATCACGCCAGATTCGGCATTGTATTGTGGGCAAAGCGCGCGCTGTGGCTACAATGACGTTAAGCGCTGCTCTGATAAAGGCGTACCTTCACTCACCTCATCACACCCCAACCATGGCCCACGTACACCCCGCCGGCTGGCGCACACTCTCCGTAACCGGCGCAGCGCTGCGCGAAATCGAGACGCTCACGCTACTCAGTGCGGCGCTGCCGGATGATTACACCGTCTTTCACGGGGTGCATTGGACCAATATCGACAAAGGTTTTTCAGCCTATGGCGAAATTGATTTTATTGTCGTGGCGCCGAGTGGCCGACTCTTATTGATCGAACAAAAATCAGGCTTTCTGACAGAGACCGACGACGGTCTTGCCAAAAAATATCCGGGCATGGACAAACCAAAACTGATCCGCACGCAACTCATGCGCACCGTCACGGCGTTGATGCAGCGCTTCGGCAAAGAAGGCAGTCCCCTGAGTATCGACTACTTGCTCTATTGCCCCGACTATCAGGTCAAGCGCATGGAGATTGCAGGGCTCGACGCGACGCGTATTGTAGACGCCCGCAACAAAGACAAACTGCCCGCATTGCTGCAGCAAATTTTACCGCTGGATGCCATCACGCCGCAGCGCGAGCGGGTGCTGCGTTTTTTAGGCGACATCTTGCAATTGGTACCCGACCCAAGCGCCATGATTGGCCAGGCCAGTGCGCTGGTCACACGCTTGTCAGGCGGACTGGCGCTGTGGGCGCGGCAGCTTGCGTTCACCCCGTTTCGCTTGCGCGTAACCGGCACTGCAGGCAGCGGCAAGACCCAGCTGGCATTGACTGAATTTGCCGCTGCGCTGGCTGAGGGAAAAAAGCCTTTATACGTATCGTATAACCGGCCGCTGGCCGACCATGTGCAGAACTTGCTGCCGACCGGTGGTGGGGGCAAAGTCGCGAGTTTTCATCAGCTCTGCGACCAATTCGCGCGCGAGCAAGGGACCGTGCCCGACTACCGCGATCCGACGGTCTGGCAGACGCTCGAATCCCAACTCGCCACAGCTGATGTGCCGCCGAGCTGGCAGTTTGATGTGCTCATCGTTGACGAAGGCCAGGATTTTTCCGAGCGCTGGCGCGATGCGCTGCTGCGGCTAGTCAAGCCAGAAGCGCGCGTGCTCTGGCTGGAAGACCCAATGCAAAATCTATATGGGCGTGATCCGGTGCCGCTGCCCGGCTGGGTCAGCTTGCGCTCGGATGCCAACTACCGCAGTCCGCGCCAGATTATTGATTTGCTCGCGCGGTTGGCACCGACGGACCAGCGAATCGAAGCAGCGAGTCCCTTTGCCGGTGCTGATATCGATGTGTTGACCTACCCTGCCGGAGACGAAGCGCAATTATTTGCGCAAACACGGCAAGCGATCACGCGCTGTCTGGGGGCTGGTTTCATGCGCCACGATATGGCCTTGATCAGCTTTCGTGGTCGCGAGCAGTCAGCGCTGCTAAATCTGGATGCGCTCGGCACACATAGCCTGAAATCCTTTGACGGCAGCTACGATTTATTTGGCAATCCGGTCTTTCGCTCAGGCGAACTGCTCACTGAGTCGGTCTACCGCTTCAAAGGTCAGTCCGCCCCTGCCATCATTTTTACTGAGATTGATTTCGAGATGCTGGATGAAAAAAGCTTCCGCAAACTTTTTGTTGGGATGACGCGCGCACGCCTTAAGCTCGTATTGGTCATGTCGGAGCGTGTTGCAAGCGGCTTGCTGGAAAAATGGTAGTGCGATAATCATGCGATGATGACGCTCTAAGCAACACAGTCGCAGGAAGCGCCCGAATTTTCTTCTGTTTAGCGCACTAACACCAAGGACCCAGGCCATGCCCAGACACATTCTCGACGAACAACAACTCCATCCCACGATACGCCAGCAGGTTGCGCAAGACCAGCAAGCGATCGTTGACGCAGTCCGCGAGGCAATTGCAGCGTACCCGATTACGGTAATCGGGATGGCGCACAACCCCTACTGCCGCAAAGCGCGGCAGGTTCTTGAGGCGGCGCAACGTCCGTATCACTATCTTGAATACGGCAATTATTTTAGCCAATGGCGGGCGCGCGGCGCACTCAAAATGTGGAGCGGCTGGCCAACTTTTCCGATGGTGTTTGTCAACGGCGTATTAATGGGGGGCTATACCGACCTCAAGCGCTTGATCGATAGCGGCACCTTATAAGCCCACGCTCACGCCACCGACACCACCTCCACCTCGCCGTGCTTTCGAATAACGTTAATTCCCACGTTGTTCGGATAGCGCTGCAGCCATAAATCGACGCTGGAGCCGCGAATGCTGAGATCGCGGATTTCAATATGATTAAGAAAGGCTGGTAGTTGCGGATGTCGAAAACGGATCTCGGGTTTGTCGGGATCAAACGATAATCCTAGACAGGCCTGCATCAGAGAAAATACCGACGCCGCTGCCCATGCTTGCGGCGAGCACGCAACCGGATACAAGGTCGGCCCCTCTTCGGGGCGTTTTTCAAAGCCGCAAAACAGCTCAGGCATCCGATGCTGATCCATATACTGACTGACATCGCGCAGCCCGCTAAACACCTGCATGGCCTTACCGGTAAATCCATAGCGCGCCATGCCCTCGGCTATCAGGGCATTGTCATGCGGCCAGACCGATCCATTGTGATACGCCATGGGGTTATAGCGTGCGGCCGAGGCCGGTATGGTGCGGATGCCCCAACCGCAATAAAAATCCGGCGACAGTAATTGCTCTGCAATGCGCGCCGCATGACCGGGCGAGGCGATGCCAGACCACAGCGTATGACCGGCGTTGGAGGAGGCGACCTTGCACTGCCGCTTGTGACCATCCAGTGCCAATGCATAGGTACCGATTTCTTCACACCAAAACACCGAATTAAAACGCTGCTTAAGTGTATAGGCGGCCTGCTCAAGCTGATACGCCAGCTCGGGCTCGCCAAACAGCATGGCCAGGCGCGACGCCCGCAACTTGGCGTCATACACATAGCCCTGCACTTCGCAGAGCGCAACCGGCGCATCGGCGAGCTGTCCGTCACGATGAAAGATGGAGTCATGCGAATCTTTCCAACCTTGCTGGACCAGGCCGGTTGCAGAGCGACGCGCATATTCGACAAAGCCGTCACCATCCAGGTCGCCATAACGATCGATCCAATCCAGCGCGGCGAGAATATTGGGCCAGATACGGCGCAGGAACGTCAGGTCACCCGTGCGCTCATAGTAGGCACCGGCCAAACCAATAAAGAGTGGCGTCGCGTCTACCGTACCGTAATAACGGCCAAATGGAATTTCCTTTAATGCGGCGAGCTCCCCTTCGCGCGCTTCGTGCAAAATCTTTCCGGGCTCGGCGTCGCGTGTCGCATCGGTTTCAGTGGCCTGCGTATCGGCTAAAAAAGCGAGCACGCCTTTGGCCATATTTGGATCGATCCACAAGTATTGATGCGCAGTCAGAATCCCGTCGCGACCAAAGGTGGTCGAATACCACGGTAAGCCAGCAAAGGGATAGTCGCCCTGCGGCAGTTGGGTCGTGAGCATGATCAAATCTGCCGTGGACCGGTCGAGCCAGCGATTAAAGAAAGGATCAGAGGTCGCGACATGGCACCGCTCATCCATCCTTGCACGCGAGAATTCACCAAATTTTGTGAAGGCGCCATAGTAGTCTTCGCAGCCCGGCACAATGGTCTCGGTGATGCAGCCGATTTTGGTATAAAAATGCGCTTCCGCCTTGGGCGGCAACGAAAAATGAAAGCGCGCACAGTCACCGCTGAGCTGCTGCGGTTGCGGATCAAAATGCAAGCGCGTTTTGCGCACCATGCCGTCAAGTCCGCGGTAGCCGAGTACCACCTCACTGTCGCTCACGACCGGTGGCAGATGCTCGCCATGACGAGCACGCGCGGTGCCACGGACTTCAAAAATATCTTTGTAGTCGGCAGCAAATTCCATCGTCATGGTGGCCTCAATCGGTTCTAGCCCAAAATTAACCAGCCTTACGTGTTCATGCAATGTATTGTCAAACAAGAGTTTGGCGCGAAAGACATGCAGCTCGCCTTTGAGGATGCGATTTTTTCCTTCTGGATGCAGATCCGGATTCATTAATTCGATGATGAACAAACCATTATCATCTTTGACGGTCGAGTTCAGATACATGGGCCGCACATCTTCGATGTGCAATTCCTGATGCGACAAAAAACAAGTGTCACCCTGATAGAGTCCCTCCTCACCCAAGCCAATTGATTGAATGTCACCGAAGCGATCAAACATCGCAAATAAGTCGTTATGCTTAAGTACCCGACGGCGTTCGTCAGCAGGTGAGGATGTCGCCAGGATGTACCACTGCTCACCCAGCCGGATTTTATCGACCATGATTTTTTCCGTTCAAAATAAAATCTGCGCGTGGAAGCAGCCGTTGATAAAGCTGCAGATAATTGCGCGCCATTGCAGATGCCGTAAAACGCGCTTCAAAGCACGCGCGACAGTCTGCGCGATTAATGCTTTGGTCGATATGCATTGCCGCCTGTATTGCCTCTTTCTGGTTATGGACGATAAAGCCATTGACGCCGTGCTCGATGATCTCGGGTACGGAGCCGTGCGGATAGGCAATCACCGGCACACCACAGGCAAATGCTTCAATCATGACCAATCCAAACGGCTCGGGCCAGTCAATCGGAAATAGCAGCGCCTTGGCTTGCGCTAGCAATGCATGCTTTTGCTGTTCATCGACTTCGCCAACAAAATGAATAAGTGGATGCGTCAGCAGCGGCTTGATTGTGCTCTCAAAATAGTCTATGTCGGCCTGATCAATTTTTGCAGCGATCTGTAACGGCGTGTCGCAGGCGATGGCAATCTCGATCGCACGATCGACCCGTTTTTCAGGAGAGAGTCGGCCGACAAAAACGAAGTATTTTCCTTTTTCCGGATGAAACTGCATCAAGTCGACAGGTAAGCCGTGATGCACCGTGCCGCTCCAGTTTGCCCAGGGCAGCGGACTGCGCTGATTATCAGAAATGGACACGAGCGGGCAATTGCTAAAGTGCTCGAAGAGCGGAATTAATTCCGGCAAATCAAGCCGTCCGTGCAGGGTCGTTACATGGGGTATCCCCAACTGGCGCGCCAGCGGAAAATGCAGATAGTCGGAATGAAAATGCAGGATGTCGACATTCTTTGCCAGCCGGGCAAGTTTATCCATCTGGATCGCATCATAAGCGAGCCAGGAACGATTTAGCATTTCAGCGCGCAAAGGATGCGCAACACTGGAAATAAGTGTTCCTTGCGTGACTGAATCAGCGGTCGCAAATAGGGTCACGTGATGACCTTGACGCACCAGTTCTTCGGTCAGATAAGAAATAACTCGCTCGGTTCCGCCATAGCCTTTAGGGGGAACGCTTTCAAACAGTGGCGCTACTTGCGCAATTCGCATGCCTTGCCCGGGTCGGTTGGGTTTGAACGTCTGCCTGTCATGATTGAATGCGCCTCTCTGCTCTTGATAGAGAGGCCTGGGCGCCAACAGTTCAGTGCGATGGATTTGATGAAGATGGAAAGACGGATCGACTGGGGGTGCCGACGGCTTATAATCTCGCCATGCAAAATTTTAATTTCAGTCTTCAGGGCGACTACGTCGAGCTCAATCAGCTGCTTAAGCTCGTCGGCATTTGTGACAGTGGCGGCGCAGGAAAATTAATCGTCAGCAGGGGGCACGTCAAAGTTGACGGCAAAACCGAATTGCGCAAGACCTGCAAAATCCGCGCGGGACAGGTGGTCAGGCTGGGCGAGGTGATGATCCAGGTTGAGGCAGCGAGCGACGCGTAAAGTCGGATACTCAATCAAAGAATTGTAGCTGTGCCTGCGAGACCGTTGTATCTGCGGGTAAGCCGATGGCGTTAAAGGTGGGGCTCAAACCACTTGTGCGCACACCCAACAATCGCAAGCGCTGCACAAGCGGCACCCGGCGCAAACACTCGCCGGCAGCCTTACGCAGAGTGGCCGCTTGATCGGTCGGCGCGGACAAGGTGATATCCCGCGTGACAATTTTAAAATCCTCATAGCGCAGCTTGATGCCGATGGTGCGGGCGACGCACGATTTGCGCTGCAGATCTTCGGCAAGTCGCTCGCACAATGCCGTAAAAATTTCCGACAAAATAGCGCGGTCATGTCGGGCATGCAGATCACGCTCGAAACTTATTTCGCGACTGAGGGACTTGGGTTCTGACCGCGTTACCACGGGACGTTCATCTTGACCCTGTGCGACCTGATACAGCCATTCGGCATAGCGGCGACCAAAATGCGTCTGCAAGAAAGCCGGCTCTTGCGCGGCCAGCTCGCCAATAGTGTCGATGCCGAGGGCATTAAGCTTGGCGCCGGCCTTGGGCCCAATGCCGTTTATTTTGCGCACATCCAACGGCCAAATACGTGTCATAAGATCCTCGGCGCTCAGCAGCGTCAGTCCGTCGGGCTTATCCAGCTCGGAACCTATTTTTGCCAGCAGCTTATTGGGCGCGATGCTCATTGAGCAGGACAAGCCGGTGGCGTCGCGCACCGCCGCTTTGATACGCATCGCCAGCGCGCGCAGATCGCCTTGATGTCCGGTGAGATCGATGTAGATTTCATCGATGCCACGATCTTCGATGTAGGGCGCAATGTTGGCGACCGCTTTTTTAAAGAGCCGCGAATAATGTCGATAGGCATCAAAATTTACCGGCAGCAGAATCGCGTCAGGCGCCAGCTTGGCTGCCTTCATCGTGCCCATTGCAGAAAATACGCCCAAGGCACGCGCTTCATACGTTGATGTGGTAATCACGCCGCGTCCGGTGTAATCGCGCAATCGAAAAAAATGGTGCGACCCATCGCTCTGAAGAACGGGCGCATACGCAGCACCACCGCCAATGACAACCGGCAGGCCTTTGAGTTCGGGGTACTGCAGCAGTTCGACAGAAGCATAGAAGGCATCCATGTCGAGGTGCGCAATAAGACGGGGATTGGGAGGCATATCGACAACACCGTCACGAGTACGAGAGCAACTAGTGTAAACGCGTCAAGCAGACTGCGCCGCCTAGATCAGCTGACTGACCGTATTTATTTACACACCGAGATACTGATGAATGAGTTGCGGTGAGCTGGCCAGTTGCTGCGCGTTGCCCTGCCAGACTACTTGGCCTTTCTCCAGCACGAAATGACGATCAGCGAACTTTCGAAGCGCATTAATATTTTTATCAATCACAATTTGCGACAAGCCTTCGTTTTTTAGGGCGGTTAAGGCATGCCAGATTTCTTCTCGTATCAGCGGCGCGAGTCCCTCGGTGGCTTCGTCGAGTACCAAGAGTCGCGGATTGGTCATCAGGGCGCGGCCGAGGGCGAGCAATTGTTGTTCACCGCCCGAGAGCTGGCTACCAAGATGACGCTGACGTTCTTGCAGGCGCGGGAAAAATGCGTAGACGCGTGACAAATTCCAGGGCTGCAAGGCGCTCGCAGCGGGTGCTGCACGCGCCGTGGCTACTAGATTTTCTTCCACGCTGAGATTGGGGAAAATCTGCCTTCCTTCGGGTACCAAACCCAGACCGAGCCGCGCGATGCGATGCGACGGTAGTCCGCTTAGAAGGGTGCCGGCAAAGCGTATCTCACCGGCGAGCGCCGGCAACAGACCAAAGAGACATTTGACCGTGGTCGAGCGCCCCATGCCGTTACGACCAAGCAGAGTGACGACCTCGCCTTGCCGCACGTCGAAATCAATCCCAAACAATACTTGCGCATGTCCATAGCCGGCGCACAATCCGCTGACCTTTAAAAGGCTGTCTGTGTTTGATCCGTTGCTCATGCTGATTCGGTCCCCAGATACACCGCCTTCACCTCAGGGTGAGCGCGCACTTCTTGCGGCGTGCCAGTAAAAATAATTTTTCCATAGACCAGTACGCTGATCCGGTCTGCTAGGGCAAAGACGGCGTCCATGTCGTGCTCTACCAGCAAAATGGTGTACTGATTTTTCAAGCGCCGCAGTAAGGCAATGACGTGCGCAGATTCCTGTGTGCTCATGCCCGCTAACGGTTCGTCGAGCAGCAAAAAACGCGGGTGACCAGCCAGGCTCATGGCCAGTTCGAGTTGACGCCGCTGGCCATAGCTGAGCGCATCAGCGAGTGTGTTGGCTTCGCGGTCGAGGCCGGTGTCGGCCAATGCCTGTCGCGCGGCGCGGGCAATCGCGCCCTGCGCCAGCAAGGGTCGCCAAAATTCGAAGCCGTGCCCCGTTGCGCCAGCGGCGGCAAGCATCACGTTTTCCAACACCGTGAATTCCACAAACACCGAGGTGATCTGATAGCTACGCTGCAGGCCTCTGCGCGCGCGTTCGGCGATGTCGAATGCGGTGACATCGTCACCATTAAAAAATACGCTGCCTGAATCAGAGGGTAGCTCGCCGGAAATCTGATTGATCAGCGTGGTCTTGCCCGCGCCATTAGGACCAATCAGTGCATGCAGCTCACCTGCGACGATGTTGAGCGAAACGCTATCGGTGACGGTGAGGCCACCGTAACGTTTGACCAGCGACTGGGTGCGCAACATACTCATTGTGCCGCCTCCCCGCTCTTGGTCGGCGCAATGGGTGCAGTTAAATTTAGGCGCACGCTGCGCTGGTCCCAGCGCGTGAGCACGCCGACGATACCGCCTTTGCCCAGCAGCGCAATGACCACGATCAAGGGACCAAAAATCGCCATCCAGTGCTCCGTGACCGCTTTCAATCCTTCTTCCAGTCCGAGGAAGCTCAATGCGCCCAGTAAAGGCCCGGCCACACTGCCCATGCCGCCGAGTACGACCATCACGATCAGATCACCGGAGACCACCCATGACAAGGAATTGGGTGAGGCAAATCCATTGAGGTTAGCCAGCAGCATACCGGCCACACCGGTGAGCATGGCGGAGATCACATAAGCGGTGAGTTGATAGCGGCGGGTGGTAAAGCCGATTGCGGAGGTACGACGGGCGTTTTGTTTGGCGCCCCGTACGACCATGCCAAACGCAGAAACACGTAGTCGGGCAGTCCATCCTAACGCCAGCAGCAAGATCAGCAGCGCAACGGCGTAGAGCGTGTCGGGTTGGCCGAGGTTGAACCCACCAAGCTGGCTCGTATTGGTGATGACGACGCCGTCGTCACCACCATAGTGCTTGAGGCTGACAAATACAAAATAACCCATTTGCGCAAATGCCAGCGTGATCATGATGAAGGCAATACCCGAGGTGCGCAGGCTGATGGCGCCCGTTACCAGGCCGAGCACGGCACAGCTGATTAGCGTGATGAGCAGATGCACGACGCCGTTATCGATGCCATAAAAAGCGGGCAAAGCGACGCTATAGGCACCCACGCCCAAAAAAAGCGCATGGCCAAGGCTGACCATGCCGCCAAATCCTAGCGCGATGTTTAAGGCGGTCGCCGCAACAGCGTAGACAATCATGCGCGCGATGAAGGAGACGTAAAAAGGCTCGTCGAGATAATGCGCAACAAAGGGCACAGCCGCAAGGCCAAGCATGAGCAACGCGGGCAGCACAACACCGGCCCGCCGCCAGTCAGTAGCTGCTTGCATCAATGGCCCCCAGTCGGAAATAAGCCTTGCGGACGCACCGCAAGCACCACAGCCATCAAGATGTACACCAGCATGGACGCTAACGCAGGGCCGGCTGCATTGGCAATATCACGCGAGAACAGCTCTCGCAGCAGCAAGGGCAAAAACGCGCGACCAATGGTGTCAACCACACCCACAATCAACGCCGCATAAAACGCCCCGCTCACCGAGCCAATGCCACCGATGACGATCACCACCAGCGTGGTAATGAGGACCTGATCGCCCATGCCGACTTGCACCGACAAAATAGGGGCAGCCATGACACCGGCGAGCCCCGCTAATCCTGCACCGAGTCCAAAGAGCACGCCATTGAGCAGTTGGATGTTGACGCCTAAGGCCCCGACCATCTCGGGGTTCACTGAGCCAGCACGAATGAGCATGCCAAGGCGGGTGCGCTGCATCAGCCAGGTCGCAGCGCCAGCCACCAGCAGTCCGACCCCGAGGATTGCAAAGCGGTAAGCGGGGTAACTGATGCCCATGAAGTCGATCGCCCCTTCCAAAAAAACCGGCACGGGCAGCGCATAAGGTTGCGGCCCCCAGATGACCCGCGCGATCTCGTTGAAGAACAGCACCAAGCCGAATG
Source organism: Bordetella parapertussis (assembly GCA_945866125.1). Lineage (GTDB taxonomy): Bacteria > Pseudomonadota > Gammaproteobacteria > Burkholderiales > Burkholderiaceae_D > Pernthalerella. The sequence continues at coordinate 44,165 of CAMBFZ010000025.1, forward strand.
TGGCCAGCACATGATCCAGATGGTCACGGCGATACAGGCGGGCAATCGCGATCTGTTCGAGCGCTATGCCAACCAGGATGCATCCACCCACCGCTGCGATGACGGCCAGCCCGAAGGAGTCCGTAATGGCATAAGCACTGGCGGCGAAATACGCACCGAGCATGTAAAGCGTGCCATGGGCGAGATTCACGAAGCGCATGATCCCGAACACGAGCGTCAAGCCTGCTGCGAGCAAGAACAGCAATACGCCGAGTTGCAGCCCGTTGAGTAGCTGCGGGATAAATAAAGACAAAAACACGCGCGTGCCCTTATTTCAACGCGCACTTGTCATGAAACGCATCCGGATGCAAGGCGAGCGGCGTGGCGATCTGTTTGGCGAGTGTTTTGCTGCCATCCTTGACGATCTGAAACGCATAATAATTTTGGATCGGCATGTTGTTATTGTTGAAGGCAAACGGGCCGCGTACCGATTTGAATTCTTTGCCAGCTGCTTTGACAGCGGCAGCAAAGGCTTTTTTATCAGTAGTGACGCCGTTAACTTTACCGATAGCGACATCCAGCAATTGCGCGGCGTCGAAGCCGGCAGCAGCGTACATGCTGGGTGTGCGTTTGTATTTTGCTTCAAATGCAGCCACGAATTTTTTGTTTTCCGGATTGTCGAGTACTGCATCCCACATTGCTGTGGCAATGGTGCCGGTTGCCGCTTCTTTGAGCGTGGGCAAGGTGGTGCCATCAACCGTAAACGCCGAGTAAACCGATAACTTGCTCATCAAACCGGCCTGACTCATCTGCTTGATAAAATTGATGCCCATGCCACCCGGGTAAAACACGAACACGCCATCGGGCTTGCTTGCTTGCAGCTGGGCGATCTCAGCGGCGTAATCGGTCTGACCGACCTGCGTGAAGACTTCATCGATGACCTCACCTTTAAAAAAACGCTTGAAGGCGGCGAGCTGATCTTTTCCGGCCTGATAATTGGGTGCCATCAGATAGACTTTTTTCAAGCCTTTATCTTGGGCGAGCTTGCCGGCGGCCTCCGGCGCGCCGTCATTGGACCACGCGGCGAAAAATAAATTAGCAGCGCACGATGCGCCGGCTATTGGCGACGGGCCGGCATTGGTGGCAATGGCGACGGTGCCGGAGTCCACAATAGGTCGCAGGCTGGCCATGAGCACATTTGAAAAACCCAAACCCACCAGCGCATCGACGCGTTCTTTGTCGATCAGCTTTTTGATAGCCTGGCTACCGATCTCGGGCTTAAGCTGATCGTCTTCTTTGAATACCGTAATGGGCTGACCACCAAGCTTGCCGCCCTGCTGCTCGACGGCGAGCATGAAGCCATCATATTGATCTTGCCCCAACAAGGCCTGGCCGCCTGACATCACACCAGTGAAGCCGATCTTGATGGCCGAATTGGCGCCGCCGGCGATACTCATGAGCGAGGCGATCGCTAAAGTAAAAAATATTTTTCGCGCCTGCATGTCTGTCTCCTGATGACTTAATTATTTATTTAATTATTTATCTAATTATTTATTTCTTTGCTATCATTTTTACAGCGCGACGAAAATACGATTGCCTTCTATTTTGACCGGATAGATCTTGATATCTTCGCTCAAGGGCGCACACAGCGCCCGACCATCACGAATATCGAATTTTCCTTGGTGCAGCGGACATTCGATTTCATGCCCTTCCAGAAAACCATCGCACAATCTGGCATGGCCGTGCGTGCAGATGTTATCAGTTGCGAAGACAGCTCCCTCAACCTTGTAGAGTGCAAGGCTTTTTCCGTCGAGGTCAACACCGATAACCTCGTCGTCCGGCAGCGCGTCGACGGCGGCTGCGTCAACCCAATGATTGTTCATATTGAGGGCCTCCATTAAATGGGGTAAATGAGTGAGTTGGGAATCATTTCACTATCGTAAATGCACACACGGGAAACAATTTTTAGCTCGCCGGATTCGCGCCGGATTTCGTCGAGGTAGCGACCCACATTAAACACCGTCGATTCACCGCTGAGCTTGATGCGAAATACCGCGTAGTTGGCCTCGGTGATGAGAGTGTCGCCACTCTGCTCACGCACTAGCGGCAGACCAACCACATGCCGCTGATAGTAGGGATCGTGGTAGAGGGTTTCCTGGATGCCGTAGATGCGATCCTTGAGCATGTTTTTGCTCAGGAGCGCGAGTGTGCAAAGCGGAAAGCCTCGCTCGAAATTTTCGCGCGGCTGGATTTTATAGCTGCAATCTTCAACGAAGCAGGCGATCCATTTGTCCCACTGCGCTTCATCCACGGCTGCGGCGTACTGGCTGTAGAGCTGCACGAGATCAAGATAGGTTTGGCTGTCAGTCATCAGAGCTCCATTACTTTGCGCCAGTAGCGATACATGCCCCGGATCAGGGTTTCGGTCACCATATGGTCGGTATCTTCGCAGTCATAGCCGCCTAACTCGGCAAGAGCGCGATGCGCGGGCTTTTGTTCAAAACCGTTTTGCGAGAGCTCAATGACTTCACCATCGTCAGCGGACACGAATCCTGCCGGACCAAACAGATTTGCCTGAATCAGACGGCGCTGCGTCATCTCGGCGGTATCGTCTTCGAAACCAAAGTGGGTCCAGACAAAATCAAAAGAGCCGTGACCGTTAGGCTGGATGTGACGGGTGGAGACGCTGTTGACTTGCTGCTGAAAAATCACGCTGGGGAAAATCGTCAGCATGACCGCAGTCGGCCCATTCCACCATGGCTCGGGCACGATGTCGATTAAGCGTTTGTCGAGAATCTCCATGTTTTCTTTGAAGCTGGTGATTCCTTGCGTGACTTCCGCCTTGACCCCGGCTTCACCGCGGGTGGAAATCATTGCCGCATGACGAAAGTGCCGGTCCATTTTCAGGGCTGACTTGTTATCTGCCCGCCATAATCCGTACGTGACAAACCAGGTGTGCAGCAAGCCCGGATGATAGGGGTCCTTGATGTTTTCCTGCATGAGCTTCCAGTTGCCGGGAATGCGCTGCCGGTTGTAGCCAAGTATGGTGAGCTTGCGGCCGTTAAAGAGACGATCAAAGTAAGCCAGAATTTCGGGGCCAATATAGTCTTCGAAGGACTCGACGTCGTGATCAAATGAGGCAAACACGACTCCCCCGCGGGTGGCCACTTTGAGCTTGGTCAGGCCGTGGTCTGCGGTGTTGAATTCCTTGGGCATGCCGCCGTTGACCTTGCCATCTTGCTTGACGCCACGGCGAAAAGGTACACCCTGTAAATCGCCTTTGAGTGAATAATTCCACTGATGATAAGGACAGACTAATTCTTTTTTATTGCCATGACGCGCGCGACAAAATTGCATGCCCCGATGGGCGCAGACGTTTTCGACAACGTTGATATTGCCATCCAAGTCACGCGTCATAATGACAGAACGCTCACCGATAACGGTGCGTTTGAAGTCGCCCACAGCGGGTATCTCGGCTTCCAGCCCGACGTAGCTCCAATGCCCTTGGTAAAACAAGCGATCGAGCTCTTTTTTGTACAGCGCTTCGTCGGTGTAGGCCCAAAATGGAATGCGACTAGTCCCCTCACCTTGCCACTGATGGCGGTCGTTGAATACGGTGGCGTCTGCCATAATTTTCTCCTTGCTCTGCACTCAGCGCGCGACGCGCACGATGATCTCACCAAGACCGTCGATGGCGCCACGCATCACGTCCCCTGGCAGCACTGCCCCCACGCCTTCGGGGGTGCCGGTCATGATCAGGTCACCCGGCTCCAGCGTTTCGTAGGATGACAAATAAGCGATCGATTCGGCGACTGACCAGATCAGCTTGTCGATATCGGAGGCCTGACGTGCTTGCTCGTTGACGGTGAGTGTGATGGCCGCCGCAGCGAGATGCCCGACATCGGTAGCAGGATGGATCGGTCCGATCGGCGCGGATTGAGAAAAGGATTTACCAAATTCCCAGGGACGGCCTTTGTCACGCGCGTCGAGCTGCAAGTCGCGCCGTGTCATGTCAAGCCCGACACCATAGCCATAGACGTGCTTGAGCGCATCGGCCAGCGTAATATTTTTACCGCCGGTTCCAATGGCCACGACGAGTTCAATTTCATGATGAAAATTATGCGTCATCGGTGGATACGGAATCTCGATTGGCGTAGCACCCGCTGGCACCACCGCACAAGCGGGCTTCATGAAAAAAAACGGCGCTTCGCGTTCAGGGTCTTTGCCCATCTCGCGCGCATGGGCGGCGTAGTTGCGACCGACACAAAAGACGCGATTAACAGGAAAGCGATCTTCGCTGTGGCCAGCCACAGCGAGGGTATAAACGGGAGCGAGTGGAACGACGTGGGCCATGCGATTTCCTTAAAAGTTAATATAATTTACGTGCAGTGCCGCTTCGGTCACAGCCGCGCCTCGCGCCACAAGCCGAGCGCCTGTTGAACCGGACGATCCGAGTAGCTAAACAAGGTGGTCTCGCGTTTGGCATGAAAACGCACGCTATGCCATGACGGCACCACAAAGATGGCATCACGCCGCACTTCCCACTGATGCTCGCCCACCTCGACGGTCATTTCACCTTCAAGGCACACATACACCGTACCGTCAGTACTGCGATAAGGCTGCGTGGCAAAGCCGGCCGGCAGACGCTGGGCAAACGCACCAATGGTTGGCATCGGTGAGGCGCCGGACGCCGGATTGACGAAGCGCATTTTATGGCCAAGATGTGGATCCGGTTTGCCTTCGGCGACCATGGCAAGCGTGGCCAGGGTTTTGGAAAACGGATAGACAAACACTTTGGTCGGCTCGGAAGCTGCCGGATAAAAATCGACAGGCAGCATGTTGTTGCCATACCGTGCCAACGCATCGCCCTCCCCCCGCAATGTTTGCTGCGAGGCGCTGGAGCCATGCTCGGCAAAGCCGGCATCGAAGAAACGCACCGTTGGAATATCAAGCCCGTCGAGCCACACCACAGGCTCATCACCGAGATTACCGTGATCATGAAAGGTCCACGATGGCGTGATGATGAAGTCACCCCGGTGCATGGTCGTACGCTCGCCGTCGACCGCGGTGTACGCGCCTTCGCCGTCCATTACAAGCCGTAGCGCCGATTGAGTATGCCGGTGCGCGGGGGCCACTTCACCTGGCAAAATTAATTGAAGCCCGGCATAGAGTGACTGCGTAATAGCCGACTGGCCCGGCAGGCCGGGATTTTCAAGTATCAGCACACGCCGTTCAGCTTGGGCAGCGGTGATCAGTCTGCCGGCCTCCATGACGGTATCGCGCAATGCGTCATAGCGCCAGAGCGCCGGCTGCGCAGGGCTGTTGGGTGTCTTCGGCACCAGCGCACCAAGCACTTCCCACAAAGGCGTGAGGTGGTGGTGCGCAATACGCTCGTAGTACTGCTGCCGCAGGCCGGCTGAATCAGTGCTTTGTTCATTAGAATATTTTTGACTTGGCATGGTGTCTCCGTTCAGGTGCAGCTCAGGTGCCGCTGGCATAAAACGCATCAGCATAGGTGTGCTCGGGTGCGACGCCGCGCTGTTTGATCAGCGCTGAGGTCGCCTCGACCATGGGCGGTGCACCGCACAGGTAGGCGCGCCAGCCACGCAGGTCAGCAAAATCAGCGGCGATGGCGTCGGTGATTAAGCCGGTGCGCATGGCAGCGTCGTGGCTCTCGCCCGTGCTCAGCACCACGTCAACCTGCAACGCCGGGTGGGCACGCTGCAGGGCACTGAGTTGCGCGAGTCCGTACAGGTCCTGGTGCGAACGCACCCCGAAATAGAGGCGAATCGGGTTAGCCATCCCGGCTGCGATGGCACCCCGCACGATGGCGAGGATCGGTGCCAGACCGGTTCCACCCGCCACGCACAGCATCGGGCCGGCATGTCGGGTGCGCAGATAGGCGGTGCCCAACGGCCCACTAACCCGCACCGCATCGCCGACTTTGAGCGTGTTGAAGACATAGGTACTGACGCGCCCCTCCGGCACAGCACGCACATGAAATTCAAGCTCCGCGTCCTCACTCAGACCGGCCATCGAATAGGGTCGGATATGGTCGGGCGAAAATTGCAGGGTGGCGTACTGACCCGGCGAAAAAAGTAGCGGCTTGTTGGTGCGCAGCCGGATTATTTTGATGTCGTGGTTGGCCGAGGTGATCGAGGTGACCGTGGCCTTCAGTATTTTTGCCGGATGGGTAACGATCTCATCAGTCTCTGGAATCTCAATGGCACAACTTTCCGTGATCACACTGGCACAGGCCAGGACGTAGCCATCTTCAGCGGGGTTGGTGATCTTGGCCTCGCGTCCCGTTTCCAGCACGTGCCCCTGCAGCACCTTACAGCGACAGGTGCCGCAACGCCCCGCCATACAGCTATAAGAAATCGGCACGGCATTGTCCCGCAAGGCGTCGAGCAAGTTGGCGCCAGCGGCAACGTGCAGTAAGCGATTGTGGGGCTGGACAAGGAGTTCCATGGGCTGGGTTTATTGATTTTGCCTGAGTGGAACACAGTATAGAAAGGGCCGCAAAATTAAGATATAGAACTATTTTGATGAGCCCCATTCGCAATTTGAATACTGCGAATCGATGCCAGAGCCCCTTTTTCGGCGGCGCAATGACGCACTGGTTGTTATTCGACCGAAACCACGCCCGACTTTGCCAAAAATTGACATTCGTCAACAAACCGTTTGTCGGCCATTTTGTTGTCAAATAAGATAGTAAATTCACACCAAGCTGTTGATCTGACCAAACCTCACGATGCATAGGTATTGATCTTCAACAGGCTTACCAGGCTAGGCAAGCCAAAACTTGCTTAGAAAACATTCTCTACTAAAAGGATATGTCATGAAAGCATTAGTATTTATCGCACTAACCGCTATGAGCTCGTTGGCAATGGCAAACGGTGGTGGTGGCGGTTCGTCAGCACCAAGCAGCCCGACGACGCAAACATCGGTCATTATGAACACTGCCGTTATTAATACCAGTGACGGCTGGAACAGCGCATCGCAGCAAAATCTAGCTTCCAACGTCGGCACCTTTACCAGCACCAACACAATAAGCCAAAGCCTCAGTTCGTCGAATGCGTTGATTCAGAACACAAGCACTACGGGGGGTCAGGCAACCCAAAATATTGCCTCGAATGTTGGCACGTCGGGTCTACTCACGACAACGTATCAAATTGCCTCCATTACAAATTCTTCTGTCATCAATCAAGCAAGTGCTGGCGGTCATGCCGCCCAAAACATTTCATCAAACACCAACTGCATCACGTGTAATTAATTTTTCTTGAAATTTTATAGCGAGACGACTGCGTTCCCGCTCGTTGTCTCGCCAATTATTTAAAGGATACGGGGTCATGCATAAATTTAATTTGGCATTAAAAATAATTTTTATGTTAATGACCCCGATCACCGCCTCTGCGCAAATCGCCCCGGGTGAAGATCCGGTGCAATTAAATCAAAAAATCGTCGTTAACATGCTGCCCTTAAATAACGCACCACGCTCAACGCCGGCACAGAATTTCCAAGGAATACCGGCCTGGCTTGAGGCAAAAATCGCGCGATTTGAAGCAAAAGCTTTTTCAATCGATACCAGCGGCATTTTTACTGACAAAGATGTGACGACGACGACAATGAATGACGGCTTCAGAAAAACTTGTATTCAAGAAGTCGGCAATTCGACTGCATTGGCAGCGAACGCCGTGGGGAAATACGGCAATGCCATTCAAGACCAAATCGTTGTTTTGCGGGGTGATTTGATCAATATTTGTCGTTAAGATTTTATTATAAAAATAATTGGAATAATAAAATATGAATGTATTAAAAAAAGAAAAAAAGTTTTTAATCCTACTTATTTTCCTCGTAAATTTTTTACGCTCTCATCCCTGCTTCTTCTCGTATCTTGTAGCGCGCCAATGGACGCTCGGAAAGATGCGAGTTTCCAGAGCTATGGCAATGTGAATAGTCGGCCCACCGTCCGACCGGTGCGCTCGATGTCGAGCTTTTCGGATTC
>CAMBFZ010000026.1 GCA_945866125.1 Bordetella parapertussis
ACGCAAGAACGCGGCAGCGTCACAGTGCGCCTGCGCAGCGACCATGAACGTGCGCTCGCAATCATGGAAGTCGAAGACAATGGCCCGGGTATTGCGCCGGCCGAGCGTAGTCATGTGTTCGAGCGTTTTTATCGCGTGCTGGGCACGCAAGTCGAGGGCAGCGGACTGGGGCTGGCCATCGTGCGTGAGATCGCGCAAAAGCACGGTGCTGATATCGATATTTTCAGCAATCCGCGTAGCCATGATGCGCGCTTTCCGGGCTGCCTGTTTCGCATCAGTCTGCCCGCTGCCAGCGCGGCCGTCACACCTAAGCTGCTGAACTGATGATGACCAGCGAGACGATTGTCCTTCTCTATTGGCGCCGCGTGCGCAGGCTAACGCTGGCCTTGTTGCTGCTCTGGTTTGCCATCACGTTTGGCGTGATTTTTTTTGCGCGCGAATTGGCGGGTGTGGTTGTGCTGGGCTGGCCCGTGCCGTTTTATATGGCTTCCCAAGGCGCGATGCTCATCTATCTGCTGATCATCGGTACCTATGCGCTGGCAATGAAAAAAATTGACGCGCAAGCACAAAGGCAATCTCAAGCTCAAGCCAATCATGAAGCCTGAACATTTTCCCCGGCTGCTGGCTCGCTACTTCGGTCTTTACACGATCGGCTTCGGCATGCTGCTGCTCGCCTTATCCGTTCTGGAACAAGAAGGTGTGCCGCGCTTCTGGCTAGGGTATTTATTTTTGTTCACCACCATTGTGGTGTACGCATTCATTGGCGTCTTCAGCCGCACCGCTGATGTGACCGAATACTATGTCGCCGGTCGGCGCGTGCCGGCTGTGTTCAACGGCATGGCCACAGCCGCCGACTGGATCTCAACGGCAAGTTTTATCGGGCTTGCCGGTGGCCTGTACCTGCAAGGCTTTGACGGACTCGCCTACATCATGGGCTGGACCGGCGGCTATTGTCTGGTGGCGTTGCTGATTGCGCCTTACCTGCGCAAGTTTGGCCAATACACGCTGCCTGATTTTTTAGCCGCCCGCTATGCTGGTCGCTCCGGTAGCAATACGGTGCGCATCTTGGCTGTAGCGGCGACGCTAATTATTTCCTTCACCTATGTGGTGGCACAAATTTATGGCGTCGGGCTCATTACCTCACGCTTTACCGGGATTGATTTTTCGGTGGGGATTTTTTTGGGGCTTGCCAGCATTTTGGTCTGCTCATTTTTAGGTGGGATGCGCGCGATCACCTGGACCCAGATTGCGCAATACATCATCATTATTGTGGCGTTCATGATTCCGGTCATGTGGCTGTCGGCCAAACAGACTGGCGTACCAGTGCCGCAAATTGCCTACGGCTCAGCGGTTGCCAAGCTCACTGTCAAAGAAAAAGAACTGGCGGTTGATCCGAAAGAGCAACAAGTGCGTGCGCTCTTTCGAGAACGCGCTGCGCAATACGACCAGCGTATCGCTGCACTGCCAAAGTCCTGGGACGAAGGCCGTGCTGAGGCGCGGCGTAATTTGCAGGATCTGCAAACCGGCAATGCCTCGCTCATTGAAATCAAGGCGGCCAGTCGCGCCCTTGCTGATTATCCAAAAAGTCCAGAGGAGGCCAAGCGCGTATGGCTGGCCGCAGGGGCTGCTGACCTTGCACGCGCACAGCCACCGTATTTGCACACCGAGCCCTTTCCCGGACCGGACGCTGCCACCTCTGACATCAAGCGCAATAATTTTCTCGCGCTGGTGTTTTGCCTGATGCTGGGCACGGCTGCGTTGCCACATTTGCTGGTGCGCTCTTACACCACGCCTTCGGTTTCGGAGTCACGCGTATCGGTGTTTTGGGCACTCTTTTTTATCATGCTGCTTTATACGGCACTGCCGGCACTGGCCGTGATGGTCAAACTCGATCTCTACACCAGTCTGGTCGGCAGCGACTTCACGCACCTGCCGGGCTGGGTCACCTATTGGGCCAATATCGACAAGCTGCGCCCCATGATCAGCATCATGGATATCAACAATGACGGGCTGGTTCAGCTGGCCGAGATTGCCATTGATGGCGACATGATTGTGCTTGCCACGCCGGAGATTGCGGGGCTGCCTTATGTAATCTCAGCCCTCATCGCCGCTGGCGCGCTCGCCGCGGCGCTCTCGACCGCAGACGGCTTGCTGCTGACGATCTCCAGCGCGCTGTCGCACGACACGTATTTCAAAATGGTCGATCCGGCTGCCTCCAGCCAAAAACGAGTCACGATTTCTAAACTACTCTTGCTGGTGGTGGCCTTACTGGCTGCCTATACCGCCTCGTTTCGTTCGGGCGATATCCTGTCTTTGGTGAGCGCGGCGTTTTCACTGGCTGCGTCGACATTATTTCCTGCACTAGTTTTGGGCATTTTTTGGAAAAGGGCGAACCAGCAAGGCGCGATCGCCGGCATGCTGACCGGGTTTAGTGTTTGCGTGCTCTACATGTTGCTCGCCAATCCCGCGCTCGGCGGTGCCACCGCCAATCAGTGGATTCATATTGCCCCCGTCTCGGCCGGTGTGTTTGGCGTGCCTGCGGGCTTTGCTGCGATGTGCATCGCTACGCTACTGACCCCGCCACCCGATGAGGACGTCGTAAAACTGATTCATCATTTACGCAGCCCCTGAAATTCCCAGCTGGCACATTTCTTGAATGTCGCACACTTGTAATCCAAACCATTTAAGGGTGAATCGCTCATGCCGGGCTTTTTTAATGAAATGTATGCCGAAGGTGCGGGCAATGTGCGGGCGCATTATGGTGAATTTGAAAACTGGCTGGCGGAACAATCCGCCGAGACGGTCGCGCGCAAGCGCGTTGAGGCCGATCTGATCTTTCGCCGGGTCGGCATTACCTTCGCGGTGTATGGCAACAATGCCGGCACTGAACGCCTGATTCCCTTCGATATCATCCCGCGCATTATTCCCGCGCGCGAGTGGTCGCAGCTGCAAAAGGGACTCACCCAACGGGTGCAGGCTCTCAATATGTTCATTCATGACATCTATCATGCGCAGCATATTGTGAAAGCAGGCGTGATACCGGCCGAGCAGATTTTCCGCAATGCGCAGTATCGTCCCGAGATGCAGGACGTTGCGGTCGCCTCCGATATCTATGCCCATATCGCCGGTGTCGATATCGTGCGCGCCGGCGCGGGCGAATTCTATGTGCTCGAAGATAATCTGCGGGTACCCTCCGGCGTGTCGTACATGCTGGAAGACCGCAAGATGATGATGCGGCTGTTTCCAGACCTGTTTGCGCGTCACCGAATCGCACCGGTGGCGCATTACCCGGATCTGCTGCTTGATATGCTGCGCTCGGTCGCACCGCAAGGCGTCGATGATCCCACCGTAGTAGTCATGACACCTGGTATGTACAACTCGGCCTACTTTGAGCACGCTTTTCTGGCGCAGCAAATGGGCGTTGAGCTTGTCGAAGGACAGGACTTGTTCGTCAGTGACAACAGCGTCTTTATGCGTACCACGCGCGGACCAAAACGGGTCGATGTAATCTACCGCCGCATTGACGATGATTACCTTGATCCACTCGCCTTCCGCTCTGACTCAGCCATTGGCGTGCCAGGTTTGTTGTCGGTGTACCGTGCCGGGCGCGTGACGTTGTCCAACGCTATTGGTACGGGTGTGGCTGACGATAAATCGATCTATCCATTTGTGCCGGACATGATTCGCTTTTATTTGTCCGAGGAGCCGCTTCTGAACAATGTGCCCACCTATCAGTGCCGCAAAAAAGAAGATCTGCAATATACGCTCGATCATCTGGCTGAGTTGGTGGTCAAGGAGGTACATGGCGCTGGTGGCTACGGCATGTTGGTGGGGCCGGCATCGACCAAAGCGGAGATCGACGATTTTCGTCAGCGCGTCATCGCCAAGCCAGACGGTTATATCGCCCAACCAACGCTAGCCTTGTCCGCTTGCCCGACTTATGTGGAGTCAGGTATTGCGCCACGCCACATTGATTTGCGTCCTTTTGTTTTGTCGGGCAAGAGCGTGAATATGGTGCCGGGCGGACTAACACGCGTGGCCTTAAAAGAAGGCTCGCTGGTGGTAAATTCCTCGCAAGGCGGCGGCACCAAAGATACCTGGATATTGGAGAACTGAGATGTTGAGCCGCACCGCTGATCATTTATTCTGGATGGCCCGTTACACCGAGCGCGCCGAAAATACGGCTCGCATGCTGGATGTGAACATCCAGACCCAGCTCTTGCCGCAGAGCGCTGCTGTTGCCGAGCAAAGCTGGCGTGCCGTCCTTGGCATCTCCGAGTTACAGCCTGCGTTCAACGAAAAATATGCGCAGGTTCGGCGCAAGGATGTGCTCGATTACATGGTGCGGGATCCGGATAATTCCTCTTCCATCGCGTCGTGCCTGACGCATGCGCGCGAAAACGCGCGCGCGGTGCGCGGCACGCTGACCACAGAAGTCTGGGAAACCCAAAACACAACTTGGCTAGAGATGAACCATCTGCTCAAAGATGGCATGCTCGAGCGTGATGCGGGCGAATTTTTTGAGTGGGTCAAGCACCGCTCGCATCTGTCGCGCGGTGTCACGATCGGCACGATGCTCAAAGATGAAGCGTTTTACTTTATTCGCTTAGGCACTTTTCTTGAGCGCGCTGACAATACCGCCCGTATTCTGGATGTGAAATTTCATGGCGCTGATGGTGAGCAGCTAACCGGATTGGAGACGGATTTTTACCATTGGGCGGCGATCCTGCGCTCGGTCTCCGCGTTTGAGACTTACCGCAAAGCCTACCGCGACGTGATTACGCCGGAGCGTGTGGCAGAGCTGCTGATTCTGCGGGGTGACATGCCGCGCTCGCTGATGGCCTGCATGAGCGAAGTCGTCAACAATCTGGCGCAGGTTTGTAATGATGTCTCGGCCGATACCGAACGCTTTGCCGGGCGCTTGCATGCCGATCTTCGCTTTAACAGCATGGACGATATTCTGACCCACGGTCTGCATGATTATCTAAGCGAATTCCTCGAGCAGATTTACGAGCTAGGCAACCGCGTCAGCCGTGATTTTCTGTTGCCGCTGGCAGCATGAAACAAAACCTGCTGTCGATTCGGCATGAGACCAGCTATCGCTACAGTACACCGGTGGGCTACAGCATTGCGCTATTGCGGCTTACGCCCCGGATTGAGTCGCAACAGCGCGTGGTGTCGTGGCAGATTACGGCAGGAGGCCATCGCCATGCCTTCATGGATGCCTATGGCAATCGTAGCGAGATACTGACCATCACAACGCCGCATGACGCGGTACATCTGGTCGCCGCCGGTGTCGTAGAGGTCGCTAGTCCCAAACGTGGTCGCATACCCGAACCGCCGACCCTCTCACCGCTGACCTTTACCGTGTCCACCCGGCTGACGGCGCCCAGCGAACCGATCCGGGACTTCGCCGCCCGCCATCTGCACGCCGGCGCCGGCACATCGCAGCTGCTGGCGTTAGCCGAGGCCATTTGTGGTGCAATCGTGTATCAATCTGGTGCAACCACCGTCACCACTACCGCGGATGAGGCGCTCACGGTGGGCAGCGGTGTCTGTCAAGATCATGCGCAACTGTTTCTGTCTTGCTGCCATACCTTGGGCATCCCCGCGCGTTATGTCTCCGGCTATCTGGATTCGGGTCACGCCGAGCATGGTGCCAGCCATGCGTGGGTGGATGTGTGGGTGGACGAAATTGATTATTCAGGCTGGATCAGTCTGGATGTCACGCATGCCTGCTTACAAGATGCCGGTTATTGCCGGCTTGCGGTCGGACGCGATTATGAATCCGCTGCGCCGGTAAGAGGTATGCGGCGTGGTGGCAGCGATGAGTCGATGGCGATCCGGGTCGACATTCATGGCCAATGAAGTTCGGTGCGTGCTGCTCAATGATATAAGCGGTTAAAATTCCTTTTTTCCATTTCGCTCTGCTGCCATGACTTATTGCGTCGCCATGCGCCTCAATGCAGGCCTTGTTTTTTTGTCCGACTCCCGCACCAATGCCGGCGTTGATCACATCGGCACTTTTCGGAAGATGAGCGTGTTCGAAAATCCGGGCGACCGGATGATGGTGCTGATGACGGCGGGTAATTTATCCATCTCGCAATCCATCCGCCAGATCGTTGCCGACTATACCTCCGACGAAGGTCTCAGTATCTGGACTGCAAAATCCATGCACGACGCGGCCCGGCTGGTGGGCGAAGCCATACGGAATGTGCATGGACGTGATGCGGAGGCTCTCGAAAAATTCGGCATCGACTTTAATGTCAGCATGATTTTCGGTGGTCAAATCAACGGTGAGCGCTGCAGGTTGTTTCAGATGTACTCGGCAGGTAATTTTATCGAGTCTCACGATGAAAATACTTATTTTCAAATCGGCGAATCCAAATACGGCAAGCCCATCATTGATCGCGTCATCAGCACCGCCACGCCACTCGACGAGGCGGCCAAATGTGCGCTGATTTCGATGGACTCGACCTTGCGCTCAAATATTTCGGTCGGCTTTCCGCTCGATTTGCTGGTGTATGAAACCGATGCGCTGGCGGTGAGCCGCTTTGTCACCATTGATGAAAAAAATCAGTACTTCCAGATGATCCGCAATAACTGGGGCAAGCAACTGAAATCGGTGTTTGAAGGGATCGATGATCCGGTCTGGAATGCGGCACCAGAGACCACGGCCAATGTGCTCTCGACGGTGGGATCAACAAGCCAGCCGGTGCGGATATTGCCACCGACAGCAGTCAAACGCGCAGCAGACGCACGCGTGTTGCCCTTACAGACGTTGGCACAAGACGACGGCGGGGAACAACAGCACTAGGCTGTCCCTGCCCCCTTAGGTCACCCAGACTGCTAGATGACGATGGTTTGCGCCTCGTCGCCTTGACGCTCGCGAATGAAGCCAATACGGTAAACCGTCTCACCAAGTTGCATGAGCTCGGCCTGTGCCGCATCCGCATCGGCTTGCGCGACAATCACGGCCATGCCAATGCCGCAATTGAACACGCGGTGCATCTCTGCATCCGCCACCCCGCCATGCTGTTGCAGCCATTTGAACAACGGCGGCATAGTCCATGAATCGGCCTGCAACTCCGCCGTCAGATGGGCTTGCAATACACGCGGTATGTTTTCAACTAGTCCGCCACCGGTGATGTGAACCATGCCGCGCACGGTGAATTTTTCCATCAAGGCGAGCAAGGGTTTGACGTAAATACGAGTCGGCGCGAGCAGCACATCAGCCAGCGGCCTGCCATGAAAATCGGCGTGCAGATCAGGCTTGGCCACCTCAATAATTTTGCGCACCAGCGAATATCCGTTGGAGTGCGCACCCGAGGACGCCAACCCCAACACCACATCACCCGGCATGATTTTTTTACCATCGATGATCTTGGATTTTTCAACAGCACCCACCGCAAAGCCGGCCAGATCATATTCGCCATCTGGGTACATGCTTGGCATCTCGGCGGTCTCACCGCCGATCAGTGCGCAACCGGCCATTTCACAACCGGCCGCAATCCCTTTGATTACATCGGTCGCGGTCGCGACATTGAGTTTGCCGCAAGCGAAGTAGTCGAGAAAAAACAAAGGTTCGGCACCCTGCACCAGAATATCGTTGACGCTCATGGCGACGAGATCAATGCCCACGGTGTCGTGTTTATTGAGATGAAACGCCAGCTTGAGCTTGGTGCCCACGCCATCGGTACCGGAGACCAGAACTGGCTCTTTGAATTTTTTGCTGACTTCAAACAACGCACCAAAGCCGCCGATGCCGCCCATGACCCCTTCGCGCAGTGTTTTTTTGGCAAAGGGCTTGATGGCTTCGACTAAGGCATCGCCGGCGTCAATATCGACACCCGCATCGCGGTAGGAAAGGGAGACTGGGGGGGTGGATGGCATGATGTAATCGGCAGCAGAGACGGTAGAATAGGCGGTCGCGCAAAAAGCGCAATGCCAGCGCGGACACTATTCTACCAAATTGCCCTGCCCGCCCGGATCAACCTCTCCACGCCACCAGCCGATGCCATCTGCCGCCGCTCCTGAGCAAAGAACTACCCTTCTCTGGCTGATCGCTGCTGGGCTGCTAATGGCGGCGCTCACACTGCTGGGTCCGATACTGACGCCCTTTGTCGCCGCTGCCATCATTGGCTATATGCTCAATCCCGCCGTGGACGCGATGACAGCAAGCCGGCTGCCGCGCTTCGTGGGCGTCGTTGCCGCCATGACCGCGCTGGTATTACTACTCTTGGCGATCGGCTTGGTTGTGCTGCCTATCATGGGCGATCAGCTGCCGCTGCTGCAGCAGCGACTGCCCGATCTGCTCGATAAATTCGACAGCCTGCTCCGGCCCTGGCTCATGCAGTTCGGGATTAACATTCATCTTGATGGCGCTGGCATCAAAAAACTCATCGCGCAAAAAATAGCCACCAGCGGCCCCGAGATCAGCGCAGCGCTACTCGCTTTTCTGAAGGTCGGCAGCTCTGCCGTGGCGGGTTGGTTTGGTACCCTTTTCCTGATGCCCTTTGTTATTTTTTATTTGTTGCTGGACTGGCACGCGCTACTGGCCCGTGTCGCCAACAACGTGCCACGGCGCTGGATCGGTCTGGTGACCTTGATGGCAGAGGAAGCCGATGCGCTACTGGCGCAATATCTGCGCGGCCAGTTGCTGGTGATGGGCTTACTGGCAGCGTTTTATTCTGTCGCTCTGGGCGCGGCTGGCTTCGATGTTGCGCTGCCTGTGGGCATCCTGACCGGGATGCTGGTATTTATTCCCTACATAGGCTTTGGCATCGGTCTTTTGTTGGCGCTCATTGCAGCGATCCTGCAGTTTGACGGCTGGTACGGACTCATCGCCGTAGCGGTCATTTATGGCGCCGGGCAGTTCATCGAAAGCTTTTACCTCACGCCAAAACTGGTCGGCGAACGCATCGGCTTGCATCCCTTAACCGTTATTTTTGCCTTACTCGCCTTCGGACAGCTGTTTGGCTTCGTCGGCGTGCTTCTCGCGCTGCCCGCCTCCGCTATACTCTCGGTGGTCTTTGGCCACCTGCGCCAACATTACTTAAATAGTCCTTTTTATAATCAATCATGAGGCAGTTGCTGCTCGAATGGGGCGTCGCCGGACCACCAAGTCTGGATAATTTTGTCGTTGGCCGCAATGACGAACTGGCAGCGCTGATCCAACGCATTGACCAACGCACCGCAACGACACTAGATCAGCGTTTTGTCACGATCTGGGGCGAGTCCGGTGCGGGTAAATCGCATCTGCTACAGGCGCTAGCCGCCGGCGCGGGGGCACGCTACGTGCCAGCGCAGGCGCCACAGAGCGCCTTTGCCTGGTCACCGACGGTGACGCTTTATCTGCTTGACGACTGCGATGCGCTTCCTGCTGAGGCACAGATTGCCGCCTTTGCGCTCTACAACCAGGTGCGCGAATCAGGTGGCGCACTGCTTGCCGCTGCCAGCAAACCCCCGGCGCAGCTGGCCTTGCGCGAAGATCTGCGCACCCGCCTTGGCTGGGGACTGATCTATCAGCTCCACGGCCTTTCCGACGACGAAAAAATTGCCGCACTCAGCTACGCGGCCCAAGCGCGCGGCCTGACACTCTCGGCCGGCGTGTTACCCTACCTACTCACGCATTTCAGGCGCGATATGCAATCGCTGTCAGCCATGCTAGATGCATTAGACCGCTACTCGCTGGAGACACAGCGACCGATTACGATGCCGCTGTTGCGCCAATTGCTGCAACTCGACGACACCGCCAAGCCGACATGAACCTTGCCCTTTTTGATTTGGACAATACCCTGCTGCCACTCGACTCTGACTACGAGTGGGGCCAATTCCTCAGCCGTATCGGCGCGGTCGACCGGGAGGCCTTTGCCCAACGCAATGCGCGCTTTCTGCTGCAATACCAGGACGGTACGCTCAACCCGGTCGAATATCTCGAATTCGCTTTCGGCACGCTGGCGCGCTTTCCGCGCTGGCAGCTTGATGAGTGGCATGCGCAGTTCATGAGCGAGGTGATCAATCCTGCGCTGCGCCAGGAAGCGCGTGCGCTACTGCAACAGCACCGAGATAGTGGTGACCTGATCGCGATCATCACCGCCACCAACCGCTTTGTGACGGCGCCCATTGCGCAGGCGTTTGGTGTCACCCATCTGATTGCGGCCGAGCCGGAGCTTGCTGCCGGCGGCGAAATCACTGGCCGCTTGCTGGGCACGCCCCCTTTTGGCAGCGGCAAAGTCGTCAACACCGAACTGTGGTTGACGTCGCTCGGGCTCACGCTGCCGGGCTTTGCCCGCAGCACTTTTTATAGCGATTCGCAAAACGATATTCCACTGCTGTCGGCGGTCACGCACCCGGTTGCCACCAATCCTAATGCTCTCCTCGCCGCGCATGCCACGGCCCAAGGCTGGCCCATACTTAACCTGTTTGATGATTAAGAAATTTTTTCAGCGCCTGCTTGGCGCACCGGGTAAGCCCGGCAAAACGACCGGCGCCGTTGTGCTTGGCCCGGGCAAGCACACTATTGATCCGGCTAATGTGTCGCCCAATGCAGTACGCGTCACCCACACACTGCAACAGGCCGGCTTCAAGGCCTTCATTGTTGGCGGTGCAGTGCGCGATCTGCTGCTGGGAATTAAGCCGAAAGACTTTGACGTCGCAACCGACGCGACACCCGAAGAAGTGAAACGTCTATTCCGGCGCGCTTTTATTATCGGTCGGCGTTTTCAGATTGTGCATGTGATGTTCGGACAAGATCTCATTGAGGTCACCACCTTCCGCGGCAGCTCCACCGACGGCGCACCCAAAGACGAACATGGCCGCGTCTTGCGTGACAACACCTTCGGTGAGCAACATGAAGACGCCGTGCGGCGCGACTTCACCATCAACGCGATGTATTACGACCCCACCCACCAGACGGTGCATGATTACCATGGCGGCATTGAAGATATTCGCCACAAGACGCTGCGCATCATCGGTGCGCCGGAAGCGCGGTTTCGCGAAGATCCTGTGAGGCTGCTGCGCGTCGTGCGCTTTGCGGCCAAGCTCAACTTCACCATTGCGCCCGACACCCGCGCCCCGATGGCAGTGATGGCGCCCCTGATCAACAACGTCCCGGCCGCGCGCGTCTTTGACGAAATGCTGAAGCTGCTGATGAGCGGTCATGCACTAGCGTGCTTACGCCAGCTGCGCAAAGAAGGTTTACATCACGGCTTGCTGCCCCTACTCGACGTCGTGCTCGAGCAGCCGCTGGGTGAAAAATTCGTGACCTTAGCGCTTGCCAATACCGACCAACGCATCACGCAGGGCAAGCCGGTATCACCCGGATTTTTATTCGCGTCGCTACTCTGGCATCAAGTGCTGGAAAAATGGACGGCGTATCAGGCCGCCGGCGAATACACGATTCCCGCTTTGCATCTTGCCGCCGACGATGTACTCGATAGCCAAACTGAAAAACTCGCCTTGCAGCGGCGTATCGCCAGCGACATGCGCGACATCTGGGCGATGCAGCCGCGTTTTGAGCGCCGCGTTGGCAAGGCACCCTACAAATTGCTTGAGCATCCGCGCCTGCGTGCCGGCTACGATTTCATGCTGCTGCGATGCGCGTCGGGTGAGATCGATGCCGAGCTCGGCGAGTGGTGGACCGACTTCATGGACGCCGATGGCAGCGCTCGCGAAGCGCTACTCAATAAAAAATCCTTGGCCGAAGAATCCGGCGCCCCTAAAAAACGCCGGCGCCGCGGTGGTCGGGGTCGAAGCCAAAGCGGTGGTGGCACTGAGGGTGAACAATGAATTCGGCCGTCGAAGCCTATGTCGGCATCGGCGCCAATCTTGGCAATGCAGTGCAGTCGGTTGAGCGGGCCATCCTTGCCATCAGCGCGCTGCCGCACACGCGCTGTTGCGCCCGTTCGTCGTTGTTTTCCAGCGCACCGGTCGACGCGCAGGGTAATGATTTCATTAATGCCGTGGTGCGGCTCTCGACCCGGCTTGATGCCGAGGAACTGCTGCGCCAACTACAAGCAATCGAACTGGCATTCGGCCGCGAACGGCCTTTTCGGCATGCACCGCGCACGCTTGATCTCGACCTTCTGCTCATTGGTCAAACCAAAATGCTGAGTGACACACTCGAGCTACCGCATCCGCGCATGACGCAACGCGCCTTTGTGCTCAAGCCACTGCTCGAAATCGACGCTGATATCACCATCCCGGGTATGGGGCCGGCGGCCTCTTATCTGCCTGGGGTTGCCAGCCAGATCATCACGCAACTGCCAGATACGCGAGCATCCTGAGCGGGGACGGTAGTGAACAAAAATTTCCGAGATGGCAAGTCACGCCGATGAATGCGCATTTTCAAGTGGCACGCGCTCTTTAGCGACCACTCTCGGTACCAGCCAGCCTGACCAATAAAGCACCGCAGCCACGCTTGCCCTATCAAACCAATCACGTATCATCGCAGAACATGAATCTCGATAAATACCGCTACATTGTTGTCGAAGGCCCGATCGGCGTCGGCAAGACCAGCCTGGCACGACGGATAGCGGCCAGCATCGGTGCTCAGGCGCTACTGGAACAGCCGGCCGACAATCCTTTTCTGGAACGTTTCTACCGCGATCCCACGCGCTATGCGTTACCGACGCAGATGTTTTTTTTATTTCAGCGGATGAATCAGTTGCGCGACCTCACGCAAACCGATTTATTTTCGGCACCGGTGGTATCCGATTTTCTGCTTGATAAAGATCCGATTTTTGCCGCGCTCACGCTAGCTGATGATGAATTAAATCTCTATCGGCAGTTGTTCGATCACTTTAGTCAGACCTCACCTCGTCCGGATCTGGTTATTTATCTGCAGGCTGCACCAGCGACGTTAGGCGAACGCATCAAGCGGCGCGGCGTACCCAGCGAAGCCGGCATTTCTGAAACTTATCTTGAACGTCTGTGTGAAAGTTATAGCCGGTTTTTTTATCATTACGATACCTCGCCGCTGCTGATCGTCAATGCCGAGCATCTCAATCCGATCGAGCGCAGCGACGATTTTGATCTGCTGATGAAACGTATCGCCGCTATGCGCGGTAAGCGAGAATTTTTCAGCCGCGGGGAATAACGATGACTTCTTATCTGCAACCGAGCGACGCAGCGCGCCGTAAAAAAATCACCTTGAACAGTTTAGCTACGATGCGCCGCGATGGCGAAAAAATCGCGATGCTGACTTGCTACGATGCCAGCTTTGCGACCCTGATGGATCGCTGCGGCATCGATGTCATGCTCGTTGGTGATTCGCTAGGGATGGTCTGTCAGGGTCATGATTCAACCTTACCTGTAACGCTAGACGAAATCGCTTATCACACGGCCTGCGTCGCCCGCGCGCAGACCGCGGCGCTGTTAGTCAGCGATATGCCCTTCGCCACCTATGCGCTGCCCGAACAGGCATTTGAGCACGCGGCCCGTCTGATGCGTTGCGGCGCGCAAATGATCAAACTCGAAGGTGGTGCATGGCTGGTACCAACGGTCAGATTTCTGGTCGAACGCGGCATACCGGTCTGCGCCCATCTGGGGCTGACACCTCAATCAGTGCATCAACTCGGCGGTTACAAAGTACAAGGAAAGACCACCGATGCTGCCGCCCAGTTGCAGGCTGATGCATTGGCGCTGCAGTCAGCCGGCGCCTCGCTGCTGGTATTGGAAGCCATCCCAGCGGCACTGGCCACGCAAGTGACGGCAGCACTGACAATCCCTACGATTGGTATCGGTGCCGGCGTTGACTGCTCGGGCCAGGTACTGGTTATGCATGATCTGCTGGGTGTTTTTCCGGGACATCAGGCCCGTTTTGTCAAAAATTTCATGCAAGGGCAAACCAGCATTGCCGATGCGTTTAGCGCTTATGTCAATGCGGTCAAAGCGCGCAGCTTTCCTGCGGCAGAACATTCGTTTTAAATGTCAACCCACTGAAATATGTTTTAGCGGACTGCGTCGTAGCGGGCCAAACTCTTTTCCATCTGCCCGTTGAGCATCTCAATGCTGCTCACGGCCAATCCGAGATCGCGTACCAAACCATCTTCCAGGCTATAGACCCAACTATGAACCGTGAGATTCTGGCCACGCTCCCACGCATCTTGCACGATGGTCGTCTGGCAGACATTGACCACTTGCTCGAGCACATTAAGCTCACATAAGCGGTCGCGTCGCTCACGCGGCGGCAAAACCTCACCCAAATAACGTTCATGTTTGTTGTGAACGTCCTGCACATGCCGCAGCCAGTTATCTGCCAAGCCGACCCGACGTCTGTCCAATGCCGCATGCACGCCAGAACAGCCATAGTGGCCGCAAACAATCACATGCTTAATCCCCAATACGTCGATCGCAAATTGCAACACCGACAGACTATTGAGGTCAGTGTGAACAATTACGTTGGCCACATTACGATGAACGAACAACTCGCCAGGTAACAAGCCGACAATTTCATTAGCCGGCACCCGACTATCTGCACAGCCTATCCATAAAAATTCCGGGGACTGCTGCGCAACCAGTTTTTGAAAAAATTCAGGGTCGCGGTCGATCATCTTCCTCGCCCAATTTTTATTATTGGCAAGAAGTTTCTCTAGGGATGCGTTACGGTTCTCGCTGCTCATAGAAGTCGCCTTCATCAATACGCAAGCAAAGCTTGCAAGGCATGAATTTTACCGTAGTCGTTGCCTAAGCCTCACCGTCATTTCCTTTCAGAATCGCGATTCATTCGTAGGTACGAGCCACGCCCTGCTATCGACGTACGTCAAGCTATCGAATATCGAAAGCCAAATAAAAGATCGGCAACGAATGTTAGTCAGGTTATGTGACTCACTAACTTTTATTCAAAGAAAAATTTGCCTTGATTAGCCTCAATCTGCAGAACAGACCTATTAGATTCAAGGCAAAACTACGAGGTCGTCTTGGCAAGGCACTGCACTGCTTCCCTTTATACGAATCAACATTAGTAAGCGCTTATCGCACAACATGTACTACTCAAACCACCCATCGCCTGCACAGCGCCTCATTTCAGATGTTTCAATGCCCCGACCACCCAAGGAGAGCCCACGTGAATTCTGCTGACATGAATCAACTTGAAACGCCGTCAAACCTTGTTACCCTGAACCCATCCCGTCGCCAGTATCGTCAAATTGACGTGGAATACGACCCATCTATCCGGATGCTGTGGACCTACATGAAGCCAGATGGTGCGCCTTGCTTCAATCCGGAGATGCTGGAAGAATTACGGCACAACGAGTTTGAGTTTGAAAAAAATAACGGCAGAGTTTATTTCAACGATCAATTGTGTGCTGTGGATTACTATGTGGTTGCGTCGCGTACGCCAAATGTATTTAGTTTCGGCGGTGACCTAGCCTTATTTATCATGTTGATCAAGGCGCGCGATGAAGAAGCTTTGATGCAATATGCAAAGCTTTGTATCGACTGCGCTTATTCACGATCCGTTAATTACAATTCGCCGGTGATGACGATTTCGTTGGTACAAGGTGATGCTCTCGGCGGTGGCTTTGAGTCCGTTTTGACTAGCAATCTGATCGTCGCCGAAGAACAAGCACGCATGGGATTTCCGGAGATTATCTTCAATCTTTTTCCTGGCATGGGCGCCTATAGTTTTTTAGCAAGAAAAGTCGGTTGGCGCGTAGCCGAGGAAATGATTTCCAGCGGAAATATCTATAAAGCCGAAGAGCTTCATAAAATGGGTGTGGTCGATTTTCTTGCTCCTGCAGGGGAAGGCGAAAAATTTATTTTTGACCTTACCAGAAAACAAAACAGACGGCTCAATGGCTTACGTGCAATGTACGAGTGCCGCCGACATGTTCAACCCATTACTTATACCGAATTAATCAACATCGCGAAAATTTGGGTCGACGCGGCACTACGTTTGAATGCTAATGATTTGCAGGTGATGACTCGGCTAGTCCGATCACAGCGCGCTCTTGAAGCGCGGACAAAAGGCAATCATCTAAATAAAACTAATGACCTCGAATTAAGTGTTGCCTAATTAAGCGTCACGTCAGCCGCAGACAAGCGGCCAGTGAGCGGGAAGTCAAACCATTTTTTGACTTCTATTTTTCTTCTAAAAATTTTATTAGCATGCCGCACTCTTCGGTTGCGGCAGCCCATTTTTCCCTCATTGAGGGTAGGTTTTGCCAGCAAATAATTTAATTTATTCCGACATAAATCGAGTGTGCGTACCTGGATCCCACATTTCAAATATCCTCATCTAACTACACTGCTAATCTCAATGAGATCAGCTACGGTAGTTGATTAACGCCAACGACTACCCAGCGGGAAATGCGGACGCCGAGCATCCGCATCCGAACCAATAACTATTTAGTCGACTTGATTTTTCAGTATTTGCATCATCAAATAAAAATTGGCCCCCACACTATCGATCAGTGTTTTTTGAACGGGAATCAAGTCAATCGATTGCAATAATTTTCTCAGCGTCGACATATGCTCCATATCCATCGCCGCATGAGAATCAAGAAATGAAAATCCATTTGACACTTCTCGACCAAGATTTTTGGCTGTTGCGGTAGCCATTTGCCCACCGTATACCGATGCAATAATCTCAAGTACATACACCATGCCCAGAACAGCGCACGGATTTTGTCGGTCTTGCATCGCATAATTAAACCCGAGCATAGCCTGCACCGGATAAGAGGGGCTTTGATTAACAATATCCGATGCTTGAATATCAAAGCATGCTAAATCGTCGAGAACCAACTGCTCATGCCCTCGCTCATTTTGAATATGATCGTAAAGATAATCTCTGACTAGTCCCGCATCGTTGTTGAGACGACTAATAGATGCCGCCATGATGGGGCAAAAATTTAAGACAATGTGATAGAGGTCCTTTAAAAGATGAATATACTTTTTTTCGGAAAAGCGCCCCATTAGCATGTCTTGGGAAGAAGGCATCGCCTCTAATTCGCGACGACTTACGTCGGTCGCTTCAATCAGCTGAACAAAAAATGACATGAAATAATCCTCTCAAAGTGATTTAGCTAGGTTGAAAAACTATTGTTATCAGCCGATCTTTTGTCAGCCTGATCTCTAGCGTCAAGGGCATCATGAAGCGAAAACCGCCTGGCATCCGAAATGCAATCAACTCAACCCTCCTTATTGTCTTCAGTCATACAATGCTTGCGCTGGAAGCGATATTCTTCCAGCTCTTCACAGAGAGCCTGGCAAACCTGCTTCATTTTTTGTAAGATTTCTTGTTTGTTTCTATCAATGTCAGATGAGGAAATTTTTTCAACGCGCTTGCAAATATTCAGCAGAGAATTTGCGCCAACACTGACGGCAGAACCTTTTAGCGCGTGTAAAATTTCTTTGATTTCTTCGTGGCGTGACGATAATAATGACGACTCAAGTCGGCAGATCATTTTTTTATTTTCACTGACAAATTCAATTAATAATTCATCAAGAAAAAGCGGGTCTCGGCTTATTTTTTCTAAATCACTAAGCGTTTTTATATTGAGATTTTTTCCTTCTTGATGCAAAAATTTTATTCGCCGCTTGTTTGAGTCAGCATTAAAAACCTGTCTTAAAGGATTAGCTGCCCTGTACTGATTTACTAGTCTGTCTAGTGTCTGAAGAAACAAATCTATCTGTATCGGTTTGGACAAAAACTCGTCTGCACCTGCATTAAGGCTTTCAATCTTTGCGTCTAGCGAGACATTGGCAGAAAACATGATGATCGGCGCACGCGCAAATGGCGCACGCATGACGCTATAAATACGGGCAACCTCAAGCCCGGTCATCATGGGCATTTTCATGTCTAAAACGATGGCGTCAAATTCTTTTTTCTCGATCAAGTCCAATGCTTCGTCACCATTTTTAGCCAATGAGCAGCGATGACCGGCACGCTCGAGAATTTTTTGAAGTACTTTCCGATTGGTCGGGTTGTCTTCGGCAATGAGGATGTGATAGCAGGTTGGATCGGCGCGTTGTTTTAAGCTGATGTCACCCAGCGCATTGATGTGATGACCTGAATTTTGGACCATTTTTCTATTGATAGCGCCCGCATCGAGCATAAGCGTATGCGCATATAAAAGATGTTGGAGCGCGATCAGATCAACAGGTGCCGGCAACAAGGCGGAAAAGCCCGCTTCTTCAGCGAGTTCGTCGGCCTTCTCTTCACTGATCCCACTCGGGATCATCAATACCAGCATCAGGGCCGTATCTGTCGCGGCAGCCCGCAAGGTGAGCGCTCGTTCACGTAGTAGCGCGCGATAAGCAACGAACTCCGGATCGTCGCTGAGAGGCGGATGGTCGAGAATGATCAATCGAATTGGCTTGCCGGATAAAAAGCTTTGCTCTAATTTTGATAACGCGAGATTAAACTCATCGAGCACCTGCACTGGTGCTGCGCACTGCTCGATCAGATCAGCCACTAGCGGAAGATGCCGGCTATCTGCACTGATCATCATGCTACGAATCGGACGCGATCCTGTTCCAAGGAATTTGACGGGCAGGCTATGCGCATGGAAAAAATCCAGTTCAAACCAGAAGTCACTGCCCACACCGGGCTCGCTGGTAAAACCAATCTGTCCGTGCATGAGCTCAACGAGCTGCTTGCAGATCGTCGTGCCCAGACCCGTGCCACCATACTGGCGAGCGGTCGATTCATCAGCTTGCGTAAAGCTTTCGAAAATCCGACCTTGTGCCTCGTGAGCGACACCGACGCCGGTATCTTTGACAGAAAAACGCAGACGGACGCTTTGCTCCCGGCTTTCCACCTTGCGCACATGAAGCGTGATACGCCCCTGTTCGGTAAATTTAACTGCGTTGGCCAATAGATTAACGAGAATCTGCCGCAGATGATGCGGGTCCCCACGCAAGCCGTACGGGACATCACAGGCAATGCTAGTTAGAAATTCGACAGCGATCGGATCGATGTGATAACGAAAAATGTCGACAATTCCAAACACAAGACGGTAAAGATCAAAATCGGTTTGCTCAACGGCCATTTTTCCGGCTTCTATTTTAGAAAAATCGAGCACATCCTCAATCTGCGAAAGCATGACTTGTGTGGTCTGAGTCATGCAATCAAGCATGTCCTGTTGCTCGCGGTCGATCGGGGTACTTTTTAGCAAATCAAGCATGCCAATAATGGCATTGAGCGGCGTACGTAATTCATGACTGACTGCGGAAATAAATTGCCGCTTGGCGCGATTGGCTACTTCGGCATGATCGAGTGCGGTGTAAAGACGGCCAACGAGGGTACTCAGGTAAACCGAAATGAGCAATATTCCTGCCCACAGACCTAGGGACAAATTGAGATGGACGCGCCAATAGGGAATGGCGTAAATCACCCACCCAAATCCAAGCAAGGCAAAAGCTAGCGAAATGAACAGATATTTTTTCCCAAACCGAAACCCATAGCCGATGACAACCCATAAGTACAAAAAATAGATGGGTGCGGCATGACCTTCTGCAATCAAAAATAGATAGGTGAGCGATCCGATATCGAGTGCAATGGAGATGACGCGTCGTACCGGCACATCGCCCGGCGTGATGGCTACGTATGCACTAATCGTTACCGCGAGAAAAAGAAATCCGGCGATAAAATAAATGTCGTCACTCCATAAGGCCAAAGTCGAACCGGGGTTGAATGCGCTGTGATGCAGAAAATAAAATGTCAGCACGATCCCAATCATGATCCTGACAATGGATTGCTCGAGTTCACTGTCGCGACGCCCACCCGCATAGCGGTATAACGATTGCAACATGGCTTTTCTAATTTTTTTTTCAGACATGAGATAAACGAACGCACAGTGAAATTCTTGAAGAAAATTTTACAGTTAGGTCGGGCACTCTCTTCGTGTTCGAAGCCAAAACGCAATCTTTCATGAGCAAACTGCATCACACTTCGGTCAGCGGCCCAAAAAAAAACCGCTGACTCGAAAGTCAGCGGTTTTGATGGCCAGCTCTGCCGATCAGCGCTTTACTTATTCAAACTCTTACTCAAAAAAATCTTTTACTTTATCCATCCACGACTTGCTCTGAGGGCTATGCTTGGCACCGCCGGCCTGCGTTAATTGATCAAATTCACGCATCAGGTCTTTTTGACGGTCAGTCAGTTTCACTGGCGTCTCAACGACAACGTGACAAAACAAATCGCCGGCAAACCCGGATCGCACGCCCTTGATCCCTTTGCCACGCAAACGGAAGGTCTTGCCGGACTGGGTGCCTTCGGGCACGGTGAAGGAGACTTTGCCTGACAAGGTAGGGACTTCGATTTCACCACCCAACGCAGACTTAGCAAAAGAAATCGGCATTTCACAATGCAAGTCATCGCCATCGCGCTGGAAAACGCCATGCTGTTTGATATGGATTTCAACATACAAGTCACCCGGTGGCCCACCGTTCATGCCGGGCTCGCCGTTTCCGGTCGAACGAATGCGCATGCCATCATCGATGCCGGAAGGGATTTTGACCTCGAGTGTCTTATTGCGCTTGATGCGACCGGCGCCCGCGCAGGTCAGGCAAGGCTCAGGGATGACTTTACCGGTGCCATGACATTTGGGACAGGTTTGCTGAATGCTGAAAAAGCCTTGCTGCATCCGCACTTGCCCGTTGCCGCCACAGGTACCGCAGGTGGTCGGTGACGTACCGGGCTTGGCGCCGGAGCCGTGGCAGGTGTCGCATTCATTCCAGGAGGGCACCCGGATGGTTGTGTCGAATCCGTGCGCTGCCTGCTCAAGCGTGATCTCTAAGTTATAGCGCAAATCGGCGCCGCGATAGACTTGCGGCCCACCACGCGAACGACCCGCTCCGGCGCCAAAGATGTCGCCGAAGATATCGCCAAAGGCGTCACCAAATCCGCCGGCACCAGCACCACCGCCGCCACCGCCACCCATGTTGGGGTCCACGCCGGCATGACCGAAGCGGTCATAGGCTTCGCGTTTTTGTGGATCAGACAGCATCTCGTAAGCCTCTTTGGCTTCCTTGAATTTGTCCTCTGCGCCTTTGCTGTCCGGATTACGGTCCGGATGGTGCTTCATCGCGAGCTTGCGATAGGCTTTTTTTATTTCTTCGTCCGAAGCGTTTTTTGCTACGCCCAGTATTTCGTAAAAGTCGCGTTTTGCCATCTTCTGGTGTCCTGACTACACATGCAAAAAACCGGGCCGAGGGCATTATCGCCACTTCAGCCCGGCAACGTCATCGCAGCACAGGCTGCCTGACAAGGGGAGATTTACTTGTCTTTCACTTCCTTGAAGTCGGCGTCAACGACGTCGTCTTCGGCCGGCTTGCCGGAGCCGGCAGCCTGGCCTGCACCTGCTGCAGCCTCGGCCGCGCCGCCTGCGGCTTGCTGAGCCTGCATATCAGCATACATTTTTTCACCGAGCTTTTGAGCAGCCGCGCTCAGTGCAGCGGACTTGGCATCAATGGCTGCCTTGTCGCTGCCTTTAAGAACTTCTTCCAGCTCTTTGATCGCCGCTTCGATACTGTCTTTTTCGCCAGCCTCAAGCTTGTCACCATGCTCGCCCAATGCCTTACGCGTGGAGTGCACCAGTGCATCCCCCTGGTTGTGCGCTTCGGCCAGCTCTCTCAAGCGGTGATCTTCTTCAGCGTTGGCTTCCGCATCACGCACCATTTTTTGGATTTCTTCTTCCGTCAGACCAGAGTTAGCCTTGATGGTGATCTTGTTTTCCTTGCCCGTCGCTTTGTCCTTCGCACCGACATGCAGGATGCCGTTGGCATCAATGTCAAAGGTGACTTCAATTTGCGGCGTGCCGCGCGAAGAAGGCGGAATACCTTCGAGATTGAATTCGCCTAATCCCTTGTTACCAACCGCCATTTCACGCTCGCCTTGGTACACCTTAATAGTGACAGCCGGCTGGTTATCATCGGCAGTAGAAAACACCTGACTAAATTTGGTTGGAATGGTGGTGTTTTTCTTGATCATCTTTGTCATCACGCCGCCAAGGGTTTCAATCCCCAGCGACAGCGGTGTCACGTCCAGCAGCAGCAAATCTTTTCGGTCACCTGACAACACCGAGCCCTGAATGGCCGCACCGACTGCTACAGCTTCGTCAGGGTTGACGTCTTTACGCGGATCTTTGCCAAAGAATTCTTTGACTTTTTCCTGGACCTTCGGCATCCGGGTCATCCCGCCCACCAAAATGATGTCGTCGATGTCGGTTACTTTGACGCCGGCATCAGCGATCGCGATACGGCACGGCTCGATGGTCTTGCTGATCAGTTCTTCGACCAGTGATTCGAGTTTGGCACGCGTCATTTTCAGGTTCAAGTGAACCGGTGCGCCATTGGCCATCGCGATGTAAGGCTCATTGATCTCGGTTTGCTGGGACGAGGACAGCTCGATCTTTGCACGCTCGGCTGAAGCCTTGATACGTTGCAGCGCGATCGGATCTTTGGACAGGTCGAGGCCGTTGATTTTTTTAAACTCATCAATGATGTAGTCGATCATGCGTTGATCGAAATCTTCACCACCGAGGAAAGTGTCGCCGTTGGTCGACAGAACTTCAAATTGCATTTCGCCATCGACGTCGGCAATCTCAATGATCGAGACGTCAAAGGTACCGCCACCCAAGTCATAAACGGCAATCTTGCGGTCGCCCTTACCGGTTTTGTCCAAGCCAAATGCGAGTGCGGCAGCGGTTGGCTCATTGATGATGCGCTTGACGTCTAAGCCGGCAATGCGACCCGCATCTTTGGTAGCCTGACGCTGGGCATCATTAAAATAAGCCGGTACCGTGATAACGGCTTCGGTGACTTCTTCGCCGAGATAATCTTCGGCGGTCTTTTTCATTTTGCGCAGCACTTCCGCAGAAATTTGTGGTGGCGCCAGTTTTTTGTCGCGCACGGCAATCCATGCATCGCTGTTGTCAGCCTTGATGATCTGGTACGGCATCATCGCGATGTCTTTCTGCACTTCTTTCTCATCGAACTTGCGACCGATCAGACGCTTGACTGCATAGAGCGTATTTTTAGGATTGGTGACAGCCTGTCGCTTGGCCGGCGCGCCGACGAGAATCTCGCCATCATCCTGATAGGCAATGATGGATGGCGTGGTACGCGCACCCTCTGAATTTTCAATGACCTTCGGCTGGCCGCCTTCCATGACGGAGACGCAGGAGTTGGTCGTTCCTAAGTCAATACCAATAATCTTGCCCATGATGATGTCCCTTCTAAAACGGATTAAATAATTCGGTTAGTCCAGATATGCGGCATAAAGATCGCGTTTCAAGTCACGCAATGCTCAGACTGGACTGCTCAATCAATTGTGTTTATTTTTTTATTGCGAGACAGTCACAAGCGCGGGCCGCAACAAGCGATCAGCAATCATGTAACCTTTTTGCAAAACGGTGACGATGGTATTGGCCTCCTGCTGCGCCGGCACCATGGAAATAGCCTGATGTTTCATCGGGTCGAGCTTGTCACCGGGCTGCGGACTAATTTCGATCAGGCGGTTTTTTTCGAAGGCTGCACTCAACTGCTTGAGCGTCATGTCGACGCCTTCTTTCAACGATTCGATCGAGGGCGTCTCAACCTTCAGTGCCATTTCGAGACTGTCTTTGACCGGCACCATCGCTTCGGCAAAACTTTCGATCGCAAATTTGTGCGCACGAGCGATGTCTTCCTGAGCCCGACGGCGCATATTTTCAGTGTCTGCCTTGGCACGCAGAAAAGCGTCGTGCATCTCGGCAGCGCGGGACTGCGCATCAAGCAGTTGCTGCTCTAAACTCAGACCCCCGGCGGCCTCAGCTGCTGCCGGTTCGGCACCGGGTTGCGCTGCCTCGGCTGCCGGCTGGTTTTCTTGTTCAGTTTGTTTCTGATCGCCTTGATTCATAAAATCCCCAACAATTTCAATGACTTAAATTCGCTTGAATGGGCATGTGGGGATGCCCCTAGACTTTTCAAGGTCATCAATGATGATGTGGTGAAAAAAGGAGTGATAGCAGTTCGCTAATACCTGCCGCTGACTCAGGCCGATCCGTTTTCAAAGAGGCAAAATTACTGCGCGGCGCCCAATTCCAGCGCGCGCGCCCGGCCGATAGCCGCATCAGCCTGCCTTGCCTGCTCAACGCCAGCATCGGCTGAAATGGGCCAACCGCCAGTATGTTGTTCGACAATGCCGGCCATCGCTTCTATCCACTGCGGCGCTTCATTGAGGCAGCTGATGTAATGAAATTCGCTGCCACCTGCGGCCAGGAAATCGGCCTTGGCTTCCATCGCAATTTCTTCAAGGGTCTCGAGACAATCGCTGGTAAAACCAGGACACAAAACATCGACCCGCTTGACACCTTCGTGCGCCAATTTTTCCAGGGTAGGCGCGGTATACGGTTGCAACCATTCGGCTTTGCCGAAACGGGATTGGAAAGTGACCAGTGCCTCGTCTTTGCTCAGCCCGAGTTTGGTCGTCAGCAGGCGCGCGGTTTTGTAACACTCGCAATGATAGGGGTCGCCGAGCGTCAGGGTGCGCTTGGGTACGCCATGAAAACTCATCACCAATTTGTCAGGCCGGCCGTGCACTTGCCAGTGGGCGCGTACGGAGTCCGCTAGTGCCGTGATATAGGCATCATCATCATGGTAGTGCTTAATGAGGCGCAGCTCGGGCGCATTGCGCACCCTGGTGTAATGCGTAAACACCGTGTCGAAGATAGATGCGGTGGTCGTGGCCGAATATTGGGGATACGCGGGCAGTACCAAAATGCGATCACACCCATCGGCTTTGAGTTGATCAAGCATGCCCGGCAAACCCGGATTACCGTAACGCATTGCATACTCGACCCGTATCGCGTGACCACGCGCGTTGAGCACGGACTGCAAGAGTGCCGCCTGCTTTTCTGTATGTACTTTTAGCGGCGAGCCTTCGTCGGTCCAGATCGACGCGTATTTATGCGCGGACTGCTTGGAGCGAAATGGCAGGATGATGCCATTCAAAATCAGCCACCAAATCAGGCGCGGAATTTCCACAACACGCGGGTCGGATAAAAACTGTTTTAGGTACACTCGCACCGCTGCAGGCGTGGGCGCATCTGGCGTTCCGAGATTGGCTAATACCACTGCGGTTTTGGGCAGCGTGCCATGCTGATAGGACGGTTCCTGATTGAAGCTCATTGCCAGACGTGCCTTTCTGAGTAATACATGATGATTTACAAAGCCAGCAACTCGCGGGCATGTTTGCGCGTGGTGGCTGTGATCTCGAGCCCGCCGAGCATACGAGCGATTTCCTCAACCCGGGCACGCACATCGAGCGCGGCGATGTGCGACACGGTCCGACCGTTTTCCTCGGTCGCCTTGCTGACCTGAAAATGCTGGGAAGCCTGACTGGCAACCTGCGGTAAATGGGTCACGCACAAAACCTGCCGGTCCTGCCCTAAACGTTTGAGCAGACGTCCTACGACTTCAGCGACGCCGCCACCAATGCCGCTATCAACTTCATCGAAAATGAGTGTAGGCGTGGCCGTCGCACTAGATGCAATCACCGAGATCGCTAATGCAATCCGGGCCAACTCGCCACCGGAAGCAACCCTGGCAAGCGGCCGCGGTGTGGTGCCGGCGTGACCCGCCACCAAAAATTCGACTTGCTCAATACCGTAGGCCGCAGGATCTGCGGGCTGCAAGGCAATCGCAAAACTGCCGCCGGCCATCGATAATTCCTGCATCGCCGCCGTCACAGCAGTACCGAGCGCAGCGGCGGCTTTGGCACGCGACTGGGATAATTTTTTTGCCAGATCCAGATAAGCTTGGCGCAATTTTTCTTCCTGCGCACGCAGCGCATCAAGATCCGTCGCATCAGCAAGCTGCTGCAGTTGTGTCGACAAGCGACTCCACTCGTCGGGCAGCGCTTCCGGGTTGACGTGGAATTTGCGGGCAGTGGAATGCAGCGCTTCAAGGCGCGCATCAACGGCATGCAAACGCGCCGGATCAAGCTCGATACGGCCGAGGTAGTCGCTGAGGACGTATACAGCTTCTTGCAGCTGAATGCGGGCAGGCTCAAGCGCATCGAGCACGGGCTTGAGCTTGTCGTCGATGTCAACGAGCTTGCTCATTTTTTGTTCGAGCGCGACGATCTGGGAGATCATCGGGCTGCTATCATTTTCGGACAGTACCGTTAGCGCATGCTGCGCACCTTCGATCAGACTGGCTGCATGCGACAGTCGACTGTGCTCGTTGCTGATATCTTGCCATTCGCCAGGTTTGGCAGCGAGCTTATCGAGCTCGCCAACTTGCCATTCAAGACGCTCACGTTCCTGTAACACGCTTTTTGCGTTGTGCTCAAATTCTTCCCGCTGTCTTGCCACTGCGCGCCAGTTTTTAAAGGCAAGACCCACTGCCTTGACCTGATCGAGCAAGCCGGCCTGAGTATCAAGCAGCATGCGCTGCGCGTCGGCCTTCAGCAATGACTGGTGCGCATGCTGACCATGAATGTCGACCAAGAGCTCACCGAGTTCGCGCAACTGAGAAATGGTTGCGGTGACCCCATTGATGAACGCCTTGGAGCGACCGGAATTATCGACCACGCGGCGCAAGAGCAACACGCCGTCTTCGACATCAAACGCATTGTCATCTAGCCAGGCATGCAGAGCAGCATCGGCATGCAGCGTAAATTCGGCGCTGATATCGGCCTTCGCCGCACCCTCGCGCACCACGCTTGCGTCGGCACGGCCGCCCAAGGCTAATGTCAACGCATCGATCAGAATTGATTTACCGGCGCCGGTCTCGCCGGTAAAAACGGAAAACCCGGAGGTAAGCTCAAGTTCAATCGCGTCAACGATCACAAAATCACGGATGGCAAGGGTGCGCAGCATGATGGTTGTTATGTTCCGAAAGCCGGTGTGAGGGGGAAAGGATGCCTGAGAGGATGCCGCTGATATAGCGGACAGACGCAGACAAACGCGGCTATTTTAACTGACCAAGCACAGACGGATATTCGTTCCAGTGAAGCTTCTCGCGCAAGGTGTCATAGTAACTCCAGCCTTGCGGGTGCAAAAACGTCACGGTATGGACCGAGCGGCGCACCACAATGCGGTCGCGCTGCTGCAAACTAGTCAGCGACTGCATATCAAAATTAACGCTGCAATCGCGACCGCTGGCGAGTTCGATGACAATTTCGCAGGAATCCGACAAGACGATAGGACGGTTTGATAACGCATGCGGCGCAATTGGCACCAGCACGATGCCACGCAACTCGGGCTGCAAAATCGGACCACCCGCCGACAAGGCATAGGCCGTCGAGCCTGTTGGCGTGGCCACAATCAGGCCATCGGAGCGCTGGTTGTACATGAAATGACCGTCAACTTCGACGCGCAATTCGGCCATGCCTGCACCGGTGCCGCGCGAGACGACGATGTCGTTGACCGCGAGCTCATCAAAAATGCGCTGTCCATCGCGCACGACCACGCCCTCGAGCAAACTGCGCTGTTCTGACTCAAGTTTCCCGGCCAGCATATCGGCCAACAGCGGCAACATGCGTTCTTGCGCGATGTCGGTCATGAAACCAAGACGCCCCTGATTCACGCCAATCAGCGGCACCTTGAAAGGCGCCAACTGGCGGGCGATACCCAATACGGTACCGTCACCGCCGACCACAATGGCGACATCGGCGTGGTGGCCAATTTCTGCTGTCGTCATCGCCACCGTGCCCGGCGTAGCAAATTCACGCGCCGTTTCCTGCTCAAAAACTACGCTGTGCCCGTTTTCTTGCAAGAAGCCGAGCAACTCGGTCAACGCCGCAATTGTGCCGGATCCACCGTGCTTGCCAAAAACGGCGACGGTCTTAAAAGGCGGAGTGGGTAAGGTAGCAGGCAGCGACATGCCCGAGATTAGACCATAATTGCACCCGCTATTGAGAAGTTCTAACCTGCTTGCCATGAACGCCACCCGCCGCCCACCAATCCGCGCACTCCTGTTTGACCTTGATGACACGCTCTGGCCGATCGTGCCCGTTATCTTGCGCGCCGAGCGCGTGCTGTTTGACTGGTTGCGCGAGCATGCGCCCAAAGTGCCCGAGCGCTTTACAATCGAAGCGCTGCGCGCGCGGCGCACCGAATTGATTGCGGCGCAACCACATCTGGCCATCGATTTATATGCGCTGCGTCACGCCGGCCTGAGCGAAGCCTTTGCCCTGTGCGGCGAAGACCACGCCAAAATCGATACCGCGATGGCGCTTTTTGCCCAGGCCCGCAATCAAGTCACGCTGTATGACGACGTGCACGACTGCCTGTCGCGTCTGGCCAGCCAAATGACATTGGGCTCGCTCACCAATGGCGGCGCCGACCTGCATGCCATCGGCCTGGCCCATCACTTTAGCGTCTCGCTGGCCGCCCATCAGCTTGGGCGGGCGAAACCAGATCCGCTGATTTTTCATGCCGCCTGTGACGCGCTGGGCATCCCGCCGGCACAAGTCGCCTATGTTGGTGACGATTTGAAACTGGATATGGAAGGCGCACAAAACGCCGGACTGCGCGGCCTGTGGATGAACCGCTCGGGCGATGCGCCACGCGCCGACTGCCTGCATATCCGCCCCGATGCCAGCCTCACTTCTTTGCACGAACTGGAGAGCTGGCTGATTACCGACGAGCGCGATGGATGATTTGCTGGCGTCCCCTGCCCGCCCTCGTTAAAATAGGTCGCATGCAACTCGATATTCGCGCACAAACACTGCTGAAAGCCCTAGTCGGGCGGTATATCGCCGATGGCCAGCCAGTTGGTTCACGCGCGCTTTCCAAAATTTCCGGACTCGACCTGTCGCCGGCGACGATTCGCAACATCATGTCGGATTTGGAAGAAATGGGGTTTGTCGCCAGTCCGCACACCTCCGCCGGCCGTGTGCCAACCCCGCGCGGCTACCGAATGTTTGTCGACAGTTTGCTCACTGTTCAGCCTATCGATCATGGTGCCGTCGACGTCAGATTGCCACCCAATGCCAGTGGGTCGCACCAAAAAATTATCTCCAGTGCAGCGCAGGTCTTGTCTTCGTTGTCGCAATTTGCCGGTGTGGTGCTGGCACCCCGCCGCGAGATGAGCTTTCAGCAAATTGAATTTTTACGGCTCTCCGAAAAACGCATTTTGGTGGTGATTGTTGCACCCACGGGCGAGGTGCAAAATCGTTTGCTGTTGACAGAAACGGATTACACGCCTTCGCAACTGGTGCAAGCGGCCAACTACATCAACCAGCACTATGCGGGCTTGTCGTTTGATCAGGTGCGCCTGAAACTCAAGGACGAGCTGCGTCAGCTACGCGACGACATGACGACGCTGATGCAAGCGGCAGTCGAAGCAGGCAGCGATGCGATGACCGAAGATAGCGAGGATGTAGTCATTTCCGGCGAACGCAATCTGTTGTCGGTGTCGGATCTGTCGTCGAACATGACGTCATTACGCAAAATGTTCGATATTTTCGAGCATAAAACCGGCCTGGCTGCGCTGCTGGACATCTCGAGCAAGGCCACCGGCGTTCAGATTTTTATTGGTGGCGAATCCAAGCTGGTGCCATTGGAAGAAATGAGCGTGGTAACAGCACCCTACGAAGTCAATGGCAAGATCGTCGGCACGCTAGGTGTAATCGGTCCGACCCGTATGGCCTACGAGCGGGTGATCCCCATTGTGGATATTACGGCGCGATTGTTGTCGAATGCGCTATCGCATTCTTAGCTGTCAACGCGCAGTGCGCTTAAGCGCCGCGGTGCGGACAAGCCGGCTTGGTGCAGTTGCCATATAA
Organism: Bordetella parapertussis; assembly: GCA_945866125.1. Lineage (GTDB taxonomy): Bacteria > Pseudomonadota > Gammaproteobacteria > Burkholderiales > Burkholderiaceae_D > Pernthalerella. The sequence goes on from CAMBFZ010000026.1 coordinate 29,723, forward strand.
GGCCAGCGCATGCTCGGTCAGTGCAAAACCCCGCTCTTGGGCAATCTGCTGCTGCCGTCGCTCAATTTCTTCGTCATAAAACTCTTCCACCCGGCCACAGTCGAGGCACACCAGATGGTCGTGATGCGAGCCCTGATTGAGCTCGAAGACTGCTTTGCCAGTTTCAAAATGATTGCGACTCAAGAGACCGGCCTGCTCAAATTGGGTCAGCACACGGTAAACGGTTGCCAATCCAACATCGAGATTTTCGGTCAGCAGCAGCTTGTACACATCTTCAGCGGATAAATGCCGCACACTGCTATTTTGAAAAATTTCGAGGATTTTCAGACGTGGCAGCGTCGCCTTGAGGCCGCTAGCTTTTAACTCGGATGGATTAGTTGCCATGATTTTGGTCGGGTTAATATGATCTGCTTTATCATATAGCGTTTAGTTAAAGCTCTCAATTCAGGACCTGATCATCATGCCTTTGCAGTTTGCCACATCCGGCTTCGCCACACGCAGGTACCTCACCGGCTTCGCCGTCGCACTTTGTTTGCTGCTGACCGGTTGCGCATTACGCAATCCTTTTGCCAGTGACGTCAGCAAAGATGAGACAGCGCCCACATCGACCGGCGTCGTACAAACCATCGAACAGGAAAAACTGTTTGGCGTCCTGCCGATTTATCGGCCCGATGTCCAGCAGGGCAATTTCATCTCGAAAGAAATGGTGGCCCAACTCAAGGTTGGGATGACGCCCGAACAAGTTCGTTTCGTCATGGGCACGCCTCTGTTGCGGGATGTGTTTCACGGCGAGCGCTGGGATTATCCATTCCGGCTAAAAAAAGGGAATGGTCAAATCACGACCAGCCATGTGGTGGTCTTTTTTGAAGCCGGTCGCGTGACACGCTTCGATGGGGCGGATCTGCCATCAGAAAAAGATTACCTGTTGCGTATTGCAGCTCCCAAAAAATAAAATAAATAATTTCGCACCAGATGAATCCAATGAACATTGCCGTCGCCGGCGCATCGGGCCGTATGGGCCGCATGCTAATCGAAGCCATCGCGGCTGACCCCGATGCGCGCCTGGCAGGCGCACTTGATATCGCTACGGCACCCGGCCTCGGCACAGACGCAGCCGCTTTTTCAGGCCAAAACGCTGGCGTACTGATCGAATCCGATCTGGCCAAAGGGCTGGCCCACGCCGACTATCTGATCGACTTTACGCGCCCCGAAGGCACACTCGCGCATGTGGCCTATTGCGCGGCGCATGGAATCAAAATGATCATCGGCACCACCGGCTTTGACGACGCCGGCAAGGCCGCTATTGCAGCAGCGGCCAAACAGACCGCGATTGTGTTTGCCCCCAACATGAGTGTGGGCGTTAATGTCACGATGAAGCTACTTGAACTGGCCGCAAAAAGTTTTTCGCACGGCTACGATATCGAAATCATCGAAGCCCATCATCGTCACAAAGTCGATGCCCCGTCCGGCACGGCGCTCAAAATGGGGGAGGTCATTGCTGACGCACTAGGCCGCGACCTGCAACAGGTTGGTGTCTTTGCGCGTGAAGGGGTCACCGGTGAGCGCGACCCTTCGTCGATCGGTTTTGCCACCATTCGCGGTGGCGATATTGTGGGCGACCACACGGTGCTGTTTGCTGGTATCGGCGAGCGCATTGAGATCACACACAAATCGTCGAGTCGCGTCACCTACGCACACGGCAGCCTGCGTGCGGCGCATTTTCTGCAGAGTAAATCCCACGGCCTGTATGACATGCAGGATGTGCTCGGTTTGCGCTAAGGAGCGCAGCCGATGATCTCTCTGCTGCACGATCCCTCATGATGTCCGTTCGCAAAAGCGCTGCGGTAGCAGCTACGCTTGTGCTGCATGCAGTCATGCTCGCCGTGTTTGCATCGAGCGTGCTACAAACTAAATTACCGCCGCCCGAGTTGCGCCTGGTGATGATTGATCTGAAACCACCGCCGCCACCACCGCCGAAGCCGAAGCCGGAGCCAAAGCCCGAACCAAAGCCGGAACCAAAGCCCGAGCCCAAGCCCGAGCCCAAGCCCGAGCCCAAGCCTGAGCCGAAGCCCGAGCCCAAGCCTGAGCCCAAGCCCGAGCCGAAGCCTGAGCCGAAGCCCGAGCCGAAACCCGAGCCGAAACCCGAGCCCAAGCCTGAGCCGAAGCCGGAACCGAAGCCCGAGCCCAAGCCGGAACCGAAGCCCGAGCCAAAGCCTGAGCCAAAGCCTGAGCCAAAACCCGAGCCAAGGCCCGAGCCCAAGCCCGAGCCGAGACCAGTGACGCCGCCACCCGCTCCTGCGGTTGCACCGACACCTGTTGCACCGCCCACGCCACCGGCTCCTGTTGCACCACCAGCACCACCGGCACCACCAGCACCACCGGCACCACCAGCACCACCGGCACCACCGGCACCGCCATCGCCCAATAAAACCGGCGTATCGATTTCGGCCACCTATAACGTCAGCAATGCCAAGCCGGTTTACCCCGCCATGTCAAAGCGACTCAATGAACAAGGCATGGTGGTGCTGCGGGTGCTGGTGAAAAGTGACGGCACAGCCGGTGCGGTCGAAGTAAAATCCAGCAGCGGCTATCCGCGGCTGGATCAGGCAGCGCTTGACGCAGTAAAAACCTGGCGCTTCAATCCCGCCGCCAGCGATGGCAAAACAATCGATGAGTGGTATCAGGTACCCATTCCATTTAAACTCCAGAATTAATTCACCTTGATTCATCTTTTAAGTGACCTCGCATGAACGACACACTCAACCAGAATCTCGGCTTTGCGCATTATTGGGCGCAGGGCGACGCCGTATCGCATACGGTGGCCTATGTGCTGCTGCTGATGTCCATCGTCAGCTGGTATTACATTTTGTCCAAAACCTGGACCTCGTTTCGCATTCGTCGCAGCGCCGCCGTGGTCGACAGCTTTTGGGATGCCCCAACCATGACGGATGCGATCGCGCTGCTCAGCCACGCCGACACCGAACAGATTTACGCACCCCTGGCTTCCCATGCGGTCGAAGCCATCAGCGTTAAGGCCCATGGCAGCTCATTGAATGCCGCCGTGGATCCCGGTGAGCTGGTCACGCGCACGCTGCGCCAGCAAATCAATCGCGTCTCATCACGACTCGAAAACGGCCTGACCTTACTCGCGTCGGTTGGCTCAACGGCGCCCTTTATTGGTCTGTTTGGCACGGTCTGGGGGATTTACCATGCGTTGGTGGCAGTGTCGACCGCGGGCACCATACAAATCGATAAAGTCGCCGGCCCGGTCGGCGAAGCCCTCATCATGACCGCCATTGGTCTGGTGGTCGCGATCCCTGCGGTGCTGGCCTATAACGGCTTTACCCGCGTCAATCGGGTCACTCTGGCTGAGCTTGATGCGTTTGCCCACGACTTGCATGCCCACCTGACGACCGGTGCGCGCGTGAGCACCGTCCGCAAGCCGGGCTAATTTTCAGGAGAGCACACATGGCATTTGGTGGCTTTAACGACAACAGTAATCAGGCGCCCATGGCAGACATTAATGTCACGCCGATGGTCGACGTGATGCTGGTACTGCTGGTGATCTTCATCATCACCGCACCCATGTTTACCCATGCAATCAAGCTGGAACTGCCCAACGCGCAGTCGGCCGCCGCACCGGAAAAACCCGAAACCATCACGCTGGCCATCAATGCCGAGGGTCAGCTGTTCTGGAACAATGCGCCGGTCACGCAAGCGGAGCTGGCCGGACGCTTTGTCACGGCCTCGCAAAAAAAACCGCTGCCCGAATTGCAACTGCGCGCCGATAAATCGACCCGCTACGAAGTCATTGCGCAAGTGATGGCTGCGGCGCAAAACAACGGCATGACCAAGATTGGCTTTGTCACTGAGCCCAAGGTCGCCGACAATTAATGACGGGCGCTCAAGCGCTCGGGTTTGCCCGGCTGTGACGGTATAATCATGGGCTTACCCTCACCCTCATAGCCCCAGCCGTCATGCAAGAAAAATACAGCCCTGCCGAGGTCGAACACTCGGCCCAAGAACACTGGCGCAGCACCGACGCCTACAAAGCCGTCGAGCGCGCAACCGATGCACAGGGCCGCGAGAAGAAAAAATTCTACGCCTGCTCAATGTTGCCCTACCCGTCGGGCAAGCTGCACATGGGCCATGTGCGCAATTACACGATCAACGACGTCATGGTGCGCTACCTGCGCATGAGCGGCTACAACGTCCTCATGCCCATGGGTTGGGATGCGTTTGGCATGCCCGCCGAAAACGCCGCCATGGCCAACGGCGTGCCGCCAGCGCAATGGACTTACGCCAACATCGAGCACATGAAAAACCAGATGCAGGCGATGGGTCTGGCAATCGACTGGTCACGCGAGATGACGGCCTGCCGGCCCGAGTACTACAAATGGAATCAGTGGATGTTTTTAAAGATGCTTGAAAAAGGCATCGTCTACAAAAAAACCGGCACCGTAAACTGGGACCCGATCGACCAGACCGTGCTGGCCAACGAACAAGTCATTGACGGACGCGGCTGGCGCTCCGGCGCGCTAATTGAAAAGCGCGAAATCCCAATGTACTACGCCCGCATCACCGACTACGCCGAAGAGCTGCTTGACCATGTCGACAACAAGCTGCCGGGCTGGCCCGAGCGTGTGCGCATCATGCAAGCTAACTGGATCGGCAAATCGACTGGTGTGCGCTTTGCCTTCCCCCACCAGATTGATGGTAGCGACGGTAAATTGTGGGTCTTCACCACCCGCCCGGATACCATCATGGGGGTCACTTTTTGCGCGGTCGCGCCGGAGCATCCCTTAGCGACGCTGGCCGCAAGCACCAATGCAGCACTTGCTGATTTTATTCACGAATGCAAACAAGGCAGCGTGATCGAAGCCGACATGGCGACGATGGAAAAAAAGGGCATGCCAACTGGCCTGTTCGTCACCCACCCCATCACAGGCAAGCAAATTGCCGTTTGGGTCGGCAATTATGTCCTCATTACCTATGGCGACGGCGCGGTCATGGGTGTGCCGGCACATGACGAGCGCGACTTTATTTTTGCAAAAAAATACGACCTGCCGATCGAGCCCGTCATTGCGGTAGGCGAGCAGGTTTATTCGACCCAAGAATGGCAAGACTGGTACGCAGACAAAGAACACGGCGTGTGCGTCAACTCCGGCAAATATGACGGCCTGACCTATGCGCCTGCGGTCGATGCAGTGGCCGCCGATCTGCAAGCGTTGGGGCTGGGCGAGAAAAAAATCACCTACCGGCTGCGCGACTGGGGCATCTCGCGCCAGCGCTATTGGGGTACACCAATTCCGATCATTCATTGCGCAAGCTGCGGTGATGTGCCGGTGCCCGAAAAAGACTTGCCGGTGATTTTGCCGGAAGACTGCGTGCCGGATGGCAGCGGCAATCCGCTCAACAAACACGCGCAATTTCTGCAGGTCGATTGCCCATCTTGTGGCAAGCCGGCGCGACGCGAGACGGACACCATGGACACGTTCGTCGATTCGTCCTGGTATTACATGCGCTACTGCTCGCCTGGCAGCGATGATGCGATGGTCGATGCGCGCAATGATTACTGGATGCCGATGGACCAGTACATTGGCGGCATTGAGCATGCGGTGCTGCACTTGCTGTACGCGCGCTTCTGGACCAAGGTCATGCGTGATTTTGGTCTGATCAAATTCGATGAGCCTTTCGTTAATCTGCTGACGCAGGGCATGGTACTCAACGAGACCTATTACCGTGAAGACGCGTCAGGCAAAAAAATCTGGTTCAATCCCGAAGACGTGAGCTTGCAGCTCGACGACAAGGGCCGGCAGGTTTCTGCTGTGCTCAAGACCGATGGTCAGCCGGTGGCAATCGGTGGCACGGAAAAAATGTCGAAGTCAAAAAATAACGGCATTGATCCGCAAGCCCAGATCGACCAATATGGCGCCGACACCGCGCGTCTGTTTACGATGTTTGCGTCGCCACCTGAACAAACGCTGGAATGGTCGGGTGCCGGTGTCGAAGGTGCGCATCGTTTTCTGCGGCGCGTCTGGACCTATGCTGTGACTCAGGCGCCGCTGATTGCGGGCATCAAGGTGTCCACCGCAGCGGCCGATGCGCCGGCAGCGATCAAAACCCTGCGCCGCGAGATGCACAAAATTTTGCAGCAAGCCGACCATGATTACAAACGGATTCAATACAACACCGTGGTATCGGCCTGTATGAAAATGCTCAATCTGCTCGAAGCAACCAAGCTCGACGAGAGCCATGCCAGCAAAGTCGCAGTCAGCGAATGCCTGTCGATTTTTTTACGCGTGCTTTATCCGGTCGCGCCCCATATTACCCACGCACTATGGGAAGGCTTAGACTATGCAAAACAATGGGGCAATCTGCTTGACGCGCCATGGCCGCAGGTTGACGCGAGCGCCCTCGAGCAAGCCGAAATTGATCTGATGGTACAAGTCAATGGCAAACTGCGCGGCAGTATCACGGTTGCCAAAGACGCCGACAAGGCCACTATTGAAGCGGCCGCGCTGGCCAACGACAACGTACAGAAATTTATCGACGGCACGCCAAAGAAAATCATTGTTGTGCCCGGCAAACTCATCAACATCGTTGTCTGAAAATGCACACCATGATCCCTGCGCGCCGAACTGTTTTGTCCTTGATGCTGCTCGCTCCGCTCGGTGCCTGCGGGTTTCACCTGCGTGGCTCGCAAGGAGATTTTCGCTTGCCATTTGCCACGCTCTATCTGGATGTTCAACGCAAGTCTGCCATTGAGCGCGAACTGCGTAGCGCGGTGCTTGGACAAGATGGCATCACGCTCACCACTGAGGCCAAATCGGCTGAGGCAACGTTGCGTATTCTGTCCGAAAACGAAGAGAAAAAAATCCTGACCCTCAATGCGCAAGGTCAGGTCCGTGAATACAGCCTGCTATACCGCCTCAGCTTTGAAGTCAAAGACAGCGACGGCAAAACGCTGCTGGAGCCGACCGAGCTGGCCTTGCAAACCTCGATGGCATTTAGCGAATCTGAAGTGCTCGCCAAAGAAGCCGAAGAAAGAATGATTTTCACTGACCTGCGTAATGACGCCATCAACCAGCTCATGCGCCGGCTCACCCTGCTCAAACCCGTCTGATCAGGACAAGCCATGCAGCTGCGTGCCGACGCTCTTGATACCCACCTGGCCAAATCGCTCGCCCCCTTGTACGTCATTGCCAGCGATGAGCATCTGCTCGCGCTGGAAGTGGCCGACAAAATCCGCGCTCGCGCGCGTGCAACCGGGTTTACCGAACGGGAAGTCCTAATCGTTGAGCGCTCTTTCAACTGGGGTGCCTTGCTGGCGGCGAGTCAGTCACAATCTTTGTTTGGCGACCGCAAGCTCATTGAGCTGCGTCTGCCCGGCGGCAAGCCCGGCAAAGAAGGCGGACAAGCGTTGCAGCAGTATGCCGCCGGTATCGCCAGCGGCGCGCAAGCAGACGACACGCTCACCCTAATCACGCTGCCCAAGCTCGACTGGGCTACGCAAAAAAGCGCCTGGGTCTCGGCCTTGCAACAAGCGGCGGTGTTTATCGATATTCCCTTGGTTGAGCGCACACAATTGGCCAACTGGATCGGGCAGCGACTTGCCGCACAAGGCCAGAGCACCGACAAAGCCGCCCTGGAATTCATGGTTGAGCGGGTCGAGGGCAACTTGTTGGCCGCGCATCAGGAAATCCGTAAGCTGGCCCTGCTCTATCCGGAAGGCCGGCTGACTGCCGAACAGATTCAGGATGCGGTGCTCAATGTGGCACGCTACGATGTCTTCAAACTCTCCGAAGCGATGCTGGCGGGTGATATCGCGCGTCTGACCCGCATGCTCGACGGCCTCAAAGGCGAGGGTGAGGCGCTGCCTCTGATATTGTGGGCGGTGGCGGAAGAAATCCGGACCCTGTTAAAGCTCAAACTGGGGACGAACGACGGCCGGCCGCTGGCGACGATGATGAAGGAATACCGGATTTGGGGTCCGCGCGAACGCCTGATGGCGCCGGCGCTGGCCCGACTGTCACTCGCTACCCTGCACACTACGCTGGCGCAGGCAGCACAGGTCGATCGGATGATCAAAGGCCTGCGCGCCAAACAGTTTGCCGGCGATACCTGGGACGCACTGCTGCAATTAAGCCTGAACGTAACGCGCGCCTCACTGCCAAGGACACCATGATGACCACGCCAATCGACACCTACATGCACACCATCGGCCAGGCTGCCCGTCACGCGTCGCGTGCGATGGCCAAAGCTGACACGGCTTCCAAAAATCGCGCACTCGGCCTGATCGCCGCGGCCATACGGCGCGACGCCGCGCTGCTGTCGGCCGCCAACCAGCGCGACCTCGACGCTGCCCGCGCCGCAGGACTCGCACCGGCCATGCTCGACCGCCTCAGCTTGTCCGACAAAGCGATTGCCACCATGGCCGAAGGGCTTGAGCAGATCGCTGCGCTGGCTGATCCGATTGGCGAGATCAGCAACATGAAATACCAACCCTCCGGCATCCAGGTCGGGCAGATGCGGGTGCCACTGGGCGTCATCGGCATTATTTACGAAGCCCGTCCCAACGTGACAGTGGATGCTGCCGGCTTGTGCATCAAGAGCGGCAACGCCACCATTTTGCGCGGTGGCTCCGAAGCCATTCAGTGCAATCAGGCGCTGGCAAAGCTGGTCAAGGAAGGCCTGGCAGGTGCCGGCCTGCCGGCCGACGCCGTGCAAATCGTCGAGACCACCGACCGCGCCGCGGTGGGCGTACTGATCACGATGCCGCAGTTTGTCGATGTCATTGTGCCGCGCGGCGGCAAAGGTCTGATTGCGCGGCTGATACAAGAATCGACCGTACCCATGATCAAACATCTCGACGGCATCTGTCATGTCTACATCGACGATAAAGCTGATCTGGCCAAAGCCTTGCCAATCGCCTTTAATGCCAAATGTCATCGCTATGGCACCTGCAACACCATGGAAACCTTGTTAGTGGCGCGCGCGATCGCGCCCACGGTTTTGCCCGAGTTGGCCAAACTCTACGCCGACAAGCAAGTCGAGCTGCGCGGCGACAGCGAAGCGCAGCACATCCTGGCCGGCTATGCACATCTCAAAGCCGCAACCGAAGAAGATTGGCGCACCGAATACCTCGACGCGATTTTGTCAGTCAAAATTGTCGCCGGCATGGACGAAGCAATCGACCATATCAATACCTATTCATCCCAGCATACTGACGCGATCGTCACCGAAGACTATAGCCGCGCGATGCGGTTTTTGCGCGAGGTAGATTCAGCCTCGGTCATGGTCAATGCCTCAACCCGCTTTGCTGACGGTTTTGAATACGGACTCGGCGCCGAGATCGGCATCTCCAACGACAAGCTGCATGCGCGCGGCCCGGTCGGACTCGATGGTTTGACCTCACTTAAATATCTGGTGCTAGGCCACGGCGAAGTACGGGTGTAGGCGATGCTCTGGATTAAAGCACTGCACATTGTTTTCATTGCGTCCTGGTTTGCCGGCTTGTTTTATCTGCCCCGCATCTTCGTCAATCTGGCAATGGAAACGGAACCCGCTGCCACCGCACGCCTGCTGCTGATGGCACGCAAACTGTATCGTTTCACGAGCATCCTGGCAGTGCCTGCGTTAGCGTTGGGTTTGTGGCTATGGCTGGCGGTGGGCATTGGCCAAGGCAGCGGCTGGATGCACGCGAAGCTAGCGTTGGTCGTGCTGCTGGTGGGCTATCACCACGTCTGTGGCAGCCTACTCAAAAAGTTTGAGCAAGGCAGCAATACCCGCAGCCACATCTGGTATCGCTGGTTCAATGAGGCGCCGGTCGTGGCCATGTTTGCCGTAGTCGCTTTAGTCGTCGTCAAACCTTTTTAAAATAATTACCTAATCCAGGACCATCATGAGCAAACAAATCGACTATTTCGTTGCACCACAATCCCCCTGGGCTTATCTGGGTCATGCACGCTTCGCAGCTATCGCCAAAAAACATGGCGCGCAAGTGCTGCTCAAACCGTTTGATGCAATGAAAGTATTCAGTGTCTCGGGTGGCGTCCCCGTGTCGCAACGACCGCCACAGCGTCAGGCCTACCGCTTAGCTGAATTACAGCGCTGGAGCAGCTACCTGAATACCCCACTCAATTTACATCCGGCGTTTTTTCCAGTTGCGGGTGACCCGGGCGCCAAGCTCATCATCGCCGCACAGCTGGCCCACGGCACACAAGCCGCACTTGATCTAACCGGCGCACTGGGCAGCGCGGTATGGGCCGAAGAAAAAAATCTCGCTGACCCTGACACACTGGCCGCACTGGCCGACGCAGCTGGGCTGGATGGCAAACAACTCGTGGCTGCCTCCCAGACCGATGGCGTCGCTGCTGACTATGCCCGCTTTACCGACGAGGCCATTGCTGCCAATGTATTTGGCATTCCCTGGTATCGCATTGACGGTCAAAATTTCTGGGGACAAGATCGACTGGATTTTGTCGAACGGGCACTGATGGCCTGAAGATCGGTCGGAGCATCAGTCTCTGCATCACCTCTATGCAGCTGGATGCCGGCGCCTGCCGGCATCATGACAGCGTGCATCACAACGGATAAAAGGTACGCCTCTCATGTCAAAAACTTCACCCTCTTCCAAACAGTTTTCTTATTTTTGTCCGTGCCCACGCGGCCTTGAAGCCGCGCTCGCGGAAGAGCTCAATGAAATCGCCGCCACCACCGGCACACTCAAAGTGCATAACCATGTTCCGGGTGGCGTGCATTGCTCCGGCACCCTGACCGATGCGATGCAGATGAATCTGCATTCACGGATTGCCTCGCGCGTGCTGCTGCGTATGGCGCAAACCGCTTACGTCAATGAAAACGACATCTACGATCTGGCGCTGGCGCAGCCTTGGGAAGACTGGTTTGCGATTCAGCACACCCTGCGTATCGACGTCACCGCCATCAAATCCCCTCTCAAGAGCCTGGAATTTACTACGCTAAAAATCAAGGATGCGATCTGCGACCGCTTTCGTGATCTGTGCGGCGAGCGTCCCTCTGTCGATACCAAAACACCCGATATGCGCATTGTCGGTTTTCTGGATGCGCGCAATTTCACGCTCTATCTTGATACCTCTGGCGACGCCTTGTTCAAGCGCGGATGGCGGCTCGAGACGGGTGATGCGCCCTTACGCGAAAATCTGGCCGCCGGTTTGTTACGGGTCGCGGGCTGGAAGCCCGGCATGAATCTGCTCGATCCGATGTGCGGCTCCGGCACGATCGTGATCGAAGCCGCGCAAATGCTCGCGGGTATTCCGCCGGGCTCACGACGTAGTTTTGCGTTTGAAAAATTTAACGGATTCAAAGCCGCGCAATGGCAGGCAATCAAGGCGGCCATCCAACCCAATCCCCTGCCGACGATACCGACCATTTTTGGCAGTGATATTTCCGGCGATGCCGTAACGATGACGCGCAACAACCTCAATCAGGCCGGCATACCCTTTGATGTGCCGTTAAAACAGATTGAAGCACAGGAAGTCAAGCCACCAAGCGAGGTACCCGGCATCTTGCTGACCAATCCGCCTTATGGTGAGCGTATCGGCGTGCGTGGTGACAGCACGGTGCCGGAAGATGACTTGGCCATGGCCTTCTTCAGTGCTTTTGGCAGCACCCTCAAAAATCGATTTGCCGGCTGGCAGGTGCTGTTGTTTACCGCAGACCTCGGATTGCCACGCCTGCTGCGATTGAAAGAATCAAGAAAAACGCCGTTTTTTAACGGCGCTATTGAATGCAGATTATTTCGCTTTGAAATGGTGGCAGGATCGAACAGACGCGACGCTGTGTCGCGTCCGCTCTAGGGCGCTTTTTTTATTAAGCTGGCTCGAAATTATAAGTTTCAATCTCGGGATTAGCGATTGCCCAATTACCATCCGTCTCGATAGTGACGACCGCAGTAATGCGTAGAGCGGCATCCGCTCTCAAGTCAATCAAATTCGACTCCTCTCCGTAGGACTTCACGCTAAGCGGCTCTGCTGCGCTCGACAGTAAAGTCCGTTGATACGTCAAAGTAATCCGGCCTAATTCGTCTTTTGACAGGACATATTCGGCCTTATCATCCATTCCCTTTCTAGAGTTTGGACCAACTGCGGTGCCATCAATCAGCGTAACGGCCGAATGGTAAACATATTTACCTTCATTTTCCTGCTGTCGCCCAAAAATGGCACTTTTAAAAAAAATGCCCAGATTTTGGCTGGCGATATTGCTGACAATTTTTGTCATGTCCGATATTTTTTCACTTTTAGTGAATGCATGAAATTCATCGATCGAATCAATTCTTTTTTTCTCACCGTTTTTCTGCAAGATGAAATATTTAGAGAAAGGAAAATCTCGCGCAAAAGTAGGCCGAATGATATCGTCGTCAACAAAGTGTTGCAGTTCTGTAGGTACGCTTGCGTTATCTGTTGTCCATGTGGCGTCAAACGCCCCCGTCGCTGCCCCATTAATGTGCTTGGCATAGAGAGGATCATCAAGTTCGACGATTTGTTTTTTATAACTTTTGCTGTTTTTTTCTTTGAGAATACCTTCCAAGATTTTATTGTCGAACGGGATATTCGCATCGCTTAAGTGTTTAATAATCTCGGCATTAAGAATCATATTTCTTCTTGCTTCCGGCATTGATTTGAAATCGGGCCGGGCATTAATCACAGAAATAGCGTCTTTGATCTGAAAGCGCAATTTAGGCGGCAGTGCAGCCAGCGAATTAGCCCGCGGCGATGATTTTCTGCGCATTTTCGACGCGTTCACCGTCCCGAATTTTTTTATATTTGAACGCACCGCCTTGAAATTAATTGGCGAGCGAGGAGAAGTTGCGCCTTTTTTTTCTCTGTCGTCGTTTCGTGGCGTCGTTGACGTTGACGTTGACGCTGACGTTGACGTTGACGCTGTAGCGAGAGACGAGGGCGAGGACGAGGACGAGGTTGTCGTACTTGATGAGGAGGTGGTTGCTGAAGTCGAATCGCTTGGTCCTGAGCGCACTAAATCAACAGGGGCGCTATGCGAGCGGGAATGCGTCTTAGGTTTTTCGCCTGCCTCTGTTCGTGAACGCTTCGCTGTTTTTTTATCAGGCTCATTTTTTAATCGATTCGCAGCGGTAAGCGGTGTTCTTTTATTTTTTATCGCAGGGAATGAAGCCTCTTTGCCATGCGCATTGAGAGAACCGTTCTCTTTTTCTGATTTGACCGATTTACGCCCCGACGAACTACTCGTCTCACTTGAATCATCCGGCGGCAGCTCCGGCAACATATAATTATTGCGATTACCACTTGAACTATTTACAGGTCTGGACATTATTCAATCCTCATTTTTTGTTCATTCATTTTTCAAACCAACACGTCGAGCAAGCTGTCATCCGTATCGACAGCAGGGCGCAACAGGTCAGTACGTAGATTTAATGCAAAGTCGGCATAGTCCCGCAGAGACTCGGCCAGATCACTCGCCTCACCCATTAAAAGCGGGTGAATCGTGGCCCGCATCACCAGATGCCCACTGTCAGCATCCAAACCAATCGACTCGCCATGCAGACCGTCTATCGAGAGATTGGTGGTCAGCATGGATTCAAATACAGCAGGCCGCTGACTCTCTTCGACTTCACCGATATCAACAAAGCAGCTGATGAATTCATCCTCATCCGCACGGTAATACAAGCCGATTCGCACTCCATCGATGCTCACCTCACCCTCTTTTGCCAGCATCACGGCGTGATCGAGGCCAAGTGCTGCAAAACTATCGGTACAAAGGCTCAGAAACGCTTCATCCGTCATCTGTTTTCACTCACTGAGAAATGCCCCCCTCAGAACGAGGTGATCGTCAGCTTCAGTAGTTAGAGATAGGCAATAGTTCCAAAAATTCAATTGCTCATCGCCACGCACGAGCGACGGCAATAACCCGCTTACGCTATCCTGTTGTTTTTTCATCTTTTCAGGAGATTGCAATGCTGTATGCAGCCACAGGCCTTCCAACGCTTCAGGACAGCACGCTTTTTCGCAGTCAGGCCTATATCAATGGGGCGTGGGTTGATGCGGCTTCGCAGTTTGAGGTGATTAATCCGGCTGATGGGGCGCGTATTGCATCGGTGCCCGATATGGATGCCGGTGATGCGAGCACAGCAATCACTGCGGCCCAAGCGGCCTTTCCGAGCTGGGCGGCCCGACCCGGTAAAGAGCGTGCGGTCATCTTGCGCAAGTGGTTTGATTTGATCGTCGCCCATGCCGACGACCTGGCACTGCTGATGACGGCCGAACAAGGCAAGCCGGTCGCCGAAGCACGCGGCGAGGTCATGTACGGCGCGAGTTTTATTGAGTGGTTTGCCGAAGAAGGCAAACGGATTAATGGCGATGTGATCGCCTCGCCTTGGACAGATAAGCGGATCGTGACCCTGAAACAGCCCATTGGTGTCTGCGCGGCGATCACGCCTTGGAATTTTCCGATTGCAATGATCACCCGCAAAATCGCGCCAGCGCTAGCTGCCGGTTGCACCATCGTAATCAAGCCAGCCGAGCAAACACCGCTCTGCGCGTTGGCCTTGGCCGAACTCGCCCATCGTGCCGGCTTGCCCGCAGGCGTTCTCAACGTCATCACCGCTAACAGCGCAAATTCGATTGCCATCGGCAAAGTGCTCTGCGACAGCACCGTAGTGCGTCATATTTCTTTTACCGGATCGACACCGGTCGGTCGTATTCTGATGGCGCAAAGCGCCCCGACCATCAAAAAGCTAGCGCTTGAACTCGGCGGCCACGCGCCGTTTATCGTGTTTGACGACGCCGATCTGGATGCTGCAGTGGAAGGCGCACTCATCTCGAAATACCGCAACGCCGGACAGACCTGCGTCTGCACGAATCGATTCTATGTACACGAATCGATCTACGATGCGTTCATTAGTAAACTCGCTGCCGGTGCAGCAGCTATTAAGGTAGGCAACGGCTTCGAGGCAGGTGTGCAGCAAGGGCCGATGATTGATGCGGACGCCGTCGCTAAAGTCGACGAGCATGTTGCTGATGCGTTAGCGAAAGGCGCAAAAATTGAATTCGGCGGCAAGCGTCATGCATTAGGCGGCTTATTTTATGAGCCAACAGTACTCTCCCATGTCAGTGCCGACATGAAGGTCATGCGCGAAGAAACCTTTGGCCCGGTGGCAGCGGTAATGAAATTTCGCACCGAAGAGGAAGTCATTGCAGCGGCCAACGATACCGATTTTGGTTTGGCTAGTTATTTTTATTCAAGGGATATCGGTCGGGTTTGGCGCGTTGCAGAAAAACTCGAGTACGGCATGGTCGGCATTAACACCGGCATCATTTCCAACGAAGTCGCTCCATTTGGCGGCGTCAAGCAATCCGGGCTTGGACGCGAAGGCTCAAAGTACGGGATCGACGAATATCTGGAATTGAAATACTTGTGCATAGGCGGTCTATGAGCGCTACCGGTAGCGCCGCTGCCGGCATCAGCGCGAGTGCGCTGGCGTTGATACTCGCCGCGCTGGCCATGCTCGGACCGTTCTCGGTCGATACCTATCTGCCAGCCTTCCCTGCGATACAGCAGTCACTCGACGCCAGCGCGCTGGAGGTACAGCAGACGCTGACTGCCTATATGTTTTCATTCGCGGTGATGATTCTATGGCACGGCGCGCTGTCGGATGCGTTTGGCCGGCGCAGTATCATTTTGATGTCGCTCGCCGTTTTCGCGGTGGCCTCACTGGCCTGTGCGGCGGTACATAGCGTCGAGTATCTGTGGATATTTCGCATGCTGCAGGGTGTCTCGGCGGGAGCGGGTGTTGTCATCGGAAGGGCCATCATTCGCGACTTGTATGCAGGTGCAGATGCGGAGCGCATGCTGTCGCTGGTGACGATGATTTTTTCAATTTCACCCGCGATCGCACCTGTGATTGGCGGCTGGATCGTGACGCTTTCAAACTGGCGCACCATCTTTTTATTTTTGTTTGTCTTTACGGTATGTTTGCTCTGGCTTTGCTATCGGCTGCTGCCAGAGACCTTACCGATACCAAGACGACAGCCGTTTAATCCGCAATCACTATGGCGCAATTACCGGCAGATCTTCGGCTCGTCCTTATTTCAGCTAAAAGCCGGTGCGATTGCGTTTAATTTTTCTGGCCTATTTATTTATGTCGCTGCCGCGCCTGTGCTGATGACTCACCATCTCGGATTAGGCCCGCAGGATTTTGGCTGGATGTTTATCCCCTCGGTCGCCGGCATTTTTCTCGGCGCGCTGGCAGCAAATCGAATGGCCGGTCGTATTCAAGTCAGGGTACAAGTACTGATGGGTTTCGCTCTCTTGATGCTCTCGGGCGTCTTCAATGTTGGCTATCACTTGTTTTTCCCGCCGGTCTTGTTCTGGACAATTGCCCCTTTGTTTTTCTACACGATGGGCATGTCGATGGTGGCACCGGGTCTGACCTTACTGGTGCTGGATCTGTTTCCCCATATACGGGGTACCGTCGCATCATGCCAGTCGTTTACGATGACGATGTTGTCAGCCTTGGTGGCGGGCGTGATCGTGCCACTGTTAAGCGACTCGGTACTATGGCTGGCGGCAGGTCAGTTCAGCTTTGCTCTGATCGGGCTACTACTCTGGCTTCTGGGCCACCGGGTTGGAAAAATGCAGCGTTCTATTCAATAACAGGAGTCGCACATTGATAAAATTACTTTACTCCATCGTTTTGCTGACAATGACTGGCACGGCGCAGGCCGAGCAATTCATGCAGGTTTGGCAATCGCCAGATGGCGGTGTCAACCAATACTTTGATAAAGACAGTGTCGTCCGCCATGGTGACCTGGTCGAGATATGGCGCATCTTTGAGTACAAGGCCGCATCGGCACCTAAAGTCGGCCGTAAGCCGTATGTCTCGCAGCGCGTGCTGACCGAGTTTGATTGCGAGTCGATGGCGCTGCGACAGTTATATGCAAGCTGGCATACCGAGCCGGCAGGCAAGGGCGAAAAGGTATACGAAGCGGCCGAACCTGAACTCTGGGAATTTGGCAACAACACCGAAGTCATCGCACCATTATGGAAAATTGCCTGCGGGCGCTCAACAAATCAATAAGGACCACCATGAAAAAATCGCACTCTCTTATATTTTTGACGACCCTGCTCGCCCTGAGCGTATCCACGCATAGCGTGGCCGACGAGGGCCTTGGCGTGCGCTTTGCCGACCCTGCATGGGACGGCAAAAAAATTCCGGCGGGTCAGATGTGCCAGAAATTCGGAGGCGCCAACGCCCGCTCACCTTCGCTGATAATCGAAAATATTCCAGCTGGCGCCGATGCCATGCTGGTGGCATTCAATGATGAAAGCTATACGCCGATGGACAAAGGCGGCCATGGGGTGCTGTCTTTTGCGCACGATGGATCCGCCACCGCAAGCTTACCTGCTGTACCAGGCGAAAGCGATTCGTTGCCAGCCGGTGTGACGACTTTTACCAAACATCGCGGCACCGGCTGGAGTGGCACCGGCGGCGCCTATCTGCCACCTTGCTCGGGCGGCCGCGGCAATACCTATACGATCACCATATCGGCCGTCAAAATGAATAGCGACAAGACAGGCATTGCCAATAAGCTCGCTGAAAAAAAATTCACGCTCGGGACTTATTGAGCATCCACTGACCGGGTCGGTATCGGCGACCCGGTCAGTGAGTCAATCCAAGACGCCCTCCAATTTTTTTAAGCGCCGGTCGTATCCCGGCCGCGCACTACCCTGTATTACCACGCACACCACGCACCAGTGCATGGTGCACCAGCGAGCCAGCGCAATTCTCATAATTGCCGCGTGGATATACTAGAATGGATGATCGCCTTTACGGAATCATCCCGTGTCCGTCTCAAAGCCCTCGGTTCTTTTTTGGTTATGCCTCTTCGTCGTTGCCTCGGTGGCGCTGTTGCGTCCGGATCCGGGCGCCGCGCTGCCGTATGCGGGCGCTGCGCTTTCTGCTGGCGCTGACAAAGCGGGCACACTGCAGCATGTGGCAGGGGGCAACGTGCCGATGCCAGCCGATGTCCCGGCGGCCCATGCCAGCACGCTGGTAGCGCTTGGCAACAATCACCCTGCATCGCTTGCCGCGTTCTGGTTTGCCGGTACCCGCGAAAGCGCAGCCGATGTGCAGATCGCCCTGAGCACGTTCGACCGTAAAGACCGGCGCTGGACAGCTGCTCGCTTTGTTGTCGACCGTCACCTGCTCGGGCAAGAACTCGGGCATGGTGTGCGCCGCCTCGGCAACCCGGTCGCCTGGCTTGATGCAGATGAGCGTCTGCATCTGTTTGTGGTGGCTACCGGGCTGGGCGGCTGGGCCGCGGCCCGCATTGTCCATCTGATTCAGCAGGGCGACCCTTACGACCTAGGCCATCTGCATTTTGCTGCGCAAGGCGTACTGCCGCTGTCTTGGTTATGGAATACCAGCCATCTGGTGCGCAATGCTCCCCTGCCCTTGCGTGACGGCGGCATGATGCTGCCGATTTATTTTGAAATCGGCAGCAAATATGCTGCCGTCGCACGATTTTCCGGTAATGGAGAATTCATCGGATTGCAGCGCATTTCGACTCGTCGCAATTTATTACAACCGACGCTGCTGGCGCTGACCCAAGACCATTGGTTATCGTATATGCGCATGAGCGGTGGGATGCAGCGCATTGCGGCCGCCGAAACCCACAACGCCGGTCGCAGCTGGCAAGATTTGCCCGACTTGGCCTTACCTAATCCGAATGCCGCTGTTGCGGTGATCCGTGTTCATGACACTTTACTACTGGCCTACAACCCGGCCTCGACGTCGCGCGCGCAACTGACTCTGGCGCAATCTGACAATGGGCGTGATTGGTCGCCATTGTTTGAACTCGAACACGGCCAGCCGACCGATGAATTTTCTTATCCGGCATTCGCGTGGACCAACGACAGCCTGTGGGTCAGCTATACCCATCGCCGCGAAAAAATATCGTGGCAACAATTTTCTTTCGGTCGCCAATAAATGACGGCGACTTTTTTAGGATTCAGTGCTTTGGCAAGCCCACTCATGCCGGACCTCGTGATGACGAGCGCCGGCCGTCATCTCGGCTGGGCCTGTCTGCTCAGCGCGCTTACTCTATTTTTTTTGCGATCGACGCCAGTAGGCTGGCGTTTTGGTTTGGGCTTATGCGCTTTTATTATTAGCATCCTGCCCACGCAATGGGGGGCAACGTATTGGCTGGGACTAGCGTTTCAAACACCGAGCCTGGTGGCGCAAGGACTGTGCTTGCTCTATATCGGACGGGCATGGCGCCACCGTTATCAACCGCACACGGAAGCCGTGATTTTTGGTGAGCATGCCCACTGGCCTGTGAGCGTATTGTTATGCGCCATCGCGCTGGGCTGGCTATTAGCACTCGATACCTTTGCGATGCTGCCAATCGAATTATTTGCATTGGGCTATGCGCCGTCGACTGCCTTACTCGGGCTGGCGATGGCAGGGTTTTTCTGGTTGCTTGCGGGCCGCGACACCAGGCCCGCGACTGCACAAAAAAAACGCGATGTAGCCATCGTACTGGTGGCAAGCGTAGCGATCCATCTGCTAACGCGTCTGCCTGATGGCAATGTGTGGAACGCATTGATGGACCCATGGTTATGGCTGGTTGCGCAGTTTCGTCTACTAAGCTGGTTCGTGGTTTATCTGTTCTTCCGTCTACGCCTGGGCTTGCAAAGCCGCGAACGCCGTTTTGAAAAACGTTTGTAAAAAAACCTAGCGATCTTGTGAATATGTTGATGCAAAAAATACGCATTCATGGCGCGGAATTCAGCTATCTGTGTGCGGGCGAGGGACCGGTCGTCATGCTGTTACACGGATTTCCTGATATTGCCGATACCTGGGATCAGCAAATTCCTGCACTGGCAGCAGCGCGCTACAAAGTGATCGCCCCTTACTTGCGTGGCTACGCACCAAGCGAGGCACCGGCCACGCAGTTCTTTGATAAGGCCAGTCTGATCCAGGATATTGCTGCGCTGATCAAGGCAGTCAGCCCCGATGCGCCGGTGTATTTTGTTGGTCAGGACTGGGGCGCCATTATGGGGTACGCGCTCTGTGCGGCTTATCCGGAATTGGTACGGGCTGCGGTCTTAATGGCGGTGCCTCACCCCACGCGCGTAGCGGAAAGCCTCCTCATCCCCAGGCATATTCATCGCTCTTTTCATTGGTGGTTTTTTCAGCAGGCGGGCTTGGCCGAGCAGGCTCTGGCTGCTAATGATTTTGCGATGATTGATTATCTTTGGTCGTATTGGACGCACGAAGGATTTGACGATGCGGCGCATATTCAAAAAATAAAACACACGTTTAAGCAAGCCGGCGTCGTCGACGCGACGCTTGCCTATTACCGGGCACTATTTAATCCGGCAAAGGCAGATCCGCAGCTTGAATCAGTTCGGCAAAAAATGAATCGTCTGATTAGTGTGCCCACTCTGGCGCTGTGTGGGGCCGATGACCTGCGTGCTGAACTCATGATGGATCAGGCACCGTTTTTTTCAGATCGATACCAGTTTGCGCTGATACCAGAAGCCGGGCATTTTCCGCACCGCGAACAACCCGCTCTCGTCACCGCGCAAATCGTGGATTGGTTTGCTGCGCTTTGACAGCAAATTCAGACGTCCATCTACCGCTGAGGTAAAATCGGTCTCACTGCGGGTGTAGTTCAATGGCAGAACGGCAGCTTCCCAA
>CAMBFZ010000027.1 GCA_945866125.1 Bordetella parapertussis
ATCCCTATTTTGCTGGTGGCGTCGTTGCTTGGATGGGCGGCGGTCAAGCTGATCCGGCCGGCACCGCCGGATACGCTGGTGATTTTGGGCGGTGCTGAAGAGAGTAGTTTTCAGGTCACCGCGCAACGCTATGCCAAGAGCATCGCTGCGCACGGCATTAAGGTCAACGTGATTACTACCGATGGCTCGGAAGAAAATCTGCGGCTGCTGCAAGATAAAAAATATGTCGCTGATGTCGGCTTTATACAAACCGGATTAGTGGAGGAAGAGAAGGCGCAAGGACTGATGTCGCTGGGTACCCTCTATGTGGCGCCGGTCATGGTTTTTTATCACGGCAAGCAAACACTGGATCGACTAACGCAATTCAAAGGGAAAAAAATCGCCATCGGCCCCGACGGCAGCGGCACGAATGTGCTTGCGATGAAAATGCTGAAGGAAAATGGCATGGGTACGAAAGACGCCATCCTGCAAAGCCTTGATGGCGATGACGCGATCAAGGCTTTATTGGCAAAAAAAGTCGACGCGATTTTTGTGATGAGCGAGCTTACGCGTGGACGTAAGGTGCGCGAGCTGATGCAAAAACCCGGCATCAGGCTGATGAATTTTGCGCAAGCTGACGGCTATCTGCGTCGTCTCAAATTTATGTCACGCCTGACCGCGCCACAAGGCAGCTTTGATCTTGGCTTGAATTTACCGCCGCGTGATGTGCAGCTAGTCGGGACACCCATTGAACTTGTCGCGCGCGAAGAGCTGCATCCGGCTATCTCGGATCTGCTCATCGCCGCAGCTCGGGAGATCCATGGCAAGCCGGGTATGTTTCGCAAGTCAGGTGAGTTCCCCACACCGGTGGAATACGAGATTCCCTTAAGCGAAGAAGCCAAACGCTATTACGCCGCCGGCGCGCCGTTTCTCTATAAGCGCTTTCCCTTCTGGCTGGCGAGCCTGATAGATCGGGTGCTGCTGGTGTTGGTGCCTTTGTTGATTGTGGTGGTGCCGGTCTCCCGTTTGGTCACGCCGCTCTACACCTGGCGCATGCGGTCGCGAATTTATCGGCTCTACGGGTCCCTGATACTGATTGAACGCGAGATGCAACTCGAACGCACACCCGAGCGTGAACAGCAAATTAAAGAGCGCTTGCAGCAGATAGAAACAGCGGTCGATCTGCTGCAGTTACCGTTAGCCTTTGCAGACCAACTCTACGTGCTGCGCGAGCATATCGGGCTGGTACAGGCGCGCTTTGACAGCGGCAGGCAAAAGCCGGCGTGATACGGGTATCAACGGGCGACGTCTTCATGAAAATCATGAGGCCACTTTACGCGAATCGGCGCTATGGCTATCGGCAGGCCAGCGGTATTCTTGGGCTGTGCTCTGGGTAGCCGGAGCGATAAACCCCCTAAAACACCTCTCAGGAGAACATCATGGCATGGACCACACCAGCAGCAATCGACCTGCGTTTCGGTTTTGAAATCACCATGTACATCGCCAACCGTTAATCTGGTCAGCGTAAGCAAGTTAGGGAAACGTTAAGCGTTCTTAAACTTGCAATAAAAAATCGGCCTCCATGGCCGATTTTTTTTGTCCTGCGTAATCAGGCAATCGCCGGCCCGATCACTCATTCAACGGCAGGGATACGCTTTATTCAGGCCACCCAAAATCACCACCAGGGCCGCCAGAGACTGTCGTGATGGTTCGGCTTCAAGTTGGTTGACGATCATCTCGCGTATGGTCTCGATCTCGACACTCAAGGGCAATTCGCACTGCCGCTCACTGCCTGCAGCACCCAGCGTGCGCGAGTCGACCACGGCAAGCAAATAGCCATAGCAGGCAGCTTTGCTGGTGCCATCGATATTTTTGCAAAACGCGAGCAATTCGGTGCCGTTCATGACATCTGCCGCGGCCACGTGTGCCGCTGGCGACCATGCCAATAACAAGCCGAATAGGGAGCGCAATAAGGGAGTGCGGACGAAGGTAAGCATGTGGGTATCCAAACGGTTAAACAAAAAAAACCCGGCACACAAGGTGCCGGGAAACCGGAGACTACTAACTACACGCGGGAGTACTACAAACGATCCGGGGCAGTCTTTGCACTTCCCCCCTTGCCCTGCCCCGGATCATTCAAACGCGGTCCATCAAGAACACTTAGTGCTTTGGCAGCTTGAAGACCATCAAGGAACCACCCTGTGGAACCAGAGTTTTGTTGCCCGTGATGTTGTCTACTGCGCTGGCCAGACGTTGTGCATCCACGCCCCAACCTGCTTGCACAGCGATGTACTGCTCACCATTGACTTCATACGAAGCTGGTGTGCCGATCACGCCGGACGGTGCTGGGAATTCCCAGAGCACTTTGCCGTTTTTAGCATTGAACGCACGGAACATACGGTCAGGTGTACCACCTGCGAACACCAGGTTACCGCCGGTAGACATCAGTGGGGTCCATAACTGATCTTTAAACTTGTGCACCCAAGCCAGCTTGCCTGTGGTGATATCCCAGGCTTGCAGTTCGCCGATGTTGGTCTTGGCACCAGGTCCGAGACGCACGTTAGTCAGCACGCCATCAAGCGGGAAGCCCAGATAGAGTTCACCACGCTTGTAAGTCGCGAACTGACCCTCGTCAATACCCTTTGGCAGCTCGGAACACATGTTGTTGTTCGCAGGGATGTAGAACAGGCCGGTTTGCGGACTATAGCTCTCAGGCGACCAGTCTTTACCGCCCCACAGCGATGGGCAGAATCCCGCGCCCTGCATCTTCGAAGGCTTCTTCGACATGTCGTATTCAGGACGGCCAGTCTTTGGATCGATGCTCTTGAACACATTGTTGCCGACATAAGGCCAGGCATTAATAAAGTTCATTTTGTCAGCGGTGCGCTCCAAAACCCACAGATACCCGTTACGACCGGCATGCACAGCGGTATTAACTTTTTTGCCTTTGATGACGGTGTCAATCAGCAACGGTGGCGTGACTTCATCCCAGTCCCATGAATCGTTGTGGGCGTACTGGTGATAGCCTTTCATTTCACCGGTATCGACATCAATCGCGAGCGTGGAGCTGGCGTAGAGGTTGTCGCCCTTGCGATCATCTGGTGTCCATGGTGCAGGGTTACCCGTGCCCCAGAATGCCAGGTTGGTTTTTGGATCATAGGTACCGGTTACCCAAACCGATGCGCCACCGGTTTGATAGGAACCATTGTCAGGCCAGGTCTCGCTGCCTTTTTCGCCAGGGGCTGGAATGGTGAAACGCTTCCAAGCGGGCTTGCCGGTCTCAGCATCAACTGCCGCGACGAAGCCGCGAATGCCGTACTCACCACCCGACACACCCACCATGATTTTGCCTTTGGCAGCCAGTGGCGCCAAGGTCATGTAGTAGCCACCTTTCCAATCTTCGATAGCGGTGGTCCACAGAACTTTACCGGTCTTGGCATCCAGCGCAACAAGGTTGCAATCGGTGGTAGCCACATAGACCTTGTCGCCGTACAGTGCGACACCGCGATTTGTCGGGTGCAACTGGAACAGCTCAGCTGGAATTTCTTTTTTGTAGCGCCAGATTTCCTGACCATTACGCGCATCGAGTGCGACGACCTGGTTGTTTGGTGCCGTCACGTACATGTAGCCATCGTTGACGATTGGTGGCGACTGGTGGCCTTCTTGCTGGCCCGACGTGAATGACCAGGCGAGACCCAGCTTGGAGACATTTTTGTCATTGATTTTTGACAGTGGGCTATAACCCCAGCCTGCGTAGTTGCCGCGGGTCGAGAGCCAGTTTCTTGCCTCAGGATTTTGCAGACGTGCGTCGGTGACGTTGTTGTAAGCCTGGGCCGCCGGCTTACCAGCTGATGGCCCTTCTGCCATCGCGAGAATTGGCAAAAATGCCAGTGCCAGCGCTGTTTTTGTAAAGCGTTGTTTCATAATGTTTGCCCCCTTGTTTTAGTTAGTCAGACAATTTTTGCTCTGCTTTGAAACGGACCTACGGTACTGCCTATTACCTTGCTGCGACTGCTGCTACAAGATGCATCAATGCGGCGGATCCTAATTACACGCCGGGCTTGGCACTGAGGCCACTGGCCAACACCAGCACGCCGTCTTTTTCAGCCAGCGAACACGACGGCAACGCTCTAGTAGCAGGGCCCACGGCGACGGCGCCATTATTAACCGGATTAAATTGCGATGAATGGCAAAAACACAGCAAGGTCTTTTCCGAGGCCTTCCATTCGGTGACGTCGCAGCCTTGGTGCGTGCAGACAGCAGAAAAAGCCAGCACGCCATCTACCGAGCGGGCACGCGCTTCTTCGCTCAAGTCTTTCGGGTCAACCCGAACCAGTAAAAGTTTGTTAAGCCGCGATTCGCTACGCGGTTTTTTTGTGTCGATATCAAATGGATAAACCAACAGCGGCTTACCGCCCAATTTAATATCCGACGCTTTGAGCGGGGTGCCGGTGTCGTCCCTCGTCGTAACGAGCAAATCACCGGCATTGATACCGGCCTTGGGTAATGCATCGGCCGCCGACAAGTCGGATGATGCAACACAGCACAGTAGGGTTGAGGCCCCGGCTAACTGTAGTATTTTTCTGCGCTGCAGCAGCGCGTCGTCAGGGTTTACTGGATTCATGCGAGGTGAGGCATCTTTATTGAACATAGTGGGTACATTACTTATTTTATTTTTTCGACTTCGCTCATACTGCAATTTTTTATCATGATCGGTCAATTAAAAAAACAGCGGCTGAAGTGAATTTAATTGATGTAACTACTGAAAGTATTCATTTTGTTTTTTTGGTTTTGCAATTCACTTAACCAACCTTTATTTTCGCGTTATCCAAATGACTAGCTTTCCTTTAATTTAGCCAACATAAAATCCGCGGCCTGCGTAATGTGCTGGCGTGCAAGTTGCTCCGCATGGTCGGCGTCGCCTGCAATAATGGCCTCCACCATGCTCTCGTGCTGATTCCATATATCTCGTGGTTTTTCTTCGCGCGTGAGCACTTCACCCATGACGCGTCGCGCATAGAGCCAGTGCGATTCCATCTCCACGGCAATCAGCGCATTTTCAGAAAGCTCATAAATACAATTGTGCAGCGCCATATCGGCCTGCACCATGTCATGCACTGAATTATTTTTCACCGCTTCTCGGCCCTGACGGATGATCGCCGGCGCCAGTTCTTTCGCACGGGCCGCATTGCGTTCAGCGGCGCGACGACACGCCAAACCTTCGATCATGGCGCGCACGTCATACAGACTGGCGACATAGGTTGGATCGAGCGGTGCAACCAACAAACCGCGACCGGGCGCATCTTGCAATACACCCTGATTGCGCAAGAGCAGCAGGGCTTGCTGTATCGGCTGACGCGACACACCCAGCGCCTGCGCAATCTGATCCTGAATAATGCGTGAGCCGGGACCAAACCGGCCCTCAACAATTTCCAGCAAGATGGCCTCGTATACCTGCTCGACCAACTTCGGCTGGACTGCCAAAATTTTCATTGCTGTCGCCATGCTTGCTCAGACTGATCCCATGCGGCCAATGCCTGCAGATCCGGCACCCAGGCCAATCCGGATTTCGCATCCGACGATGCGGCCTCGGGGGTGACCAGCACATCCAACAACGCGGGTCGGTTCGCCAGCGCGCGCTCGATCGCTTGCGGCAGATCCTCTGCGCGCTCAACCCGCTCGGCATGTAAACCAAACGCACGCGCCATCGCCGCATGGTCGGCAAACTGTAATTGCGTGCCAACGACTTTGCCATGGGTTTCTAACTGATCACGCACTTCGATCGCCCAGGCGCCGTTATTGGCCACCACGATGAGCACCGGGGCCTTGTGGCGTGCCGCGGTGTCGATCTCCATCGCATTAAATCCAAACGCGCCATCACCGGTGGCCACGACCACCGTCCGATCCGGACAGGCCAGGCTGGCTGCAATACCGAATGGCGTGCCGACCCCGATGCAGCCCAGCGGGCCCGGATCAAGATACGTGGTGGCAGGCAAACCAACGCGGGCAAAGCTGAGAAAGTCGCCGCCATCGGCCACCACAATGGCATCCTCAGGCAGCGCATCGCGTAGCGCCGACAACAAGCGGTTGGGATGCATCAGGCCGTCTGTGCCGGGTGCGGCGTTGTGCATTGAGGTGCGTAATTTTTCAGAGCGGGCCACGTGGCCGGCACGGGTTTGCTGCGCCCAGTCCAGATCCGTTGCCGACGCCCCGGCCGGTGCCATCGCAAGCATCGCTTCCAACACCGCCGCTGGCGTACCAAATAATTCAACTTCACCGCGACGGTTGTCGCGCAGCTCGGCCGCGCAATCAGCAATGCGCAGAAAACGCGTATCGCCAAAAATCGCCGGCGAACCATACGCGAGTTGGAAGTCGAGCTTGCGACCTACGGTGATGACGAGGTCAGCCTGCGTCATCACATTGCCGCGCATCGCTGCCACCACAGCCGGGTGCGTATCCGGCACCAGACCTCGGCTCTCGCTGGTATCGAGATAGAGTGCATTAAGACGGGTAAGCAGCGCGCACAAGGCAGGGCCGCAACCAGCCGCACCACGGCCAGTAATAAATAAGGGGCGTTTGGCCGCCCACAGCAAGGCAACAGCGGCGGCCAAGTCCGCCTGCGCCGGCAATATCGTGTGTGCGGCACCGGGGGCGTAATGCTCGGCCAGCTCAAGCGCTGGTGGCACCAAACCGCGCAAGGTATCAACCGGAAAATCCAGAAACACCGGGCCGGGCTCATTGCCGGCCTGTCCCTGCGCGCGACTGGCGGCTTCAGCCAGCTCCTGCAAAATGAGCGCAGGCTCGCGCACCGTTTTTGCATAACGCGTCATCGAGCGCACGAGATCAATGTGCACCACGTCTTGTAACGCACCGCGGTTTTCCTGCTGACGGGGCGGCAGTCCGGACAACACCAGCACCGGCACGCGGGCGATATGGGCGTTGGCGATCCCGGTCATGGCATTGGTCACGCCCGGCCCGGCTGTCACCAGCGCCACCCCGAGTTCGCCGGTGAGCTGCGCATGCGCGTGGGCCATGTAGACCGCCGCACGCTCATCGCGCACGTCAATAATCTGGATGCCTTCAGCGTCGAGCCGCATCCAGATCGGCATGATGTGCCCGCCACACAAGCCAAACACGCGGGTCACACCCTGCGCTTTTAAAAAGCGCGCGATCAGCGCGGCGCCGGAATGGGGGGAAATTGCCGTTGTCATTCTGCTTATCCTGGACATCAAAAAGAAAGGATACAGACCAGATAGGACCGCATCACGATCAGGGTTAAAGTCACAATCCCATGCAATGTTGCTCACAAAGCAATGGCGATGAAGAAATATTTTAAGTGAGAAATATTGTATTCTGAATTCAGAGTGCAATACAATTCTTTTCATCAACATTTTCGGAGTGAACTAATGCATCACCTTTTGACGATCGCTGACGCCATCGCCACCCATGCCCGGCTGCGTCCAGCGAAGATCGGCGCGCGCGATTCGACCCGGGCACTGACATTTTCAGATTGGCATGACCGCTCGACTCGGCTGGCCAATGCCCTGCTGGATAGGGGCCTGCAAAAAGGCGACCGGGTTGCCCTGCTTGCTTACAACTGCATCGAATGGGCTGAGCTTTATGTGGCCCTTGCGCGCGCGGGCTTGGTGGCGGTGCCGATCAATTTCCGGCTAACGGGCGAAGAAATTTTGTACATCATTACCCACAACGACGCGGCGGCTGTCATTGCGCAAGCCGGAGAGCTGGCAGACAAAGTAGACGCGGTACGTGATGCCTTAGCAGGAACCGAGCGCACGTTTGTGCAATTTGGCGCGGCGCAGCGGGACGGCTGGCTCAGCTATGTAAGCTTGATTGCCGCCGCCAGCGCGAGCCTACCCGCGGTGGAAGTCGGACCGACCGACCCTTGCGCGCTGATGTATACCTCGGGCACAACGGGGCGTCCGAAGGGTGCCATTCGCAGTCACGAAGGCAGCAGCCTGCTGGCGCTGGCCACTGCAGTCGAGATGGGCCTGACCCGCGACGACACGGCGCTGTTGGTGATGCCGATGTGCCATGCCAATTCACTTTATTTTGCGACGACCTTCATGCATCTGGGCGCGTGCTGCAGCATTGATGACAGCAAGAGCTTCGATCCGGCATCATTGCTGCGCAAACTCGCCACCGAAAAAATTACGTTTACCTCACTGGTACCAACCCATTTCATCATGATGCTGGCGCTGCCCGAGGCAGTCAAAGCCGCCCACGATGTGAGTGCCGTTGGCAAGCTGCTGATTTCGTCGGCACCAGCGCGACGCGAAACCAAGCTGGCGATTTTGGATTACTTTAAAAACGGCGAATTATTTGAGCTGTATGGCTCTACCGAGGCAGGCTGGGTTACCTTGCTGCGGCCGGAAGATCAGTTGGAAAAATTAGGCTCCGTGGGTCGGGAGTGGGCTGGCTCGGGTGCCATCAGACTGTTTGACCCGGACGGCAACGAAGTAGCGGACGGTGAAGTGGGCGAGTTATTTTCACGCACGCCGTATGTGTTTGAGGGTTACTGGAACAACCCTGAAAAAACCGCCGAAGCGTTTCGCGGAAAATGGTGCTCGGTCGGTGATCTGGCACGACGCGATAGCGACGGCTATATCCATCTGGTCGACCGTAAGAGCAACATGATCATCACGGGCGGCGAGAATGTGTACCCTTCCGAAGTTGAAAGTGTGCTCGGCGCGCACCCAAAAATTCGCGACATCGCTGTCATTGGCCTGCCCCACGAAAAATGGGGAGAAGCGGTGCATGCTGTCATCGTGCTGCATCAGGGTGAACAGGC
The DNA here is from genome assembly GCA_945866125.1 of Bordetella parapertussis. Taxonomy (GTDB): domain Bacteria; phylum Pseudomonadota; class Gammaproteobacteria; order Burkholderiales; family Burkholderiaceae_D; genus Pernthalerella. The sequence continues at coordinate 8,789 of CAMBFZ010000027.1, forward strand.
CAGCGAGGCTGAAATTCTGACTTGGTGCAAAGACCGTATAGCTGGCTATAAACGCCCGCGTGCGATCAGTTTTATGCAAGAGAGTCAGATGCCACGCACTGCGACGGGCAAAATTCTCTACCGTGTCTTGCGCGATCAACTCAGCGTGCCGGAAGCAGCGCTGAGTGTGGATACCTGATGAAAATCGCCTTCGGCTGGCTTTGTGGGCTGATGCTTTTTTCTGCATCGGCTGCGGCTTATGAGCAAGCCGATGGTAAAAAAATTCACTGTGAATTCACGCGCGATGGGCGCACTGAAAAAGTCGCCGAGCTCTGGGTAGGTGATGGGGTGTCAGCATCCTTGCATGCTGATCTTGGTGGGACTGCTGCAGTGACGCAGCATGATGCCAACAACACGCCAACTATTATTTTTGACAAGCTGCTGCTGAACCCGATAATTTTTAAAAACCGGGCGATGCGCGATCTGATTTTTTTTCATGAATGCGAGCACGCGAAAAATCCCACGCTCACTGAAATCGAGGCCAACTGCTATGGTCTGATCGCGATGCAGTCAGCGGGGCTCATCAACAAACGGGTACTCAACGAAATAGCCGGATTTCATCAGGGCCTGCAACGTCTGCCGGATCAGTATGGCGGTAACGGCGTCGCGTTTTGGGAAATGACATTGGCCTGCGTGCGACAGCAGGGCAATGATGATTGGTTAAAATAATCCGTTCAACACAACACAGACTGGATCAGTATGCTTCATAAAACTACCGCAATGATCGTCACCGCCTTGCTCTTTTATGCCCACATGGCGCTCGCAAAAGAGTCCAACGCCACGAGAGATTGTGACGCCTGTCCGGAGTTGGTCGTCATACCAAAAGGAAGCTTTGCGATGGGATCCAAGCCGGGTACCCCTGCTGCGCCGCGACTCGACGAACAGCCCCAGCATACGGTGTCGCTTGAGTCGTTCATGATGGGCAAGTATGAAGTCACGCAAGAGCAGTGGCAGGCGATTATGGGTACGACCCCGAGTTTTTTTAAGGGTGCGACTCTGCCGGTGGAGTCTGTGTCTTTTAACGACATACAAAAATTTCTCGACAAGTTGAGTGCCAAGACCGGGAAAAAATATCGTCTGCCCACTGAAGCCGAATGGGAATATGCAGCCAGAGCAAACACCAGGTCAGATTATGCGGTGGGGGACGACATCAATAAACTCAAAGATACCGCCTGGTATCTGCGTAACGCGAATGAAAAAACGCATCCGGTTGGAACCAAATTGCCCAATCAATTTGGCGTGCACGATATGCAAGGCAACGTGGCCGAGTGGACGCAAGACTGCTGGAATAAAAATCATGACGCTGCGCCTGTTGATGGCAGCGCAAGATTGTCGGGCACGTGTGCAATACGGGTGATCCGCGGCGGCGCCTGGAACTACTTCCCTGAATTGCTGTATTCGGCCCATCGGTTTCAGAGCGTGGCTGATTACCGCTACTACTGCTTTGGGTTTCGGGTAGTGCGGGAAAAATAAGCCATCTGTTGTGCATGCCAGTCCGAGGCGACTGCGCATAGTGCTGTTTTCTTGATGGGCTAAGGATGTGCTTGGAAGACACTGAGCCCCAGCGTGCGCTGGGGCGACGGTTGGCATTTTTAGCGCGCATCCCACTACCATCGTTATCCCACCCACACCCTTCATCCCGATGAAAATCGGGATCCAGCGGCGTTGGCCATGCGCCACCTACGACCCCCAACGCAAACCTGCATCGCCTTAGCAGATCAACAACCTGCCCTGCAATTTTTAATGGGCATTTGATTGACATCGCGCCATTTTTTTGTAAATATTCATTGACATCCCAAAGTGTAACTTTATGTTTACATTTTGAGACGTTAAACAATCTGGAAATGGCAGCTTCGCCATGCATCACCCGCGTGCGGGTTCAGCACGAGAATGGCTATCTTTAAAGGGGGTAATGCCATGTCTGATAGCAGAGTCGGGCCGACAGGATTAACTGAGGCCGAATCGGAAGAGATACACCGGCATTTAATTCAAGGGACGCAATTGTTCGGGATGATCGCAGCATTCGCTCATCTGCTCGCGTACATCTATTCACCCTGGCTGCACTAACCGCTAAAGGAATCGACAATGATTTACGGAAAATTGTGGACCGTGGTTCGGCCGTCGGTGGGTATTCCCATCATCATCGGGGCAGTCGCTATTGCATCGTTCTCGGTGCATCTGGCGCTCACCCTTAATACCACCTGGGTGAAGAAATTCCTCAATGGCAGTGCAGCGCAAGTGGCTGCGGTCTCAACGGAGGCGCCTCAGGTCGCTGCGTTGAGTGTGCCGGGTATAAAACAATAAGCAGTTTCGCTTCCCATAGTGCGGCACCACCGCGTGCCGCACTATGGTTTTCGGTCTGCTGACACGATCGCCTCGCCCCCTGTCATGCGCAGCTTTTCTGCACGCGCCCCCAACAGGCAATGCTTCTGCAGGAATCGATCACACGATGAACCGCTTTAGTCAGGAAATCATTCGGACCTGGAGTACCCTGGGCCCCCGCTTTCTTCCCTTTGCCGATGCGGCGACGCCGGATCTGCCCTTGTCGCGACTGTTGCGGCTCTCCCTTATTCAAGTCTCCGTCGGCATGGCACTCGTGCTGATGGTGGGCACACTCAACCGCGTGATGATTGTTGAGATGAAGGTCTCGGCCACGCTCGTGGCCTGCGTTGTCGCGCTACCTTTAATTTTTGCGCCCTTTCGGGCTCTGATCGGGTTTCGCTCAGATCACCATCGCTCGGCACTAGGCTGGCGGCGGGTACCCTATTTGTGGATGGGCACGATGGTGCAATTCGGCGGTCTGGCGATCATGCCTTTTGCGCTCTTGGTGCTATCTGGTATGGGACAGTCAAGCCATGCGCCACATTGGGTCGGACAAGGCGCTGCGGCCATCGCATTTTTGCTCGTTGGCGCTGGCTTGCACACCACACAAACGGTTGGTCTGGCGCTGGCAACGGATTTGGCTACGCCGGAATCACGCCCTAAAGTAGTCGGGCTGATGTACGTGATGCTGACACTGGGCATGATCGGCAGCGCGCTGATTTTTGGTGCTGCGCTAGCCGAATTCAGTCCGGGACGCTTGATCCGGGTCATACAAGGCGCGGCATTAGCGACCATGATTTTGAATGTCACCGCACTCTGGAAACAAGAAATGCGCAGCCGTGCCTATACCGGCGCGCACGACAGCGAACCGGATTTCATGGCCTCGTGGCGCAGCTTTACCCAAGGTGGCAATGCCGTGCGCCGGCTGCTGGCAGTGGGGCTGGGCACGATGGCCTTCACGATGGAAGACGTGCTACTTGAGCCCTATGGCGGCGAGATTTTGCAGCTCAGCGTAGGCGCGACCACGTCGTTAACGGCCACGCTGGCCATCGGCGGCTTATTGGGCTTTGGGCTTGCCTCCAAGGTACTGAGCAAAGGCGCCGATCCGTTTCGCATGGCGGGCATGGGCGCCCTCACCGGCATACCGGCTTTTTTGTTGGTGATTGCAGCGGCACCGTTTGCCTCACCGCTGATGTTTGGGCTTGGCACGCTACTGATCGGCTTTGGCGGCGGGCTGTTTGGGCATGGCACGCTGACAGCCACGATGAATCTGGCACCGGAACATCAGCGCGGGCTCGCGCTCGGCGCCTGGGGGGCCGTGCAAGCCTCGGCCGCCGGTGTTGCCGTGGCTGTCGGGGGGATTATGCGAGACCTCGTAGCCATGGTGGCCGGTCCAACTAACGGGTATGTGAGTGTGTACTGCATTGAAATCGTGCTACTGGCGGTGACGATGATCGCGATGGCACCGCTGGTGAAGAAGACGGCGTGGACAAACGCAAAGTTGGGCAATAATACGGTGGGTTAGATCAGTAGATTATCGATTTTTTAATAGATAACGATTAAGGAGAGCAACATGAAGACATGGCAAATTTTAATGGTGATCTGGTTCGTTGCGGCGGGCATGATGCTGATGAATCATTTTCGTCGCGGCAATCTGGAACGGGAACAAAAGAAGAAAAAATAAGTACGACGGAAAAAATCTGCCGGCTGCCGGCCGGATTTTGCCGACGCACGCCTAGTCGCCCTCTGCCGGATTACTTCGGCGAGGGCGATTTTTTATTTCGCCGTGCTGTTATTCACCCGTCCCAACCTACACTGCTCAACACCGCCCAGGACAATGTCCGAATAAACGACTTGTCGGTGGCATAATATTTGCTTTGATGAAATCAAAGGCATAAAACAGCACACCACCGTCATTTTAATGACAATAATATTTTTATATTAATTATTATTAATTTGAAATGGTAGTGGCTAGCGATGCCGACATGCGACACCGGATATTCGCTGTAGCCAGATAAAGACGAATCAACACAGGAAGCGAAATCCGAAATTAATTGAGAAATCAAGAAAATATTATTAATACAGCAATCTTTGCACTGATATATGCTGACCCGTGATGTACTATCACTCATAACCATTATTATAATATCTGCCGCAGATATTCCAGGATAAACAATGTCATTACTAGGTGTGTCAGCGTCGTCCATCTCGACGATCCCCACGAGCACAATCACGGCTCTGACCACTGCTGAGATCGGCGAACTCACGACGGCGCAAATTGCCGCGTTGACGACCTCCCAGATCCCCTATTTTTCAACCGAACAAACTGAAGCCCTCACTACAGCGCAGCTTGCTGCTTTCACGACGGCGGGCTTGGGTGCATTTGATACGGCCGATATCGCCGTTTTAAGTACCGACCAGATTGCCGCCCTCAAGACCGCGCAGGTCGCTGCATTGACCACTGCCCAAATTTTAGCTTTGGGAGAAGCGGGTGTTATCGGGCTAGAGACCACCGACATTGCCGTCTTAAGCACGGCACAGGTAAGCAGTTTGTCGAGTGCACAAGTCGCCGCACTCACCACAGTGCAGATACTTGCATTGAAAACGGCCAGTGTGCGAGCGCTCGATACCGCCGACATTGCCGCATTAACGACAGAACAAGTTGCCAGCCTAACGACCGCGCAATTTTCAGCACTATCAACAGCGCAAATCGCCGCGATGGTCACGGACAATTTCGCCGCCATCACCACAGCAGATATCGCCGCCATCACCACTGCCCAGGTCGTCGCGCTCACGACGGGCCAGATCGCTGCCTTAACCACAGAACAAATCAACGCCCTAAAAACGGCCAGCGTGCGCGCAATCGAAACAACGGACATCGCCGCACTCACGACAGATCAAATCGCCAGCCTGACGACGGCGCAAGTCGCGGCCCTCAGCACGGCACAGATCGCCGCCCTCTCCACCGCCAGCATCGAGGCCCTGGAAACGGCTGATGTCGCGGCCATGACAACGGCGCAGATTGCAAGCTTAAAAACTGCACAAGTCACCACCTTTACGACAGCGCAAATCGCCGCGCTCAAGGTGGCAAGCGTCAGCGCCCTGCTAACAGCCGACATCGCCGCGCTGACCACAGATCAGGCAGCAAGCTTAACGACGGCGCAAGTAGCGGCACTGACGACTGCGCAAGTCATCGCCTTAACGACGTCGCAGGTCGCCAACTTAACAACGTCGCAGATTGCTGCATTCAAAACAGCCAGCATCAGGACTTTGCAGACTGCCGATATTGCGTCGCTCACCACAGATCAAATTGCCAGCTTAACGACCGCGCAAGTGCTGGCTTTATCGACAGCGCAGTTCGCCGCGATCGGGACCGACAACATTACGGCTTTGGAAACTGCCGATATGGCAGCCCTGAGCACTGCCCAGATCGTCGCCTTGACCACAGCCCAGGCTGCGGCCCTCACCACGGCGCAAATTGCGGCGTGGAAGGCCACCAGTGTGCAAACCTTGCAAACGGCTGATATTGCCGCATTGACGACGGAACAAATTGCCAGCCTGACCACGGCGCAGATGGCCGTATTGAGCACAGCGCAGGTGGTCGCTTTATCAACCACACAATTCGGCGCGTTCACCACCGCGCAATTGACCGCGCTCACCACCGCAAGCGCAGGGGCAATCGGCACAGCAAGTATTGCCAGCCTGACGACGACAACCATTTCCGGCCTGAGCACCAAGCAAGTCGCCTCTTTATCCACGGCACAAATGGCCGGCCTCGGCACCGACAACATTGCCGCACTGAGTACAACCAGCATCGCTGCATTGAGTACCAGCCAAGTTGTGGCTTTGACGACCGCACAGGTGGCAGCGCTAACAACAAGCCAAATTTCCACACTGAAAACTGCCAGTGTGCGGGCGCTGCAAACGGCGGATATTGCAGGACTCAGCACAGAACAAATTGAAAGTTTTACGACCGCGCAAGTCGTCGCCCTTTCTACCGCGCAGATTGCTGCGATCAGCACGGCTAACATCGCTGCATTCGATACCGCAGACGTCGCCGCATTGAGCACGACCCAAATCGTCGGCCTGAACACCGCGCAAATTGCTGCGCTGACCACCAGCCAAATCGCCGCATTAAAGACCGCCAGCATTCGGGCATTTGAGTCTGCCGATATTGCCGCACTCAGCACAGAACAAATTCAAAGTCTCACCACAGCGCAGATCGTCGCTTTATCGACCACGCAAGTCGCCGCCCTCAACACAACAAATATTGTCGCGCTCGAGACCGACGATATTGCTGCCCTGACGACAGCACAAGTCGTCAGCTTAAAGACAGCACAGATTGCCGCACTCACCACAGACCAGATCGTCGCGCTAAAGACTGCCAGTGTGCGTGCAATAGAGACGGTAGATATTGCTGCCTTAAGCTCGGCGCAAATAACCGGATTTACCAGCGCACAAATGGCGGTGTTCACAACTGCGCAGATTATTGGACTCAAAACAAGCCAGGTCGCCGCACTCACCACCACGCAGCTTGCCGCATTGACCACGGCCAGCGCGCGTGCGCTGACGACAGCCGGGATGGCCGCGCTCACGACAGATCAAATTAGTGGGCTGACCACAGCACACATGGCCGTCTTGACCACGGCGCAAGTGGCCGGCTTAACGACCGCGCAAATCGGTGCGCTCACATCGACACAGTTTGCCGCACTCAGCACAGCAAGCGCGGGTGCCGTCGGGACAGCCAGCATTGCCAGCCTGACGACCGCGATGATTGCAAGCCTGAACACGTCCCAACTGACTGCCTTGTCGACAATGCAAATGGCCGGATTAAGTACAGACAGCATTGCCGCGCTAGACACGGCCAATGTCGCTGCCTTAACCACTGCGCAGATCGTTGCAATGACCACCGCGCAGATTGCAGCATTAAGCACGGGTCAACTGGCGGCGCTCAAGACAGCTAGCATCGCCGCGCTCCAGACCGCAGACATTGCCGCCTTCACGACAGACCAAATTGAAAGTCTCACTACGGCGCAACTGATTGCCTTGTCCACGACACAAGTTGCAGCCTTGGGCACGCAAAGTATTGCTGCTCTCGAGACCGTCGACATTGCTGCGCTGACGACAGCACAAATCGTCAGCCTAAAAACAGCGCAGGTTGCAGCACTGACCACGGATCAGATCGTTGCACTGAAGACCGCTAGCGTACGCGCAATGGAAACGGCAGATTTTGCTGCATTCACCACCGATCAAATCAGTAGCTTGACCACGGCGCACATGGCCGCACTGAGCACTGCGCAGGCGCGTGCCTTGACAACAGCACAAATCAGCACCTTGACCACCGAGCAGCTCGCAGCGCTCACCACGGCCAGCGTACAGGCCTTGCTTACCGCCGATATTGCGGCGCTCAGTGCCGAGCAAATTGTTGAATTCACCACTGCTCAAATCGGTGCATTGAGCACGGCGCAAATTAAAAGCTTAACCACCGAGCAAGTCATGAGCCTCAGCTCGGCGCAAATCACTGCATTAAAAACCAGTGGCCTGGGTGCACTAGAGACCGCTGATATTGCCGCCCTGACCACCGCCCAACTCGCCGGCCTAACGACGGCGCAAATGGCCGCATTAACCACGGCACAAATCGGCAGCTTGACGACAACCCAAGTCGCCAGCCTCGGCACCCTGCAGATTTCCACACTTAAAACCGCCGGGGTACGGGCGCTTGAGACTGCCGATATCGCGGCCCTAACAACAGACCAGATCGCAAGCCTAACCACGGGACAGATTGCCGCCTTCAGCACCGCGCAAATCGCCGCGCTCAGCACCGACAGCGTAAGCGTACTGAAAACCGCGGATGTCGCAGCGCTGACCACAGCACAGATGGTTGCCTTAACGACCACGCAAGTGAGTCAGTTCAGCACCGCTCAACTTGCAGCGCTAAAGACAGCGAATCTGCGCGCGCTGGAAACTGCCGACATCGCCGCATTCAGCACCGCACAAATTGCAGCACTGACGACGGCACATATCGCGGCCATAACGACTGCTCAAGTGACGGCTTTGAGCACCGACGCCATTACCGCTATCGAGACCGCCGATATCGCCGCACTCAGCACAGCACAAATCGTGGCCCTCAGCACAGCGCAAGTGGAATCGCTGACGACTGCGCAACTCGCTGCCCTCAAGACAGCGAGTTTGCGTGCGCTGGAGACTGCCGACATTGCCGCGCTCACCACCACACAAATCGCAAGCCTGACGACGACCAACATCAGTGTTTTGACGACAGCACAAATTGCTGCCTTATCGACGGCACAATTCGCAGCGCTTGATGCAGATAGTTTGTTGGTGATGAAGACCGCCGATATTGCCTCGCTCACGACCGCGCAAGTAGCCAGCCTAACCACGGCACAGGTTGCTGCACTAACGACAGCCCAACTCGCTGCACTAAGCACCGCCAACGTGCGGGCTTTGGAGACCGAGGACATTGCCGTCTTGACGACACTGCAGATTGCCCGCCTGACCAGCGCGCAGGTTGGCGCCTTGACGACCGCACAAATCATTGCATTGGGTAGCGACGGTATCGTCGCGATTGAAACCGCTGACATTGCCGCCTTAAGCACCGCACAAGTACAAAACCTGACTACTGACCAGATCGCAACGCTGACAACAGCCCAGCTTGTTGCCCTCACCACGGCCAGCATAGCCGCCATCGAAACGGCCGACCTCGCGGCATTCACGACGGCGCACATCGCGGGCCTGACAACCGTACAAATACCTGCACTGACTACGGCACAAATCGCGTCCCTTGGCACCGAGAGTGTGGCCGCAATCCAGACCGCAGACATCGCCGCTCTCACGACTGCTCAAGTAGCAGGCATGACGACAGCACAAGTCATTGCGCTGACCACGGCACAAATTGCCGCCATCAAGATTGCCGGTATTCGCGCTATTGAAACCGCGGATTTTGCTGCCCTGACTAGCGAGCAAATAGCCAGCCTGACGACTGCGCAGATAGCCGTCATCATCACCGAGCAAGTCGTGGCCTTGACTACCGAGCAAATTGCTTCACTGACGACAGCGCAATTAGTCGCCCTAAAAACCGCCAATATTGCGGTCCTTGAAACGACGGATCTGGCTGTTCTGACGACTGAACAAATTGCAGCACTGACCACCGCACAAGTCGCCGCATTGACCACTGCCCAGCTGGTGGCTATGGGCACGGATCAGATTGTGGCCATTGAGACCGCAGACATCAAAGTATTCACCACCGCACAAATAGCGGGCTTGACAACCGACCAGGTCAGCATACTCACCACCGCGCAGCTAACGGCACTTAAAACTGCCAGCGTACAAGCGATTCAGACGGCGGATATAGCTGCGTTGACGACGGATCAGATTACAAGCTTGACGACGGCACAGATGGCAGCATTGACCACGGCACAAGTGGTGGCCTTGAGTACAGACCAGATCACCTCACTGACCACCGCGCAGCTTGCGGCACTCAGTACGGCGAGTGCCGGTGCCATCGGCACAGCGAGCATCCTTAGCTTAACGACCGCTACCATTGCAGGATTCACAACGGCACAAATCGCCGCATTGTCGACCGCGCAGATCGGTGCGCTCAGCACTGACAATATCGCCGCCATTGAGACGATTGATATTGCAGCTCTGACCACTGCGCAAGTCGTCAGCTTAACGACCGAGCAAGTGGTGGCCTTAAGTACGGCCCAGATTGCCGCGCTAAAAACAGCCAACCTACGCGCGATGGAAACGGCTGACATTGCCGCCCTGACGACAGACCAGATTGCCGCCTTGACCACCGCGCAAGCAGCCGCACTGACAACAGCGCAGCTGCTGCCACTCAGCACCGACAGTGTCGTGGCCATTGAGACTACCGATATCGCTGCCTTGACCACGGCGCAAGTGGTGGGTCTGACGACCTTACAAGTTGCCGCACTAACTACTGCGCAGATAGCAGCGCTCAAGACAGCGAATATTAAGGTCATCGAGACCGCTGATATTGCAGCACTTACGACAGAGCAGATTGCCAGCCTGACCACCGCGCAAGTGGCCAGCCTGACCACGGCACAAATCGTTGCACTAGGCAGCGACAACATCGTTGGCATCGAGACCGCCGACATCGCTGCACTCACCACCGCGCAAGTTGTTAGCCTCACGACTGCACAGGTGGCTGCTTTAACGACAGACCAGATCACCGCCCTCAAGACCGCAAGTATCCGCGCCATTGAGACCGCCGATATTAAGGCACTGACCACGGATCAAGTACTGAGCCTCAGCACAGCCCAAATGGCGGCACTAGCAACGACACAAGTCACAAACCTATCCACAGAACAGCTAGCAGCGCTCGGCACCGCGCAACTTGCTGCCATCACAACGGCCAGCGTCAGTGCCATCACCACCGCCGGCATTGCCAGCTTAACGACGGCAATGATCGAAGCATTAACGACAGCGCAGGTTGCGGGCTTGAGCACGGCGCAAATCGTTGCACTAGGAACGGACAACCTTACTGCATTAGAAACAGCAGACATCGCCGCACTCACCACCGCGCAAGTCGTCAGCATGACCACGGCACAGGTTGCCGCGCTCAGCACAGCGCAGATTACTGCATTAAAAACAGCGAACATCAAAGCCATCGAGACGGCGGATATTGCCGCCCTCACGACGGATCAGATTGTCAGCTTTACTGCGACACAAATAGCGGTCTTGACGACTGCGCAGATGGTGGCTTTGGGCAGTGACGGCGTGGTGGCGATTAACACCACCGACATGGCTGCTTTGACCACCGCGCAAGTAGTCAGCCTGACGACGGAACAAGTAGCAGCATTAACCACCGAGCAGCTCGTTGCGCTCAAGACCGCCAACGTGCGGGCCATTGAGACCGCTGATATTAAAGCGCTCAGCACCGAGCAGATTGAAAGTTTGACGACGGCGCAAGTACAGGTATTCACAACCGCGCAAATGGCGGTCCTGTCGACTGCACAAATCGGCGCCATCACGACGTCCCAGTTAAGTGCGTTAACGACAGCAAACACCGCGGCACTTTCCACAGCAGGTATTGCTACACTGACCACCGCGATGATTGCGGCACTGACGACCGCGCAGACTGCGGCGCTCACAACGGCCCAGCTAGTGGGATTAGACACTGACAGTATCGTTGCTATCGAAACTGCCGACATTGCCGCGCTGACCACTGCACAGGTCGTGGGCATGACGACAGCGCAAATAACGGCGCTGACTACCGCGCAGATTACGGCGATGAAAACGGCCAATGTGCGGGCCCTGGAAACTGCAGATATTGCGGCGCTCACGACCGACCAGCTTGCCAGTCTCACCACTGCGCAAACAGCAGCGCTCACCACGGCGCAAATAATAGCGCTTGGCACCGATGGAATCGTTGCGCTAGAGACCACGGACATTGCCGCCCTGACCACCGCGCAAGTCGTCAGCCTGACCACGGCGCAGATAGCGGCCTTGACGACAGCGCAAGTGGCGGGATTAAAAACAGCGAACATCAGCGCGATTGAGACAGCCGATATTGCTGCCTTGACTACTGACCAGATTGTGGCCTTAACGACTGCACAAATAACCGCCCTGAGCACCGCCCAAGTGGTGGCACTTGGCACCACCGGGACGAGCGCCTTTGAAACCGCAGACATGGCGTCGCTCACTACCGCGCAAATCGCGGCATTCACAACAGCACAAGTGGTGGAATTAAGTACGGCTCAGCTTGCCGCACTCACCACCACCGGCGTACGTGCAATCGACACCGCCGATTTGAGTGCCCTGTCGACCACTCAGCTATCGAGCTTGTCCACGGCACAAACCAGTGCAATGACGACAGCGCAACTCAGCGCATTGACCAGCAGCCAAATTAGCGGCCTAAGCACGGCCCAGGTGGCAGCACTGAGCACAGCAAATGTAGCAGCGATCAGTACCTTGAGCGTGGCTGCACTGACCACAGCACAAGTAATGGCGCTGACCACCGCGCAAGTGGCGGGACTGACCACGGCCCAAGTCGCGGCATTAAGCACCACAAATGTGGCCGCAATGCAGACGACAGACACGGCTGCACTGACCACTGCGCAAGTGGTGGCACTCACCACCGCGCAAGTGGCCAGTCTGACGACGGACCAGATCGCGGCATTTGCCACCAGTAGCATTGCTGCGCTGCAGACAGTTGATGTGAGCAGTTTGACGACCGCGCAGATCGTCAGTCTGACAACGGCGCAGGTAGCGGCATTCACGACTGCGCAAATTGCTGCACTCACGACGGCTAGTATCTATGCGCTGCAAACGGCAGATTCGGCTGCATTGACCACCGCGCAAGTGGTGGCACTCACTACCGCGCAAGTGGCCAGTTTGACGACGGCGCAGATTGTTGCGTTCTCAAGTGCACAGATTGCGGTGCTGGAAACCGCCGATGTGGTGGCCTTGACGACAGCAAGTATCGCTGCCATTCAAACTGCGGATTTAACTGGCCTGACAACAACACAAATCGCGGCAATGACGACTGCGCAAACGGCGGCCTTTACCACTGCACAATGCGCGGCCTTGACGACTACGCAGATTGCTGCCGGCACGTCGATTACGCCGCTAGTGCTGGATCTTGATGGCGATGGGATTCAAACACTGTCCGCACAAAACGGTGTCATCTTCGACGTCAACAACGACGGTGTGGTGGAACAAACGGGCTGGGTATCGCGCGCCGATGGTCTGCTGGTGCGGGATATCAACCGTGACGGCATCATCAACGACGGTGGCGAGTTGTTCGGCGAAGGAACGTTACTGGCCAATGGCAGCAAAGCGGCCGATGGTTATGTCGCGCTCAGTGCCATCGATAGCAATCTCGATGGGGTCATAGATGCGCAAGACGCCGCGTTTAGCCAACTGCTGGTGTGGACCGACAAAGATAGTGATGGCATTTCGGATGCGGGTGAGCTGGCGTCGATGTCGGATGCTGGCATCGCGTCACTGTCGCTGACTGCAACGCCCTCCACTGAAATGAACCAAGGCAACTTGCTTGGTCTAATGGGTAGCTTTACGACGACCGACGGCGTGACCCACACCATGGGTGACGTCTGGTTTAGTGTGGACCAATCAGGCAAGCGGGTGTTTGATCTGGCGGCCATTGCCGAGTCCGCGGGGCATCTGACGAAGGTTAATTTGGCCACTGTTGGCGGTGCTGGCGATACCTTGCAAATCAAGTTGGCTGATGTGCTGTCCTTTGGTGAAGCGGACATTATCAGCGGCACGTCGCAAGTGACGATTGATGGCGGCGCGGGTGATACGGTGGTGCTGGCCAACGCTGGGGCTGGTGCTGGCTGGAGCCTGGCGGGCAGCACAAATGATGGCGGTGAATCGTATCTGGTGTATGTGAATGAGAATGCGCAGTTATTGGTGAACGATAAGATTCAGATGGTTATTGGGTAGATTTGGGATGGTGGACGGTACGTCGCACTCAGCAGCGTACTTTAAATACAATAAAATCAATCGATTAACAAAGATCACCCTGAGCAACATACTATAATCACGGCCATGTTTTAATACGCTTTTTTGACCAAGCGTGCCCAATGAAAGCATTGATTGGAATAACTTTACGACCGCAGCGTAGATGACAAAGCGATTTTGTTATTTGACGATTTGAATAATATTTTTAATCTTATTTTTAAGCTGATTTCATTTTTAATCTAATCAGTCTTAACAAAAATTTCATTGCACCATGACACAGAAAAGAAAAATTGCCCTGATTACCGGCATCACCGGGCAGGACGGCGCTTATCTAGCCGAGTTTTTACTCAAAAAAGGTTACGAGGTGCACGGCATCAAGCGTCGCAGCTCATTGTTTAATACTGATCGTATTGATCATCTCTACAAAGATCCGCACGTCGATGGTCGTCGCTTCATCCTGCATTATGGTGACCTAACAGACAGCACGAACCTTATCCGTATCGTCCAGAGCATACAGCCAGACGAAATCTATAATCTGGCCGCCCAAAGTCATGTAGCAGTGAGTTTTGAGGAACCTGAATATACGGCGAACGCCGACGGTATCGGTGCGCTGCGTTTGCTTGAAGCCATTCGTATTTGCGGATTAGAAAAAAAGACAAAGTTTTATCAAGCCTCAACCAGCGAGCTCTACGGCTTGGTTCAAGAGACCCCACAAAAAGAAACCACGCCTTTTTATCCGCGCAGTCCCTACGCTGTAGCCAAACTCTACGCCTACTGGATCACGGTCAATTATCGCGAAGCCTACGGCATGTATGCCTGCAACGGCATCTTGTTTAATCACGAGAGCCCTGTACGCGGCGAAACCTTCGTCACCCGCAAAATCACCCGTGCCTTAGCGCGTATTGCGTTGGGCTTGCAAGATTGTCTCTATCTGGGCAACTTATCTGCGTTGCGCGATTGGGGACACGCGAAAGACTATGTAGAGATGCAATGGCTAATGCTGCAGCAAGAACAGGCGGAAGATTTTGTCATCGCCACCGGCGTGCAATATAGCGTGCGCCAGTTTGTTGAATTCGCTGCCGCAGAATTGGGCATGACACTGAAATTTGACGGCGAGGGCGAGCAGGAAATTGCCTGTGTTACAGCTATTCATAACCCTGAATTGAAATGCAAAGTCGGCGACGTAATCGTCAAAGTAGACCCGCGCTATTTCCGACCCACTGAAGTGGAAACGCTTTTAGGTGACCCGAGCAAAGCAAAACAAAAACTAGGCTGGACGCCCACCACTACCCTGCAAGAACTGGTAAGTGAAATGGTGCGCTCAGATTATGAATCTGCGAAACGCGATAGCCTAGTAAAAGAACATGGCTTCCAGGCTTTTGACTACAACGAATAAGGCCACAGCGGCATGAACAAAACCGCAAAAATATTCGTTGCAGGCCATCGGGGCATGGTGGGCAGTGCGCTTATGCGTGCGCTCAAGGCCAAGGGATATAACAACGTAATCACCCAAGGTAGAGAAGCGCTCAATTTGCTACATCAATCGGCAGTGGGTGCGTTTATTCGAACTGAGCGTCCGGATTATATTTTTATTGCTGCTGCCAAAGTCGGCGGTATCCACGCCAATAATAGCCAGCGCGCCGAGTTTCTTTATCAGAATCTAACGATGGAGACGAACCTGATTCACGCCGCGCACGAAGCAGATGTGCAAAGGCTGATGTTTTTGGGCAGTAGCTGCATCTATCCCCGCGATTGTCCCCAGCCGATCAAGGAAGAGTATTTGCTGACGGGGCCATTGGAGGCAACCAACGAAGCCTATGCGATTGCAAAAATAGCTGGCATTAAGCTGTGCGAAGCCTATAACCACCAATACGGCCGCCAATATATTAGCGTGATGCCGACTAATTTGTATGGATTGAACGATAACTACGATCTCAATACCAGCCACGTATTACCTGCGCTGATCCGTAAGGCACATGAAGCCAAACACCGCGGCGAATCGACATTCACCGTGTGGGGTTCCGGCACGCCGCGCAGGGAATTTCTTTTCGCAGACGATTTGGCTGACGCTTGTGTCTTTTTGATGGAAAACGATTATGGAGGTCCGATTTTGAATATCGGCACTGGCGAAGATGTGACGATACGCGAATTGGCAGAAATCGTAATGCGGGTAGTTGGATTTAACGGGCAGATTGTGTTTGACGCTGGAAAGCCAGATGGCACGCGGCAAAAGCTGCTGGAAATCTCAAAAATTCAGGCCGCTGGCTGGAAAGCCAGGACTTCACTGGAGAGCGGAATCGGCTTGAGCTATCAAGATTTTATTCAGAACGGCACCGTGTCATGAAAATTTCAGTTATCGGTAGCGGCTATGTCGGTCTAGTTACAGGGGCCTGCCTTGCCGACTGTGGAAACTCAGTTATCTGCGTCGACATCGACCAACAAAAAATCGACATGCTTAATGCCGGTGGCATTCCCATTCATGAACCGGGCCTTGAAGAATTAATTAAGAAAAACGTCGCTGCTGGCCGGCTCAGTTTTACCACTGACATAGCCAAAAGCGTGGCGCATGGAAAAATTCAATTTATTGCTGTGGGTACCCCTTCTGATGAAGATGGCAGCGCCGACTTACAGTACGTTCTGGAGGCAGCAAAATCGATTGCCTTGCATATGAACGAATTTAAAGTAATCGTCGACAAATCGACCGTGCCCGTCGGCACAGCGGACAAGGTACGCAATGCAATACAGAAGGTACTGAACAAACGACAACTTACTCTTGATTTTTCTGTCGTATCAAACCCGGAATTTCTGAAAGAAGGCGCCGCCATCAATGATTTTATGCGACCTGATCGCATTGTTATTGGTATTTATAACGACGATTCCGGCAAAGAAGCCGAAACGATATTGCGCCGCCTTTATGCGCCATTTAACCGTAATCATGAACGTACCTACACCATGGACGTGCGCTCAGCAGAGCTGACCAAATATGCTGCTAATGCAATGCTGGCTACACGCATCAGCTTTATGAATGAACTAGCCAATCTAGCAGACCAAGTCGGCGCCGATATCGAGCAAGTGCGACATGGCATTGGATCGGACTCGCGCATAGGACACAGCTTTCTTTATGCCGGAGTTGGCTACGGTGGTTCGTGTTTTCCTAAAGATGTACTGGCTTTGCGCAGCACCGGTAATGACCATGGGCAAACGCTGCACGTTCTCAAAGCTGTCCATGATGTCAATAATGCACAAAAATCTATACTGATACATAAAATTACTGCACGGTTTGGCGAGGATTTGTCCGGAAAAAAAATCGCCTTATGGGGACTGTCGTTCAAACCAAATACCGACGATATGCGTGATGCGCCGAGTCGGGTATTAATCGCGGCATTAATCGCGCGTGGAGCCACAGTACAAGCACATGACCCCGTTGCGATCGCCGCAGCCAAGCATGCGCTCGAGGGGGATTTTAGTGGCGACCCGCAGAATCTGGCAAAAATTGTATTTTGCCCATCGCCTGAATCAGCCTTAATCAATGCCGATTTTTTAGTCATCGCAACCGAATGGAAAGTTTATCGGAGTCCTGATTTCGGTGTGATCAAATCTGCACTGAAACATGCCCTAATTTTTGATGGTCGAAATATCTACGAACCGGAGGAAATGAAAGAATTGGGGATTGAATACTATGGGATTGGACGAAGCTGGAAAAAATCTGCTGAAGCAGCAGCCTAACCCGCAGCCTGACATTTCTTGCACTACCGTTGACATCGAATTCGCGCGTCTGCGCTTTGATCGGGAGATAAAAAATTAAACGAACGCTTATTACGGGCGGCGCAGGATTCTTAGGGTCACACTTGTGTGATCGATTAATTGCACGTGGCGATAGTGTGTTGTGTGTTGATAATTTTTTCACTGGTAGCAAACGCAACGTTTCACACCTGCTAAGCCATCCCTATTTTGAATTGATGCGGCACGATGTAACTTTCCCACTTTATGTCGAAGTGGATCAAATTTTCAATCTGGCCTGCCCCGCAAGTCCGGTGCATTACCAATACGATCCCGTTCAAACTACCAAAACCTCAGTTCACGGCGCAATTAATATGCTCGGGCTGGCAAAGCGCGTCAAAGCCCGTATTTTGCAGGCATCGACCAGTGAAGTTTATGGCGATCCAGAAGTACATCCGCAAACCGAAGACTACTGGGGACGTGTGAATCCCATCGGCGTACGCAGCTGCTACGATGAAGGGAAGCGCTGCGCTGAGACCTTGTTTTTTGATTACTATCGGCAGCATCGCCTAGAAATCAAAATAATGCGTATCTTTAATACCTATGGGCCACGAATGCATCCAAACGACGGCCGCGTGGTGAGTAATTTCATCATGCAAGCGCTCAAAAATGATGACATTACGATTTATGGCGATGGCCTGCAAACACGTAGTTTTTGCTACGTCGATGATCTTATTGATGGCATGGTTCGTCTGATGGACAGTCATGCCGGATTTACCGGTCCAGTGAATATAGGTAACCCCGTAGAATTCACCATGTTGGAACTAGCAGAGACTGTGCTGCGATTAGTCGGATCAAAATCCAAACTGGTCTTGCGACCTTTACCCCAAGATGATCCGCGTCAGCGAAAACCCAACATTGAATTAGCACATAAGGAATTGGGGTGGCAGCCAAAAGTGGCGCTAGAAGACGGCTTGAAAGAGACGATAACCTATTTTCGCGGCGCGCTAGAAGTCAATGATTTTACATTTCGCAATTAAAATCTGGTTGACTCTTAAGCTTAAAATTCACAAAAAAACATCCTCATGAATCAAACAATAAAAGTCGCATTTTGCATTGATGAAGGCTATGCCCAGCATCTCGCTGTCGCACTTACCTCTTTATTTTTGCACAATGAAAACAACAAGCCGGATGTCTATATTGCCTCACCACCGTTAACGCCTGAAAGTTTGCGCCGATTGAAAAAAGTGGGTGCTATTTTTTCTGCCAATTTAATTTTCAAAGAGATACAGGAAGAGCGCGTCGCCAATTTTCGCGAGCACCTTCATCTTTCGCGCGCCGCGTATTTCAGAATCCTACTCTCAGAAATTTTGCCTGAATTGGATAAATTAATTTATCTGGATTGCGACTTGGTAGTCGAAGCCGATTTGGCGCCATTGTGGGAAATCGATTTGAATGGCTACGCTGCAGCCGGTGTTGATGAAGAAAATCCAGCCCAGACCTCCCGTCTTGATCTAGATGATGATTTATATATCAATTCAGGAATTCTCGTACTTAACCTGGCCTATTGGCGCGAACACAAACTCACCGAAAAATGCTTGGAATGGATTAGCGAAAATCCGCAGCGAAATATTTTGTTAGATCAGGATGCAATTAACGTGTCCTTAAAGTATAAGAAAAAAACAATTAACGTGATGTGGAACCTAAATCCTGTTCCACTTGAAGATCTGGACGTTTTAAAAAAATATCCGCAGCGAATTCTTCACTTTGGCGGACCGATCAAGCCTTGGCACAAATGCTATGACTTTGCTTTGCAACAAATTTATAAAAAATATTTAGCTTTCACGGATTGGCATGAGGAATTCAATTTACAGGAACCTAAAAATATCGGCCAGGCCTGCCTGGTTGCAAATCAATTTCATAATAATAAAGATTACTATAATGCCAGCCAGTATTACCAAAAGGCCATAGATTACTGCTTAAAAACAAAATCATTGGATTCGAAATTGCTGCTCGATTGCATTAACGGCGGCCACCGCCACTTCAATTCACAAGACTATACAAACGCCTGCGAACACTATCGCTCGTGTATCGAGCATTGGGGTTACCCGCTGAGTTACTCCATTAACATTTATAAAATGCCAGGCTTACTTGAGTCGATGTTTTGATAGACCCAGCCAATTTCGAAAAGAAAATCGTTAATAGCAACGTTGCCCAAACCGGGTGCCTGCAATAATAATCTGAATAATTAAGCAGAAACAATCAGGACGAACGCCAAGGTGCAGAAAAATAATACACAAACAGTCCCTGCGCCAAACCGACTCCCCATTCCGGAGAACGATTTAGATAGCGCGGCAGCTCTACTTGCAGAAGGAAATTATCCGCAAGCAGAATTGCATCTCAGCCGCTACGCGCAGTCCGGTGGCCAACACGCACGCGCAGCCGTACTGCACGCACAGCTATCCCGCGGTTACGGTTTGCCGCCCGATTTTAAATTGTCAGAAAAGCGGGTGTCTTCGGCATCGATTCAACAAAAATATTTATTCATTCGGGCGTGGGGTTATGGCTTCTGGAGCGATGTGCATCATGTCGTCGGTCAGCTTTTTCTTGCTGAGCTGACCCACCGCACCCCGGTGATTTGGTGGGGAGAAAATAGTTTATTCCGCGATGCAGCTCATCCGAATGCCTTCGAGCTCTATTTTGAGCCTCTCGGACTGCCGACCTTACCGGCACAACTTACGTCCCTCTCGATCTATCCGTCAAAGTGGAACGCCCGCAACCTATTTGGTGCGGCGATCAATCTCTGGGAAGGAACGGAATCTCGCATGGCGGCGCCGTATTTTTTTAATCGCCCTGAAGATGTCGTCGTTAGCGATTTTTATATGACTGTTGCGTCGATACGCCCTTGGATAAGCGTGAACTCAGCATATTATGGCCTAAGCGACGATGATATTTATGCCAGTTTATTTGAAAAATACCTGCGCCCTACCTCGCGCATAAGTGATGAGGCGAACTTATTTTACACCGAGAAAATGGCCGGACGTCCATGGGTCGCCGTTCATGCACGCGGCTCTGACAAAATCCATGAATCCCCCGAGTTGCACCAAACCAATTTGGCTTATTGGGGCTTTGTCGACCGTATCGTCGAATTAAATCCAAGCATTGGTATATTTTTGCTGACCGACTCAATCGATCTGCACGAAGCTTACCGGCAGCGTTATGGAGACAAACTTGTCACCACCCCAGCTTTGCGTAGTAGTACCGATGTCGGCGTCCATCTACAGGGACACAGCGGCTATGACTTGGGAACCGAAGTCATGGTCGATGTATTGCTGGCGATTCGCTGTAATTATTTTGTCGGAAACAAAGAATCCAATGTGTCATTGGCCATCTCGAGTATGAAACGCTGGCCGACTAATTTTTCGTTTCTGCTAGGCCAAAAGAGCGTGCGCGATGACAACTGGTTTTTACACAAAGGTCACAAGTGTGATGTTCCTCAAACAACCTTGATACAAGCCGGAAATTACACAACACCGAAAAAAAAGATCCTGTTTTATAACAAATGGCATAACGGCGACGTGCATATGTCGCGCCCCTATGTCGTTGATCTTATGAAGTTACTCGGCGATTGCGATTATTACTACCACCATAAAAATGACAAAAAATTATTAGCTGATATTGAACAATTACAGACCGTTTCAGAAATGATTGAGGCCGACATCGCCATCGATACCTGGATCGGCCAGTATCACTATCAAGGCATGGACATCCCCGAAATGGCCACGAATAAATCAGTCTTTCTAGGTTGCAATTTCCCGCACTACTATGCCGTAATGTCACAAGTGTATGACGATCTTGGTTTGGGGGGCGCGATCAAGGCTATCGATCATTACATTCCATCTATCGACTACGAAAAATTCTATATACAAAATATTGATACGTTTTTTGCTAGCCATGCCGGACCATCTGTTCTCATCAGCAATAATCCAATCATGTCCGGCCAAGCACCCGCTGTTGATTTTGATGTGATCGTATCGCACCTTGCTGAGGCGTTCCCGCTAGTTTGCTTCATCTTGACCAATCCCGGATCAGTGAAAGTAGAAAAAAATAATGTTTTTTATTGCAATGAGATCGTTAATAGCCCAACAAAAATAAATGATCTGAATGAGATATCTTATATCTCGACGCACTGTAATATTGTTGTTGGCCGCTCTTCTGGTCCCTATTCATTTTCGATCGCCAATAAAAATATTCGCGAAAAAACATTTGTTTGCATCTGTAATTTTCAGAAAGATGCCTGGATGCTAGGTGGTCTGATTGATGTCAGATGGACCAATAAATCAACAGTTGATTTTTTATTGTCACTGCTAATTAGTGTAATTCAAGAGCGTTTGCAGTAATCAGATCAGTCTGAAATTTACAAAACACGAGGTCAAGGAGTTATTCGTATGGAACACAAAAATTCGTCGATAGAGTTATTCAGCCTCGGTGATTTGTATGTATCCGATTTTTTGCAGCCGGGAGAATCGCCTCGTGCAAAACCGGTTGAAATGAAACTCTTGCTTGAGCAAAGTACCGGAGCAGTCAAGCTCGAGAAATCGGCGCCACTTGATGCGATGTATGGAAAATATTGGTATCGCTCTGGTATCAACAACACCATGAAAATGGAGTTGAAAGATATTGTGGATTCGATTGTGAAAGTCGTGGGTCACAAGGAAAATGACTTGTGGATTGATATTGCCTGCAACGACGGTACCTTACTGGGTTTCGTTCCCAAAGATTTCATCAAGGTTGGCATTGATCCGGCCGATGATTCGTATAAGGCAGAGTCTGGGAAGGTCGCCAATCTGATTATTCAAGATTTCTTCTCTGAAAAGGCATTCAGGCAATCAAAATTCGGTGGCCTGAAAGCCAAGGTGATCACCTCCATTGCGATGTTTTACGATCTGGAGCAACCCAAGCACTTTATCGATGATATCCATGGTGTACTAGATCAGGATGGCGTCTGGGTTCTACAGCTCTCTTACACACCACTGATGATCGAGCAGCTGGCTTTCGACAATATTTGCCATGAACATATTTACTATTATTCTCTGTTCAATCTAAAAACCTTGCTGGAAGCGTCAGGCTTTGACATCGTCGATGTCCAACTTAATGATGTCAATGGCGGATCGTTTAGGGTTTATGCAATGAAGAGCGAAGCCAATAAATCGATATTCGGAACACAGCCCTACCGGGATGTTTGTGACATGCGGGTCAAATCGCTGCTAGCCTATGAAAAACAACTTGGTCTTAATACAAAAGAAGTCTGGATGAATTTTTTTGATCGCATCAATACACTCAAAAAAGAAGTCTATGATTTCATCGTCCAAGAAAAAGCAAAAGGCAAATCAATATGGGGCTATGGCGCTTCCACCAAAGGTAATACCCTTTTACAATATTTTGGCCTCGATGCATCACTGATCGATGGTATCGCTGAGCGCAGCATTTACAAATTTGGCTTAAGGACTGTTGGAACTGATATTCCTATCGTTTCCGAACATGAAATGCGGCGGGCGAAGCCCGACTATTTGCTCGTCCTGCCATGGCATTTTATTAACGAATTCGTCATTAGAGAAAAGGATTATCTCGATGGCGGCGGCAAGTTTATCGTTCCTTGTCCGAAATTTCAGATTATTGGGAGATGAGTAATGGACACAATCGGTAACTTAATCGACAAACTATCGATCGTAAATATCAGAATCTGGTTTGCTGAGGATATTAAGCGCAACAAAGGAGCATCCGACAAACAATTGGCAGACGCCTGCCGCGTCACTAATGTTGCGAATTCTCAGCGCAATGATTTGATTCAGGAGATCGATGAATTGCTCAATAACATGGTTACTACTGGCGAGTTGCAGAAGCTTTATAAGCAAGGTGCAACCAAGATGTACGGCCGTGATCTGCCTGATAGCGAGGCCGCCCAGGAGAGCGGCGCTGCGGCGCCGGAAGACAGTACTCCTAAATAATGAAGTCTGTAGCATGGCCCGCTAAAAAAGCGCTCGTCCTCGGTGTCAACGGACAAGATGGCAGCTATCTAGCTCAGCATCTGATCGACGCCAGCTGGGAGGTGCATGGTCTCGGTCGCCAGGACGATTCCCGCTGGATTAAGCCGGAGTCGGGGCTGCATTATCACCGCATCAATCTCTCCGATGCCGATGCGTTATGGGACTTGCTGGAGACCCTGCAACCGGATGCCGTGTTCCATTTTGCCGCCGTGCACGGCGCCGCCGGATTTTCATATGAATCACACTGGCGCGATGTGCATGCTGTGAATGTCGTCGCAGTTCACGCGGTACTGGAATATCAGCGTAGCCTGAAGCCTGCAGCCACCTTGGTTTACGCTAGTTCATCGAAGGTGTTTGGTGAAAAACTTCCCCCGCGGGTTTCGGAGCATAGCCCTCGTTATTCGACTTGTATTTACACGACGACAAAGAATGCGGCGACGGATTTGATTTCTTATTACCGTAAACGACATCAATCTAAATCCTCGGTAATCTGGACCTTCAATCATGAATCGCCTCGTCGGGGCTCAGCTTATTTTCTTCCCAAAATAGTCGATACGCTGGCCAACGCGATCATTGAGCCCAAGTACACCGCTGAGATTGCATCTTTAGGTTTTTGGAGCGATTGGGGAGATGCAAACGAGTTTATGCAACTCGTCGCCACTCTGCCTTCGTCTGCCTCTGAGTCCGATATTATTTTTGCGACGGGGAAAACGGTCTGGGCAGAAGAGTTTGTTGCTGCCTTGTTTGAGAAATTCGGCCTTGATTGGCGCGCGCATCTGCTCGAAAAATTTCCGCTTATTGGTACTCGTCCTGATCGGTGGGAGGTGGATACAACCGAACTACAACGCCATTACGGAATTACTCCCGTGCGGACGATATTGGATACAGCACTAGATACGTTACAGCATCGTCACCCCGCCGCATGGCGACGGGCTGCTCTCGGATAACGGAAATAATGCCGTTCTTAAAAAACCCAAAATAAAAATTTTTCGGTTCAATATATAAAATTGTATCAAGCGAGTGACTTCAGCCGGTCACTGATCCGATTTTTCCAGCCAATTTTCGAACTACCCCACCAATCCATGCAAATTTTTTGCAGCTGATTCAATGATTTTGGGTCAGAAGAGAATTGTTGCCTAGCCTGCCGCAAAAATTCGGGCAATTCAGACCAGCTATTCAATAACGGAAAGGGAACGGGCCCCATGGCCTGATCAGTCAGCAGATATTCATGCTTGAGCGATATCGGAATACATCCCAACTCCAGGGCGTCATACATACGGATACTCGATGGGTTATTCCCCGCTGGACAAGGACAATAAACAGAATATTCCAAGATCGCAGAATACAAACCAGCATTAAATCCGGATGCGAAAGCCGGAGTTGTGTGAATGAGCAAATCTTGTGTGCATTCTGCAGCGATTTCCCGAAACAAATGCCGCTCATTTCCAAACGAGTTAGGATTATCCAGCCAGCCCAAAAATGATGATAAAAATTTTCGTTTGTCCGCAATCCGAATACCGGCGGGATCTCTTGGGCCAATTCCAGTTTTATAGCCGTTTGGAATCCAAATTAGTTTATCGGCAAATTCGGGGACGTCAAATATCTCCGGAAAATAGTAGTTCCGAATGATCAAATCTACTTTGTCGTAGGCGTTCCGGTTAAATTTCGTGGCCAGCTCGTCGCCCATCTGAAAAAGAACGACTTTATTATTATTTGCCTTCAGCGTATCAATGACCTGCAGATTGATTTCCTCAACCTCCAGATACACCACAACCTGATCTTTTAAACTTTCGAGTTCCCACTCGAGGCAAATTGACTTTGCAGGTAGAAGAATATTTTGTACAAACCAATTTTCTATGATCACACCAATTGTGCGTTGGCTTGAAAATATCGCGATCTTTTCCATTTTTTTCTTAATTATCTGGATAGGTGAATTTAAGGGCGCAGGTAAAAATTTATTAAAAGAAAATTAAATTCTCAAACTGAGATCACTACGGTCCTGCCATAAGAATAATGATCGATATTTTAGTAGCTTAAGAGATAAGGTCTTCTCCGCCGTTTAAAACTGTTAGAGGTCGAGGCTGTGCAGCTTGGATAGCTTGATATTGCAATGCTTATTTAATCGAAAAAATTCCACAAAGACTATTTTATTTATTATTTATAAACACCATCTGCTTCAAATTTTTGATGAACCCAATCTGATCAGAAATAGAAATAATTTTTCCAGTCAGTAAATACATGTCAAGTAAAACACGTAATGGGGGGTAATCTGCGTCGTCGAATACAATGATCGAATTTTTTCGACAGTACTGGATCACGTTTAGTAAATCCGCCTCTGCAACATCAACCCCATGACCACCATCAATAATAAATAGATCAACTTCTTTTATTTTTTTCGCGATTAATGGAAATGCGAGCAATGAATTGGCATTAATTAATTCTATTCGCGAACCAAATATTCTTTTTAAATATTGAAAGCATAAAGGAGTATATTTATGAACGCATATATCGATACAAGTAAGCTGTAATTTTGGGTTAGAGATTAATAAAAGTAGAGCGCTATGACCAGCATTAAATCCAATTTCGACAACGCTGTCATGCATTACAGCCATCATTGAAAAAAGTCTTCGCTTTGGCAAAAATTCAGGCAATAAATTATCTAGCTCGGTATCATGATGATTATAAAATAGATTACCTTCTAATGCCTCACCAGTTGACTTTACGATCTTATTTAGCTCGAATAAATGAACCTTGTACTCTTCATAAAATGGCTCATATTCAGGATTTGTAAAATTCATTACAAATTCAAGTCGACTACTTAATGATAAGTTGATATTTGCGGGTAAGCTCGCTAAGCTCGGCTCATCGCCACTATAATTTAGATTCATTTAAATTTTTTCCATATTTTTTTAATAAAATTTCTCAACTAATTAGATGTCGGCTAAAGTTTGTAAAATTCTTAAATATCCAACTTAAAAACTAGAATTAATCGAATGGAGTAACTCGGTAAAACTTGCCGCTTGTTTTTTTTCATCAATACGATCACATTCAAAATGAGTATTCATAAGCTTTTTTTCTGAAAGTTCACCACTATCAACAATCGCCTGCGCAGTCTGCCGGTAAGATTCCAAGCTAGTCGTACTCCACTCGGTCCTTTCGATGTCATTTAATAAACTCGACGCCACCCGACTTGCAAAGCTGCCACCCCGCATGGTCACGACGGGGGCGCCGGCGAACAGGGCATCGCTCGCCGTTGTATGCCCGTTATAAGGGAAAGTGTCCAAAAATACGTCGACATGACGATAGCGGGCAAGGTGATCTTCGACTCGCGGCACACGCCCGGCAAAGACCAGACGCTTTGGGTCGACATCATAGAAAGCGGCGCTTTTCAACAGATTATTTTGCGCATCTTCGTTAAGCTTCATGAGCCATAACACGCTATTTTTATTTTCACGCAACAAATCCATCCAGGTTGAAAAAACAGGCGGGTTTATTTTGTAGTCATGATTAAAACTACAAAATACCGCGCCCTGTTCTGGCAAACCAAATGCGGATTTAGAGGGCACCGAATCTGCCGGCCGGACCGCGGTGTCACGCGGCAAATAGCAATGTGGCAGATAGAGAATTTTTTCCCGGTAGTAATGCTGAGATTCCTCTGGGATTGTGATTTTGTCTGCGATCAAATAGTCAACGTAAGGAACATTCAAACCACCCGGAAAGCCAAGATAGGTGGCCTGCGCCGGCGCCGGCCGGTGAGACAAAATATCAAGCCGAGAGCCAGAGGTATAGCCGGACAAATCAATAGCGACATCGATTTCCATGGCCCGCATTAATTTTGCTATTTCCTTGGGAGTCTTGTCGACACAATCCAGGTAATGATCAAACGCATTGCGATAGCGCTTGTAGAGTTCACTATTGTCCCGAATACCCACAGAGATACCGACCGTTTCAAGCTGTGACTTGTCGAGATTTTCAATCATACCGATCAGTAAATATCCAACCGGATGCTCTCTGAAATCGGCTGAAATAAATGCGACACGTTTTTTTCGATGGCGATAAACCTCACCGTGCCACAAAAGCTCTTTGGCCTGCGCGAAGCGATGCTGTCCAAATATTTCTGCGCAATGTAGATTGTCCTCGGCAGAATCTGACATCGCCATTAGCGCAAAGGGGTTGCACACTCGCTTACCGGCGCGAACACCATCAGTTATTCGTTGCTTATTTTTTTCGAAATCAGTCCAGTCACAACAATGCAAGCGTGCCAGCGCATGCAGGCCCTCGGCATATTCGTAGTCGGGATTGATATCGAGAAGAGTCTTAAAAACCGATGCGGCGACCGAATTTTGTTTAAATTCGGTGAGGATATAACCCTTGTTATTGAGCGACTTTTGGTCCTGCGGCGAAATTGCTAAGCCCGCATCGATAGTCTGAAGCGCTTCAAGGTGCCGATTCATGCTGTGCAACAGCGTAGCCTTGTTATTGTAAGCCTCCATATAGCCGGGATTGAGCGCGAGCGCTTGATCAAACGTCTCCAGCGCCGACTCGAAGAGTGCCAGCGATTGCAGCGTACTGGCCAGTGCGTAATAGCCTTGCGCATTTGTTGGTGCACTGTGAACGGCTTGAGTAAGTAAGGTCAATGCAAGATCATGATGCCCCTGCTTGCCCGCTATGACTCCCATGGAATACAGCGCAATAAAATCCGTGGGATCGAGCGTTAATATTTTTTCAAACAGCGCAGAGGCTTCATCAAGCTTACCCTCGCTCTGCAAATTGATTGCCTTGGTATTAAGCTCAGCATACTTGCTCGACAATGGCGCAGAGGGCGGTAGTGGGTCGCTGGCTGCCGCTAGCAAGATCTGCCGTTGTTCTTTCGCATTGGGAAAATTTGCATCGATACGCAGTGTCGCATCGATATCGGCAAGTGCCTCTTTGGTTTTGCCAAGCTTTAGATAAATCATTGAGCGTGCGAAATAGGCTTGGGTAAATTGCTTATTTGCTGCAATGGCGCGATTGGCATAGCTTAACGCCGCCGCATTTTTGCCGTCATTAGATTCAATGGCAGCGAGTGAGTACAGCGCGAAAAAATTATCCGGCTGCATTTTTAATATCTGCAGAAACAGAACGCTCGCCTTTTTAGCGTCGCCACTATTTTGTAGCTCAATCGCCTTTATCAGCTTGTCATGAATTTGCGAGTTAGTTGATTTCACTACGTGCATTCCCATTAATAATTAAACCGGTGATTTATGGGATTATTGGCCGGCTTCTGAACCATTACGGCTGGCAGTTATCAAACCCGCATTCCCCAACACCACCGCGTACCCCGTCATCCCATCAAATAGTGCCGTGACATATCCCGATTGCAAGCTAAATTGCTCTGCTTCGATCGCCAGCAATTCAAACAAAGAGCGACGCCCCAATGCTGTCCACTGCAGAAAAAAATCTTTACGCACCCGGTCACTCACCTCCAGCAAACTGACATAGTCTTCTGCGCGCCGTAGATCTGAGCTCGCTTTCGCGTAACGTTCTAAATAATCCGCATCGATTTGCCGGCGGGCTTGTTCTATTTTTTCTGCACTTGCATTGGCCCGCTCCAACGCCGCCCGCTCATTAGACCGGAGGATATTGCCATCGTATAAAGGCGCAGTAATCGAGAGCGACACCACATTGGCATACTCGCTGGTCACCCCGAGATTCACCGGCCCGTAGGACGCGCCAAGCTGCACTTGCGGTTTTCTCGATGCGCTGATCTGATCAAGGGCGCGCCGCTGTTGCTGATAATCTGACTCCAGCGCCACCAACTGCGGATGCTGCTGAATCGCGGCACGAATAGCGTCCAGATCAGGTTGCATTAAAAGATGCGGCCCGATGCCCTCGCAGCGCAGGCTGGCGTCGTCACCAGCCAGCCGCTCGAGCTGGATGCGAATTTCGCGCACTTTGCTGCGCGTGGTCTCGCGCGTGGACTCGGCTTGCAAAAGCCGGGAACGCGCCTGCAACTGCTCGCCCGATCGACCCGGGTCGGCGTTGGTCACCTTTACCAGCATGTCTACAAGCTTTTGCACATTGAGCAAATACTCTTGATTGACCGCCAGCAGCGCACGCTGCTTGGTCAGCCCAAGGCAAAGGCTTGTGACTTCCACGGCCACTTGTTGCGACTGGAGCTGATAACGTGCGCTGGTGCTACCTAATGCAGACTCCCGGCCTTTTATCTGCGCGTCGATTTTGCCCCAGTCATAGACGGGTATCGTCGCAGCGACCGTGACACCAGGATTGCCTAACAGGCGATTGCTCGACACCGTGGCGGTGCTGGTGTAACGCGATTGCGCGGTGGCGCTCACCTGCGGCAAACGGGCACCGCGGGCTGCCACAATGTCTTCGTTCGCAGCATCGATATTGAATCGCGCTTCTCTCATGACCGGGCTATTGTCGAGCGCGGTCTGAATCAGGTTTTGTAGCTGACGCTGCGAGGCAATGACGCGTTCGCTTTGGGCCAGATTCGAAAATTCACGCAGCACTTTGAGCTCAGTGCGGGGCATCTCGTCGGGAATGCTTTCGCTGCGCGCAGCGCTGCTGATGAGCGCAAACAGAGCGCTGATGCTGATGCTGAAAATTCGGCTAAGGCTCAGCACACGCTGGCCAGTACCAGTCTGCGCGCGGTGTTCTATCGCCGCGCTTGGGCTAGCCAACGCACACTCAACGCTCACGGAAGGCTTCCTTGGCTCTGTTTAACGGCTTCAGCAAGTACTGCATGATGGTTTTTTCGCCGGTCTTGATCTGCGCGGTGGCTAGCATGCCGGGGATCATTTGAATATTTTTTTGTTCGGGCTTGTCGCGCTTTAATTCGGCGCGGATCATCACGCGGTAATACCCGCTCTCGGTACCTTCGGTCGGACGCGGCTCATCCCGAAAGGTGTCGGGGCTAACCATCTCAACAACACCATCAAGCTCACCAAATACTTGCGAATCATAGGCACTCAATTTTATCGACACCGGCAAACCCGGATGAATATGGGCGACGTCTTTCGGATTAAGCTTTGCCTCTAATAAGAGTCGGGCATCCATTGGCACGATGTCCATGATGGGTGCCGATGGCGAGACGGCGCTACCCACCGTGCTCATGCGAATATTTTTGACGATGCCGTTGACGGGTGCGCGAAGGATCGTGCGTTGCAAGGTATCGAGCCGGGCATGCAGGTTGGGCTTGAGTTGGGCAAGCTCGGATTCGGTCTTGACGAGCTCTGAATTCGCATCGGCCTTGTAGCGATTTTGTCGCTCGATGATTTGCTGATTAAGATCGTTTTCCTGGCGCTTGAGTCTCGATAATTCAACCAAGGAAAACAAGCCTTGCTCGGCTAGTTTTTCGGAGATGCCGATTTCAGTGGCGATGAGCTGCTGACTTTTTTTCAGCGAGCTGACCGATTCGTCCAGCACTTTTTTGCGGGCTTGATAGGCCCGGGTTTCGCTGTTAACCAGCGCCGCCAAACCGCGCACCTCAGCGGGAAATTCCAGCGGTGTTCCATACGCTTCAGCACGCGCGCGCGCAGCGGTGGCCTTCAAGGCCATGTCGCGCGATAGTCCCTCTTTGTATTGGGATTCATAACGGGTGGGCTCGAGCCTGACTAGCGGCTGTCCTTTTTCCACCGTTGCGCCTTCGCTCACCATCAATTCACCCAGCAAGCCGCCCTCCAGGCTTGTGACAACCTGCTCCCGGCCAGACGGAATAATGCGGGCTTCGGCCGTGGTGACTTCATCTACCTTGGCAATGCTGGCCCAGACCAGTGCAATGGTGGTTAGGATCAGCATCAGATAAATAAGCGCGGATGACGCCGGCGTCGCCTGCGCTTGCAAGGCTTCGCTCACATCGCGCAGGTAGGCGAGGTCTTCGTTTCGAAGCTTGGGTTTTTTATGGCCGGGCCGAAGCAGCGTCATCAAATTCCACGGCGATATCTTATCCAGATCGTGGCGCGACTTCATCAGTGCCCTCCCAGATCGTTGGAGGTGTCACGGCTGATGGCCGATGAGCCGGCAAGCATGGCCAGGATTTGTTCTTTAGGACCATCTGCAACAAGCTTCTGATTGTCCATCACCACAACGCGATCAACCACAGACAACAACGACGGCCGGTGCGTGACGATGATGACGGTACGACCTTCGACAATTTTTTCCAGGCGTTTGGTAAACAAGGCTTCGGTCTGCATGTCCATGGCGCTGGTGGGTTCGTCCATGAGTAAAATTTTGGGACGAGTAATCAGCGCGCGCGCCAGTGCAACAAGCTGCCGCTGTCCACCGGACAAGCCAAGCCCCATGGCGCCGATGGGCATGTCATAACCCATGGGATGGGCGTCGGCGATTTTGTCGAGCCCGGTCATGGCGACGACTTCTAAAAAGGCGTCCATGCTGGCTGAGGGCCGACCGAGAAAAATATTTTCTCGCAGCGTGCCGCGAAAGAGACGTAAATCTTGTGTGACATAGCCCACCTGACTGCGGAAATCTTCCGGATCCAGCTGACGGATATCGATGCCATCAATCTTGACCTGCCCTTCGATGGGCTGATACAGCGCTGCAATCATCCGCAGCAAGGTGGATTTGCCGCTGCCGATTTTGCCGACAAAGGCAACGCGTTCGCCGGCCTTGATGTTCAGGCTGACTTCACGCAGAGCCGGTGGTGAACTTTGTCCACTGATTGATGGGTAAGCAAAACTCAGTTTGTGAATGTCGATGTCGCCTTCGAAGCGCGTCTTTTGCAAATAAGACCGCGTGGGATCGCGCTCAACGGGCAAACTCATGAGTTCATTGAGCCCACCAAGCGCGGTTTTGGCTGTCTGATAGCGCGTGGCCAATCCAACAAAGGCACCCACCGGGCCGATGGCACGGCCAGCAAACATCACCGCCCCCACCAGTGCGCCTGCGGTGATCTCACCGGCGTGCACCAGATAGGTTCCCCACACCAGCAAGATCACCGTTTGGGCTTGCTGCACCAATGAAAAAAACGTCATGACGATGTTAGAAAGAATGCGGTAGCGCATTCCCGAATAAGCGGTTGCGGCGTTCAGTTCTTCATAGCGTTTGGTCATGATGCCAGCGGCACCCGTTACGCGCAGGGTTTCGATTCCTTCGATGGATTCGATCAGCACGCCATACATCTGGGCCTGATCCCGGTAGGTCTCCAGCATTAAACGGTGCAAAGGAAACTGCACAATCAGCGCCGTTAAAATTACCAGCGGAATAGTCACCATCGGCACCAGCGCCAGTGGGCCGGCGACGGAGTAGATCATAAAGATAAACAAGATCGCAAAGGGCAGATCGGTAATGACGGCAAGACTCGCTGAGGTACCAAAATCCCGCACGGTTTCAAACTGTCTGACCTGATGCGCAAACACACCCGATGAAGGCGGCGTGTGCTCGAGCCGGAGCCCGAGCGCCTGCCGAAACAAGGCAGAGGCCAAGGTGATGTCACTTTTACGCGCGGCCAGGTCAACCAGATAGTCGCGCAGGTGACGTGCGCCGGCTTCAAAGAGCATCGCCACAGTGACACCGGCGACCAGCGCCCACAGAGTGGAATACGCTTTGAGGGGAATGACCCGGTCATACACGTGGATGGCAAACAGGCCAGCCAGTGTCGAGAGAACATTGATCAGAATCGACGCGATGATGCTGTCGTAATAATAGCGGCGGTAATGCCAGACGGTGCGCCAGAGCCAGTTGGAACCGGAGGGTGCTTCGTCAGATTCGCCACCGGCGGCGCCTGCTTTGGGCAAGAGCTTAAAGAGTAAGCAGTGGCCTTCGTAGCGTGCATAAAGTTCAGCGGCGTCAATAACGCGGGGTACGGCATTGATGCCAGGCTCAAGCACTTCAAACTGCAGCGGCAGGCCACGGCGCGAAGGCAGTACGCGCAACAACACCAATGCCCGCGCGTCTTTTTCTAATAAGACGATGGGCATTAATTCGTTGACAAACGTGGCGGGGTCGCGCTTGGTGAGTTTGACGTTGAAGCCGGCGGCCTGCATGGCACGAATACCATGCTCCACTGACAAACGATCCATGCTGGGCAAGCCAGCCAAAAAAGACACGGCAGATTTTTCGATGCCGTAGCTGTTACAGACCCACAACAGGGTCTGTAACAAGCTATCTGTCTCTGCCAGGCTCGCTTGGTACGGCGGGCGGCCAGGATGGTTCATGTGTGACTAATTCCTCAGACGATGATCGTGTGGATCTTGTCGTTGACGAGTAGCTGCGCGTTGTCGTTGACGTAGACCATATACGATTCACCGCCATCACTGGTGCTACCAGCCAGACTCCAGCCAGAGCCGGCGTTGGACAAGACCACCGTGTCGCCGGCACCACCATCAATGGTCACTTGCGAGGTGCCGCTGATAACGTCCGCTTCACCAAAGGTCAGCACGTCAGCCAACTTGACTTGCAGAGTATCGCTGGCCCCACCCACTGCGGCGAGGTTGACTTTGGTCAGATGCCCGGCGGTCTCGGCGATCGCTGCCAAATCAAACACGCGATTACCCGACTGGTCGACACTAAACCAGACGTCGCCCATGGTGTGGGTGACGCCGTCGGTGGTAGTAAAGCTACCCATCAGGCCGAGCAAGTTACCGTTGTTCATCTCGGTGGAGGCTGTCGCGTTGAGTGACAGCGAGGCGATGCCAGCGTCAGACAGTGACGCAAGCTCACCGGTATCCGAGATGCCGTCGCTGTCTTTGTCGGTCCAGACCAGCAGCTGGCTAAACGCGGCGTCTTTGGCATCAATAACACCATCGAGGTTGCTGTCTATGGCGCTGAGAGCGACGTAACCATCGGCGGCTTTGCTACCGTTGGCCAGCACGGTTCCCTCACCAAACAACTCGCCACCATTATTGATGATGCCATCGCGGTTGATGTCTCTTACCAGCAGGCCATCGGTGCGGGAGACCCAGCCGGTTTTCTCGACCACGCCATCATTGTTGACGTCGAAGATGACGCCGTTTTGCGCAGACAGGGTTTGAATGCCGTTGCCGTCTAGGTCGAGAACCAGCGGGGTGTTAGCGGCAATCGCTGTTATCTGCGCCGTCGTCATCAACGTGGTCTGTTCTTCCGAGAAGGCTGCGGTTTGCGATGTCGTCATTGCCGCAATTTGTGATGTCGTGATACCAGCCAAATCAGCATACTCAATCGACGCAATGCCAGCCGTGGTCATCGCACTGATATCGTCAGTTTCAATGGCCTTGATCTGCGTACTGCTAAATGCAGCAACTTGCTCGTTCGTCAGGCTTGCAATCTGACTACTTGTCAGCGCCACCACTTGAGCAGTCGTTAAAACGGCTACTTGCGCCGAGGTCAACGCAGCAATATCTTCGGTCTCAATCACAGCAATATTTGAGGTACTAAGAACCACAATCTGCGCCGTCCGTAGAGCAGCCACTTGATCAGTAGTCAGTGCTACTAATTGGGCCGTTGTCAGCGCAACCACGTCTGCGGTATCCATACCTCGCACGGCAGCCGTACTGATCGCCTCGACTTGTTGCGTCGTCAGCGCAGCAATCTGTTCGGTAGTAAAGCTTGCCACTTGCGCGGTCGTCAGGGCTGCAATATCGGTGGTCTCCAACGCCTGAATACTTGAGGTACCCAAAGCAACAATCTGAGCCGTTCTCAATGCAGCCACCTGCGCGGTCGTCAGGGCAGCCAGTTGATCTGTCAACAGATTTAATGCTTGTGTCGTTGTGAGGGCAACCACCTGAGCGGTCGACATCGCAGCGATCTGATCGGTAGTGAGCGCGACAATTTGCGATGTCTTGAACACAGCGACATCCGCTGTACTCAACGCCTTAACGGTGGCCGTCGACAACTCCACCAATTGAGTCGTTGTCATTCCCAACACCTGAGCAGTAGTCAACGCAGCTGCTTGGGCCGTGGTCAGCACAGCGACCTGTGCCGTAGTCAGGTTAGCAACCTGCGCAGTCGTCAACGCCGCAATATCAGCCGTCACCAAGGCACGCAAGCTCGCTGTGCTCAGCGCAGCAACTTGCTGTGACTTCATGTTTGCCAACTGTGCAGTGGTGAGAACTGCCGCCTGAGCGGTGGTTAATACCGCGACATCAGCCGTCTCAAGTGCGCGTGCACCTGCCGTGGTCAACGCCACAATTTGTGCCGTGGTCAAAACCATTACCTGCTGCGTGGTAAGGCTTACAACCTGTGCTGTCGACAGTCCGTCAATGTCAGCGGCCTCCAATGCGCGGATGTTGGCGGTGCTCAGGGCAGCAACTTGTGCTGTCTTCAGCGCGGCGACCTGATCGGTGCTCATCGCAACGATCTGGGCAGTCGTCAAGGCGCCAACATCGGCCGACTGGATCGCCGCGATGCTAGCAGTGTCCAGACCTGCAATCTGATCGGTCGTCAAGGCACCAATTTGAGCACTCGTCATGCCAGCAATTTGTGCAGTGGTCATCGCGGCCACGTCGGCAGCTTCCATGGCACGGACGCTGGTTGTGGTCAATGCTTCAATTTGCGCAGTCTTCATCGCCGCGACTTGCTCGGTCGTCAGATTGACTAATTGGTTGGTCGTCAAAGCCACCACTTGAGCAGTCGTCAAGCCAGCAATTTGTGCAGTGGTCAAGGCCACCACATCTTCCGTTTCCATCGCTCGTATGCCTGCTGTGCTGATGGCCGCTACTTGCGCCGTCAGCATCGCGTCGACTTGTTGCGTCGTCAGGGCCACAACTTCTGTTGTCGTCAGTGCCCGAACATCCGCAGTTTGCATCGCCGCAATATTTTCCGTACCGAAAGCAACCAATTGCGCCGTTGTCAGTGCGGCGACCTGCTGCGTCGTCAAAGCCACTATTTGCGCCGTGTTCATCGCTGCGACGTCGGCCGTTTCAATCGCGCTAATGCTTGCCGTGCTGAAGGCAGCGATCTGCACCGTCGTCATTGCATCGATTTGATCAGTCGTTAGACTCACTATCTGCGCCGTCGTCATTGCCGTCGTCTGCAGCGTCGTCAGCGCAACGACTTGCTCAGTCGTCAAGGCCACCACATCGGCCGTTTCCATCGCCCGGATATCTGCTGTGCTTATGGCAGCTATTTGCGCTGTCAGCATGGCAACGATTTGCTGCGTGGTCAGCGCCACTATTTGGGCCGTGGTCAGCGCACGGATATCTGCGGTCTGCATCGCAGCGATATTTTCAGTACCAAACGCAACCACCTGCGCCGTCGACAAGGCAGCGAATTGCTGCGTCGTTAATGCGACCACTTGCGCCGTGTTCAACGACGCTAAATCTGCTGTCTGCATAGCATTGATGTTCGCGGTGCTGAAGGCTGCAATCTGGACTGTCGTCAGTGCGTCAATCTGCGTTGTCGTCAGACCCACCATCTGGTCTGTCGTCAGCGCATTTGTTTGCGTCGTCGTCAAACCGGCAATCTGCTCGGTTGTCAACGCGGCCACGTCGGCCGTCTCCATCGCCCGCACACTCGCTGTACTAATTGCCGCTACCTGCGCTGTCTCCAGAGCCGTGATCTGCTTGGTCGTCAGCGCGACAATTTGCGCCGTGGTCAAGGCGGCAACGTTGGCTGTCTTAAGTGCGGCGATGTTTTCAGTACCGAAAGCCACCAATTGGTCCGTAGCCAACGCCACCACTTGCGCTGTCTTCAAGGCAGCGATCTGCCCTGTCGTCAGCGCGGCCACATCGGCCGTTTGCATCGCTCGCACACTCGCCGTGCTGAGCGTGGAAAGTTGCAGGGTTGTGAGGGAACTTGCCTGCGTAGTGGTCAGGCCAACGATTTGCGCAGTAGTCAGGGCGGCGGTCTGCGTCGTCGTCAGACTCGTCAATTGCTCTGTCGTCAGCGCGGCCACATCAGCCGTCTCTAT
>CAMBFZ010000028.1 GCA_945866125.1 Bordetella parapertussis
GCGATCGCGCCGACGGCAAAGCCGAGATCTTTGGTGACGCCGATTTTCCAGTCAGCGTAGTCATAGCTGGTGGAGCCAGCGACGTCTTGTTTACCATAATGCAGGTTGAGGATGTAACCGTCTTTGACGTCGATATTGGCACCAATGTCGATATATTTGCTGTTCTTGCTGTTAACGTTACCGACGAAATTGGTCAGCGATTGCGAATATTTGACGTAGGCCGGGCCGTAACCAAGTTGCAGATAGACTTCGGTCGTGTTCGCATCGGCGAAACCGGCAACCGATCCCAATTTGTTGCCTGGATACGCATAGCGAATCACGCCCAGGTCGTAAGCAACAGCCGCCACTTCGCCACGCTTGCCACCGTAAATATCGACTTCATAGCTACCGTCGCCGCCGAGATCTTTGACCCATTTAATGGTCGATGTCCACGCGCCCAAATAGAGACCGGATGGATTGTGGGTGTAGTCCACGCCAGCATAAACTGCAGGCTGTAGACGAGACTGCGAAATACCGCGGAAACGATAATCTGACACCGCGCCAACGTTGTAGGCAACAGCGTGCTCCGGTGCAGCTTCTTCAGCATGGGCAACATTGCCCACAAATGCGGCAAGGACAGCGCTGGCTAAAATAAAGTTTTTCATGATGTTCCTTAATTTAATGTTTTACTGAGATTTAATGCCCACTGAATCCTTGTGTGCTGCCATTCACTAAGCAGAACGCATGCCAGCCCAGAAAGCAGAAATGTCTTATCATTATTGAAAATTACTTCCGCATCGGCGCAAGGTAATTCAGGATGGGCCCGCCGTTAACGCACCAAAAAAGCGCGCGCGCCTCAGAATAGTGCAATTTCATTCACTTGACATCATGCTCAACAAACCCAGCTTGCTCGACGATATAAAAGCCAAACTTAGCCAGGTGGTGCAGCAATCCCCCGCCCGGGATCTGGAAAAAAATATGAAGGCCATGCTGCATCAGGGTTTTGCCAAACTCGACCTGCTCACACGTGAAGAATTCGATGTGCAAACTGAAGTATTAGCTCGTACCCGCGCCCGGCTCGACGCGCTTGAGGCGCGCGTGGCAGAGCTCGAAGCTCGCCTGAAGTCTTAAATCTTTCAAGGTGGGCTTGGCCGTACTGCACAGTCGCGCACTGGCGGGCATGGAAGCGCCCGAGGTCACGGTCGAGGTCCATTTAGCAAACGGACTGCCCACATTTACGATAGTCGGACTACCCGATACCGAAGTACGCGAATCCAAAGATCGCGTGCGGGCCGCGCTGCAAAATGCCGGCTTCGAATTTCCTTCCCGGCGCATCACCGTCAATCTTGCACCTGCAGATCTACCCAAAGAATCTGGGCGCTTTGACTTGCCCATTGCGTTGGGTATTCTGGCCGCAGCCGGTGATCTGCCTTCCACGGCCCTGGGCGACTACGAATTTGCCGGTGAGTTATCGCTCTCCGGTGAGCTCAGACCGATCCGCGCTGCGCTGGCCATGACACTGGCGATTCACCGCAGTGGCGGCACAACCGGCAAGCGCCGCGCGTTTATTCTGCCCCGTGCCAATGCCGCGGAAGCCGCTTTAGTCCCCGAGGCAGTGATTTTTCCGGCTGACTCACTGTTACAAGTGTGCGCCCATCTCGCGGCCGTCAGTCCGGAGGCTCGGCTGACCCGCTTTTCGGGCAACGCTGAGCCTGCAGCGCGCTTGCTGGCTGATTTTGCCGAGGTGCGTGGTCAGGGCCAAGCGCGGCGCGCGCTCGAAGTCGCCGCCGCCGGCAGTCACAGTGTCTTAATGGTGGGCCCACCAGGGGCGGGCAAATCGATGCTCGCCACTCGCCTGCCGGGCATCCTGCCGCCGATGTCAGATGACGAGGCTCTTGAGGCAGCGGCAGTGCAGTCACTCACTGGCAGCTTTTCGATGGCACGCTGGCGGCAGCGACCTTACCGGGCGCCGCACCATACCGCCTCGGGCGTCGCCTTGGTCGGCGGCAGCAGCGTGCCACGCCCGGGCGAAATCTCGCTGGCAAACCATGGGGTGCTTTTTCTCGATGAATTACCCGAATTCGACCGTAGAGTGCTGGAGGTATTACGCGAACCAATCGAATCCGGTCGCATCACTATTTCACGCGCTGCACGACAGTCTGATTTTCCATGCCGTTTTCAGCTCATTGCGGCGATGAATCCTTGCCCCTGCGGCTACCTCGGCCACCCGACTCGTGCTTGCCGTTGCACGCCGGATGGAATCGCACGCTACCAAGGCAAGATCTCCGGCCCGTTGCTGGACCGTATTGATTTGCAAATACAAGTGGGCGCATTGCGCCCAGAAGAACTCGTCGGTTGCGCACCCGGCGAACCATCGGCGGCAATTGCCGAACGGGTGGCGCTGGCACGCGCTCGGCAACAAACCCGTCAGGACAAAGCCAATGCACATCTCTCAGTGACGGAGATCGACGCGCTTTGTAAGCCGGATGCTGCAGCCGAGCAGCTGCTGCGCGCGGCAATGACAAGGCTGAACTGGTCGGCACGGGCCTACCATCGTGTACTCAAAGTGGCCCGCACCATCGCCGATTTGCAAGGCGTCGCGCCAATCAGCGCCGCGCACGTAGCCGAAGCAATCCAGTACCGACGCGCGCTGGGACTGCCAGCTTAGGTCTGCCTTGCGCCATGCGGGACCCGGGCCGAATCGACTGCGGCGATAGGCTGCTGATACCATTCGCCTCATGCCTTCTATTTTTTCTATTTTTTATTTGACCCGTCGCAGTCTGGCCATCCTCGGCATCGTCGCACTCCTGCTCACAAGCGCGGCCTGCAATCCGACTTGGAACTGGCGCGAGAGTCGCTCGAGCGACGCGCCGGTCTCGGTGCTGCTGCCGGCCAAACCATCGAGCCACGCACGCACGGTGGATCTGAATGGACTAGAAGTCACCATGAACATGACGGCCACCGAGATCAATGGCGCCAGCTTCGCGCTCGGCAGTGCTGCTGTAGCGGACCCGGCAAAACGCGAGCAGGCTCTGCAAGCGATGCAAACCGCGATGGTCCGCAATATCAACGGCACGGTGCGGCGGGAGCAGCAAGTTCGCCTGGAAGGCGGCGTGGTCGCGACCGAAATTGAAGCCATTGGGCGGATCGGCAAATCGGATGAGCCGATTGTGCTCGCCGCACGTTTTGCCAATAGCGGGCAGTGGGTGGTGCAGGCGATCGTGGTTGGCCCACAAAAAAATGTGCCGCGCGAAGTCATCGATACCTTTCTTGGCTCGCTTGTGCTGCGCTGAGAGATTGCGATGCCTAATCCTTCTATGATTGCCCCGCCTTATTTGCAAGGCAAAGTCGCCCATCGCGTGGTTCTGATTTTTGCAGCCGCCTATTTGTTGTCGTATGCATTTCGCGCGATTAATGCCGTCATCGCACCAGCCTTAATGGCAGATCTGCACTTATCCAATGCGGATCTGGGTTTGTTGTCGTCTGCCTATTTCGTTGGCTTTGCCAGTATGCAGCTGCCACTGGGCGTATGGCTCGACAAATACGGCGCTCGTCGCACCGAATCGGCCTTGCTGCTATTTGCTGCGGTCGGTGCCGCCATCTTCGCGTCGAGCTCGAGCCTGACAGGCTTATGGTTAGGACGGGCCATGATTGGTGTGGGCGTGTCGTCTTGCCTGATGGCGTCCTTCAAAGCGTATCGGGCCTGGTATCCCCCCGAACAGCAAAGCCAGCTCGCTAGCTGGATGCTGGTCTGCGGCACCTGCGGCGCACTCGCCACTACCGTGCCAGTGGCCGCCGCGATGCCGATCATTGGCTGGCGCGGCGTATTCTGGATCATGTCCGGACTCATTGTGCTGGCCACGGCACTTCTGTTTTTTCGTCTCAAAAAAGTCGAGCGCGACATCAATGCCCTGCAGGCGGCCGCGGCAGTAACAGTAGCAGGCGACGCCGAAATCGTCGACGCACAGGACGGCGGATATCGCGCCATTTTTAGCGACCCTTATTTTCGCCGGATGGCGCTGCTGGGCGCGGTGCATCAGGGTGGTTTTATGGCGATGCAGACTCTATGGGCCGGGCCGTGGATGGTGACGGTACTGGGTCTGTCGCTTGCACAAACTTCACAGGTTTTGTTTGCCTTCAACTTCACTTTGATGTTGTCGTATGTGGGGTTGTCTTGGTGGGCGCCCCGCTATGTCTCTTACGATGGTCGACCTGGACTACCTGCCTTGAAGGCGGTGTCGATCGGACTAACGGGCTCGGTATTAATTCAGCTGGCAATGCTGTTTTTTACGGCATCCTGGGCTTGGATGTTGTGGATGGTGTTTGCGATGCTGGCCACCGTGACAACGCTGGCACAAACGCATGTCAGTCTAGCGTTTCCCACCCGACAGGTGGGCCGCGCCAATAGCGCGCTCAACCTCACCTTATTCGTTGCCGCGTTTTCATTTCAATGGGGGATCGGACTCATGATTGATTTGTTTGTGGCAAACGGTTGGTCGTCATCAGACGCAATGCGCATGGCATTTGGTATCTACTTATTTTTGCAGGCGGCCGCGCTGCTCGTGTTCGTCAACACCCGGGCGCAATCGGTGCGGACACTGCCACAAGGGGCAACATGATCACGCAGGCACGGTCTTATTTTATTTTGAGGACACGATGTTAATCACTTTCAAATCCAAGGCGGCAGCGGACATCATCATGTACAAAACGCATGCAAAGCGCATCCTGACTCTGCTGGGCAAGGAAATCGATCGCGGGGTCATTACCGCAGAAGAAACGGCACAGGCTATTGCTCGTCTCGAAGCCGCAATAGCAGAGAGTAAAAATCAGGATGCGGATAACGCAGTTGCCGCCGCTGACCATGATAGCGATGATGAACGCCAACTCGAACAGGGCGTGAGCTTTGCAACGCGGACGCATCCGTTGCTCGAGATGCTGCGCGCGGCCCATCGCGAGCAGCAGTTTGTGATGTGGGGCGTCTGATGGGGATCGAATCGCGCTCAACGCTATTGACTGCGGCCGACGGCACCTCTTTGCATGTGACCGATTTTTTTCCACCGCAGGATGCCAGCGCCCACATCGTCATCATGCATGGCTTAGGCGAGCACAGCGGGCGCTATCAGCATGTTGCCGCATTTTTTTGCACGCGTGGCTTTGCGGTTCGTACCTATGATCATCGTGGGCACGGTCGCTCCGGTGGCGCGCGTGGCGATGTGCCTAATGTCCATGCATTGCTCGATGATGCAGCGATCGTAATTACCGACTGGATGTCCGGCAAAGACACGCCGGCTACGGCACCTTATCTGCTGGGGCACAGCATGGGTGGATTATTTGCTGCGCGCTTTGCGATTGCCAACACCATGCCACTGGCGGGACTGATTCTTTCGTCAGCGGCGCTGGCCTTACCGCTCAATATCGCGCAAAAATTACTACTCAGTACGCTCACGACCCTGGCGCCTGGATTAGCCGTGTCGAACGGATTGAAGCAGCGCTACCTGTCGCACGACAACGCTGTCGTCAAAGCCTACCAACAAGATCCACTGGTGCACAACAAAATCACGGCACGACTGCTCAATGCGATGCTTGCAGCCATTACTGTCACCGAGCGCGAGGCCGCGCAACTACGCCTACCCACCCTGCTGGTATTTGCCGGCGACGACCAACTGGTTGACCCGCGCGGTAGTGAGGCTTTCTTCAATCATTTGACCAATGGCCTAGGACGCCGTCATCGGTATGACGCGCTGTATCACGAAATTTTTAATGAGTCTGCCAACGATGCTGCGCGGGTTTTTGCTGATGTTGGACAATGGTTGGACGATCAGGCGAGGCACGCAACGTGAATTTAAAACCGGACTCCCTTGCCTTTGCCTTATCGGGCGCCGCGAGCACCCTCGTATTTGTTGAAGGCGGAATGGCTTTGCCGCGCGCGCTCATTGAGGT
Source organism: Bordetella parapertussis (assembly GCA_945866125.1). Lineage (GTDB taxonomy): Bacteria > Pseudomonadota > Gammaproteobacteria > Burkholderiales > Burkholderiaceae_D > Pernthalerella. Next base: position 5,920 of record CAMBFZ010000028.1, read on the forward strand.
CTTTGAATCAAGCCGCGCCACGCACGGTGCGCGTGGGGCAATTCAAGATCTCGCTTATCGCAGCATGCGTAACTGGGGCAGCAGTCAGGCACTGCTCGCAGCACTTACTGATAATCCGCCTCAGCAAGCCAAACTCAAAACGCTACTGTGCTGCGCACTCACATTAGTGGCTGCCGACGAAGCTAGCTACGCGCCCCACACGGTCGTTGATCAGGCTGTGGTTGCCGCTAATGCGGACCCGGATCTCGCCCGCGCCAAAGGCATGGTCAATGCCGTGTTACGGCGTTTCTTACGCGAACGCGACAGCTTGCTCGCGCTAGTGGCCCGCGATGAGCCAGCCAAATGGAATTATCCGCAGTGGTGGATTGATAAAACCAAAAGTGCCTGGCCAACACAATGGCAGTCAATTCTGGCGGCCGGCAACGCGGCGCCGCCGCTGACTTTGCGCGTCAATCAACGTAAAACATCGGTGGAAAATTATCTCGCGCTTCTGACCAGCGAAGGGATGGCAGGAACTCAAGTCGGCGTCTGTGCAGTACGGCTCGCACAACCGGTCCCGGTGGCCCGCATACCGGGCTTCACCGCAGGTCTGGTGTCGGTACAGGACGCTGCTGCGCAGTTGGCCGCTCCGCTCCTTGATCTGAACGACGGTATGCGGGTGCTGGATGCCTGTGCCGCACCCGGCGGCAAGACTGGGCATTTGTTGGAGTTAGCAGCAATTGATGTCGTCGCGCTGGATCATGACGCGCTGCGTCTTGAGCGGGTCGCGCAAAATCTCACGCGCTTACAGCTGCAGGCGCAACTGAAAGTAGGCGACGCCAGCGGCCTTGACTGGTGGGACGGGGTGCTGTTTGATCGTATCCTTGCCGATCTGCCTTGTACCGCGTCCGGCATTGTCCGGCGCCATCCCGATATTCGCTGGCTACGCAGACCCAAAGATTCCACACAACTTGCCAAGCTTTCAGCCCAGATTCTGGACACGCTATGGCAAACCCTGCGCCCCGGCGGCAAGCTCTTGTTGGTGACCTGCTCATTATGGCCGGAGGAGTCCGCGCTGCAGGCAGAGGCCTTTGCGCTGCGTCACCGTGCAATCCAGCTTGAGGCGCCGGGCCAGTTATTACCGGTATCGCAAGCAGACCGCGATCTGGACGGCTTGTTTTACGCGCTATTCCAAAAGCCCTCAGTTTGATACTATCGATCAACTTTTTTACCGCGGCGCTGCTCCGTTTCCTGCGTGATTCGTCGATTTTTCCTTTGCTTTTGGCTCGGCTCGCTACTGGCTTTTTGGCTGCCTGCCGCGCATGCCGCTGACGGCATTGAATTCGCTGAAGCCAGCATCGAAGCGACCGATGACGGTTACCGTCTTTCGACAGCTTTTTCCCTTGATCTGACACGCTCGCTAGAAGACGCGTTGATGCGGGGCGTACCGCTTTATTTCACAACCCAAGTCGAAATCTCCCGACCACGCTGGTACTGGTTTGACGAAACAGCCGTCAGCGCGACCCGTACCGTGCGCATCTCCTACAACGTGTTAACGCGGCAATACCGCGCTGCCATTGATGGCAATCTGTACCGCAATTTCGCCAAGCTTGAAGAAGTGCTCGCGCTGCTGCGGCGCCCTGGCCGCTGGGTGGTGGCTGACGCGACCGCATTAAAGCCCGGCGCTACTTATACCGTCGCGGTTCAGATGGAGCTCGACGTCACACTATTGCCTAAACCAATACAAGTAAGTGCCATTAGCAGCGGTGACTGGCGCATGTCATCCGGCTGGCAGCGCTTTTCATTCAAGGCTGAAGGAAAGTGACACGCGCGCTACGGTATCTGCTGCTGGTGGCATCGGCCGTGGTAGGAATTTTGCTCTTTCTGTTAGCTTCGGCCTCAGAAAACACGCTGCTATTTGATGAATACTATTCGTGGATTCTGGGTGCCAACGTGGCCGTCGCCGGCGCGCTGTTTGTGCTGGTGTGCGTCCTGCTTGGTCGCCTTGCAAGTCGTTATCGCAAAGGTCGTTTCGGCTCGCGGCTGATGACGAAGCTGGTATTGCTGTTTGCCCTAATCGGCATTTTGCCGGGTAGCGTGATTTATTTGGTCTCGGTGCAGTTTGTGTCGCGTTCAATCGAGTCGTGGTTTAACGTGCAAGTGGAGTCGGCACTTGGCTCCGGCCTGAACCTGAGCCACACCGCACTGGATTCGCTTCTCAAAGATCTGCAGGCCAAAGCGCGCAGCGTAGCTTTAGGCCTCTCCGAAATGTCAGACGCGTCGCTGCGGACCCAATTGCCTGGACTACTGGAGCATTCCCAATTGCTCGATGCAGTCGTGGTAGCGGGTGACGGCTCCTTGATTGCCAGCAGCGGAAGCGGGCTCTCCGATTTGGTACGCGATTTACCTGCACCGTCGATGCTGGCTCGAGCGCGCACGATGGACGGTTTCGGCGTGATCGAAGGCGAGCTTGAGCCGCTCTCTGCCGATATGGCAAGTACGGGTGGGCCGCGCACAAGAGATGCGCGACTACCGGTACTACGGCTGCGTGTCGTGGTCGCTATTCGCGGTGATGGCTCTTTGCTGTCCGTTCGCAGCAAGGCGCGCTACTTGCAAATTTTGCAGCCCGTGCCAGCACAATTAGCCAGCGATGCCGAAGCGCTACGGCTTGCGTACAGTGAATACCAGGAGCGTGCGCTGGCGCGATCAGGCTTGCGCAAATTTTATCTGGTGACGCTCACGCTGACATTGCTGCTGGCTATTTTTGCGGCGATGGTCAGCGCGTTTTTACTTGCGACCGATCTGGCTCGGCCGCTGTTGCTGCTGGCAGAAGGTACCAAAGCTGTCGCCGAAGGTAATCTGTCGCCAAGACCGATTGTGGCGAGCTCAGACGAGCTCGGCACCTTGACCCAATCATTTAACACCATGACCCGACAGCTAGCCGACGCGCGGGAGGCAGTCCAACGCAATAGCCAGGCGTTGGAAGATGCGAAGGCTTATCTCGAATCCGTGTTGGCCAATATGTCAGCCGGCGTGATGGTGCTCGACGATCACCTCAACGTGGTGACGTTTAATGCGTCAGTCAAACGTATCTTGCACCAGGACCTGACCCCCTTTCTCGGGCAGCCATTTGCTGTGGTCACGGGTTTAGGCAGCTTTAGCGAAGCCGTTATTCAGGCATTTTCTGCACAAAACGCCCAGTCCGCCGCGAGCGCTGCCGACGTCCAGGGGCAACACTGGCAACAGCAAGTTGAAATCGATCGGACTGGTGAACAAAGCGGGGGTGATGTGATTACCTTATTGGCGCGCGGGTCGCGTTTACCCGTCGGTTCAGGTACCGGCCATGTGGTCGTTTTCGACGATATTTCTGATCTCATCTCGGGGCAGCGTTCAGTGGCCTGGGCCGAAGTCGCGCGGCGGCTTGCCCACGAAATCAAAAACCCGCTTACGCCAATCCAACTATCGGCCGAACGCTTGCAAATGAAACTGCATAGCAAGCTAGAAACCGTCGACGCAGCATTGCTGGAGCGAGGTACGAATACGATCGTCAGTCAAGTTACTGCCATGCAACGCATGGTCGATAATTTCCGAGATTATGCGAAAACGCCAGCCCCGGTAGTCGAACCGCTCGACCTCAACGCACTGGTTCTGGAAATTCTGGATTTGTACATGACAAGCGTTGAAGCGGAAGTGATTCACGCAAAATTAGCAAATATGTTGCCAAAAGTACTCGGCGATGCAACTCAAATACGACAAGTGGTACATAACCTGCTCCAGAACGCACAAGATGCAACGGCGGATACAAAAAATAATCCGCACAAACCAAATATTGAAGTAGTGACGGAAGCGATCCATTACCCGAATGCAGATGGCGAGATGAAAACAGCGGTCAGGTTATCGATATTGGACAACGGGCCGGGATTTGACGCAAAACTAATCGCCCGAGCTTTTGAGCCCTATGTCACGAGCAAACCTCGCGGGACGGGCCTTGGACTCGCTGTCGTCAAGAAAATCATCGAAGAGCATGGCGGGCGAATCGAACTACAGAACCGTAAAGACGGCAGTGGCGGCGCGACAATATCGATTTTATGGCTGAAACTAGCAGTCGATTAATTATTTGACATTAACTATTGCTAAAAATACAATGAATGTCGATACAACAGCTTGACAGGGTGAGGTGAGCGGATGGCAAACATTCTAGTAGTGGACGATGAAATGGGAATCCGGGAGTTGCTCTCGGAGATTCTGGGCGACGAGGGTCACGTGGTCTCGACTGCGGAAGACGCCCACCAGGCGAGGGAAATGCGCCTCGCAGACGCGCCGGATCTGGTCTTGCTCGATATCTGGATGCCGGACACCGATGGCGTGACCCTGCTCAAAGAATGGCAAAGGGACGGACTCCTGACGATGCCGGTCATCATGATGTCCGGTCATGCGACCATCGATACGGCCGTTGAGGCGACGCGTATTGGCGCGATGAATTTTCTCGAAAAACCCATCTCGCTGCAAAAGCTGCTCAAGACCGTGCAACAAGGCCTCTCACGTGGCCCTGAAAACGCGCGCGGCACGATGCTGAACGGCGGCCACCGCGTACCGCAGAATCGCGATCATGCCGCGTTATCGGCGCCGCAACTACAGGCAACAACCTACACAATCGGCGGACAGGTCAACGGATCGACGCCCACGTCATCGTATGCGCCGCCGGAAGAAGAATTCCGCGTCTCATTTGAATTACCCTTACGCGAAGCGCGAGATGCATTCGAGCGCGCCTATTTCGAGCACCATTTGTTGCGCGAAGGCGGCAGCATGACGCGCGTCGCAGAACGCACCGGACTTGAGCGCACGCATCTGTATCGCAAACTGAAACAACTCGGCGTCGAATCACTCAAAGGCTTGAAGAAAGCCGGATGACGGTTACGATACTGGTTCACGGTGGCAGTCTGCGCGCTCGCGAAGAGGCTATCGCCGCCCGTCTTGATCCTCACGCGCGCACCGCCGTCATCGCTGAAGGCATACCCGAGGGCAGCTCTCCGCTCGACACCGCTCTGCCAAAAGCGCAATTAGAAATCATCCGCATCGCACCTGGCTGTCCATGCTGCACAGGTAACCTGACCCTACGGGTGATGCTCAACCGCATTTTGCGCAAGCCACCCCAGGCGCTTTATCTCAGCCTCGCCGATGCCAGTCATCTCGTTCAGATCCGGTCATTTTTACGAGACCCGCAATACCAGCGCTTGCTGCATCTGGCTGCAGATCTGCATTGCCCACCGTGAAGCAAAATCAGGCACAGGATTTGCGGCGCTCCTATTGAAAAACCCGTTAGCAGCCCTACTTGCATCAGCAGCTCATTTTGTTTTCAATGCACCTTAGGAGTCGCCATGAATCTGATCTATAACAGCGAGCATTACAGCGTGGTTGAATTCGGCGCCGATGCCGGGCTTGAAGCCCTGCGTTTTGGTGGCTATGAAATTTTCGACAAGCCGGGCAAGCGCGAGATTTTTTTAGCTGGTCCGCTTGCGGAAGTATTTCGTCAACACGTACGCGACCTGATTGCCACCGAACCCAGTGTGGAAGACGTCGATGCTTTTTTGGGGAGCTATGAGGCGTTCATGGCACAATCGGTCGTGTTTCATTAACGCAGCACGACGCTAGCGCACCTCCGCTTTCATGCACGCCAATTCACGCCCAGTATCCAGCAATCAGATCAGCATGCATGATCAGCTGGGCGAGTTGGTCACACGCCATGCACAATCGCATTTCCAAAAACCGATTGCTGAGGTCAATCGCCAGGCTTTCACCTACGCCATCGACGCCTGGTGCGCAGCCGGCAAGCCGACACTGATTCTCGATGCCGGCTGCGGCGTTGGTTTGTCTACCTGGCATTTGGCGCAGCAAAATGCGGAGAGTTTTGTCATCGGCGTCGACCAGTCTGCAGACCGCCTCGCCCGCCATACTGCCTGGAGCGGTCCACCACCGCTCAACTGTGTATTGGTCAGGGCAGATCTGGTGGATTTTTGGCGCCTCATGTTAGAGGCCGACATTCGTCCGGCACGGCACTACCTGCTCTACCCCAATCCCTGGCCAAAAAAATCACAGCTGGCACGGCGCTGGCATGGTCACGCCATTTTTCCGGCGATCATTGCCTTGGGTGGCGCCATTGAATGTCGTAGTAATTGGAAAATTTATATCGAAGAATTCGCAGCAGCGCTCCAGCAGCTCACTAGTCAGCCCGTTGTGTGCGAATCCTATCAAGTCGCCGGCCCCGCTGACACCGACCCCAAGCTTCCCAAACCGGCGACCCCCTTCGAAGAAAAATATCGGGCGTCGGGCCACGCATTGTGGCGCTGCCGTGTGCAGCTACCGACTCACATTAGTGGATGCGAAACGCCGCTAGTTTCGTGATACCGTAAGCATCTTCCCTTAATTCCGTCTGCCCGTCATGTGCCAACTGCTCGGCATGAACTGCAATATACCGACCGACATTGTGTTCAGCTTTACCGGTTTTGCCACGCGAGGCGGCCTCACCGACGAACACAAAGACGGCTGGGGCATTGCTTTTTTTGAGGGGGCTGGGGTCCGGCACTTTGTTGACCATGCATCTGCGGTTGCCTCGCCTGTAGCCGAGTTGATCAAACGGTATCCGATCAAATCGAAAAATGTTATTGCCCATATCCGCAAGGCCACGCAAGGTCAGGTGGCGCTCGAAAATTGTCACCCCTTTGTGCGAGAGCTCTGGGGTCGTTATTGGGTATTTGCGCACAATGGCGACTTAAAAGAGTTTGCACCCGTGCTCAATGGGCCCTATCGTCCAGTCGGCACTACCGACAGCGAGCTCGCCTTTTGCTACCTGCTACAGCAGTTGCATGCGCAATTTGGCGACGTCGCGCCAACAGCAACGCAGCTACGGGCCGCATTAACGGCACTCACCGATGAGATCGCAGCCTATGGCGTCTTCAATATGATGCTTTCCGATGGCGCGGCCTTGTATGCGTATTGCTCAACCAAGCTAAATTACATCGTCCGCCAATATCCATTTGCACAAGCGATGCTGTCAGATGAAGATTTGTCGGTTGATTTTTCTGAAGTGACGACGCCCAACGACCGAGTCGCCATCATCGTCACCGAGCCACTGACCACCAATGAAAACTGGCAGGCGTTTTCTTGCGGCGAATTAAAAGTGTTCATTGACGGCATGCCCGTCACCAGTGCGCTTGCCGGATCAGGACAGATTGGGAGCTAACCAGCTCTGTAGCCGCGTGACTGTCTCGCCACGACGCGCTGCCATATCACGCAGCTGGTCTTCGCCAATTTTCCCGACACTAAAATACTTGGCCTCCGGATGCGCGAAATAAAATCCTGATACCGCAGCACCGGGAAACATTGCATACGAATCTGTCAGGCTTATGCCGATATCTTCACACTCCAAAATCCGGAATACCTCTGCCTTCACCGTGTGCTCGGGACAAGCGGGATAACCTGGCGCAGGACGAATGCCGCGATACGCTTCTTTGATCAGTGCCTCGCTAGAGAACTGCTCATCACTGGCATAAGCCCATAACTCCTTGCGCACGCGCTCATGCAAATGCTCAGCAAATGCTTCAGCAAGTCGATCCGCGAGCGACTTCAGCATGATCGATGAGTAATCATCATGCGCATCTTCAAAACGCTTCTCATATTTCTCAATACCGATGCCGGCTGTCACGGCAAACAGACCGACATAGTCTTCAATGCCGGAGGACTTGGGCGCAATAAAATCAGCGAGGCATTGGTTCGGCCGCGCCACGCCATCAATGACGGGCTTTTCAGTTTGCTGACGCAAGCCATAATAAGTAAAGGCTACTTCGCTGCGCGTTTCATCGGTATAGACCTCAATGTCATCGTCATTAACGCTATTGGCCGGCAGGATCGCCATGACCCCGTTGGCGGTGAGCCACCGACCCTCGACGATTTTTTTTAACAGCGCCTGCCCATCACGATAAACATTGCTGGCCGACTCACCTACCACCTCGTCCGTCAGGATGGCAGGGAAAGGTCCAGCCAAATCCCAGGTCTGAAAAAATGGACCCCAGTCGATGTACTTTGCCAAGGTGGCCAGGTCTACATTGCGAAAATGACGGCGGCCGATAAATTTTGGTTTAACTGGCGCCGAGACGCCATCAAAAGCGAGTCGCGTTTTATTTTTTCGTGCGGCACCAATTGACAGCATCGGCACTGCTTTTTTATTGGCATGCTGCTCGCGGATACGTGCATAGTCGGCGGCGATCTCTGCGATATACGCTTCGCGCTGCTCGGGCGTGAGCAGCGACTGCGCAACCGAAACCGAACGCGATGCGTCCGGCACATAGACTACCGGGCCCTCGTAATTGTGCGCGATTTTAACTGCGGTATGCGCACGACTGGTGGTCGCGCCACCAATAAGAAGCGGGATTTTCAACATACGGAAATGCGGATCCCGCTGCATTTCTTTAGCAACGTGCGCCATTTCTTCGAGCGATGGCGTAATAAGACCCGACAAACCAATGATGTCGGCATTCTCGGCTTTGGCGCGCGCCAGAATTTCGGAGCAGGGCACCATCACGCCCATATTCACGACTTCAAAATTATTACATTGCAAAACCACCGAGACAATATTTTTGCCAATATCGTGCACATCACCTTTGACAGTAGCAATAACGATTTTGCCCTTGGCCTTGGCAGCGATACCGGTGCGCTTTTCTTCCTGTATTTTTTCTTCTTCGATATACGGGATCAAGTGCGCAACGGCCTGCTTCATTACGCGCGCAGATTTCACCACCTGCGGTAAAAACATTTTTCCCTGGCCAAACAAATCGCCGACGATGTTCATGCCGTCCATCAGCGGGCCTTCGATCACATGAATCGGACGGCCGCCGCTTTGCTCCACCATCGCGCGCGCTTCTTCAGTATCCTCAACGATCCATTGCGTGATGCCATGCACGAGCGCGTGCGCCAGACGTTTTTCGACGGGGGCCATGCGCCATTGCAAGGTCTGCTCTTCTTTTTTATCGCCAGCTTTCAGCGTAGCGGCAATCTCGATCATGCGCTCGGTTGCGTCGTCGCGGCGATTCAAGACCACATCTTCTGCACACTCGCGCAGTTGGGTATCGAGATCATCGTACACACCGACCATACCGGCATTGACGATACCCATCGTCATACCAGCCTTGATCGCGTGATACAAAAAAACCGTATGAATGGCTTCACGCGCAGGATCATTGCCGCGGAATGAAAAACTGACATTAGAAACGCCTCCGCTGACCTTTGCGTGCGGCAGATTGTCCCGTATCCAACGGGTTGCGTTGATAAAATCAACGGCATAATTATTGTGTTCTTCGATGCCGGTGGCGATCGCAAAGATATTCGGATCGAAAATAATATCTTCGGGCGGAAAACCAATCTGCTCAACAAGCAGTTTGTAAGCACGCTCACAAATTTCTGTCTTGCGCGCAAAGGTATCGGCCTGGCCTTTTTCGTCGAAAGCCATCACGATGATCGCGGCCCCATAGCGCCGGCATAGCGTTGCCTGCCGCAGGAATTCCGCCTGGCCTTCTTTCATCGAGATGGAATTAACGATCGCCTTGCCTTGCACGCATTTGAGGCCCGCTTCGATGACGCTCCATTTGGACGAATCGATCATGATCGGCACGCGCGCAATGTCCGGCTCGGAAGCAATCAAATTCAGAAACCGCGTCATCGCAGCGACTGAGTCCAACATCGCCTCATCCATATTGATGTCGATGATCTGAGCACCGTTTTCGACTTGCTGACGCGCCACCGCCAGCGCTTCGTCGTATTGCTCATTGAGGATCAGACGCGCAAAGGCTTTCGACCCAGTGACGTTCGTGCGCTCGCCCACATTGACAAACAACGAGTCCTCATCAATCGTAAAAGGCTCCAATCCAGACAAACGCATCTGATGCAGATGGGTCGGTATGCGCCGCGGTGGCAGGCTTGCGAGCGCATCGGCAATGGCCTTTATGTGCTCGGGCGTAGTGCCGCAGCAACCACCCGCGATATTAACGAAACCACTTTGCGCAAAATCTTGGAGTAAGGACGACGTCACCGGCGGCGTCTCATCAAAACCGGTATCCGACATGGGATTGGGTAAGCCGGCGTTGGGATAAATGCAGACAAAGGTCTCGGCAATCTTGGAGAGCTCTTCAGCATACGGACGCATCAGGGTAGCCCCAAGCGCGCAGTTAAGACCGACCGTCAAAGGCCTCGCATGGCGCACTGAGTTCCAGAAAGCTGTCACAGTCTGACCGGACAAAATACGGCCAGACGCGTCCGTCACGGTGCCCGAAATCATGATGGGCAAACGCTGCCCGCTCTCTTCAAAAAACTGGTCAATCGCAAACAGCGCCGCTTTGCAATTAAGCGTATCGAAAACAGTCTCGACCAACAGCACGTCAGAGCCGCCTTCGACCAGCGCCCGGGTTTGGTCAAGATACGCCACCACCAATTGATCAAAGCTGACATTGCGCGCCGCCGGATCATTGACGTCCGGTGAAATCGATGCCGTCTTCGGTGTGGGGCCAAGGGCGCCGGCGACGAAGCGGGGCTTATCAGGACTTGCGTATTTATCGCACGCGGCACGTGCAAGCCTGGCTGACTGCACATTCATCTCATAGGCCAAATCGGCCATGTGATAGTCGTCTTGCGCAATCGTGGTCGCACCAAAAGTATTGGTCTCGATTAAATCGGCGCCAGCGGCGAGATATTGCTCGTGAATTTCGCTAATGATCTGCGGCTGAGTCAGGGTCAGTAATTCGTTATTGCCTTTGACGAAAACTTCTTTGCCAGGGACAGCGAAGTCGGCAAAGCGTGTCCCGCGATACGATTCCTCGGTGAGCTTATAACGCTGAATCATGGTACCCATCGCACCATCTAAAATCAGAATGCGTTTGGCCAGCAGATCGCGTAATTGCGCTTCAGTAGAGGAAATGGCGTCGCGTTTCATGGACTCAGTCTATTGGTTTGGTTTCGTTCAGTTCAGCGCACGCAATGAAAAAACCCGGCATGCAAAGCTGGGCCGGGTTCGCGTGCCGCTTTAGCAGTATTTAGTTAGGACAAGTATCCCGGCGCCCGCAAGCTGGGTTTGACTTGTTGAATCAAATCGGCGCAGTGAAATTATACGTGAATTCAAGAATGAACCTCGAAGCGCTGCCCCTGTTGCAGTGGAAAGCCCTTGAGAAATTCTGCTGCAGGCAAGCGCTTGCCACTAGGCTTTTGCAACTCCACCAATCTCAGCGCACCTTCACCGCAGGCCACAATAAGCTCACCAGGGCCAGCCGCGACAATCTCGCCGGGCTGACCGTGGTGTTGCGTCAGTTCAGCACGCCAAATCTTCAAAGCCACGCCGCCAACCTGCGCCAGCGCCCCTGGGAACGGATTGAATGCACGTATACGCCGGGACAAGACCGCAGCCGGCAGGCGAAAATCGAGTGCGGCTTCATCTTTTCGAATTTTGTCAGCGTAGCAAACGCCGCTCTGTGGCTGTGCTGTTGCAGACAGCGTACCCTGCTCAAGCCGACGCAGCACATCGACAATCAAGCGGCCGCCCATCGCAGCTAAGCGGTCATGCAAACTCGCCGTCGTATCATCAGCACGAATGATCTCGGCCTCATGACACAGCATCGCACCGGTATCCAGACCTTCGTCCATTTGCATGATGGTGATGCCGGTCTCACGATCACCCGCTTCGATGGCACGATGAATCGGCGCAGCACCACGCCAGCGCGGCAGCAATGATGCATGAATATTGATACACCCAAGACGGGGGATCTGCAGCACCGATGGCGGCAGAATCAAGCCGTAGGCCGCGACCACCATCACATCGTGCGGCGTGGCATGCAGTAATGCATGCGCGTCTCGTGCTTCCTGCGGATATTTACCGTCAAGCCGCAATGAGGCCGGTTGCGCCACCGGGAGTTGATGGGCGAGCGCAAATTGCTTGACGGCAGAAGGCTGCAGCTGCATCCCGCGGCCGCCCGGACGATCGGGTTGGGTCAGCACTAACGGAATGTGAAACCCGGCCTCGTGCAAGGATGCTAATGCCGTTGCGGCAAACTCGGGGGTGCCAGCAAAAATGATGTTCATGACGCGATTATAGCCGTCAGCTTACGCTGCGCTTTATGCCGTTTCTACCGCGGTACCGAATGGAGTTCGCGCTCTTTTTTCAGCTCACGCTCTTCTTTTTGCAGACGAGCTTTGATGCGATTACGCTTTAGAGGCGACAGATATTCAACGAAGACCTTGCCCTTTAAATGATCGATTTCATGCTGAATGCATACCGCGAGCAGACCCTCGGCATCCAGCTCAAAAAATTGACCATTCATATCCTGCGCCTTGACACGCACCTGCGCGGAGCGCTCAACACCATCGTAAATGCCCGGAACAGACAGACAGCCCTCTTCATATACCTGCCGCTCTTCACTGGCGCGAATGATGGCCGGATTAATCAACACCAACAATCCATCGCGTGCATCGGAGGTGTCAATCACGATTAATTGTTCGTGCACATCAACCTGGCTGGCAGCTAGTCCGATACCCGGCGCGTCGTACATGGTCTCGGCCATATCAGCGACCAATTTTTTGATTCGTTCATCGAACACAGTGATCGGCTTAGCAATCTTGTGCAAGCGCGCATCGGGGTAACGCAGGATAGGTAGCAGGGACATACGGCTTTTGCGCAACAACAGCGAAAAATTCAGTGACTTTGTGTTTAGGAAGCTTTGATGTTCATGCAAAATCCGGATCGCCTTGCATGGTCGACCATGCAACAACAGCAACGGATTGGAACATAAAACCGATGAAAAAGTTTAGCACAGCTGTTCTGTTAATGACGTTTGGGGGTGCGGCGACGTGTTTACCTTCGATGGCAGCCTCACAGTGCGAATTCCATGCACATGCACCAGACACGCACCTGATCCAAACTGGCGATACCTTGTGGGACCTCGCAGGCACATTTCTAAAAGATCACGGGTGCTGGCCGCGGGTTTGGGAACATAACCGCCAACAGATTCGCAATCCACATCGGATTTATCCAGGCCAGACGATTTACTTCGACAAACTACGCGGCAGCCTGCGCCTGGATAGCCCACCTGCGACGTCCTCCCAACCTGCCGATTTGCGTCTATCACCGACCACCCGCAGCGCGCCATTAGCCACCGCGCCAATTGCGGCCATTGCCCCACATCTGCTGCGCTTCCTGTCGCAAGCCCCACTGTTGAGCGACACTCAACTAGGATATGCCCCGCGCGTCGCTGCCTTCGAAAAAGGGCGCACCATGGCCAGCCGTTTTGATACCGTCTTTGTCGAGGGGTCGCTCGACACCCACTCGGTATTTACTGCCGTACGCCCAGCCGATGCCATCACCGACCCCGATACCGGCATGACGCTAGGCTACACCGCAATGCGCGTGGGGGTTGTCCAGCTGGTTGAAATGGCATCCGGCACGGGCAATTTACACCGCTTCCTTGTATCGACTTCCAACGCCGAACTGCGCCAAGACGACCGTCTGATACCGCTATTGAACCCAGCCGGCAACGTCCTGCCGCCGCCGCATGGCGCTGTAAAGATTGCAGGCCGGATCGTGCGCACGCTAAATGGAGGCCGCTATGCGGGCCAGTATGATCTCGTGGCGATCAATCGTGGCCGAGACCACGGACTAGATACGGGCAGCGTCCTGAGCGTGATGAAGCACGTTAAAATCGACGCCGATGACACCCGCATCTTATCCTCACCCGTTGTTTCCGTTGGCACGCTACTCGTATTCGACGTGGCGCAGTACGTTTCGTTCGCCCTGGTCATGCAAACCCGCGATGGGCTGGCGGTGGGTGACTTGGTCAATTCGCTTGGCACAGCGACCAGCCAAGGCGAGGCACGATGACTGCTGAAGAGGGTCTGGCGCACTGGCTAAGGCTGGTGCTCACCGAGGGGGTTGGTCCGCATACGGCGCGCATGCTGCTGAGCCACTTTGGCTTGCCTAAACAAATTTTTAATGCAGGCTTTCCCGCTCTTCAGAAACAAGTACCGGAAAAACTCGCCTACGCGCTTTCCGCCGAACCCTCTGCAGCGATGCAAGAGCAGATCGACAAAACGCTCACTTGGGCCGCGCTACCCGGCAACGCGGTGCTGACCTTCGCCGACACAAGCTATCCGGCGGCACTGCTGACCATTACCGATCCGCCACCGCTGCTTTATGCAAAGGGCCGCATCGCGCTGCTGCAAAACAGTGCAATTGCCATTGTTGGCAGTCGCAATGCGACCATACAAGGTATGCAGAATGCCGATCAGTTTGCGCAAGCGCTCAGCGCGGCGACGCTGACGATTGTGTCCGGCATGGCGCTTGGCATCGACGCCGCTGCGCATGCAGGCGCATTAAAAAATGCAGTCTCAACAACGCATGGCGCGACCGTCGCCGTCATCGGCACCGGCATTGACCTGGTGTACCCGGCGCGTCATCGTGCATTGGCGCACAAAATCGCTGAAGAAGCTTGCCTGGTGAGCGAATATCCTCTGGGTACGCCGGCCATCGCATCAAATTTTCCGCGCCGTAATCGCCTCATCAGCGGCCTTGCCTCGGGGGTGCTCGTCGTGGAAGCGGCGGCGCAATCCGGTTCGTTGATCACAGCGCGCAGCGCACTGGAGCAAGGCCGGGATGTCTTCGCCATCCCGGGCTCGATTCACTCACCCTTGTCCAAGGGCTGCCATCAACTGATCCGACAAGGTGCCAAATTAGTTGAGTCGGCGCAGGATATTCTCGAAGAATGGCAATGGCCGCAAACGTCTGCGCCCGATCGCACTGGCTCCGATCGGGCATCTATGGACACAAGTCAGACCCACGACCTGGGCCTGCAACAATTGCTGGATGCCGCCGGCTACGATCCCGTCTCAGTCGACCAGCTTGCTACCCGCACCAGCCTGTCAAGCGCAGCAATTCAGGCGGGATTATTGACATTAGAAATGCGTGGCCAGATGGAAGCATTAAGCGGCGGCCAATACCGACGATTGGTGTAGGTTTTTATCAGGTCGCCGAACTGTATTTATTTTTTTAAGAAAAAGCGTTTTCAGATTTAAAAGAAAGCGCCGATACTTTCTTGAAAAGATAATCAGGCAAGTTCAGCTAAGCCACTGAAATTAAAATAAATTTTAAAAAAAATCTGTCCTCGTAAAAAATCCATCGCAAGTTTTTTTATCGTCTTGCTTGTGCCACCCTCCAGTTACCGCTACAGTGCACCTATGTTCAACGTCCTCGTTTATCTTTACGAAACTTATTATCGCCCTGACGCCTGTCCGGATTCGGATGCTTTGGCTAAAAAACTCTCGGCGGTCGGTTTCGAGCAAGAAGAAATCTCCAAGGCTCTCGGTTGGTTGACCGATCTGGCCGAAACCACCAATGAAATGTTCAGTCAGCAGGCCCGGCAGACTGCCTTTTCTTTCGGCTTTCGGGTTTATGCAGAGCGCGAATTCGAAACGCTGGGCACACCGGCCATTGGTTTCATTCAGTTTCTCGAGTCGGCCGAAGTCGTCAATGCCTTGCAGCGCGAAATCGTCATCGAACGGGCCTGCGCCGCCAGCGAATCGCCGATTTCTCTCGATAAGCTTAAAGTCATCGTACTCATGGTGTTGTGGAGTCAGGGCAAAGAGCCGGATGGCTTGATGTTTGATGAACTCTTCACCGATGACGACGACGTCAGCACACCGCTTTACCATTAAGTATCAGAAATATTTTTTGAATTACCTCTCAGGCCCGCACTTTATGCGGGCTTTTTCGTTTAAAACTGGCTCGAACTATCGCACGCTCGCTTGCGGATTTTGCGACAACCCGCTTATCATTGGCCGCAAACACTTAAGTGTTGCCATAAAACCAGCATCTGCGTAAGGCAAGCAAGGCCTGCGCTCACATGCCGGTCGGCCGTTCCACTGCATTCCTGATCCGGACTAAATCTATGACCAAGACGCTCATCATTGCCGAGAAGCCTTCCGTCGCCAACGACATCGCGAAGACCCTGGGCGGCTTTACCAAGCACGATGAGTATTTCGAATCCGACGACTACGTGCTGTCCTCCGCCGTCGGTCATCTTGTCGAAATCGCCGTACCTGAAGAGTACGATGTCAAACGCGGCAAATGGTCCTTTGCCAATTTGCCGATGATTCCGCCGCACTTTGCGCTTAACCCGATTCAAAAAACCGAATCCCGACTGAAGGTACTCAATAAGCTACTCAAACGTAAAGATGTCGGCGCACTCATCAATGCCTGTGACGCCGGACGCGAGGGTGAGCTGATTTTCAGATTGATTGTGCAATACGCAAAAGCCAAGCAACCCATCAAACGACTCTGGCTGCAATCGATGACCCCAGGCGCGATCCGCGAAGCCTTCGGTCATTTGCGCGAAGACACCGAGATGATGCCTTTGGCGGATGCGGCACGTTGCCGTAGTGAGGCTGACTGGCTGATCGGCATCAATGGCACGCGCGCGATGACGGCGTTCAACTCCAAAGAAGGCGGCTTTTATTTGACCACGGTGGGTCGGGTTCAAACGCCAACGCTGTCGATCGTGGTCGAGCGCGAAGAAAAAATCAAACAATTCGTCTCACGTGATTTTTGGGAGGTGCGCGGCGAGTTTGTTTGCGCCGCCGGCATCTATGAAGGCCGCTGGCTTGATACCGCATTCAAAAAAGACGAGAACGACCCGGAACGGCGCGCCGAACGGCTTTGGAGTCAGGCGGCAGCCGACTCCATCGTCGCGGCCTGTCGTGGAAAAATCGGCAGCGTGTCCGAAGAATCCAAACCGACCACGTCGATGGCACCGGGACTGTTTGATTTGACGAGCCTGCAGCGCGAAGCCAATGCGCGCTTTGGTTTTTCAGCAAAAAACACCTTAGGTCTGGCGCAAGCGCTGTATGAAAAACACAAAGTACTGACCTATCCGCGTACTGACTCGCGTCACTTGCCGGAAGATTATCTGGCGACCGTCAAAGAGACAATGAGCACACTCGCAGAAAACAATAACTACTACCAGTTTGCTGCGCAGGTCCTCAATAACAACTGGGTCAAACCCAATAAGCGTATCTTTGACAATACCAAGATTAGCGACCACTTCGCGATCATCCCGACCACACTAGCGCCAAAAAGTCTCTCCGAGCCTGAGCAAAAGCTCTATGACCTGGTGACCCGGCGATTCATGGCGATCTTTTTCCCCGCTGCTGAATTTTTAGTCACCACGCGCTATACCGAAGTCTCAGGTCATCAGTTCAAAACCGAAGGCAAAGTACTGACCAATCCAGGCTGGTTGGCGGTCTATGGTAAAGAAGTGATCGACGATAAGGCCGGCAAAGAAGGGGAATCCAGCGGCACGCTGGTGGCCGTTGCCAAAGACGAGAAAGTGAAAACCGAAAGCGTCGTGGCACACAGCCTTTTTACCAAACCGCCAGCCCGGTATTCAGAGGCCACACTGCTCTCAGCGATGGAAGGTGCAGGCAAGCTCATTGATGACGAAGAATTGCGCGACGCGATGGCCGGCAAAGGACTTGGCACACCGGCGACCCGGGCCGCAACCATCGAAGGACTGCTGAATGAGAAATACCTGATCCGTGAAGGGCGCGAGCTCATACCAACCGCCAAAGCGTCGCAATTGATGACCTTGTTGCGCGGACTCGATGCCACCGAATTGACCGCCCCCGAGCTAACCGGCGAATGGGAATACAAGCTCTCGCAAATGGAACGCGGCAAAATCAGTCGCGAAGAATTCATGCGCGAAATTGCGCAGATGACGCAAATCATCGTCAAGCGCGCCAAGGAATATAACAACGACACTATCCCCGGCGACTACGCAACGCTGACCACGCCCTGTCCAAATTGCGGCGGGGTCGTCAAAGAAAACTACCGCCGCTTTAATTGCACCAAATGCGATTTCTCGATCAGTAAAATCCCAGGTAGTCGCCAATTCGAAGTCAGTGAAGTCGAAGAATTGCTGACCAAGCGAACCATCGGACCCTTGCAAGGTTTTCGTTCAAAAATGGGGCGGCCATTTGCAGCCATCCTCAAAATTTCGCGTGACGAAGAAATCAAGAATTACAAACTGGAGTTCGATTTCGGGCAAAACGCAGAAGATGATGAGAATGCAGAAGGCGTCGATTTCACGGGACAAACGCAACTTGGTGCGTGCCCGAAATGCGGCAGCGGCGTGTATGAAATGGGCCTCGCCTACGTCTGCGAAAAAACCGTTGCAAAACCCAAAGCTTGTGATTTCCGCAGCGGCCGCATCATCCTGCAACAAGAAATCCTGCCCGAGCAAATGATTAAGCTGCTCAACGAAGGAAAAACCGACCTGTTGCCTGGTTTCGTGTCGCAACGGACAAGGCGTCCATTCAAGGCTTATCTGGCAAAAGGCAAAGACGGTAAAGTCAGCTTTGAATTTGAAGAGCGCAAAGCCAAGCCCGGCGCCGCCAAAGGTCGTGCAACAAAAGAAAAAGAAGAGGGTGCTGACGAGACTGCAGCCGCAGGCAAAACAGCTGCAAAAAAAACCGCAACAAAAAAACCTGCAACAAAAACAGCCGCCAAAACTGCAGCAAAAAAAGTAGCCAAGCCAGCATTGAAAAAAGCGGTCGCCAAAAAAGCCCCAGCTAAAAAAGCGGCCTGATCGTACTCATCAAGACGTCGGCTTCGGCCGGCGTCTCGTCTTTCACCTTGCGTGAACTCAAGCAGCGCGCCTCACTCCCGAACTTTCCCTCCGCAGTCGCTTCTACTATTTGCATCTCAATGCATTCCTTCGGTACGCGTAAGCCATGCGTACTGCTTTCACCTTTTTGCGGGAGCGATCTATGATGAAATGCTTAAGTCCCATCGTCTTCGTTATGCTGTTGAGCGCATGCGCAGGCACAACAGGCGGCAGCTCGGGTGCTGATACCAGTGGCACCTCAGGCGGCACGACAGAAGGTTCGGCCGGCAGCAGCAAGCCCAGTAGCACGGTACCCGATACCTCTACGCCTGCTTCAAAGACCAATCCGGGCAGCGGCAAATAGCTCTCTGGCTGCAATTCACCGTAGTTCAGACGCGCGGCGTTTGAGCTGCGGTGCTGGCGCGCCCTGAAGCACGCATGCGTTACACTAGCCGGCAGATAGACTTGACTGCCGACGATGTCCGACACGCTGCGCGCACCCTCTCTTAAAACGATATTGCTGGCCTCCGGCGTGATCCTGTCGCTGGCAATGGGTGTGCGCCATGGTTTTGGTTTTTGGCTGCAGCCGCTCTCACAGCATCATGGGTGGACGCGCGAGACCTACTCGCTGGCAATGGCGATGCAAAATCTGATGTGGGGTATCTTCGGGCCCATCGCCGGCATCGCAGCGGACCGCTTTGGTGCTGCGCGTGTGGTGTTGGCTGGGGCCTTGTTTTACATGTCCGGATTACTATGGATGGCTCTGCTCGATCAGCCGGGCTTGTTTGTCATTGGGTCGGGCATCTTGATTGGTGCCGCACTCTCGTGCACGGCATTTGGTGCGCTCTCGGGATTCGTCGGGCGCACTACGTCTGTTGCCCAGCGATCGTGGGCGTTCGGCATTCTTGGTGCGGCAGGTTCGTTCGGCCAGTTCGCGATGATCCCGGTTGAGCAGCAATTGATCGCTGCCGCCGGCTGGCAACAGGCACTGTACTTTTTGGCGGCACTCGTTGTGCTGGTGATGATGCCACTGGCGTACTTGCTTCGTGAACCAGCAGTGCCCACCGCCAGCGCAGGTCGCCAGCAAAGTATTCGGGAGGCCACCCGTGAAGCGTTTGCGCACCGGCCTTTCCAATTTTTAGTTGCGGGCTATTTTGTCTGCGGCTTTCAGGTGGTGTTCATTGGCGTGCATTTGCCGGCTTATCTCAAAGACAAAGGCATGACTGACCCGAATGTGGCTGTCATTGCGCTAGCACTGATTGGCCTGTTTAATATTTTCGGCTCGTACTACGCTGGCAAACTTGGCGGCATGCTACCCAAACGCTATTTACTGTCGGGTATTTATTTCGCGCGCGCGGCGTTCATTACGCTTTTTATGTTGGCACCCTTGTCGGCATTATCAGTTTATATTTTTGCCGCCGCGATGGGCTTGTCGTGGCTGTCGACCGTACCATTAACGAATGGCGTCGTGGCCGGCATCTTCGGCGTGCGCTATCTGTCGATGCTGTCAGGCTTCGTGTTTTTCTCGCATCAGCTTGGCAGCTTCCTGGGGGTCTGGCTTGGCGGCTACTTGTATACGCTCCAAGGCAATTACAACACGGTGTGGATGATCACCATCGGACTTGGGCTATTTGCCGGACTGATCAACCTGCCTATTAAAGAAGAACCGATCGTGCGTGCAATGCCAGTGGCGGCATAATGCGAACGCGGTGGCGACAGGGCTTACTCATGCTGGCTGGTGCGCTCGTATTAGCACTGGCTTTTTACGGTTATCTGCAACCGTCGTTTATTCTTGATCTGGCTAACCGCTTGATACTTTGCCTGTGAACTTTGCTGATTCTTCTTTGTATGCGGCCGAGCCGCGCGCAACTGTTATGTCGCTTGGCGCTTCGCGAATCCGTGAAGTGGCCAACGCCGGAATGGGGCGCGCCGATGTGCTGCCCTTTTGGTTCGGCGAGCCCGATCAAGTGACGCCCGAATTTATCCGGCAGGCAGCCAAAGAAGCGCTGGATGCCGGTGATACGTTTTACACACACAATTTGGGCATACCGCTTTTACGCGAGACGCTGGCCACTTACTCGGCGCGTCTGCATGGCGCTGCCGATGTCAATCAGATTGCGGTTACGTCCTCAGGTGTCTCCGCCCTGATGTTGGTGGCGCAGTTACTGATCAACCCCGGCGACAGGGTGGTGGCCGTTACCCCGCTTTGGCCAAATCTGGTCGAGATTCCAAAGATACTGGGCGCAGAGGTGATCCCGGTTTCTCTTACGCTCAACACCCAACTGCCCGACCCAGTTTGGGAGCTTGATCTCGAGCGTCTGCTCACTGCGCTGACACCAGATACCAAAGCGCTGCTATTGAATTCACCCAACAATCCAACCGGCTGGACCATCACCCGCGCACAACAAGAAGTCGTGCTCGCGCATTGTCGCCGCCACGGTATCTGGCTCATGGCTGATGATGTTTACGAACGGCTGATCTTTGACGGGCAGGGCGGACCGCACGCATGTGCGCCTTCTTTTCTGGATCTTGCCGATGCGCGCGAACGCGTCGTCTCGACCAACAGCTTTTCAAAATCCTGGCTGATGACGGGCTGGCGATTGGGATGGATGCAAGTCCCTGCGACACTCGCCCCCGCACTGGGCACACTGATTGAATACAACACATCCTGTGCGCCAGGCTTTGTGCAGCGCGCGGGCGTCGTCGCAGTGACGCATGGCGAAGAGATTATTAAAACCACGATGGCACGCTATACCGCAGCGCGCGATTACTTATATGCACAGCTCTCAAGCGACGCATTTCGTGCCGCCGGCATCATTGCCCCGCACCCCAAGGGGGCGATGTATCTATTTTTTCGCATTCAAGGAGAAACCGATTCGCTGGCGCTGTGCAAGCGGCTCGTTAGCGAAGCCGGGCTGGGCCTTGCTCCGGGCAGCGCGTTTGGCCCCGAAGGCGAGGGCGCAATACGTTGGTGCTTTGCCAGCTCGATTGACAAACTCGCGCAAGGACTTGACCGTCTCGCGCGATTTTTAGCGACCCGCTAATTCCATCAATAAAGACGCCAGAGCCAACGGCGCACTCACCATCGCATTATGGCAAGCGGCGAGCTCGCGCCAGTCCCAATCTGGCTGCCTGCGCACCCATTGGCGCAAATCCGCCAGCGGTGCATACCAGGGGTCCGTGACCGCGATATAGGTTTTCGGCAGTCCGTTACCTAAGGGATGCTGCAAGTGCAAAGGCTCGGCATAGCCCTTGAGGGGATGCGGTGTGAGATGCCGCATCACCCACGCCACCTGCTCCGGATCGGACAGACCAAATTGATCGGGTGACGGAATGACCATGCGCAAGCCTTCCGCATCCAAAGTGCGGATACGTTCGGCTTGCACCGCGGGCGGCATGATTGATAGGGCAGACTGGCCATGCTGCACGACCAATCCATCCAGATAAATCAGCTGACGCAGCAACTGTGGCATGCGATCGGCCACGCCGTTAATGACATGGCCACCAAAGCTATGTCCGACCAGCACAACGTTATCCAATTCTTCGCTGCGAATGACGGCGGCGATATCATCAATGAAGGTCGAGAGCCCCACCTCCGCGGTGAGCAAATGCGCGCGTTCGCCAAGGCCGGTCATGGTGGGCGTAAAAACCTGATGGCCGTTACTACGCAAAATAGACGCTACATCCCGCCAGCACCAACCGCCATGCCATGCCCCGTGTACCAATACGAAATTCATTATTTTATTTTTTAAAAAACAGTATCTTAGCAGTGCCAACGTCGCGGTTAAAATAGCACCATGGATTTGACAATGACAGAATTAGAAGAGGCAATCAATTACTGGCGCGGCCTGCGTCCGTCGACGGGCGAGGAGCGTGCGCTCTCGACTGAAGTCAATGCGCTGGCAGGCGTTTATGCACAAATGATTTTTGAGCAGCGCAAGTCTTTACCACTTAATACGCTCGACACCGCCACCCTCGCGCTGCTGGAAAAATGGCGGCAGCGTTCTGCCTGACCGGCACCCCGAGTGCACCTAAGCGGCCAGATGCCGCGCCTGCCTTTGCGGGACAACAGCGGTGACGATCTTGCTGCGTCGTGGCACGCTACTAGCCACCTTGCCCGCGTGATCCTGGGCGATCAGGCTAGCGACTTCGATGTGGTCGGCTCCTTGCAGGCATAACCACTGCGTCACCAGCACAGCGAGCCTGTCGAGCGCAATCCTGTGCGTAGCATCCGTTTTTGCATAGAGCCAGTCCGAGAAGGCAATAAAGCGTGCAAAGGGCGCATCGGCCAATAGCGTCGGCAAAGTCGTCGCGAAGCGACCGGAGTTGGCGACCAAATCCCAGTAGCGCGCAAATCGCACCAGTCTTTGCATGGTCGCAAAATCCAGCCGGTCGGTGGCAAGTATCGTGTACGGTGGGGCTGGATCAAATACCAACTTATACGTTTCCGTGTGCCGAATGATTGGTGTGCCGCGCAAACGCTTCAAAATGCCAAACTGAATTTCATGGGGCCTAAGGCCGACTAATTTGTCAAAACCGCGTGCAAAACTATCGAGATCTTCACCGGGCAAACCAGCAATCAAATCGACATGCAGATGTGCCTGCGATTGCTCACGCAACCAGCGCAGATTGGATGCCGCTTTATCGTTATCCTGTTTGCGACTGACCAAGGCCTGTACTTCCGGATTAAAACTCTGAATGCCAATCTCGAACTGCAACGCGCCGGACGGGAATTGTTGAATCCGTTCCTTCAAGGCTTCCGGTAAATGGTCCGGTACTAATTCAAAATGCGCAAATACAGGATCATTCGGATAGGCATTTAGCTTGTCGAGAAAAAACTGCAGGATGCGCAGGCTCGTCTTCACATTCAGATTGAAGGTACGGTCGACAAATTTGAAGACACGTGCACCACGCTGATATAAGGCTTCCATCTCCGCTAGAAAACGATCCAACTCAAACGGCCAGGCCGTCTTGTCTAGCGCTGAGAGGCAAAATTCGCATTTGAACGGACAACCGCGCGAAGCCTCGACATACAGAGTGCGATGCGCAATGTCTTCATCAGAATAAAGTGCATAAGGTAGCGCAATCTGGTCGACCGGCGGCTGCTCACCTGCATGAATTTTCATTAATGGCTTGGGGCCATGCAACACAGCCTGGCATAGCTTGGGGAAACTGATGTCGCCCCAACCGGTGATGACATAATCGGCTTGCTTGACCACCGCCTGCTCGCCACATTCGTAGGACACCTCCGGCCCGCCAAGGATGATGACAATCTCAGGCGCCAATAATTTCAGCAGGGCGACCACTTCGGTGACGTCGTCCACGTTCCAGATGTAGACGCCGAAGCCGATGATGCGCGGCTTTTCTGCAAGGAGTTTTTCGACGATGTCAGCAACACGGGTACCGATGACAAATTCTTTCAGGCGGGTTTGCTCTTGCAGCGCACCCATGTTGGCCAGCAAATAGCGCAAGCCTAATGAGGCATGCGCGTAGCGGGCATTCAGCGTACTTAAAAGAATCGTCATCTCAGGGTTTGGCCAATTCTTTTTCTTGTAGTAAACGCCACATCACTTTGCCGGTGGCTGATTTGGGCAGACTGTCGATGAATTCAACTTGCCGCGGAACCTTGTAGGCGGCCATGTGATCATGCGCCCACTGCATGATTTCCTCAGCACTCACGGCATGATCTTCTTTCAGTACGATGACGGCTTTGACAGTCTCGCCGCGATAGGCGTCGTTGGCAGCAATGATGCAGCATTCCCGAATAGCCGGGTGCTGGTACATCATCGATTCAACTTCTGCCGGCCAGACTTTATAGCCACTGGCGTTGATCATGCGTTTCAATCGATCGGTGAAAAAGAAAAAGCCTTCCTCATCGATGTAACCAAGATCACCCGAGCGAAAAAATTGTTTACCATCGATTTCAATAAAAGCGTCCCGCGTTTTTTGTTCATCCTGCCAATAGCCTTGAAAAATTTGTGGGCCGTGCATGATGATTTCACCGGACTGGTTTGGCGGCATTGCCTGCAATGTTTCAGGATCAATCACGCGCGAATCGACCCCAAAGATGGGGATTCCCAGACACTGCTGCTTGAGTCGCTGTACAGGATTGGAATGTGTAGTGGCAATTGTCTCGGACAGTCCGTAGCCTTCCATGTAACGCAGGCCCGTTAACTCCAAGAGCTTTTGTGCAATCGCCGCCGGCATCGCGGCGCCCCCGCCAGAGACTCGCTTCAGGCTGGAAATATCGTAGTCGCCCAGCTTGGGATTGG
Source organism: Bordetella parapertussis (assembly GCA_945866125.1). Classification (GTDB taxonomy): domain Bacteria; phylum Pseudomonadota; class Gammaproteobacteria; order Burkholderiales; family Burkholderiaceae_D; genus Pernthalerella. The sequence goes on from CAMBFZ010000028.1 coordinate 30,854, forward strand.
ACAAAAAATCAATCATCATGGTGGGAATGCTGGTCCAGGTCGTCACGCGATGACGCGTAATTAGCTGGCCGGCAAAGTCACGATCCCAGCGCGGCATGATGACCATGGTCGCACCAGCATAGATTGCCGCATTCATACTGATCTGCATGCCCGTCACATGAAACATCGGCAGTACCGCCAAGGTCACATGATCAGGCGCACCGGTGCCAGACCAAATGGCCCCCGTGACTGCATTGAACATTACTGAGCGATGCAGATGAACGCAGCCTTTGGGTTTGCCAGTTGTACCCGAGGTGTAGGGCATACAGGCCAAATCATCTGGGCCTGCTAGGTGGGCAGTAGGGTTTAGGTTAGCGGCAAGGACGTGCTTCCAAGTTTGCACCCGCGGATCGGGCGCAGACTCGGGTGGTGCACTGACCCATGGCGGCATGGTTGGCGCTACGGTAGTAATACAGTCGGCATACGTCGCCATCACGGCATGCGCTAAGCCAGTGCTGTCAAATAGCGGCAAGAGCCGCGGCATCAATTCTTGTGCCGAAATCGCCACCCGGGCGCCACTGTCGTCCACGGTATGACGCAGTTCTTCGGACAGTAGCATCGGATTAACCGGCACCACCATCGCATCGGCACGCAGGATCGCATAAAACGCGATGACGAATTGCGGACTGTTTTGCATATGCAGCAGGACCCGGTCGCCGCGCTCAACCCCACACACCTGCTGAAGGTGTCCCGCAAGCGCATCCACCTGTGCTTGCAAATCACGATAGCTGATTTGCCAGTCAAAATAGATCAGCGCGGTTTTTTCCGGGTAGCGCCAGGCGGAAATAGCCAGATTTGCATAAACGCTAGTTTGTGGCGCAGTCAGCGTTAGGGGTAAGCCAGCTGGCCAGTGCGGGTAATGTGCAGTGTTCATCTGAGATTTTTTTAACAAATAGTGCAGGGGATTATAGGCAAGTGCGTGTGCGTAACCACCGCTTTTCGCCCGAAAAAGCCAAGCCACACGCACATAGCTTGTCTTTTTAAGACGTAAATTAGGCGAATACCGTAAATATGTTGCGACGCACAAAAAAATCTTGACAGAATGTCAGAAGTCCGTAAACTTGGAATTGTTGCGTCGCACAATGCTTGATGGCGCAGAAGTTTCCAACCGAATTTCGACTCACTCAGGGAGAACCACTATGTTTTCAAACACCGAACAATTTTCTACTGCAACCAAAGAAACCTTTGATACCCAACTCGCTGCCATGAATGAATTGGCCAACAAAGCTCTGCACAGCGTGGCCGAGCTCGTTGAACTCAACATGAATACCGTCAAAGCCTCCCTCGAGCATTCAGCTGCTGCTGCGCAACAGATGCTGGCAGCTAAAGATCCGCAAGAAGCACTGACGATGGTCTCCTCACAAGCTCAGCCTAATGCAGAAAAAGTCCTAGCCTATGGCCGTCACCTTGCCGGCATCGCATCGAAGGCGCAAGCCGAATTTACCAAGGCCGCTGAAGCCCGCATGGCTGACACCTCACGTCAGGTCCACAAATTGATTGAAGACTTGTCGAAGTCGGCACCGGCCGGTTCGGAAAACGCCATCGCAATGCTCAAAACAGCCATTGTTAACGCCAATGCCGGCTACGAACAAATGAGCAAGGCCGCTAAACAAGCCAGCGAAACGCTGGAAGACAATATGAACCAGGCCGCCAAGCATTTTGCACCATCCGCTGAAAAGCCAGCGCGCGCAAAGAAATAAGCTGGTCGTCACAAAAAACGGGCCGCAAAATTTTGCGGCCCGTTTCTTATTGTCCGCACACTTTTACTACTTACAGATAGACAGCGCAACGGCCTCAGCTACCCGAATGCCATCAATCGCTGCCGACATAATCCCGCCCGCATATCCTGCGCCTTCCCCTGCCGGATAGAGGCCTTGCGTATTGATGCTCTGAAAATGATCGTCGCGCTTGATCCGTACTGGCGAAGACGTTCGGGTCTCGACGCCGGTAAGTATGGCGTCTGCCATCGAAAATCCGGGAATCTGTTTATTAAACGCGGGCAGTGCCTCACGCATCGCCGTAATGGCGTAGTCCGGCAGCGCTGAATCCAATTTACCCAAGGTGACGCCGGGTTGGTAAGAGGGCAGTACAGACCCGAATTCAAGCGAGGCCCGCCCTGCAATAAAATCGCCGACAAGCTGACCAGGCGCATTGTAATTGCCACCACCAAGTTCAAAGGCACGTGATTCCCATTGACGCTGAAACGCCATGCCAGCCAGCGGATGGCCGGGATAGTCCACCGGCGTTAACCCCACAACGAGACCTGCATTGGCGTTACGCTCATTGCGTGAATACTGGCTCATGCCGTTGGTAACGACACGCCCAGGTTCCGAGCTCGCGGCAACAACGGTGCCGCCGGGGCACATGCAAAAGCTGTAAACGGAACGACCATTACTGGCGTGATGCACGAGTTTGTAATCGGCCGCACCCAATATAGCGTTGCCAGCATTGGGACCGAAACGACAGCGATCAATCAAAGATTGCGGATGCTCGATGCGAAAGCCAATCGAAAACGCTTTGGCTTCCAGATAAACGCCGCGCTCGTGCAGCATCTCAAAGGTGTCGCGCGCGCTGTGGCCAATGGCCAGCACCACATGGTCGCAGGTAATGTGCTCACCGCCCGAGAGCGTCAAGCCTTTCAGTTTGCCCTCGACGATCTCCATGTCCGTGACTTTTTGCTCGAAGCGAAATTCGCCACCAAGCTCGATAATGCGCGCACGCATTTGCTCAATCATTTTCACTAGACGAAAGGTGCCGATGTGGGGCTTACTCACGTAAAGAATTTCTGGCGGCGCATCAGCAAGAACAAATTCCTGGAGCACTTTGCGGCTGTAATGTTTAGGGTCACTCACCTGAGTCCACAGCTTGCCATCGGAAAAAGTACCAGCCCCACCCTCGCCAAACTGGACATTCGATTCAGGATGAAGTTCACGCTTGCGCCACAAACCAAACGTGTCTTTGGTCCGCTCGCGCACGACCTTGCCTCGCTCAATAATAAGCGGACGAAAACCCATCTGCGCAAGAATTAAGGCAGCAAACAGCCCACAAGGGCCAAAGCCGATCACAACCGGACGCGTTGTACTGCGCATAGGGGCTTGTGCGACGAATTGGTAATCCATCACCGGCGTACGAATGATTTTTGCCCCGGGCTTGCAACGCGCCAGTATCGCCGCCTCATCTTGCACCGTCACATCCACCGTATAAACAAGCAGGATCGCGGATTTTTTTCGCGCGTCATACCCGCGCCTAAAAATAGTCAGCTCAAGCAGATCGGAAGGACTCATGTCGAGGCGTGCGAGCACTGCGTCTTTGAGCGCAGTCTCGGCATGGTCAAGCGGAAGCGTTACATCAGTCAGTCGCAGCATGCACAATCGTTTCGGATCAGTCAGGGGGAGCGCCGGATAAAAAATAGCACCGCTTCCGGCGTCAGAAGAAGGTCCTATTTTACCCTACCACGATGTGACGCTCGCCCCGCAAAACTGCTTGCAACGCGCTGTCAGTGCAGCGTGATCAATCCGCTATTTGCTCGTTTCACCTTTACCTGTGCCGCTCTTACCTTCACTGGTCGCGCGCAATTCCTTACGCGTTTGCGTAGCAAGCTGCTGGTGATTCTCCACCGTGCCCAGGGTCTTGCTGGCGTAGTCCTTGAGGCTTGCATCCTTTGCTTCGTTTCTGGTGCGTTTTAGCAAACGATAGGTATCGCCATGCGCGCGGTTGCCGGATTGATCAATGTATTGTGCGTCGAACTGTGCCGCAGACAAGGCAGAAAGCTTTTTCTCCATCGCTTGCTGTTTGCTGTCTGGCGTGGTGGGCAGAGTGACGCCTTTGGCTTGAGCAATCTGCTTGAGTTCATCGAGCGCCTTGGTGTGATCGTCCACCATCGTTTTGGCGAAGGATTTGACTTGATCGTTCTCTGATTTTTGTTCGGCCATTTTGCCGGCATTGATCTCGGCAATATTGGCCTGCGCCAGCTCTTTCAAGATTTTTTCATCCGCATTGCTCAGCTTGGTGCTACTCATGGTGCTGCTTTTCGTACTGGCGCCACTGGAATCACTAGACGAGGAATACGGCGTTTCTGAACCGGATTGTGCAGCCCCTTGCGAGTGCGCATGTAATGCAAACGTCAGGCAGCTAATACTTACCAGGCCCAGCAACAAGCCAGTTGGTCTTGATTTGACGACGGAATTAAGCATGCAATTTCTCCTTATGCAAAAGCGAGTAAGAAAGACCCGTGTTGTTGAAACGAGCCCGACCTCCGTCGCAAAGCACATGCCAGCTCTGTATCACGGGTATGGACGAACAAAGTGGTTGCCATTTCAGGAAAAATTTACCGTCATCAGGAAAAATTTACCGTCGCAGTGGGCATGCTTGCTCTTGTGCGGGCGCTACAGGCTGGGCTATCATCAGGCGCTTTTCTGGCATCATCTTTGCGATTCGCAGTGCGCGCCACGAAGCTGCAGAGCGCGCACCTTGTCCACCAACTTTCCATTTCTCTTTTCGGGCCAGCATGAAAAAGATCAGCAGCAAAGCCGCAGAGGTGACCGCAGAAACATCGATCAAGGTCCGCTACTCGAAGATCCATGGTCGCGGCGTCTTTGCCGTTCGTAAAATTGCCGCTGGGACGCGCATCATCGAATACCGGGGGGCGCGCATTTCCGAAAAACAAGCCGAGAAGCGTACCGGACTGGATCCGGATAATCCGTATCACACGTTTTTCTTTAGTCTGGAAAGTGGCAGGCTCATCGATGGCGGCGATGGCGGCAGTGATGCACGCTGGATCAACCATTCATGCGAACCAAATTGCGAAGCGCAAGAAGAGAAAGGACACGTCTTTATCCACGCCCTGGTTGACATCAAACGCGGCGAAGAGCTTGCTTATGATTACGGATTAGTGATCGACGAGAAAATGAGCAAGGCGCTAAAAAAAGCATACGAATGTCGCTGTGGATCCGCCGAGTGCCGCAATACCATGCTCGCGCCTGTCAAAAAAAGCAGGAAGAAAAAAGACTGAGTACGTTCAGTCTTCCCTTGCCAGCGCCAGAAACTCGGTACGCATTGCAAGGTTGGGCTGCAGCTCGCCCAGCATGGCCGAGGTCACGGTTTCCTCACCCGGCGTGCGGATGCCGCGGCTTTCCATGCACAAGTGCCGACAACGGATCACCACACCAACAGCCTTCGGCTCTAAAATTTCCATCAGCGCGTTTGCCACCTGTATGGTCAGCCTTTCCTGCACCTGCAGGCGCTTGGCAAAACAATCCACAAGACGCGTTAGCTTGGATAAACCAACGATTTTCCCGTTAGGCATATAACCGACGGTGGCCTTGCCAAAGAAGGGCGCCAGATGATGCTCGCAATGACTGTAGATCGGAATGTTACGCACGACGATTAGTTCGTTATATTGCTCGGCGCCGTCCTCAAACGTTTTGAGCAATTCAGCGGGGTCTTGCGTATAACCAGACGTCCAGTGCTTCCACGCACGCGTCAACCGTGCAGGCGTCTCACGCAAACCCGAACGGTCCGGGTCTTCGCCTAAACTTATAAGGAAGCGGCGCCAATCCTGTTCATCAAACTCTGCGGACATGGGAATCTCTCGGTGAAATCGACTACGGTGTTAAGTTAATTGCGCGCGCCCGGCTAGATGAAGTGATGTGGACGCATCACAAATGCGGCCATCATCGTACCTGATTTTTCCAATCTGTTTTGGACACACCGGCAACCGGTTTTACGGAGCCCGCGCATGAGGTATGCTTTGCACTTTTCGCTAAGGTATTAAGAACAGACAAGCTTTTAATTTTTCAAGGGACCGAATCATGAAACAAATAAATCGTCGATTTTCTTTTTTCACTAGCAGCGCCCTATGCCCTGCGTTATTAGCAGCAGCATTACTAGCGCCTTGCGTTGGTTTTACAGCGCCATTTGCTTACGTGCCCAACGAAAAGTCGGGCACCTTATCCATTATTGATACCGCCGACGACACTGTCGTAGCTGAAATCAAATCCGGTGATAAGCCGCGTGGCCTGGCCGTGTCCAAAGACGGTAAAACACTTTATGTGAGCGATCAGCCAAATAATGTACTGGTCAAAATCGATCTCGAACAACGCGTTGCTGCCGGCACCGTCGAACTGGGCGAATCGCCTGAAGGTGTCTCTATGTCGCCGGACGGTAAATGGGTCGTGGCCGCATCCGAAATTAGTAATTCCATTAACTTTATCGCAACAAAGACGAATAAAAAGATGTTTGCCGTGAAGACTAAGGGTAAAAATCCTGAACATGCGGTATTCAGCCCGGACGGCAAATGGCTGTACGTATCGGCCGAGGAGGCAGACAGCGTTGATGTCATCGATGTAGCCAAACGCAAGCAAATCGGCGCCGTTAAAGTGGGTGACCGCCCGCGTGGCATGGCCTTTACGCCAGACAGCAAAACTGCCTATGTCGCCGCCGAGCTGGTCAGTACCGTGTATGCGATCGATGTAAAATCCCGGACCGTGATCAAAGAGATCAAAGCCGGAACCTTTTGCAACGGCGTGACCATGGCACCCGACGGCAAACGCGTCTACGTGTCCAATGGCAAGGACGGCACGGTGTCCGTGATTGATACCGCTGACAATACCGTAGTGGCGACCATCCCCGTAGGGAAGCGCCCTTGGAACATGGCCATTACGCCTGATGGTAAAAAATTATATGTTGCCAACGGACGCTCCAACTCAGTATCCGTCATTGATACGGAAGGACTTGCAGTGAGCAACGAAATTAAAGTTGGCGAAATACCCTGGGGTGTCGTTATCAATTAATAATCAAAAAAATACTCTAAAATATTAATTTTGCAAGATGGACAAACCCTTAATAGTGAAAAAAATTCACTTGAATCGGGTGGAGTGACAACCTATATTCCAAAGCCCCACTTGCAATATGGCAGTTCTTTCAATAACGCAGCGATTAGAAATTACTGAAAGTTTTGCTAGGGTTATTAGTTTGATACGTGTTTTATTTTTAATTACAAAACCCATCCGGAGATTAAATTGGCACAATCCAATGTATTCGTAAAAGGCGCACTGGCGTCGGCAATGTTCCTAGCGTTCTCGGCCTCGGCTTTCGCCGCTGACAATCTGTCGACCCTGCAGCAAATGAAAAACACGGCAACTGATATGAATATCAAGGCCGTGGATCAAGGCGGCAAAAATGCCGACGCGATCAAAGCCAACCTGAAGAAAATCAAACTGCCAGAAGGCTTCAAGATCGAGCTCTACGCCATCGTTCCTGATGCGCGTTACATGGCTGTGGCACCGTCGACCAACATGCTCTTCGTTGGCACCCGCAAGACCACGGTTTGGGCAGTCACCGATCGGAACAACGACAACGTTGCCGACGAAGTTAAGTCCTTTGCACCTTCAATCAAATTCAGCAACCCTAACGGCGTGTGCTGGACCAAAGACGGTTTCCTGATCGTGACGGAATCCAACCGCGTCCTGAATTTCCCAGCGGCCGAATATTTCTATGAAGGTCCGGACGTTGCAGTCATTACGGTCGTGCCAGAAGGCGG
>CAMBFZ010000029.1 GCA_945866125.1 Bordetella parapertussis
ATATGCAATCCGGTTTCGGCTTCGGCAAATTCATTGGCTAAGGTAGACGCAATACTGTTACCGGCGGCGAACAACGACCAGGATAATTTGTGCGCATTACCAATGACGAACGTAATGGCCATGGTTTCGCCTAGTGCCCGACCAAGTCCCAACATGACCCCGCCCACCACCCCGATGCGGGTATACGGCAACACCACCTTGCGCATCACCTCCCAGCGCGTACAGCCAAGGGCGTAGGCTGACTCTTTCAATACAGCCGGACAAGTATCAAACACGTCCCGCATCACCGCTGCAATAAAAGGAATGATCATGACCGACAGAATGATGCCGGCGGTGAGCATACCAATGCCCATCATTGGCCCCTGAAACAGTGCACCAATTACTGGTACTTCACCCAGTGTGTTTTGCAGCAAGGGCTGCACATGGTCAGCAAAAAAAGGCGCAAAGATGAACAATCCCCACATGCCGTAAATAATGCTCGGCACACCAGCGAGTAATTCGACCGCGGTACCTAAGGGCCGCTTGAGCCAAGTCGGACAGATTTCGGTCAGAAATAAGGCGATACCAAAACTGACCGGAAAGGCAATCAGCAATGCCAACAATGACGTAATCAGGGTGCCGGCAATCGCAATCAACGCGCCATACTCGTCGTTAACCGGATCCCACTCCACTCGGGTAATAAATCCCGGACCAAAATGCTCCAGCGCCGGCCAGGCACCGACCACCAGCGAGGCCACGATACCGGCCAACATCAAAAACACCAACAATGCAAAACCGAAGGTGATTTTGTGGAATAAAAAGTCAGGCCACTGCGAGGTTTTGGCAGAGTTAGGTTGCGTATGCGATGTCATCATGCCGCTTGCTTGAATAGGATTGCCAGGTACGCTCATTGGAAGATGGGCCTCGGAGTGGGGGGATGCGCGGGATGCAATGTTCACAACGAAACTCTAGCTGGCGATTGTGACGCGTTAATGACGCCGCCTTATAAACTGTCATTTTTACAAGTCTGCATTACGGAGCCATTATAGGACATGCGATTGCGCAGGCAGCCACAGGGCAGCAGGTAAATACAGCCCGTTTACCAGTGCCTACTTACGTGTTACGGCGCGGATAACCCTGCGCAAGGATCCTTTCCCAGACTTGGTGTTTCTGCTCCGCATCCATGAAGACCCATTCAGCGACTTCGGCAACGGTGCGTCCACAGCCGCGACAGATATCGTCAAAGGTCGTTGAGCAGACTGCAACGCAAGGGGTGTCAGGGCGTTCAGAGGCAGGATTTGTCATAGCCAAAATACAAAGCGGCCCGCACGGGCCGCTGGGATGAGAGGAAACTACTCAATTTAAACAATCCGCTGGGCAGGATCAAGCAAGCACGCATCAGGGCTGGCATCGAGCTGCGCCGCCTCTTTGGCCTTCCCTACTCGCATCGTGTCCGGCAAATCGATGCCGTTTTTGACGGCGGTGAGTTCGGCCAATATCGAGATCGCGATCTCGGAAGGGGTCTTGCTACCGATATAAAGGCCAATCGGGCCATGTAAACGATCCAGATGCGCCGGGCTCAAATCAAATTCGAGCAAGCGCTCACGACGCTTGCTGTCGTTAGTGCGTGAGCCGATCGCCCCTACATAAAATGCTTCGGACTTGAGTGCTTCCATCAGGGCCAGATCATCCAGTTTGGGATCATGGGTGAGCGCCACGACTGCGCTGCGACTATCGAGACGCATCTCTATGACCAAATCATCCGGCATCGCATGGACGACCTGCACGCCATCAACATGCCAACCGTCACGGTACTCTTCGCGCGGATCACAGACAGTGACGAAATAATCCATGCCCACTGCAATCTGAGCCAAAAACCGTGATAGCTGACCGGCACCGATGATCAAGAGCCGCCAGCGCGGCCCATGGATAGTCGTTAATGCCGTCTCGGAGACTTGCAGGCTCATGCCGGCACTCGCTGGGCCGAGGGTCACGGCACCATTTTGCAGGTCAACGCGGCGCGCTACGAGCTCATGCTGAGCGAGGCGCTCAACGAGTTCGGCGATCTTGCTCTCGGGTGACAGCGGCTCAATGGCGAGCTGGATGGTACCGCCGCAAGGCAAGCCAAAGCGATGTGCTTCATCGGCCGTGATGCCGTAGGTGACGACTTCAGGCAGCGTACGGGTGATGCCGTTGGTGCGAACCCGTTCAATCAAATCGTCTTCGATACAACCACCCGAGACGGAGCCCACGACTTGTCCATCCTGACAAATGCCGAGCGTCGCGCCTTCCGGTCGCGGACTTGAGCCCCAGGTCTTGATGACGGTCACCATTTCGCATTGTTTGCCGGCAGCGAGCCAGGCAGCGCAGGTTTTCAAGACTTCGAGATCGATGCTGTCCATGATAAAAATTCGGTAGAAAAATCAATCAGGCTTGTCCGAGCCAAGGTGATACAGGACAAAAAGAAGAGATAAAAAAATGCTCCCCGAGCTTATCGCCGGGGAGCATTCAAGGTGTTACCGCATTAAGCCAGCATTAAGCCGACTTCAGGCCTTTTTCCAAAGGCATGCTGCGTACGCGCTTACCCGCTGCGGCAGCAATTGCGTTAGCAACCGCTGGTCCGATCAGTGAGGTCGATGGCTCGCCAACTCCGCCTGGCTTCTCGGTGCTTGCGATCAAATGAACGCTGATTTCTGGCGATTCATTTTGACGCACAATACGGAAGTCATTGAAGTTGCTTTGCTCAACGCGGCCGTTCTTGACCGTGATGTCGCCGTACAGCGCGCCTGAGAGGCCATAAATGATGCCGCCCTCGAGCTGCTGGCTGACGATGCCTGGGTTGACCGTGTGGCCGCAGTCGCAAGCGACCGTGACTTTATGGACTTTCACGACGCCACCGGTGACGGAAACTTCAGCCACTTGCGCCATGTAGGTGCCGTAGCCTTCCATCAGTGCCACGCCTAATGCGCGACCCTTTGGCAACTTGCGACCCCAGCCTGCTTTTTCAGCAGCAAGTTTCAGAACGGCGACGAAGCGCTCGTTTTCTTTACCTTGCAGCAGCGACAGACGATAGGCAACTGGATCGGCACCGGCTGCTGCTGCCAATTCGTCCATGAAGGACTCATTAGCGAAACAGTTCATGGTGTGCGACACAGCGCGCAGGTAACCTGGACGGAAGCCGTAATCGTGAATGATCAGATCATGCGCGGTGTTAGGGATGTTGTACGGAGCAACCTGCGCCTCGACCATGAATGGATCGAGTGTTTTCTTTGGCAGACCGAACAGCACTTGCGTGATCGACTTCGAGGTCAGCTGATGCTTGATACCGACCGGCTTGCCGGAGGCATCCAGACCTGCTTCCAGACGGTTCAGGCCGAGAGGACGATAGAAGTCATTCTTCATTTCATCTTCGCGGGTCCAGAGAATCTTGACTGGACGACCAACTGCTTTGGATACTTGAGCTGCCTGACCTGCGTAGTCGACGCAGACGCGACGACCAAAACCACCGCCGAGCAGGGTCGTGTTGACTGTGACATTCTCAGGCTTGATGCCCAGAACAGCAGCAGCCGTACCTTGTGCGCCCTGTTGGAACTGGGTCGAACCGGTCAGCACGCAAGTGTCGCCACGTACGTCAGCGATAAACACGGTTGGCTCGAGCTGTTGATGGCCCATCAATTGGGTCATGTACTCAGCCTTGACAACCTTGGCTGCGCCGGCAATTGCGGCCTTTGCATCGCCAACATCAGGACGGACCTTGATTGGGTCAACAGTCTTTTCAGCGGCATGGGTGCCTGCCCACATTTCAGCGGTCGACAGATTGGCGCCTGCGCCCAGATCCCACTTGATGCTCTTGATTTTCTTACGAGCCGAAAAGGCGTGCCAGTAAGTGTCAGCAACCACGGCTACGCCGTTGTCGATGGCAACGATGTCAATCACGCCAGGCATTTTCTTGGCAGCTTCAGCATCAAAGCTAACAGGCTTGCCTTCGATAACTGGTGACATTTCGATCGAAGCGTAGACCATACCTGGTACTTTTGCATCGATACCGAAAATCGCTGTACCGTTGACTTTGGAAGGTGCGTCCAGACGTGGAATAGCCTTACCAACCAGACGGAAGTCAGAAGCATCTTTGAGCTTGACGTCTTTTGGCACAGGGATGCTAGCTGCAGCAGCAGCGAGCGAACCGTAGGTTGCGGAATTGCCGCCACCGGACACCATACCGTTTTCTGCCGTCAGCGAGGATGCATCAACACCCCATTTGTTTGCAGCAGCCTGGATCAGCATCGTGCGCACTTGCGCGCCACCGATACGGAGTTTTTCCCATGCATCACGGATCGAGGTGGAACCACCGGTGATCTGTGCGCCGAGCAGGCCGTTGACGTAAGCTGGATCTGCAGGTGCAGTCGTCACTTTAACTTTGTTGATGTCAACGTTGAGTTCTTCAGCAATCAGCATTGGCAACGAGGTGTGCACACCCTGGCCCATTTCGGACATGTGGGAGATCAGCGTGATGGTGTTGTCATCAGCGATGTGGACCCACACGTTTGGCGTGTGCATTGAGCCGGCAGCTTGCGCTTCCTTGCCGCCCATGCCTGGCACATACATGCTAAGCACGGCAACGCCGGTACCCAGTGAGGCCGATTTCAGAAATTCACGACGAGTTGTTGTCATTTGTCTTGTCTCCTATACCTTAAGCGTTACGCATTTCGGCGGCGGCATCTTTGATCGCGGCACGAATGCGGTTGTAAGTACCGCAACGGCACAGGTTGCCACTCATTGCGTTGTCGATGTCTGCATCGCTCGGGTTTTTATTTTTCGAGAGAAGCGCAGTTGCACTCATCAACTGACCCGACTGGCAATAACCGCACTGCGGCACTTGATGCTTGATCCATGCTTTTTGCAGCGGATGCGAGTTGTCTGCGGAGAGCGACTCGACCGTGGCAACTTTTTTGCCGGCTACTGCAGACACTGGGGTCTGGCACGAACGGATTGGGCTACCGTTGAGATGCACGGTGCAAGCACCACACAACGCCGCGCCACAACCGAATTTGGTGCCGGTCAGACCGACTTCATCACGAATCACCCACAGCAACGGGGTGTCCGGCTCGGCTTGGACGGAAACCGTCGTACCGTTCAGATTGAAACTGATTGCCATGTTTAACTCTCCTCTTTCTTGGTTTCACTGCACATTAAGCCAATGATTTCTCATCAGATTTATTACAAGCGTGGTGGCATTGTGACCATGCCATTTCATTTTGCGCTTCCTGTTATCGTCACCACTTTTGACAACACAAGTTGCTTTTTTTATACTCCCGCATCGGTCGTCATTGCCCAACAAACCTTGGTTATTGAAGCAAAAATTTTACGCCTGTGTCTATATAACATTGTTATTTCCCAAAATCAAGAAACCGTATAAGAGACTTGCTTGAATAAGGACCAACAACATTGACAAGCCAAATTATTGCACTTTTTTAAAAAACGTGGCGCCGTTTTGCAGCTGCTTATTGGACTACTAATAAACCGCCAATTTTGCGCTTGCTATTACGATATCGCTTTTAGTCTCAGACCAAAATCCGAAGCGATCTAATCATGCAATAAAGTTAATTAATTCAATTTATTTTGCGTTAAGACAGCTAACAAGGAGAGCCAGATCAAACCACCAGGGTCTCGTCGGTACGGGTATCCCCCTCAGTATCAATCCAGGAAATCACAATGCGGTCGCCTTGTTTGCCGCCTTTGAATTTGAATGCCAAATAAGGATCCCGCGCAACAGAGCCACCGAAGTGAACATACAGAATCGGCTTGTCATTACAGGTACCTCGCACGGTCTGAATAAAGTGCGGCAAATTCAAATGGCCAAGGGTATCCCAGCTCAAACGGCTGATCATCCTGTGCTTCATCAACACTTTGACTTCGACCAGATCACCTGCCCGGGTCGCGCGTACGCGCATCGGTTCGCCCATTGCTATGTCCTTGTATCTGATTCGTTTTTAGCCAGTCCTGCGCATGCTCGGGCTTATTTACGCCGGCTGGTATCGATGCCACGCACCGCGCCATAGGAGCGGTTTTGCTCGGCAAGATTACCATTGCGTCCATTGACCGAGGAAGGCAGCACGAGCAAAGAGCGCGCGTCGACTTTGCAGTCTTTCATACAAGCGACGCTGGCGACATCGGCAGCGCCCCGCACATCAAGCAATCCATGGGCCGTCGTCATGCCATCCCGGTTGGGTATTTTTTTTTGTAATTGCGCGATATTTTGTTCAGACAAAACAAAGTCCGCCGGCACCAAATCAGCCAGATGCAAAAGATAGGCGACGCACGCATAGACGTCGTCAACCGACAGCGATTTGGGTGCTTCGAAAGGCATTGCACGGTGAATGAAATCCCATAGCGTGGACAGCGTCGCGAGCTTCATCATCGTGGTGCGCGCATTCTCGGTCGCCGCATTCAAACCAGCGACGCGACCGCGCGCAATGTCGGCTTGCGTGGTGCCACCAATCAGAGGCGGAAAGACTTGCGGCGATTCGCCAAACGCGCCGTGGCACGCAATGCATTGGGCTTCCCATACTTTCAACCCCTGCGCGACACTGCCCGAACCGGCGGGCAACCCTTTGAAATCAGGCCGCACATCAATATCCCAGGCGGCGATTTCAGCCACGCTGGCGCGACGCCCCAGCTGCAGCGTCGCGTCGGCCATCGCCAGCACAGGCAGCAGCATCAAGACAAACGCGATCCCAGCCTTAGGAAATCTGAACATTAACGACCTCGCCGGAAGACTCGACCCGCCAGGACTGGATCGCATTGTTGTGATACACCGAACGCGTGCCGCGCACGGCACGCAACTCGCTAATCTTGGGCTGTACGTAACCGGTCTCATCGATGGCACGCGACTGCAGGATCGCCGGCGACCCATCCCATTCCCATTCAAGATTAAAACGCGTCAGGCACTTGCTTAACACGGGCGATTCAAGACGCGCGGTCCGCCAGTTGCGGCCACCGTCCGTGGACACATCGACTCGCGCCACCTTGCCACGACCGGACCAGGCTAGACCGGTAATACAGTGCAAGCCCTTGTCCAACAAACGCTGGCCACCGGACGGCGTAGTGATGACGGACTTGCACTCCTGGATCAATCCATATTGGCGCTGCAAACCGTCAGGCATCAGGTCGGTGTATTGCGTCGATTCCTCGCGGGTAGCAAATGGCGCGTCGCCGACTTCGATACGGCGCAGCCATTTGACCCACGAGACGCCCTGCGCGCCTGGCACCACCAAGCGCAGCGGATAACCGTTTTCAGGACGGAGCATTTCACCATTCATGCCCCACGCCACCAGCACATCGTCGAGCGCGCGTTCGATCGGTATCGTGCGCGCCAGCGACGCGCCATCGCTACCCTCGGCCAGTACAAAACGCGCCTTACTGCGATCGATGCCACAAGCGTCCAGCAATACCGATAAGGGTATGCCGGTAAATTCGCTACAGGCGAGCATGCCATGGGTGTATTGCACAGAAGGCAGAGTCGGCCCTGCCCAATCCATCGCGGTATTGGCGCCGCACTCGATGAAATGCATGCGCGACACCGCAGGCATGCGCATCAAATCACCCATCGTATAAATTTTCGGTGTCGCGACCAGCCCATTGATCATCAGGCGGTGTGATGCTGGATCAATGTCGTGCCAGCCGGCGTGATGACGCTCGAAGTGCAAACCACTCGGGGTAATAATCCCGAACAATCCCTGCAGGGGTGTAAAGGCGACGCCGCTCTCACGTCGCTTGGTCAAGCCCGGCGACTCGCGCCGCTGCAAATTAATTTCGTGTCGGGACGGCATGCCATAGCCATGGAAGGCGACCGGATTGCCAAGCGTCGTGCTGTGCTTGGGCAGGGTCAGTATCTCGGCTTCGCCCAGGTCTGCCGGATGATCCGCTCCGGCCAGCGCGACCGTCGACCCCATCGCCGCAGAGACCGCCGCGACGCTACGGCGCAAGAAATCACGGCGGGCGCCGCGCATGCCGCCTGCCACCAGTTCGGCTGCCAATTTTTCAGGGAGCACATGCTCCGGCGCGTGCTGGATACGACCGACTATTTTGGTCGGAGCCGTCACAATAATGATCGCTTATTGACGCTTGCAGGCAACCTGCATCAGCGCCTGCTCAATGCTGCCAGCCTCGGGAACGATCCATGCATTAGGGGCATGGGAGAACTGCACCAGTTTGTTATTGCCCATCGGGTCAACATGCCATAAATGAAGCATTTCTCGGCTCATTCCCTTAGCACAGTCGTATTCGCTTTGACCTTTGATGGAGCGAAAAGGTTTATCGTCGACTTTTTGAACCGACGCATAATTAATGACGTACCACATCTCGGCGGTACCATGGCCCGTGTCTTTCAGTGTCGCCATATCAACATGCAGTGTGACTTCATCGCCAGCAAATTCAACGCTAGTCCACCCGGCGTGGGCACTGAGTGAGAGGCCCAGCAGGGCCAGCAGCAAGATTTTTTTCATGGGATCGGGCTCCTGTTTTGCTCTAAAAGGCACAATGTGAATGCCGCCAAATTATAGCAGCGCAAAAATTTGAAGGTACAATCAAGGCCGATGTTCGAACACCTCAACGGTATAGTTCCTTCAACATGCCGTTGATCTGCTTGTAAGAAAAATGCCCCATGAGAGAACAGATGATCAATACAATGTTCAAACAATGCCTGCTCCCCACGACCTTGACGCTACTTTTTTATGGCGCGCCGGCGGCAGCCGAGCCGCAGGCGCTTTATATCAAAAGTCTGGCCGCAAATTGCGCCAATTGCCACGGTACGTTTGGCAAAACATCGCAAGACGCTGCGCTGCCCTCGCTGGCCGGCATGAAGAGCGACTATATCGTCGAGCAGATGCAGGCATTCAAGTCTGGTGCCCGTAGCGCGACCATCATGCACCAGATCGCCAAGGGTTTTTCTGACGATCAGATCAAATCTTTGGCCGGCTATTTCGCCAGCCAGCAGCCCTAGGGAGCGCCGGCATGGATCGCAGAAAATTTTTACAAGCTGGCTCGGCGCTGAGTCTCTTCGGGCTCACCTCGGCCGCACCATCGGCTTTTGCCATGCGTGGCGCCAAGGTCGTCGTGATCGGTGGCGGCTATGGCGGCGCGACTGCGGCAAAATATGTCCGACTGCTTTCAGATAATCAAATTGAAGTCACGCTCATTGAGCCAAACAAAGAATTCATTTCGTGCCCGATGTCCAACCTGGTCATTGGAGGCAGCAGGCAGCTAGCTGACATTACGCGCCCCTATACGGCATTGACTAAAGTCCACGGTGTGCGCGTCATACACGACATGGCGAGCGCCATTGATAGCACGGCCCGTACCATCACTCTAGCTGGCGGCACGACTCTGTCGTACGACAAACTGGTGGTCTCACCAGGCATTGAGCTCAACATGAGCAGCATCGATGGGTTGGCCGACGCGCACAGTGCCGGGCAAATTTTACAAGCCTGGAAAGCCGGCGCTGAAACAGTCGCGCTGCGTCGCCAGCTTGAGGCTATGCCGGACGGTGGTGTCTTTGCGATCAGTATTCCCGAAGCGCCCTACCGTTGCCCACCAGGGCCGTATGAGCGCGCCTGTCAGGTTGCCTGGTACTTTAAACAAGCCAAACCAAAAAGTAAGGTGCTCATCCTTGACGCTAATCAGGATGTAGTGTCGAAGGCAGGTCTGTTTAAAAAAGTGTGGGCCGATCAGTACAAGGACATCATTGAATATCGCAATCAGCACAAAGTGATCGCGGTCTCGCCGAAAGAGGGCCTGATTAAATTCGATGTGCAATCCGATATCAAAGCCGATGTCATCAATGCGTTGCCGGCAATGCGAGCAGGAAAAATCGCGCAGCAAGCAGGATTGGCCAACGCAGCAAACAATCGCTGGTGCGGCGTGAATTATCAGAGCTTTGAATCTACCGCTGCGAAAGATATTTTTGTTATTGGTGATGCGATTCAGGTCGCGCCGCTGATGCCCAAGAGCGGTCACATGGCCAACAACCACGCCAAAGTCACCGCAGCGGCCATCGTCGCGCAGCTCAATGGCTGGGAGATCAATCCTGCTCCCATGCTGACCAATACCTGCTACAGCTTCGTTGACGACCGTCACGTTGTGCATGTGGCCAGCGTCCATGAATACGTGCCGACCGAGCGCACATTCAAAGTAGTCGCAGGCTCAGGCGGCGTGAGCAGTGGCCCAACCGAACTTGAAGGTCGCTATGCCAACCATTGGGCCAACACCATCTGGTCCGATACGCTGGGATAATCGCGTGCGCGCTACCCTACTCACGCCGTCAAAGCGCAGCAGATAAAGATGATGCAAACGCCGGTATCCTTCAACTGGTATTTCGATTTTATCTCGCCCTTTGCGTACTTGCAGTGGCAACTGCTGCAACGGCAAACGCCAATCACGAGCCTGCGCCCGGTGCCACTCTTGTTCGCCGGGCTGCTCAAGCACTGGGATAACAAAGGTCCCGTCGAGATCGCACCCAAGCGCAGTTGGACTTATGCGCATTGTTTGTGGATTGCGAAGCGACACGACATCGTGATGCGGCTACCTGCACAGCATCCGTTTAATCCCCTGCCACTTTTGCGACTCTGTATTGCAGGCGATTGCAAATCGGCTGTGATCGATCGTCTGTTTCGCTATGTTTGGCAAGACGGTCACGTCCCCACGGATACCCATGCCTGGGCGGCACTCATGCAAGAGCTTGAGATTGATCCGGCTGCGCTCGAGTCTCCCGCAGTCAAAGACACGCTGAAAAAAAACGGCGAAGCGGCCATTGCAGAAGGGGTATTTGGTGTGCCTTCTGCGGTGGTAGAGGGTCGGCTTTTTTGGGGAGTCGATGCTACCGATATGCTGCTCGCTTATCTGCAGGGCGATTCTTTTTTTACCGATACCGAGATGCAGCGCGCACTGGACTTGCCGTCTGGCGCGCAACGGCTGATCCACAAATAGCCGGCACGTCAGCGTTTAGCCGGCCGGCTTGAGCGTGCTCATCTGGAGTTGCACCGCAGATTCGGCGTCACGCATCCAGATCTCGCCATCTTGAATCGTCACCTGCAGCTGCATGCTGCGCTGGCAGAATTTTTCAAGCTCAGCCGAGGTCGTCGCAGCAATCTGCATGACCTGCAAATTTTTTGCGCGCGCGAGCTTATTTTCGATTGATTTCCACCAAACTGCCGCACCACTGCTGTAGGTATAAATCATCACCTGATCTGCCTTGCCGCAGGCTTTCAGCACACGGCGTTCTTCAGGTTGCCCAACCTCGATCCAGCTTTCGATCGCGCCGGTCAGATCTTTTTGCCAGAGATCGGGCTCCTCGGCGTCGGAGATCCCTTTACCGAATTCAAGCTGTTCATGCGCATGCAGCGCAAATACCATCACCCGCACCATCATCCGCTGCACGGTTTCAGAAGGATGACAGGCAATCGCCAGCGCATGCTCGGCGTAATAGTGCCGGTCCATGTCGGCAATTTGCAGATTGGCTTTATAGATCGTCGATTTGAGCGCCATGGATGGGGAGGTCTTTACGGCGCAAGGCCAGTGGTGAGTCGTCAAGGAAACAGCAAGAGCGGGATTCTACAACTGTCCGCACGGTGGGCGGCAAAGTACAGTATCAACAAAGTACATGCCAAGCTAGTTTCTTCTTTACGAATGAGAATGATTCGCGTTAAGATTCATTTAAATTCACTCGGAGAACACCATGGCCCGCACCACCAAGATTGCCAAGCCGGATCAAACAAGCTTTAGTTTCAACGACTTACCCGCGTTAGCGCCCATTACCCTCGCTGTCTCTGCGCTGCTGTCGATGCCGTTATCGGCGCAAGAAACCACAGAAAAAACCCTGCCCCGCATTGAAGTCGTAGGGAACGGCGAAGAGTCGGTCGCCAGATTACCGGGCTCGGTGGCGGTGGTCAGCAAAGAGGCCCTTGCAATCAATCAGCCTGTCTCGACGCAAGACGCGCTCAAGATCGTACCGGGCGTGGTGGTCCGGGAAGAAGAGGGCTATGGCTTTATTCCTAATATCGGTATGCGCGGCCTTGACCCTAACCGCAGCCAGAAATTGCTGGTGCTCGAAGATGGCGTGCCGGTTGCGCCTAGCCTATTTATTTCCAATGAGTCTTACTACAGCCCACGTATTGAGCGCATGGAGGGCATCGAGGTGCTCAAGGGCGCAGCAGGTCTGCGCTATGGACCCACCACAATCGGCGGTGTCATTAACTATCAAACCAAAAAGCCAGAAGACGGTGTGCGCGTCACAGCACAAGGCGGCTCACATGGTTACGGCTTGCTTGGACTTGATGCCGGCGGTAGAAGCGCCGACGGTAACGCGGTCGGCGGTATCAGCCTGATCACCTCGCAAGGCGACGGCTTTCGCCACAATGGGTTCAAGATGGAAGACGTCGTCGTCAAGGGCGGCATGGCGCTCGGCGAGAAACAATGGATCAGTGCAAAACTCACCTACTTTAACAATGACGTCAACACCTCCTATGTGGGTCTGCGTAAAAATGAATATCGCGACAATCCGGCGAAAAACTCCGCACCAAGCGATTATTTTTTAAGCAATCGCACCTCATTTGATATTAACCATGAGATCGAATTAAGCGGCACAGCACGACTGAAAACCTTGGCTTACTGGAGCCAACTGCAGCGTGATTACTGGCGCCGCCCTGTACAAGCCCGCAGCGCCGATGGCACCAGCTTTGTAGCCTGCGGTGGCAGCGCCGCTTGTATGGTCGGCGCGAAGCGAACATTCGAGATGGTCGGTGTCGATTCACGTCTTGAACTCAACCACGATAGCTTTGGCATCAAAAACGAAACCGAGATCGGTGTCCGGCTCCACACCGAGTCGCGCCTAAACCAAACGGTCTCTTCCTTCACGGATGAAAATGCGCGCAACGGCGCATTGACCGGCAACCAGGATTCGCATGCCAATAGCGTCGCGTTTTACGGTCAAAACCGCTTTATCCTCAACGACCGATTCGCCGTCACACCCGGTCTACGCGTTGAGTCGTATACACAAAAAGATGTCAATCTTCTCAATGGTGTCGGCGGCAAAGCCAGTAATACCGAATTTGTGCCCGGCATTGGCGCGACCTGGCAAGTAAGCCCGCAGGCACAGGTATTTGCCGGCGCGCACAGAGGATTTTCTCCTGCGATGATGGCCGCTTCGATCGTCGGTGGTGTAGATCAGCGGCTCGACGCGGAGCGTTCAACGAATGTGGAAATCGGCGTGCGCGGCACGGTTGAACGCGTGCGCTATGAAGCGACGGCATTTCAAATGGATTTTGCCAATCAGATCGTCAATGCGTCAGCCTCAGCCAATGTCACCCAATCCAATGCCGGCAAAACCTTGCATCAGGGGTTAGAAGGGCTGCTAGGTATTGATTTGGGCGCAGGCTGGAGCGCCGAAACCAATATGACCTATCTGCCTGTGGCCAAATACAATAGCGACCGACTCGGTAGCAGCGCCACCGTCAACGGTAACCGCCTACCCTATGCACCAGAGCTAGTCGCCAATCTGGCGTTGAACTATCAAACCGGCGCGCTGACAACCCGACTCTCAGCCACACATGTGTCCTCGCAATTTGTGGATGCCGCCAATACGGTGACCGAAAGCGATGATGGCCGCAAAGGCGTGATTCCGGCCCACACCTCCGTGAACCTCAACGCGCGCTATGCACTGAGCAAGCAAACCAGCCTGTTTGCAACACTACGTAATCTGACCGACAAAAAATACATCACCAGCCGGAATCCGGATGGCATTTTCCCTGGCGCCGAACGCAATCTGCAAGTGGGTATCAGCCATAAATTCTGACGCCTGTCATCGAATCCCCTCTCCTCTCTCCTCTTTCAAGGCCAGCTGTCATGCCTTGGAGATTTAAGGGCTTCTGCGGAAGCCCTTTTTTTCATTTCGCCCATTGCCCTTGCGCTCGGTCTAATCCCCCGACTGCCTTGATTTAACGCATAGTGACTAAAGCAAATAAAATCAATGACTTAAACCAATTCCAGCCAAACTATCCACAGACTTACCCCCGAAACTTGTGGACAGCGGACGGGACTGGGCTTTAAATCTGTGGCGCACACTTAACGTGCGCTGACCAAATACTGTGTTCAATGAAAGTCCCTGCGTGACAACTGAATCGATTCCTTTTCGCAGCTTGTGTACCGACTGCGGCATTTCCAAAAGCGCGGATCCCAAGCGCTGCGGTAGTGCTTGTCAGTTCATCAAGCCCGACTACGCTCGGCTTGAGCAGCAGGTACATGGCAAGAGCCGCGACCCGGCGCGCCCCGATGAATTGCACTTTGGCCCGTTTCGCCGCATGCTGCGCGCCTCATTGGCCACGCCCTCGGATGGCGCGCAATGGACAGGCATCACCACCCGCATCGCGGAACGCTTACTTGATACCGGCGCCGTCGATGCCGTGTTGACGATGACAGCCGATCCGCAAGATCGTTGGAAGCCCGTACCCATCCTGGTGACCCGTGCGGCCGACATGGCGGCTTGCCGCGGCATGCGCATGGGCTACGCGCCCTTGCTGTCCTTGCTAGAGCCCGCGCTTGCACTCGGCTATCGCCGACTTGCTGTGATCGGCATCCCTTGCCAGATCTATGCGCTGCGTGCCCTTGAGCGCGAACTCGGCTTTGAGAAGCTTTTTGTCATCGGCACGCCCTGTTCGGACAACACCACCACCGATAATTTTCATCGCTTCCTGGGATTACTGGAAGCAAATCCGGGACGCGTGACCTATCTCGAATTTCGCGCTGATTACCATGTCGAATTACGCTATGACGACGGCAGCAGTAGGACGATCCCGTTCCTGCAATTGCCGCTGTCGCAGTTGCCCAATGATTTTTTTCCGCTCACCTGCCGTAGCTGCGTTGACTACACCAATGTGCTGGCCGACATTACGGTGGGCTATATGGGCGGGCAAGGCGAGCAATGGCTGCTTGTGCGTAATGCGCGCGGTGAGGCCTTGTTGGATTTACTGGGCAGTGAAGTCAAGCTCAGCATGCCCGGCAGCGCCGGTAAACGGCATGGCGCCGTGAAAGGATTTTTAAAGAATGTTGAACGCGCTGCAGGGGGATTGCCCTTGCGAAAAATGCCGAACTGGTTGCGTCCTATCGTAGGCTGGCTGATGCCGCGTGTGGGTCCACGCGGGCTTGAATTTGCGCGCACACGGGTTGAAATGAAAGCCATCGAAACCGTCATTCATTTGCGCCGCGAGCAACCCGCCCGCATAAAGTCAATGGTGCCCGCGCATATCTGGCCGCTTGTGGCGCCCTATGGCTTGACTGCGCAGCCCGGTGAGACGGCCTCGAAACCACTCAACCCAACATCCGAAGCGCCTTAGGCACATCAACAAACGCCGCTTTTTTGCGGTTAGTGTTTGCCTGATGTCTGAACGAACAGCGTGCGCGCGTTGTAGCGTGATTTACGCCAGACAGGCCGCCGCCACAAGCTCTAGCGCGTGCGACCGCACTGGCGGCTCAAAGATATCGCAGACAAACAAAAATTCATCGACCTGCGTCGCGTCTTTCAACGCCAACAATCCGGCACGCACCGTATCCGGTCCACCTATGACGGCCAAGCCCAGAAAATCATCGATCGCATCACGCTCCCGCGGATGCAGCCCGTCCATATAGTTCTCAACTGGCGGCAGCAGCCGGCGCCGGTTGCCAGTCAAAATGCCGAGCACGCGCTGACGTA
Organism: Bordetella parapertussis; assembly: GCA_945866125.1. Classification (GTDB taxonomy): domain Bacteria; phylum Pseudomonadota; class Gammaproteobacteria; order Burkholderiales; family Burkholderiaceae_D; genus Pernthalerella. Next base: position 15,719 of record CAMBFZ010000029.1, read on the forward strand.
CGCTGCTCGCCAGGTACTGCGCTTCCTCATCCGTATCGGCCACAATGAGCGGAACACCAATAGCCACGTAGGGCTTGGCAAGTTTGTCTGAGGGCTGAAATTCGTCACGATAAAGCGTAATCGCCTGCATCAGATAGCGGGGCGCGAAATGCGACGCAAAGGCATAAGGCAGTCCGCGCTGAGCCGCCAGTCGCGCAGAAAACAAACTTGATCCCAATAGCCAGATCGGCACTTCGGTGCCAGCCCCCGGCATGGCAACAACCGATTGTCCCGGTACAACGGGCGCTAACAGCCGCTGCAATTCGCTGACCTCACGCGGAAAATCGTCTTCCGTTTCAACCCGATCGCGCCGCAATGCCCGCATCGTCAACCCATCGGTACCCGGCGCGCGCCCCAGCCCCAGATCAATACGGCCCGGATATAACTCGGCCAGCGTACCAAACGCTTCGGCCACGACCAGCGGCGCATGATTAGGCAGCATGATGCCACCCGAGCCGACCCGGATGCGTGAAGTTGCACCGGCCAGATGCCCGACTAATACCGCAGTGGCCGAGCTGGCAATACCCTGCATATTGTGATGCTCGGCCACCCAATAACGAGTGAATCCGAGCGACTCGACGTGCTGGACGGTGTGCCGCGCAATGCTGAGCGCGTCGGCCACACTACCGCCTTCGCGCACCGGGACGAGATCAAGCAGAGAAAGTTGGGTGTGATACAAACCGGTCATAAAGTGGGGCGTTTAGCGTTGCGGGGGAGCTTGACCGCGATCGGTCCCCCGCAGTATGCCACTAACGCAACTTGAAGACCGACACCGCTTCGGCGAGCTTGGCCGCTTGCCCTTCCAGGCTGGCAGCGGCCGCTGCCGCTTGCTCAACGAGCGCTGCATTTTGCTGGGTGACCTGATCCATCTGAGTAATCGCCTGATTGACCTGATCGATACCCTGACTTTGCTCGCCGCTAGCTGCCGTAATTTCAGCCATGATATCGGTGACGCGACGCACTGAATGCACGATGTCATCCATGGTCGTCGTGGCGTCATGCACCAGTCGGCTGCCGGCATCGACCTTCTCAACTGAATCATGAATCAGCAGCTTGATTTCTTTCGCAGCCCCCGCACTACGCTGCGCCAGATTGCGTACTTCGGCGGCGACCACAGCAAAACCGCGACCTTGCTCACCCGCCCGTGCGGCCTCGACCGCGGCGTTCAATGCCAGGATATTAGTCTGGAATGCAATGCCATCAATCAGGCTGATGATCTCGACAATTTTTTTGGCCGAGCCGCTAATCCCATCCATCGTCGTGCCAACATGTGAGACCACATCGCCACCTTTGGTCGCCACACCGGAGGCCGAATGCGCGAGCTGATTACCCTGCATCGCGTTCTCGGCATTTTGTTTCACCGCGGAGGCGAATTGCTCCATGCTCGCAGCAGTTTGCTCCAGACTCGACGCCTGCGCTTCGGTACGACTGGACAGATCCATATTGCCTTGTGCAATTTCGCGGCTACCGATATGAATCGCTTCAACGTTGGCACGTACATCTCCCACCACGGCCACCAGATTGGCATTCATCTGCTGCAGTGCCTGCAACAACTGCCCCGTATCGTCGCCCCGCGTAGCCGCAAATCGGGTGGACAAATCCCCGCCCGCAATCGCCCGCGCAACATGCGTGGCCAGTCTGAGCGGCGTGACGACCGCGTTGTGCAAGGTGGCCCAACTCGAAAACAGCACCGTGACACCGAGCGCATACGCGCCGATCAGCCAGAGACTTTGCCCGGCAAACAAACCCGCAATCCCCATAGCCAGCATCAGCACCGCGGGCACACCCAGCCCTAGCGCGAGTCGCACCGACAAGGGCATATCGCGCAGCGTAGCAATTTTACTCATTAGTCCCGTCTTGACCACAGTACCGTTTTGAATTGCCAGCCCCTGCGCAGTACCGTCTTTGAATTTTTTATACAGCGCCGCCGTAGCCGCCACCACTTCATGGCTGGGCTTGCTGCGCACCGACATGTAGCCCACAATCTGGCCGCGCTCAATGATTGGCGTCACGTTGGCAAGCACCCAGTAATAGTCCCCATTTTTGCAGCGATTTTTGACCAGTCCGGTCCAGGGCAGACCGGATTTCAGTACGCGCCACATATCGCCAAAAGCCTCAACCGGCATGTCGGGATGGCGCACAATATTTTGTGGCGCGCCGATCAACTCGTCTTCAGTGAAACCACTGACTTCCATGAAGTAGGGGTTCACATAGGTGATGAGCCCTTTGAGATCGGTTTTGGAAACAATCGATTTATCGTTACTCAGCTCAACGCTGTTATCCGTGACCGGCAGATTGGTACGCATGAGATGTCCTGTTGATGAAAGTGTCGGGCGAATCGCCAGCTGGAAAGACCAACCGGCTTCTCTGTTCATCAACGGCAGCTAAGGCGAAAATCTTTAGGACATCTTGCTTTGAAACAGAGCCGGTTTGCTGCGCTTGTTTGCCCAATGGCGAGCTGACGAACGCGCGCAATCACATCGCGTATCATCAGACCCGATCGCCACTATGACCATTTGCTCTGCTATGAAAACTTTGAATGTATTGGGGTCGGAACTTGTGCCTTGTTCTTACGATCCCCTGACCGGCTACTTCCGAGATGGTTGCTGCAATACCAATGCCGAAGATCACGGCACCCATGTTATTTGCGCAAAGCTCACCCAAGAATTTTTACTATTTTCTCTGGAACGCGGCAACGATTTGATCACTCCCAGACCGGAGTACCGGTTTACTGGGCTGCGCCCGGGAGACCGCTGGTGCCTGTGCGTATTACGCTGGAAAGAAGCCTTCGATGCAGGTCTGGCACCCGGCGTCGTACTGGAAAGCTGCCACGCCAAGGCCTTGGACTACGTCAGTCTGGCGCACTTGCAAGCCCACGCGCTTTAGCGGCCACAGCCGCACGCCCCCCTGATGCCCTTAATCGGCCTGCTCTGCCGGGGGAACGTTCTCCTGCGGACTTACCAAAGGTGGCAGACACATGCGCTCGCCGTTCCACTGCTGGCCACACCAGCACCGTCCCGCAGAATCAATCAAACATGTACCTGTACCACAGCAACGCGGGTCTTCGGTCATACTAACACTCCTATTGTTTAGGTATTGAACACTTATACCTACGAATAAACACAAATTATAGCAATCATGTATAATAAGATATAGTACATTATCTAGTCAATACATATACACCAGCGTCAAATACGGGTTGTAAAATCGTGATCGTCAAGTCGCGTCGCGGACCCCAAAGAGCAAGATTTAGAACCTGCATGACTAACCCGTCGAGGCCACCATGGAAGCTGGTAATCAACACAATTACACCATCGGGATTGTTGCCCGCCGCACGAACATTCATCCTGAGACCCTGAGGATATGGGAGCGCCGCTACAATCTCGTCGTACCCGGGCGCAATGACACTGGGCGCAGGCTTTACTCCGAATCTGATGTACTCAAGCTCTCTTTAGTCAAGCAGTTAACTGAGCTCGGACATCCGGTTGGCGGCTTGGCTGAACTGTCGATTGATTCGCTGCGCAGTCGTCTGGCGCAAGCGACTGCCGATGTTCAACCCAAAAAAATCGCACGGTCTGCACGCTGTGGCGTCATCTTTGTGGGTGAATCGCTCACGCTTCGGATGCAGCGCGAACTGCCCTTGTTGGAGGGAATCGAGCTCGTCGCCTGCCTGCGGCCAAGTGACGACCACCTGGCCACCCTAAGCACGCTGGGCGCCGAAATCCTTATCGCGGAATGCACCACGGTGAATGAGCAAAGCCTTACCCTGATTCGTAGGCAGCTCAGTCAGTCCCGATGTACCGCAGCGATTGTCATCTACAGCTTCGGAACAAAAATGGCACTCGCCGATCTGGAGCGTGCCGGCGTCATTTGTCTCAAGGGCGCCATTACTACTGCCGAACTCAGCCGCGCCTGTTTATCGCTGCGGCCCGCTTCGCCCAAGCCAGCACTGCCGGTGCAGGCAGAGCCAACTGCACCGCGATTTGATGCAAAACAACTCGCTCGCATTGCAGCTCTGTCGCCCGCAATCCGATGTGAATGCCCCAATCATCTGGCCGAACTCGTTACCAGCCTGACCGCCTTTGAACAGTACAGCAGTGAATGCGCAAACAGCAGCCGTGAAGACGCAGCATTACATCAACATCTCCATCGTTCAACGGCTTCCGCTCGGGCGATTCTTGAGGAATGCTTAAGCTATGTGATCAAGCTTGAAGGTATTCAAATTTAACGCGAGCACCAACGAATGGCGATACGCCTGGTGTTCTCTGCCAATTTACTGATTGGGTTGCGGCTGCTTTGCTGCCTGTGCCTGTTTGCACTCGTTGCTCCTGCACAGCCAGAAAACATCTACGGTAGCGTTAAAGCAAGTCAGGGCGGCACAGGCAAAACCTTTGCTGGCCGGGAGATAGCCAGCGTGATGAGCTGGCGCGGTGCCGGCTGGCTAGAACGTCCCGAGCGCCAAGCTGAAGAGCGCCCTGACCTTTTACTCAACGCACTCGATCTCAAACCCGGCATGGTTGTCGCAGATGTTGGCACTGGTAGCGGCTATTACGCGCGCCGTTTGGCCGCTGGCGTGGGACCCAAAGGGAAGGTGTATGCCGTAGACACGCAGGCCGACATGCTCGCCTTGCTCAAGAAACAGCAAACAAGTGAGGGACAGGGCACTATCGTGCCGGTGCTGGCATCCGAAACAGCGCTGGGATTACCTGAGCAAAGCCTCGACCTGGCCATCTTGGTCGATGTCTATCACGAGCTGCTCTACCCGGTTGAAGTGATGGCAAGTCTGGCCGCCTCGATGAAACCCGGCGGACAGATCGTGTTGATTGAATACCGCGCTGAAGACCCGGCAGTACCCATCAAGACGCTGCATAAAATGAGCGAAGCACAAATTAAAAAAGAGGCGGCGCTGCTCGGTCTGGTTTGGGTAAAGACGATTGTGGCTTTACCTTGGCAGCACCTCGTCATACTAAAAAAATAACGGACCGGCACAGAGGTCTTCGCTGGTCCTTGCGGCGGTGAATGCTGCATGACGATTCAGGAAAGAGTAGGAGCAGAAGGCAGCGAGCAGTCGTCGACATGGATGACACCGTTACTGGCCATCACATCGACTAGACTGATCCAGGCTCTGGCGTCAACGACATTTGCCATGCCTGCAGCGACTTGTTTTTATTCACAAACTACTAGGCTACCGTTGCGCATGAAGCGCTCAAATTTGATGTGATTTAATTAATATCAATGCATTAATACGTAATAAAAAAATATCTTTTAGCGTTGCTTCGCAATTTCGAAGACGTTTATTTGGATACCAAGTGAATAGCATCGCTTGGATTTAATTTTGTTGAAGTAAACTTTAGTGAGCCTCCTGCTTCTGTCGCGCGCAATCCTGCAGCACTTGGCTGCTCAGCAATGTGCCCCATTCATTAACCACTGCGATGATCAAATACTTGATTCCGATTCTGATGTTCTGCTGCAGCCCGGCTTGGGCAGACTGGTCGTATCTTAATAAAGCCGGCGAAAGCAGTCTCTACATTGACCCGCTGTCCGCGCGTAGCGGCACACGACCACGGGTCTGGGCCTTGCAGGATTACGGACACGCCGACGAGTATGGCGATTGGTCTGCCAAACTGCTGTTAGAGGCGAATTGCAGCGACCGAACGTTGCGACAATTAAGCGGCGTATTTTTTAAAGAAGCGATGGGTCGTGGTGCCACGACCTCGGAGTATCAACCCACCGACTGGGCGGCGCCTGCTGCGGGCTCAATCGACCTCATTGCCTTACAATTTCTGTGTGGAGTTAAACCATGATCCGCCTGTCGTTTTTTTTGGCTTGTATGATTGCCTCTGCACCTGCATGTGCCGAATGGGTCAAGCTTACCGTTAATGATGAGCAGGTAAAAGCGTCTGGCGAGTCTTATTATGTCGACCCCGTAATCAACACCACCGGTGCCTGGCCGCAAATTCATACGCTGCGAAACTATGCGGTGCAAGACCGCAAAGGTAATTACTCCGACCGAATGGTCTGCGAAGTGAACTGTCTGCAAAAAACGCTACGCGCAATCGGTGGCGCGTTTTATCAGGACTTGATGGGACATGGTGAATTCACGCTGTGGAACCGACAGACACCGTGGGTCTCGCCAGCGCCGCACTCTGCCTTACAAAGCGTTATGCATTATGTGTGTGAAAAACAGGAAGCCCACTGAACCAGATTTTGGGCATGTACTCCGCCGTCTATCTCAGCAGACCAACCAATAATGGAGCGCGAAACGATGACATCAATCCAACGACTTATTCTTGTAGCAGCTGCCTGGATGGCCTTGATCTCACCGTGGGCCTGGTCAGGAACGCTCGAAACCAATCCAGCCGCAAACCGCCAAGACCCCGATTTCATTATCGGCAAAGAAGCTCTTGAGCGTAAAAACTGGGCGCTCGCGGTTGAGTCGTTTATCAAAGCCAACAAACGTCTTGAAAATGCTGATCTGCATAGTTATCTTGGCTATGCGTATCGTCACCTCAACGATATCGACCGCTCGTTTTCACACTACCGGATTGCACTGAGCATCGAGCCAAATCACCGCGGTGCGCATGAGTATGCAGGCGAAGCCTATTTGAAGGTGGGTAAACTGGATAAAGCACTGGAACATCTGGCGCAACTCGAGCAAATATGCGGCAAAACTTGCGACGAGTATCTGGATCTATACGGGGTAATTACCAAGTATCAGCAGACGATAAAATAAACTTGGGATGACGGCAAGGACGTAGGTCCTTCTCGCAGGTAAAGTCTCATCAGGCGCGTGCGATGGTCGCATTAGCGAATACTGTTAAGCAGCGTAAAAAAACCGCGTCCAAAGACGCGGTTTTTTTATGTAGAACAATCCTTCACCAATTAAATACCAATCACACCACCGTCTTTGCGGGTAATCACCAGCGTAGCCGACCTTGGGCGACCTGCAACGCCATAGTTCTTGTTACCTGGCCACTGGCTTTCGTACTTGTGCACAGAATCAGTGCCGATGGCAGGTGTATTTTCACCGGGGTGTTGAATGTTCACAAACAGCGTTTTACCGTCCGGCGACTCCGTCAGACCAGTGACTTCCGCACCTTTTGGTGCGACCAGAAAACGCCGGAGCTTGGCTTCACCCAACATAGTGCCAATGAACGTATCTTGGGTGCCGAGCAATTCAACACCACTAACTGTCATTTTGTTGCTGGCCGTAATTCTGCCGCCATCGCCAACCGTACCGGGGATCGCCGCCAACATCATGCAATTAGATTCATCGGTCATCGCGCCATCGTCAGTCTGGATCCAGCAAATGCCAGTGGCCTTGCTAAACCATAATCCATCCGGAGAGGAGAATGCGTTCGCCGCCGTCAGCTGCGACAGATTGGTATCACCGCCATCCTCTTCCGCGCCAAACAAGAAAATATCCCAGCTAAAACTCGTAGCCGTCGATACATTACCGGTCTCTTTAAAACGAATAATGTGACCGTTAGGATTACCCGATCCTTTTTTACCGTCAGCGTCGGTGTACGCTCTTGGGTTTGCTGCATCAACCGTCTTCGGCGTACGATTTGCGGCACTGTTGTTGGTTAAGGTGAAATAAATTTCGCCATTGGTCGGATTGACCGCACCCCACTCCGGGCGATCCATTTTTGTTGCGCCAACCGCACTTGCGGCATGTCTTGCATTAACCAGCACGTCAGCCTGGTTGGCAAAACTATACGCTGAATAGGCGGCAATTTTTGGATCCGTAATGGTCAGCTCTAACCAGCTGCCAGTGCCATCAGCGGCAAATTTGGCAACATAAAGTTTGCCCTCGTTGAGGTATTTATCACCGGCAGTCAGGCCTTTGCCAATGTCAGCAGCATCCCAATTTGCTGCTGTTACAAATTTATAGATGTATTCATTGCGCGAGTCGCAACCCTGATAAAAAGCCAGTGGTGATCCTACCTTAGGCAAACCGACGACGGCAGCCTCGTGCGCAAACCTTCCCATCGCAACCCGCTTTGCGGGCGTCGAGGTGGCTGTCAAAGGATCAATCTCGACGTTATAACCAAAGGTATTGGGCTCATTGCGAAAATCTTCCGAGGCGCTATTACCCACTGCAGACACATTCCAGCGCGTAAACCGGTCATCGGTAGCCGACACCGTATGCCAGCCCTGCGACGATGCAGATACCGCGGTCGCAGAAGTTGGGCTGCTGATCACGCCGTAACGCGAACGGGAGCTAATCGTCTTGGCATCGACAGGGTTAGAGCCAGTCGGCATACCAAAATAAACAGCCCAATTCTCTTCGCAGGCCAGATAGGTGCCCCATGGTGTTCGGCCATGACCGCAATTATTAAGCGTGCCACGCGCTTTTACTCCCGTCGGCGAATATTTTGTCTGCATGAATGTTTTAATGTCATTCAAATGCGCCGCAGGTCCGGTAATCGTAACTTCGGTTTGTGCATTAATTCGACGGTTGTAGCTTGAATCAAGTTTATAGGTCCAGCTCGTCCCAGACTTATTCACCTCGACCAGCGACACCCCATGATGATTAATCTCTTTCAAACTTTCTAATTCGGGGCGAGTACCCAAGTCCCATGTGCCAAACTGGTCGAATTTTTTTCCCCCTACACCGTTTGATGTCTGCCCTTTTGGATGAAAAAAATGTGCGTCCGCTGAACTTTCATGATTGACGCAAAGAATAGCGCGGCCGGTATCACTTGTCGTGTACTGATTATTTGCATCAATAAAATATAAATCCATACCATCATGGTGATCGCCAATACGACGAGTCCAGTCGTCGGTTTCAGTGCCGAGATTCGAATACGCAGACAGAGTGCTGTCCAGTCGGTCACCAGTCGCATGAAGGATGGAATAGGTGTAGCCGGACGGCAGAATGACATCATCCAGCAGGCTCTTGCCAACGGAAGAAAATCCAAGACTATTTCCCACTGTGACGGCGACGGCATCGTCATCCCCGCCACAACCAAGCATTGGTAATGTCGACGCGGCGAAGAGGCCAATTCCTCCGCGCAAAACCAACCTGCGATTTGGGCTTTGCAATGATTCTTTCAGCACATCTTGAAAATGTTCATTATCTGAGGTGTTGCACATTTCATCGTCGGCTTTGTGTGACATAAGAATTCCTTAGAAGTTTGATGGGTAGTGAAACCCCGCCATCTTTCCCAAAATTTATGACACCTTGATTTAGATTTCATGACATGACTGAAAACTGAAACACGCCAACGGAGAGGAGCGCATCGTGTGGCCAGCAGCATTCAATTAAAAATACTTATTTGATAATGTAAATAGTGGGGCGCCGCCTTTCAAAACAAGCTAACCTGTAATCAGAGCGAAACAATGCGCCCTTATAGTAATAAGCTTAATTTTGCTTTTAACGAATGGTTAAATAATCAATCATTTTTTGGGCTTTGCCTTTCTCCACTGATATGATGAAGGCTTACAATTTTATCTGGTAGTCATGACAGATTTACCGGGTTTGGCTCAGGCTTGTTTCATTTAGGATGGCTTTATTAAACTCATGTTAATTGCAGCACAAAAAAAACATATCGCATTAACCCACCCTGGATTAATACCGCGTCAACGTGGTTTCACGCTCATCGAAATTATGGTGGTGGTGGTGATTATGGGCGTACTGGCTGCGCTGGTGGTTCCCAAATTAATGGGGCGTGCCGATGATGCGCGGGCTGTCGCTGCGGGGCAGGACATCGCCACGCTCATGCAAGCGTTGAAACTTTATCGGCTCGACAATCAGCGCTACCCCACTTCCGATCAGGGTCTGCAGGCGCTGATTAGCCGTCCATCCATCGCACCAGTGCCATCCAACTGGAAAGTGGGTGGCTATATTGACAAACTCCCTAAGGACCCTTGGGGCGGCGCCTATAAATATCTGTCCCCGGGCTTACGTGGCGAGATTGATGTTTTTTCATTTGGTGCGGATGGTCAACCAGGCGGGACGGGTATCGATGCAGACATCGGCTCTTGGTCCAACTAGGCTAACCCGCGTCAAAGCCACTGGCTTTACGTTAATCGAGCTACTGGTGGTACTCGTTATTGTCGGCATTCTGCTTGGCACTGCCGGCCTAAGCGCTATGCCCAATGAGGCCGCGCGAGTGCGACAAGATGCCTATCGCCTGTCGTTTTTACTGCAGCTGGCGCGTGACGAAGCGATTGTGCGTAATAGGCCGATTGCATTTGAAGCAAGCCCAGGAGCGTATCGCTTTTTGCAGCGGCAAAATAATACGTGGACAGTGCTCTCGGATAATGACCTGCTTCGCGAAAGAACATTTTGTTGCAGCGGCATGGTGCTGTCTATGGTACCGACCACGACGGATACCAGTACCTCACCTTTGCCGGTGAGAATTGTGTTCGGACGGGAGCCTGTCAGTGAGGCGTTTTTGCTCACGCTGCAATCGGAAAAAGAATCGGTCCATATTCGGGCAGACGGACTCGGCAATTTTTCTCTTCAATAGCATGATACGGCCGACCACTCAGATTCAGCGCAGCCCGTGCTTTGTTAGCCCACACAGTGTGAAGGCGGTCGTCCGGCATCACGGATTTACACTTCTTGAGGTGCTTGTCGCGCTCGTCATCATCGCAACCTCCTTGGGTGCGAGCTTACGAGCCGTGAGTAGCCTGACGCAGAATAGTACTGGGCTTCGTAACCAGATGATGGCGACCTGGTCAGCAGAAAACCGTATGACGGAAATTCGATTGCTCCGGATTTGGCCCGAACCGGGTCGTCATCAATTTTCCTGCTCCCAGGGAAGTCTCGCGCTCATTTGCGTAGAAGAAGTATCGGCAACACTGAATCGTCAATTCAGGCGCGTAGTCGTTACCGTGTTTCGCGCGGACCAACCACAACATCGTTTAGTCAGCTTGACGCAGTTAGTTCCACATGTTCTCTAAATCTTCACAGTCAGGGCTAACCCTCATCGAGATGCTGGTTGCCATCACGGTACTGAGCCTAGTGATGGTACTGGGATGGCGCGGCCTCGATAGTATGACGCGCACGAGAGAACGTCTCAACACCGAATTGGAGCAGACCCATCGACTACAACTGACGTTTGCGCAACTAGAAAATGATTGTCGCCACACATTAAGCTTGCCAGACCTCGGTGGTGCTTTGCCCATCGTGCTCGAAGAGCAGCAAATTACGCTGGTACGCAGACTGACTGAAGAAGCGGGGCCCGCGCGGATGCAGCTCGTACGCTATCGCGTGACCGACGGTGATTTAACCCGCGAAACGTCCCCTGCGACTCGCAGCTTTAGCGAGCTTGAACGCTACCGCGTGGCCTTTGCCGCTCGACCGGCACAAGCATCCCAGGTCAGACTACTCAACGGGGTATCGCGCGTTACGGTGCGCATTTGGGACGGTAATGTTTGGCTTGGCCCGGCCGACCCGGCCCTGAAGCAGCGGGTAATTTCTACCCATGTCAACCAACGCTCCGAATGGGGCGGCATCGAAGTGGCGTTGATTCTCCGCCAGGAGCCTGCGCCCTTATCAAAAATATTTTTGCTAGGTTCGGTATGACCCGCACTGGGTATCGCATCCGCCAATCCGGCGTTGCCATCCTCTCGGCGATGCTGCTAACAGCATTGGCATTAAGTGTTGTTGCCGGTCTTTTCTGGCAACAGCAGGTGCAGGTTCGTTCGATCGAGAATCAGCGACTGCAGCTACAGAAGCAATGGGTACTTCGGGGCGCGTTCGACTGGGCCAGGCTGATTTTGACCGAAGATCTCCGGCACTCACAGACCGATGACCTTCAGGAGGTCTGGGCAACCCCTTTGGCAGAAACCAGACTTGATTCATTTCTCGACAAAGAGCCCGACGCACCCGAGAAACGGCGCGCAACCTTATCAGGGTCAATCGCGGATGCGCAGGCCAGACTAAATCTAAACAGCCTAGCCAAAGCTAGCACCATCGTTCCGGGGGAAGTACTGGCCTTTCAGCGCCTGCTTCGCCATCTGCAGCTGAGCCCTGAACTGGCACTGAGCACGGCGCGGGTGATCGCCAATAGTCAACAGCGAGCCGGAGCCGGCGACGCAGCCGTACTCCCCCTCAGCAGCGCCGACGACTTACTATCGATCCCCGGATTTTCTGTGTCTACGGTCAACCGTCTCAGACCGTTTGTGATTTTCCTGCCACGCCCCACAGCAGTGAACGTCAACACCGCATCTGCGGAGATTTTGATGGCGCGGCTGGCGCCCTTATCAGAATCAGAGGCCGCGGCACTTATAGCCAGTCGTCGCATTGCCAGCTTCCGTGATGTGCAAGATTTTCTCGCCCGATTACCTGGTAAAAAAGTCAGCGTAGACGGCGGCGAGATCAGTGTGGCAAGCGATTTTTTTCTGGTCGAAGGTCGCGTTGCGATCGATTATGCGGCCCAGCACATCGAGGGACTGATTGAACGCCATCGCGCCGGTACGCGCCTGGTTTGGGCTCGGCAAGTTTAAGGGCATGATGATGACGCTTTATCTACGTTTGCCATCCAGAGCGTTAGCGCCAGATTTCAAAAGCTGGACACAATTACCTACCGCATTTGTGCAAGCGGATACAAACGCTCGCGTTATGAAAACAGGGCATGCCTCAGCGGAGAGCCTCGCCGCCATGCTAGCCGCTACGCGGCAGGTCGTGCTGCTGCTTGGCGTAGCAGATGTCACCATCGTACGCATTACCGCACCTCCCCTGCCGAAATCACAAGTGCGCCTCGCGCTCGCGGGCTTGACTGAAGACTATCTACTAAGCGACCCCGCTGATTGCTTGTTTAAAAGCGGCCCAGCAAAAGAAGGTCAGCGCACCATTGCGATGACAGACCGTGACTGGTTGGAAGCCGTCGTCGCCCATTTTTATACTTTGGGCGCAGCAGATATCACAGCGCTACCAATGCCCTTGTGTATTAGGCCCGTTGATGGCGGTATCCTCGCGGTGGTCAGCCATACGGCTGATAAAGTCGAGATTGCATTGCGTACCGGCCCTGGCGAAGCAGTAGGATTTACCTCTTGCCCACACGATCCGCGTTCGTGCGAGAGCGAAGTGATTACTTTGCTGCTAAAGATCGCCAACGACCGCCCACTCAGCATGGTTGTCCCCGCCGAGCGACTCGACGCCTACCAGTATGCACAACATAGCATTGCCGGTGACGCCAATCTGGTTGAATTACGCGAGGACGACTGGCAATGCTGGTTCGACAGTACGGCGAAAGCGCATTTCGATTTCGTACCAGAACTACGCTCGGATCACGTAAAACCCTCTGCTGTAAAAGGGCGACGCACACCAATCCTAATCGTCAGCTTCATCTTGTTGATACACCTCATTGGTCTCAATATCGACTGGTGGCGCATGCATCGCGAGGAGCAATTTCTCCGCATGAGCATGACAAGTCAATACCAACGTAGCTTTCCCAACGAGACAGTCATTCTCGATCCGCTGGCCCAGATGCAGCAAAAAAAACAGCGCACGCAAGGCGCTGGATCGGACCAATTTAGTACGCTGCTAGCCCGTTTTTCTGATGCACTGCAGAGCAGTGACGTGCAAGCCGCATCAGCGTCACCGATCTGGTCGCTTGACTATCGTGATGCCGTATTGCGCATTCAGCTAAAGGCTGGCATCAGCTTGCCACTCGATAAAATCCGCGACGCACTGAAATTACATCAGATCGATTTAATTGAGCAGCCACCGCAAGAAGGCCGGATGGTGTGGCAGATCAGGACGGCACTATGAAAATATTGTTCGATCTAGGCCGTCAATTTTGGGTCGCCAGGCAGGCGCGTGAGCGTGTCATGCTCACCTGGTCTGCGCTCATCGTCCTTGCCGCAATTGGTTGGTTGCTAGGGGCTGAACCGGCACTACATGGCCGCGCGCGCCTCCACGCGCAGTTACCCTTACTGCGCCAGCAGTCCGCGCAAATGACGCAATTAACTGACGAGTGGGCAGCGAATCCGCAACGCGCCGGATCGGCAAAAGCACCATTTTCCCCGTCACTACTTGCGGACAGCCTGCGGGCAAAAGGAATTACGCCACAGCGACTAGAGGCCAGCGAGGAACGCGTCAAACTGTACCTCACTGATATCGCCTGGGCGCTTTGGATTGAATGGTTTACTTCTCTGACAGCCAGTACCGATGTCGTTGTACTCGAGGCTAATATCAAACCAGGTCACAGTCCGGGTCAGGTAGAAATCGAACTCGCTTTGGGAGCAGGAAAGTGACTACGCTAGCGAGCGCAGGGAGGCCACCATGCCACGCCCACTGACGTTTTTTCTTCTGGCTCTCATGACAGTTCTGATCGTGGTGGGTACGCTATTTCCTGCAGCCTGGCTGTCACCACTGATACAGCGTCAGACTGCCGGCAAAGTCGCACTCGGTGATCCAGATGGCAGTATCTGGAAAGGTTGTGCCACACCGGGTGACCCTACCTTGGTGGAAGGGAAAATTGTACCGTTTTTGGCAGGGCGGTTTTGCTGGCAGCTCTCGCCTCTACTCCTGATCGGTAGACTCAAACTGACGCTTGACAACGCGCTCGTGCTCGCAGCACCGGTCGAACTTGAGGGAACATGGCCGCTACTGCGAATAAGCGCCGGTAGCTTGCGCGCACCTGCCTCATCATTGACACCATTAGGCGCGCCATTCAACACCGTCAATACGACCGGTCAACTACGCCTATCCTGGGACGCGATCGAACTTGCTACCAACACGCGTGTACCCGATATCCGCGGCAACATCCGTCTTGACATGACTAACATTTCGTCGTCTTTATCTGCGGTAAAGCCGCTGGGATCGTATCAATTGCAACTGCTTATGCAAGGACAACGAACAAAAATTACCTTACAGAGCAGTGCTGGTCCATTACGGCTCAATGGGACTGGATCGATCGCCGGAAAACGAGTGTCTTTTTCCGGGCAAGGTGAGGCCGATACCTCCGCAGAACGACAGCTAATCCCGTTACTGGCCATGTTGGGTCGTCCCCTACCGCTTGCAAATAAGAAGATCTTTCAAATCGAAATAAAATGAACAACAATAAAATAATCCGATACTTTTTGGCAGTGCAGACACGTCGTGTCGTATTGAGTATGTTGGTCGCGACGATGCCACTGAGCGCGCTCCTCATCACCTCGCTCATAACGAACAGCGTATCTGCGCAACCTATTGAGCCAGAAAAAGGCAAAGCCAACCTGAATTTTTCGGCGGCCGATATTGAGACCGTGGTGCGGGCAGTCGGTCATTTTACCGGCAACACCTTCATCATTGATCCGCGCGTCAAAGGCACCATCAATCTCATCTCTGAAAAGCCGGTAACGAAAGAGCAAGCTTTACAGTTACTGAACTCAGCACTGCGTTTGCAAGGCTATGCGGTCGTCCGCACAGCCGATTACATTAAAGTCGTGCCCGAAGCCGATGCCAAATTACAGGCCGCGCCAGTGCAAGTGGAACAGATTCGTGGCGACCAGATCATGACGAAAATTTTTCGTCTTAGCCATGAATCCGCCACCACCCTCATCAACGTATTGCGTCCACTGATTACGGCTAACAATACGATCAGCTCGAATGCTGCCAACAACACGCTCATCATTACCGACTACGCAGATAACATTAAACGGCTCGCCAAAATCATTGCCAGCCTCGACGTGCCGGCACTGGGTGAACTCGAAGCGGTACCGATCAAAAATGGCATTGCGAGCGATTTGGTCAGCGTTATCAATCGCTTACTGGATCAAGGCACAGCCGCTGCACCGGGCAGCGAACCGGGTCGCGTCGTGTTGATGGCTGAACCCCGCACCAACGCGATCATTGTGCGCGCGCCTACAGCAGCTCGCATTGCACTAGTGCGCACCTTAATTGAAAAACTCGATCAGCCCACTGCATTACCTGGCAATGTCCATGTGGTCTATCTAAAAAATGCAGAAGCCGTCAAGCTCGCTCAGGTACTTCGCTCTGTCGTCAGCAGTGATACCAGTTTGCAGAATATGGCCACGACTGCCGCATCGCAAACGACGAGTCAACCATCGGGACAATTAAACGCCCCTTCAGCAAGCAGCACCTTGAGTGCCGGTTTTGCGCCGCTCAACAGCTCGAGTTCGTCCATTAACTTGGGTAGTTCCGGTGCCGCGGGATTCATTCAGGCAGACCCAACAACCAATTCCCTCATCATCACCGCCAATGAGGTGTTGTACAAAAATTTGCGCGGCATCATCGATCAACTTGATGCCCGGCGCGCGCAAGTGTACGTCGAGTCTCTCATCGTCGAAGTTAGTACCAGCAAGGCTGCAGAACTCGGTGTCCAGTGGGCCGGCGGCGCTGGGATCGGCAATAGTGATTACCGTGTCGGCGCATTGACTTCATTTAGCACAGGTGGCAATAACCTGGTAGCGCAGGCAGGCGGTTTGCTCGGCGCTAATGGAACGCCCCTTGCGCCGGGCAATGGCATTTCAGTGGGCTTGTTAAAACAAGCTGGCGGCAAGCTCGAGTTGGCCGCCTTAGCCCGCGCGCTTGAAACCGATGCTAACGCCAACATACTCTCCATGCCGAATCTCTTCACGCTGGACAATGAAGAGGCACGTATCATCGTCGGTCAAAACGTACCCTTCATCACGGGGCAATTCACCACCGCTGCCTCCGGCAACAGCGCCGGCGTCAATCCGTTTCAGACGATCGAGCGTCGCGACATTGGTCTATCGTTGCGCGTTCGTCCGCAAATCTCGGAAGGCGGCACGGTCAAAATGGCGATCTATCAGGAGACTTCGACTATTCAGCAAACGACCATCTCTGGCCTGATCACCAGCAAGCGCTCCATCGACACCAATGTCCTCGTCGACGATGGTCAGATCATTGTCTTGGGTGGCCTGATCGAAGATTCCATCAATGAGACTACCGAAAAAGTACCCGGTCTGGGCAACCTTCCCTACATTGGCGCCCTGTTTCGTTATCAAACAAAAAAACGTGGCAAAACCAGTCTGATGGTGTTCTTGCGACCGACTGTCGTACGCAATGAGGGGCAAAGCACGGCAGTCGCCGGCGACCGCTACGACTACATACGGGGCTCACAGCTATCCAGCAAACAAATTGATGCGTTGGTTTTGCCGCCATTCGATAGTGGCAAAATTTCAGGCGACAGTTTACTCAAGACCAACCCGACATCTCCTGTGAGCAAAGGCGATGGGAAGGCATCCGCTAACACCATCGATAAGCCAGGCACGCCCTCGGAGGTTTATTCCATTGAGCCCCCGACAATCAACCTGCGCTAACTCCCCATGAACGACTTTCGCCTTCTCCCCTTCGCGTTCGCGCGCGACTTTGCGGTTTTAGCGCAAGCCGGCGGCGGTGCCGATGGTGCAGTCGAGTGCTGGATATCGGAGGCGACGGCGCCCTCGGCCTTGGCTGAAATCAGCCGTCGTTATGGTCGCGTGCGCCT
>CAMBFZ010000030.1 GCA_945866125.1 Bordetella parapertussis
AAGATCGGTGCCATGATCGAAATTCCCGCCGCTGCGTTGACACTGCCTTTGTTTATCAAGCGGCTCGATTTTCTTTCGATCGGCACCAATGACCTGATCCAGTACACGCTGGCAATTGACCGTGTCGATCATGAAGTCGCGCATTTATACAATCCGCTGCATCCGGCCGTGCTGTATCTGCTGTCGACCACGATTGCCACGGGGGCAAGGGCCGGCATTCCGGTGGCAGTCTGTGGCGAGACCGCGGGGGACGTAAAGTTAACTCGACTGTTGCTGGGTATGGGCCTGCGTGAATTTTCCATGCATCCGGCGCAGCTGCTGGCGGTCAAGCAAGAGATTTTGAACGCCGATCTGGGTTTGATTGAACCACAGGCCAAAAAAATCCTGCGTTCTTATGAGCCATCCGCGATTGCCGAGGGAATGGAACGCTTGCGAAGCTTGTAATCTCGTTAGCCCACTATGCAGCGATCAGACCGGCTAGCGTGACTCACCAAAATTTACTTCTTAGTCGCCCGTTTGACGCTCCGTCCCGACTTCGTTATCCTTGCACTGCGCCGATTTGATCGGTGGCCGGCATGAGCCGGTTACCTCAGCTTGCGGGCGCAAGGGATATTCCCGCACAAATACGGCTAAAGCGAGCTTGAATCGACCTTCCGAATTGAGCCCGATATGCCGCCTGCAGTCGGGCTTTTTCATGCAAAAAAATCTATGAAATCAATCGGAATCGTCGCCCCGCAGTCCATGCATTTTGCGCAGTCGCTGCCGCTGCAAAGTGGCGCCTCGCTGGCCGACTACACCTTGGTCTATGAGACCTACGGCCAGCTCAATGCGGACCATTCCAATGCCGTGCTGGTCTGCCATGCGCTCAATGCCTCGCATCATGTCGCCGGCGTGTACGAAGGCCAGCCGCGCAGTGTCGGCTGGTGGGACAACATGGTCGGCCCTGATAAGGCGTTGGATACGAATCGTTTTTTTGTTATTGGGGTCAATAACCTGGGTTCCTGTTTTGGTTCGACCGGGCCCATGCACACCAACCCTGCCACTGGCAAGCCCTACGGCGCTGCGTTTCCGGTAGTGACCGTCGAAGACTGGGTGCATGCGCAGGCACGCTTGGCCGATGCACTGGGCATTACGCAGTTTGCTGCCGTAATGGGTGGCTCCTTGGGCGGGATGCAGGCGATGGCCTGGAGCATGCTGTATCCGGCGCGCCTGCGACATTGTCTGGTGATTGCCTCCACGCCTAAGCTGTCTGCGCAAAATATCGCCTTTAATGATGTCGCGCGCCAGGCCATCCTGACGGATCCTGATTATCACGCCGGCGATTTTTATGCACATGGCGTGGTGCCCAAAAATGGGTTACGAGTAGCGCGCATGATTGGGCACATTACCTACCTGTCCGACGATGACATGGCTGAAAAATTCGGGCGAGATATGCGCAGTGCAGATTATCAGTTCGGTTACGGGATCGATTTTGAAATTGAATCTTATCTGCGCTATCAGGGCGACAAATTTTCCGAATATTTTGACGCCAATACCTATCTACTCATCACCAAGGCGCTCGATTATTTTGATCCCGCCCGGGCTTTTGGCGGGGATCTTGCTGCGGCATTGGCGCACATACAGGCACAATTTTTGTTGGTCTCTTTTTCGACTGACTGGCGCTTTGCTCCAGAGCGTAGTCGCGAGATTGTGCAGGCACTGGTAAAAAATGATCACAAAGTCAGTT
This sequence comes from Bordetella parapertussis, assembly GCA_945866125.1. Classification (GTDB taxonomy): domain Bacteria; phylum Pseudomonadota; class Gammaproteobacteria; order Burkholderiales; family Burkholderiaceae_D; genus Pernthalerella. The sequence goes on from CAMBFZ010000030.1 coordinate 1,727, forward strand.
ATGCCGAAATTGATGCGCCGCACGGGCATGATGCCTTCCTGCTTGATGACCCGCGCTATATGGCGGTGGTGCGTACCTATTACGATCAGGTCTGGCAGCAGCTTGGCAGTGTGCTACCGCAACCACAGCGGGAGGCCGCATGAGTGCTGCTGAATTCGCTGGCCTACGGGCCGATCTGGCCTTCATTGCGCATTGGGTTGACCCGGGTTCGCGGGTGCTGGATTTGGGCTGTGGTGATGGCGCGATGCTCGACTATTTGCAGGTTGATAAACAATGCTCAGGCTACGGCGTAGAGATTGATGACGTTAAAATTCCGCGCTGCATACAGCGCGGGGTGTCGGTGATTCAGCAAGATCTGGAAGCAGGCCTGGCGATGTTTGCTGATGAGGCATTTGATAGCGTGTTGTGTTTGTCGGCGCTACAAATGATGAAAAACGTCGAGGGCGTACTGCGCGATATCACGCGCGTGGGTCGTGAGGCGATTGTGTCTTTTCCAAATTTTGCGCACTGGCCGCATCGTCTGGCCTTGCTGCGTGGACGTATGCCGGTCTCGGAAAGTTTGCCTTACGACTGGTTCGATACGCCCAACCTGCGTTGTGCCACGATCAGTGACTTTGAAGAACTCGCACGCGATTGTGGCTTGGATGTACTCGAGTGCGTCGCCCTGAAGGATGACGGCACACCCGTCACTTTCCTGCCCAACTGGCGCGGCAGTCTGGCTGTTTTCCGCCTTCGTAAAAAGACGATTGCATGAACCTGCCTTCAATGCCGACATTTGCCGCACCACCGCTGCTGCGCTCGAAATTATTCTGGGTCAGCCTGCTCTATTTTTCCGAGGGGTTTCCACTCGGGCTGTTCTTTGATCTCTTTCCGGTTTATTTTCGTCAGCAAGGCGTCGAGCTCAATCAAATCGGTTTGCTGAGTTTGTTGGGTTTGTCGTGGACATTGAAATTCATCTGGGCGCCGGCGATTGACTTCACCCGTCGCCATCGGTGGTGGATGGCTGCCGCTGACGTGGGTATGGGTCTGGTCATGATCGTCTGCGCCCGCGAAGCGGGCTTTGGGCCATGGGTGTGGATTGCAATCGGTATTTTTACCGCCCTCTCTGCGACCAACGATATTGCCATCGACGGCTACACCATTGAGCGGCTCAACAAACAAGAACTGGGTCTGGCCAACGGCTTTCGTATCGGTTTTTATCGCGTCGGCATGCTAGCCGCCGGTGTGCTGCTTTGGCTGTCGGACCATGTGGGCTGGAGCACGACTTACCTCGTTGCAGCGCTGGCGTTTTTTGGCGTGGCTGTGATGAGTATGATGGCACCCAAAGAGCCGGCACGTCCGGTGCGCGAAGCGACCACAAGCTTCGCTGCTGAAATGTCGGCGCTAGCCCAGCAGCCTTTGCTGATGGCGGCATTAGTGGTTTTTTTGGCCGGACTATTATGGCCGGCTTTGTTTGCAGTTAATCCCGCGTGGATTGCTGACATCAAAGGTGCCTGGTGGTTTAAGTCGGTGCCGGTTAGCCTGATCCTGTTGGCGGCTTATTTATTTGCACGTGCCCGGCGTGGTCGTCGGGCTGCCTTGTCGGATACCGCTGCGCAGGGGCCGATGTTTGGCGCAATTGTTTCGCTACTCAATCGCAAACATGCGCTCATTCTGATTGGCTTTATTCTGATCTTCAAGCTCGCGGACTCATCGATCGGTTTCATGATCAAACCATTTTGGGTCGACAGCGGTTTTACCAACACACAGATCGGCCTGGTATCCGTCAACCTTGGATTGGTATTGTCGATTTCAGGGGGCGTTCTAGGCGGTTGGTACACCGACCGCGTGGGTATTTTCCGCGCGCTGTGGGTGCTTGGATTGTGGCAGGCGCTCTCCAACCTGGGTTATGTGATCGCTGCTTTTCTGATTCCGGCTGCCCCGCAAGGGTCCGAGATTGCGCTGTTACTCCAGCTCGTGATGTACTCGGCTAGTGGCATTGAATCGTTTACCGGCGGACTGGGCACGGCCGCCTTTCTCGCTTTTCTGATGGCTATTGTCGATAAATCTAAAGCGACAACAGAGTACGCAATTTTGTCATCGATTTTTGCCTTTTCACGCTCAATTGCGGGCTGGGCAGGAGGCGTTGGCGCGTACGAATTAGGGTATGCGAATTACTTTCTGCTGACGTTTTTACTGGCCTTCCCAGCCTACGCGCTGCTCCCTTGGATTAAGACTGTGCTGGCAGAGTCCGAAGCCAATCAAGAGACGTCGGTTTGATTGCAGTAAAACTAATGCCTACCTGCCGGCTATTCTCAGCATAATTAAAAAAACGAATCGAACGGGACTGCCATGCTCAATGCGTTGTGGCTGAGCTTTTTTCTGGTGGCGGCGGCAAGCGCGAGTTGGCGCTGGCTGGTGCATGCTGAGCCGATGGTGTTTCAGGCGATGGTTGAGAGTTTGTTTGCCATGGCCAGGTTATCGGTTGAACTCATGGTGCTCTTGTTTGGCACGCTCACCTTATGGCTGGGCTTTTTGCGGATTGCCGAAAAGGCCGGACTGGTTGAGCGCCTGGCGCAGTTTCTTTCGCCTTTATTTCGGCGGCTGATGCCGGACGTCCCGGCAGGACATCCGGCACTGGGTCTGATTACCCTTAATTTCACCGCTAACCTACTCGGACTCGACAACGCCGCCACCCCCATCGGATTAAAAGCGATGCGCGCGCTGCAAGAAATTAATCCACTGCCCGCCATGGCCAGTAATGCGCAGATTTTATTTTTAGTGCTCAATGCCTCTTCGCTGACTTTATTGCCGGTCACGATTTTCATGTATCGCGCGCAGCAAGGTGCGGCAGATCCGACGATGGTGTTCTTGCCGATTTTGCTGGCAACATCGGCGTCGACCATCGCTGGCCTGCTCGCGGTTGCTATCGTGCAGCGTTTAAAGCTGTGGGACCCGGTGGTACTGGCATGGCTGGCCAGTGCTGCACTGATGCTCGGCGCGCTCATCGCGAGCTTGGCAATGCTCTCAGCGGGTGCGCTGGCGGCCGTCTCTTCGCTTGCAGGCAATCTCGTGTTGTTTGGTCTGGTAATGCTCTTTCTAATCGTCGGCAGCGTGCGGCGTGTTCCGGTGTATGAAGCCTTCATCGAGGGTGCCAAAGAAGGCTTCGACGTGGCCAAAAATTTGCTGCCGTATTTGGTGGCGATGCTGTGCGCCGTTGGCGTCTTGCGTGCCTCTGGTGCGCTGGAGGGCATGCTGGCTGCAGTGCGCTGGATGGTTGAGTATGCGGGTTGGGATACGCGCTTTGTGGATGCCCTGCCGGTGGCCTTGGTCAAACCTTTTTCCGGTAGTGCCGCCCGGGCGCTCTTGATTGAGACGATGAGCACGCATGGCGTAGATAGTTTTGCTGCGGTACTCGCCGCCACCATGCAGGGCAGCACCGAGACAACTTTTTATGTGCTGGCAGTGTACTTCGGCGCAGTCGGCATTGAGCGTGCGCGCCATGCGGTGGCCTGTGCACTAATCGCCGATCTGGCTGGCGTGCTGGCGTCGATTGCGGTCTGCTATTGGTTTTTTGGGTGATGCTGCCCCCAACTTTTTAGCGTGCCGAAGGTGGTGGTGGCGGTGGGCGTGAAGACGGGGGCGGCGGTGTCTGGTTTTGCGGACGTTGACTGCCCGTTTCTGATAAGCGTAATCCGGCAGGGACGGGCACCTTGTGGCCTACTCCGTACATACATTGTATATAAGCATGATCGTATTGCTGCTGGCCAGAATGCGTTGAATAGTTGTACGCATCACTGCCTGCGGCGCTGCCCAAAAGAAGGCCCGTGCCAGCGCCAACGCCAGCCCCCTCCGACCCGCCGACGGCAGCGCCTACCGCTGCACCGATCGCGGTGCCAGCAACAGCGCTAGCCACTCCAGCGTCCCGCCCTGCCAGACCGGGCGATTTACCCCCTATTTGGCGTAACGCGAAATCGCGGCAATAAAAATCATCTTGTGAAAATTGCGTGAAGGATTTGCCTGATCCTTGCAAAACCAGAACGCTCGGGCCAGTAGGAATAGACGCACAGCCTACCAATGCGGATATAGCAATAAGACTCGTTAGGGTGCTGATCGTTTTCATCAAATCACCTCACCGAATCTGGATTAGCCGGCGTCGGTGAGACGCGCTGCCAAGGCTCCGCGCATTCTTTGACGTAGGGGTAATAAGTCTTGGTTGACGCGCAAAAATACCAATCATTGGAAGCTTGCGGGTTAGTCGCGACAGGCGCTGCAGGTGTTTGCTCGATGTACACGGGTGGCGCCGATTGAATAATGACGGGCGCTGGCTGATAGGGTGGATAGAATGGATAAGGTTGGTAGGGCTGGTAGGGCTGGTAGGGCTGGTAAGGCTGATAGTAGTAAGGTGTCGAGTACGCCCAGCTGGGTCCAATATAGAGTCCAAAATGAGAGCGGTGACGCGAACGATGGTCAGCGTAAGCTGGGACTGATAGGGAGCCCAATAAGAAGACACTTAATAAAAGCAGACTCATTTTTTTCATTGGGTTCTCCATCGCTTTTCTTGGCCCGCTTTAAATCGCGGATTGCACCAAATAGGATGTAGATCAGTGTAGATTTTTTCATCTGCGGGGTCGAAATGTACATTGTAAAAATTTGTTACGGCTGGTCTTGATGCGGAGATTTAACATCGCCAAGTGGCATGGCCTGTACGCCGCCTGCTTAATGCTAAGCGTCGCTTTAATCCTTCGGGGCGTACTCGATCGTCAGCGGCGCATGGTCGCTAAACCGTTCTTCTTTGTAAATCGCTGCGGACTTTGCGCGTGCAGCAATGCCAGGCGTGGCGACTTGATAATCAATGCGCCATCCGACATTGTTTGCCCACGCTTGCCCCCGATTGCTCCACCAGGTGTAGGCCTCGCCGCTCGTCTCCGGGTGCAGGGCGCGGTACACATCGCGCCAGCCAAGCTGATCAAACAGCGCCGTCATCCACGCGCGCTCTTCAGTTAGAAAGCCGGAGTTTTTCTGATTGCTTTTCCAATTTTTTAGGTCAATTTCTTTATGTGCGATATTCCAGTCGCCGCAGATCACCACCTCACGCCCGCAGTCGATGAGCTTGGCCAGGTGAGGCAGAAAATCCTGCATAAAACGAAATTTAGCCAGTTGCCGTTCTTCGCTCGACGAGCCGGAAGGGCAATAGACCGAGACGACCGAGAGCTTGTCGAAATCGCATTGCACATAGCGACCTTCGGCGTCGAATTCTGTGTTGCCAAAACCAATTTGGACATTTGACGGCGGCACACGGCTATACACGCCGGTGCCTGAGTAACCTTTTTTTTCTGCGTAATGAAACGTCCCGTGATAGCCAAAAGGCGCGAGCAAATCGGGCGTCATGTCGGCTTCTTGGGCTTTTAATTCCTGCACGCAGACAAAGTCAGCATCTTGTTTTGCCATCCATGGAAAGAAATTTTTTTTCGCAGCAGAACGGATGCCGTTGAGATTGGCAGAGATAATTTTCATGATGGTGACCAGTCAATATTGTTGGTCGACAGCATACCTGAATCGGGTCGCGATAAAATACCGGCTATCTAACCCTATCCTATGGCCTTATCTTGAACAATCTCCGTCAGCAATTTATCGAATTTTCTATTCAATCCGGTGTGCTGCGCTTCGGTGAATTTGTCACCAAAGCCGGTCGGCTGTCGCCGTATTTTTTTAATGCGGGACTGTTCAATGATGGTGCCAGCCTTGGCAAGCTCGCGGCGTTTTATGCGCAGACCATGCTTGATTCAGGGCTTGAATTCGACATGCTTTTCGGGCCAGCTTACAAAGGCATTACGCTGGCCTCGGCAACCGCAGTGGCCATGGCCGCCAAGGGCCGCAATGTGCCATTTGCCTACAACCGCAAAGAAGCCAAAGACCACGGCGAGGGCGGCACTATAGTAGGCGCAGCACTGAGTGGTCGCGTCGTCATTATTGACGATGTCATTTCTGCTGGCACGTCGGTACGGGAGTCGGTCGAGTTGATTCGCGCGCAGGGCGCCACGCCTTGCGCGGTGCTTATTGCCTTAGACCGGATGGAAAAAAGCGGTGCCGAAGGGGCGATGGCGCAGCGATCAGCCGTGCAGGAAGTCGAGCAGACAATCGGCATACCCGTGATTGCGATTGCGAATCTGGATGATTTATTTGCTTACTTGTCCGGGCCGGGCGCCGATACGGAGTTGGCCCGGTATCGTTCCGCGGTAGAAGCGTACCGGGATCGGTACGGCGCTAAAAATTAATCCGGCCGCGCCCAACGCAGCCGGATTGAATCGTTAGCCTAGTTTCGCCTTAAGTAATTCCGTCAGTTGCGCCGGGTTAGCCTTACCCTTTGAAGCCTTCATTGCCTGCCCGATCAGCGCATTGAAGGCCTTTTCTTTGCCAGCTCTGAATTCTTCCACCGACTTGGCATTGGCAGCCAATATCTCGTCAATGATTTTTTCCAAAGCACCGGTATCGGAGATCTGCCGCAATCCCTTGGACTCGATTAGTTCGTCGGCCAGCGTTGGGGAAGCTGACTTCGCGTCCCACATCGCAGCAAATACTTCCTTGGCGATTTTGTTGGACAGCGTACCGTCAGCAATGCGTGTGAGAAGTAACGCTAGCTGGGTCGCGGCGACCGGTGATGCGGCAATATCGATCCCCTCACGATTGAGCGTTGAGGCAACGTCGCCCATGAGCCAATTGGCTGCCGGCTTGGCTTGCTCGCGCCCTGCGTTTGTCACGACGGCTTCGAAATAGCCCGCCATTGCTTTGGACTGCGTCAGTACCATCGCATCATATTCAGAGAGCTGGTAGTCGTGCACGAAGCGCTCCCGCATCGCGCCTGGTAATTCGGGTAAGGCCGCCTTGACGCGTGCGATCCAGTCTTGTCCGATGACTAAAGGCGGCAGATCGGGATCCGGAAAATAGCGATAGTCCATCGCATCTTCTTTGCTGCGCATTGAACGGGTTTCTTTTTTGTCCGGATCATATAGCCGGGTTTCCTGCACGATGCGACCGCCATCTTCGATCAATTCAATCTGGCGCCGCACTTCAACGTTGATGGCTTCTTCGAGAAAGCGAAATGAATTTAGGTTTTTGATTTCGCAGCGGGTACCGTATTCTTTTTGTCCGACAGGCCGGACCGAGACATTGGCGTCGCAGCGAAACGAGCCTTCTTGCATGTTGCCGTCGCAGACGCCGAGCCAGACTACCAGCGAGTGCAAAGCCTTGGCATACGCTACGGCCTCGGTGGCGCTGCGCATGTCGGGCTCGGTGACAATTTCAAGCAGCGGCGTGCCGGCACGATTCAAATCAATCCCGGTCATGCCGTGATAATCCTCGTGTAAAGATTTGCCGGCGTCTTCTTCGAGGTGGGCACGGGTGAGTTGTACGGTTTTGAGCTCGGCTTTGCCGTCTTTTTCAACGACGAAAGAGACAATGCCGCCTTGTACTACCGGTAATTCAAACTGGCTGATTTGATAGCCTTTTGGCAGATCAGGATAGAAATAATTTTTGCGTGCAAACACCGATTGCGGTGAGATGGTCGCGCCGATTGCCAGGCCAAACTGGATCGCGCGTTCGACGGCGCCTTTGTTTAATACCGGCAGCACACCCGGCAAGGCCAGATCGACCGGACAGGCTTGAGTATTGGGTTCGGCGCCGAAGGTAATTGGTGCGCCGCTAAAAATTTTGGAATTGGTGGTGAGCTGCGCGTGCGTCTCAAGGCCGATAACGACTTCCCATTGCATGATGTGTGTGTCCTTGTCAGATGCCGGCCGGCCGGCGGCTGTGCCAGTCGGTAGCGAGCTGAAACTGATGGGCGATGCCGAGCAGTTTCGCTTCTTCAAAATAATTGCCGATTAATTGCAGACCAACCGGCCGTTGTGCATTGCTGCCACCCTGACCAAAGCCGCAGGGAATGGACATGCCCGGCAAGCCCGCCAGGCTTGTCGAGAGCGTGAAAATATCGGCCAGATAATTGGCCAGCGGATCATTGGCCTTCGCACCCAAGTCCCATGCCACAGTAGGCGCGACGGGCCCCATGATGACGTCGCACTGCGTGAACGCCTGTTGAAAATCCTGCGCAATCAGGCGACGAATTTTTTGTGCCTGCAGGTAGTAGGCGTCATAGTAGCCATGTGAGAGCACATAGGCGCCCACCAGAATACGACGTTTGACTTCGTCGCCAAAGCCTTCGGCGCGCGTCTTGCAGTACATGTCGGATAAATCTGTGTAGTTGGCGGCGCGGTGACCGTAGCGCACGCCGTCAAAGCGTGACAAATTCGACGATGCCTCAGCGGGTGCGATGACGTAGTAGACCGGAATCGACAACTCGGTTTTTGGCAGCGAAATATCGACCAGCGTCGCGCCTAATTTTTCATACTCTGCTAGCGCCGCACGGACCGCTGCTTCGACGTCGGAGGCCAGGCCTGCACCAAAATATTCTCGGGGCACACCGATCTTCAAACCCTTGATGCCATCATTAAGATGGCGTGAAAAATCTTCGGCATCGCGCTCGATACTGGTTGAGTCGCGCGCATCGAAGCCTGCCATAGCCGAGAGAAGCATGGCGCAATCTTCGGCAGTTGCGGCCATCGGCCCGCCTTGGTCGAGCGATGACGCAAAGGCAATCATGCCAAAACGGGAGACTCGGCCATAGGTTGGTTTGATGCCAGTAATGCCGCATAAAGCTGCCGGCTGGCGGATGGAGCCGCCCGTGTCCGTGCCTGTGGCTGCAGGCGTTAAGCCTGCAGCCACAGCGGCCGCTGAGCCGCCAGATGAGCCGCCCGGCACGGCGTTTTTGTCCCATGGGTTTTTAACTGGCCCAAAGAACGAATTTTCATTCGATGAGCCCATCGCAAATTCATCACAATTTAATTTGCCCAGCGTGACCATGCCTGCTTTGTGGAACTGTTCCACCACTGTTGCGTCAAATGGGCTGCTGTAATTGGCCAGCATCTTTGAGCCGGCAGTCGAGCGCCAGCCTCGCGTGACAAAAATATCTTTGTGGGCGATGGGCAGGCCGGTGAGCTCGCCGGCCTCGCCCTTGGCAATTCTGTCGTCGGCTGCGCGTGCCTGCTCAAGCGTCAGCGCGGGGTCGATGCTGATAAATGCATTGAGATCGCTGGCGCCGATGCGAGCCAGATAGAGCTCGGCTAATTCGGTCGCCGACAATTGTTTACCATGGATCAGGGCCGAGAGTTGTTTCAGTGATTTGGTGTGCATGGACGAATGGTGAGGCGAAAACAAGGGGGCGCCGATCGGCGAAGAGCGCTATCAATTTGAAAACGCAAGGTGCTTATTCGATCACTTTGGGGACGAGATAGAGGCCATCTTGCACCGATGGGGCTGGTTTTTGATAGTCCTCGCGTCGGTTCGGTTCAGTCACGCGATCCTCGCGCAGGCGCAGCGCGAGATCACTCTGCCAGGCTGCAATCGGGTGTGCCAGAGGGGATACGCCGGCGGTGTCGACGGCTTTCATTTGTTCAACCAGCGCAAAAATGCCGTTGAGCTTGTCGAGTGCGTCAGCTGACTGCTGGGCAGTCAATTCGAGTTGCGCCAATTTTGAGAGGCGCGCGATATCGGTGAGGGTCAGGGACATAGAAGCTTGGGCGCCGCTGGGGCGGTTCGGTCAATGATTAAGAAATGAGCAATAAACAGGCTAAAAGCAGACTACAAACAAGTAGCAAACAGGCAGCAAACAGGCAGCAAAGGGACAACAAACGACGCGGTTGGTTTCGGTTGGTGAACGTAGCGCGGAACCGTTATTTTTAGCCTTTCTATCGGCCAATTTGGCTCTGATTATAAGGTAGAATGTCGGGTTAATGGTCGCCGTATCCGTGCTTCGGTCGACGTCTGTATTTGCATCAAATTAACGATTTACTCGCCACAGCGCGCCTCAATCTGGCGCATAAGGACACGATTCATGTTTGGATTTCTGCGTAGTTATTTTTCGAATGATCTGGCAATTGACCTGGGTACCGCCAATACTCTGATTTATGTGCGTGGCCTCGGCATTGTGCTCGATGAGCCCTCGGTTGTCGCGATTCGCCAGCAAGGCGGACCGAATGCGAAAAAAAATATTCAGGCCGTTGGTAGAGAGGCCAAGGCCATGCTGGGCAAAGTGCCCGGCAATATCGAGGCAATCCGCCCGATGAAAGACGGCGTGATCGCTGACTTTACCGTCACTGAGCAGATGCTGAAGCAGTTCATCCGAATGGTCCATGACACTAAGCTCTTCAAGCCTTCGCCGCGCATTATCATTTGCGTGCCCTGTGGCTCGACACAGGTTGAGCGTCGGGCAATTCGCGAATCGGCCCTTGGTGCCGGGGCATCGCAAGTGTTCCTGATTGAAGAGCCGATGGCCGCGGCGATTGGCGCTGGCTTGCCAGTTTCTGAGGCGACCGGGTCGATGGTTGTCGACATCGGCGGCGGCACCACGGAAGTGGGCATCATCTCGCTGGGCGGGATGGTCTACAAAGGTTCGGTGCGGGTGGGTGGCGACAAATTCGATGAGGCCATCGTCAACTACATCCGCCGCAATTACGGTATGCTCATCGGTGAGCAAACCGCTGAAGCCATCAAAAAACAAATCGGCTCTGCCTTTCCCGGCACCGAAGTGCGCGAAATGGAAGTCAAAGGTCGCAATCTGTCCGAAGGCATCCCACGGTCGTTCACGATTTCCAGTAACGAAGTGCTGGAAGCATTGACGGACCCGCTCAACAATATCGTCTCAGCAGTCAAAAACGCACTTGAGCAAACGCCGCCGGAGCTTGGCGCCGACATCGCCGAAAAAGGCATGATGTTGACCGGCGGTGGCGCGTTGTTGCGTGACCTCGACCGTCTGTTGATGGAAGAAACTGGCCTGCCAGTGCTGGTTGCCGAAGACCCGCTGACCTGTGTGGTGCGCGGCTCTGGCATGGCGCTGGAGCGCATGGACAAGCTGGGTTCACTCTTCTCCTACGAGTAAATGAGCGCCGGCTGTTTGGCAATCTGCTGCAAACAGCCGTTGCGCTTGTACTTCTTGTACGCCGTGATGCAAGTCCGGCTGACCTGTCTGTACTGAACCAATGGAATACAGCCCGCCGCCACTCTTCAAGCAAGGCGCATCGGCACGCGCCAAAATGATGTTCTTTGCCTTAATCGCGGTCGCGCTGCTGATGGCTGACGCGCGACTGGGCGCCTTGTCTACAGTTCGTCAGATCGTCGGTGTAGCGCTCTACCCGGTACAGGTCGCAGCGATGCTGCCGCGCGATGCATTTTTTTTCGTCACAGGGTATTTTTCTTCGCTCAATACCCTCGAGTCCGAGAACCGAAGCATGCGCGAGCAACAGATTCGCAGTGCGCAGCAACTACAACAAAGCCGACAACTCATCGCTGAAAATGCACAGCTGCGCAAATTACTCGCGGCCTCCGAAAGAATCGCGTTGCGCTCGGTCATGAGCGAGATACTCTATGACGCCCGCGATCCTTTCTCGCGCAAGGTGATTCTAGATCGCGGCGAGCGACAAGGTATCGCGCCTGGTCAGCCCGTCATTGATGACCTTGGTGTGGTCGGACAAGTCACCCGCGTGTTTCCTTTTACCTCCGAGGTGACCCTGCTGACCGACAAGGATCAGGCGATTCCGGTGCAAGTATTGCGCAGCGGGGTACGTAGCGTGGCCTATGGTCGCGGTCAGTCGGGCGTGCTTGAGTTGCGCTTCATGGCGTCGAACGCCGACATTCAAAAAGGTGATGTGCTGCTCACCTCCGGTATCGATGGCGTGTATCCGGCCGGGCTTGCTGTGGCCACTGTGGTCGGCGTCGAAAGCAAGACCTCGGATGCGTTTGCGCGCATCGTTTGCTTACCTACGGCGGGCGTCTCGCGCAACCGGCAGTTGCTAGTGTTGTTGGCAGATCCTCGCGCGTTGCCTCCGCCCCCGCCGCCTGTTGAAGTCCTGCCCGAGCCGCGTTTGAAACGCGGCGACCGGCGCGAATCGCTGGAGTCACCATGATGGATCGTAATTACATCTTGTTGCCGGTCAGTCCGGCTTTTATCGCTATCAGTTTGGTCGGTTCATTTTTCCTCAATCTCTTTCCTTGGGGCGGATGGGGTTGGATGCCGGATTTCGTTGCGCTCACGCTGGTTTTCTGGAGCATCTACCAACCGCGTAAAGTGGGGATCGGTATCGCGTTTCTGATGGGCTTGGTGATGGATGTGCACAGCGCCTCGCTGATGGGCGAGAACGCGCTTGCGTACACCTTGCTGTCTTATTTTGCGATCACTATTCACCGGCGGGTATTGTGGTTCCCCCCCACGACACAGGCCTTGCATGTATTTCCGCTCCTAATCGTGATGCAGGTTGTGCAGATGTTGATACAACTGGCAGTCAGCGCAAAGCAGCCCGGCTGGTTTTATTTTGCGCAAAGCGTGGTGGCTACCGTCATGTGGCCACTGGTTTGCTGGGTACTGCTGGCGCCGCAGCGGCGCGCGGTCGACCATGACGAGACGCGGCCGATTTGAAGTAAGCTCGGCGCTGCGGCGTTGTAATCAGTCAGGATGATGTGACCCCCGAACATGACGGAAATTAAAGATACCGAACGCGAGTTACAACTGTTTCGCCTGCGCTTGTCGGTGGCGGGTTTGGTGGTGTTCGTCTGTTTTGGTCTGTTGATGGTGCGGTTTCTCTGGTTGCAGGCGGTGCGTCACACGGAATATGCTGAGCGGGCCGAAAGTAACCGTATTTCGGTCGTGCCCGCCGTGCCCAACCGGGGTCTGATTCTGGACCGTAACGGCGTGATCCTGGCGCGGAATTTTTCCGCCTACACGCTCGAGATCACGCCATCAAAAATTGATCGTAGTCTCGATGTCGTGATTGACGAGCTTGCCGCGTTGGTCGACATCCAGTCCAAAGATCGCAAGCGCTTCAAGCGCTTGATGGAAGAGTCCAAAACTTTCGAAAGCCTGCCCATCCGCACGCGCTTATCTGACGAAGAAGTTGCCCGCTTTGCGGCGCAGCGTTACCGTTTTCCTGGCGTCGATATTCAGGCGCGTTTGTTTCGTCAGTATCCGCTTGGGCAAACCGCATCGCACATGATCGGCTATATCGGGCGGGTCAATAAGCGTGAGTCCGAACGGCTTGAAGAAGGGGAGGATGCGGCCAACTATCGCGGCACCGACTATATCGGCAAAGAGGGGCTGGAAAAAAGCTACGAAAAAGAATTGCATGGCATCACCGGCTACGATGAAATCGAGGTCTCTGCCGGTGGTCGCGCCGTGCGCACCTTGTCGCGTACCGCGCCTACGCCGGGTAACAACCTGATGCTCTCAGTTGATATCGAGCTGCAGAAAATTATTGAAAAAGCTTTTGGCGATCGTCGCGGCGCATTAGTGGCCATTGAGCCTGAAACAGGCGACATCCTGGCGTATGTATCGATGCCGACCTTTGATCCCAATTTGTTCGTCGAGGGCATTGATGTCAAGAGTTGGGATGAGCTCAACACCTCAATCGATCGCCCTTTGCTCAATCGCCCTCTGATCGGGACGTATCCGGCCGGGTCTACTTTCAAGCCCTACATGGCACTGGCCTCGCTCGAACTTGGTAAGCGCACACCGGAGATGGCGATTTACGATCCCGGGCATTTTTGGTTCGGCAATAACAAATTTCGGGATGACAAAGAAGGCGGACACGGCCGTGTCGATATGTATAAATCCATCGTCCAGTCCTGCAATACCTACTACTACATGTTGGCCAATGACCTGGGGATCGACGCGATCCATGATTTCATGAAGCCGTTCGGCTTTGGGCAACTCACCGGAATTGATCTCGATAACGAACGACGTGGTGTCTTGCCTTCCACCGAATGGAAGCGCAACGCGTACAAGCGGCCCGATCAGCAAAAATGGTATGCCGGAGAAACCATCTCAGTGGGGATTGGCCAAGGCTATAACTCGTTCACGCCGCTGCAGCTCGCCCATGCGATAGCTAACCTGAGCAACAATGGCGTGGTGATGAAGCCGCATCTGGTCAAGACAATGGAAGACGGCGGGACCAAAGTGCGTAAGCTGACGGTGCCGAGAGAAAGCTTCCGTATTCCACTGAAACAGGACAATATCGATTTCATCAAAGCAGCCATGATCGGTGTGACGAAAGAGGGCACCTCGGCGCGCTCATTTGTGAATGCTGGTTATGAGTCCGGCGGCAAGACGGGCACCGCGCAGGCCGTATCCATGAGCAAGAGCGTCAAATATGATGCCAGCAAAATCAACGAGCGCTTGCGTGACCATTCGCTCTACATCGCCTTTGCGCCGGCTGACAAGCCCCGGATCGCGCTCGCTGTCATTGTCGAAAACGCAGGCTTCGGTGCAGCGGCGGCCGCACCGATTGCTCGCATGGCGATAGATTATTATTTGTTGGGTAAGCGACCGATAGAGCCAGTGGCTCCAGCGACGCCGAGTGCATCGGCTTCCGCGGCGACGCCGCCTGCCACGGCCGGTGCAGCTGTGGCAATCGTGAAGCCGAAACCAGGCGTAACGGCGGCGGCGGCATCAGCCCCTGCGTCAGCTTCACCTTCCACAACCCCAGCACCGGTGACGATCGTAAAGCCGAAACCAGTTGCCACGCCAATGCAACTGCCTGCAGTGACTGCGCCGCCGGCTGCATCGGGCCCTGTTTTGGCGGCCCCTTCAACGTCCCCCTCTTCTGCGGCGATCGTGAAACCGAAGCCAGCCGTAAGCGTGACGCCCAACCCCGCAGCGACCGCGCCATCGGCACCTGCAAGGAGCACGCAGTGATCGGCATGATGGATAACGGACGCGTTGGCCTGCTTGCCTCCTTGCGATGTCGTTTTTTTATTTTTGATCGCTCGTTGGCTATTATTCTTGCGCTCATTCTGTTGTTGGGTTGTCTGGCCGTTTCTTCGGCGGCGATGAATTTCCCCGGACGTTTTGAAGGGCATCTGCGCAATATCCTTGCTGGTATTGTTGTCATGTGGGTGGCCGCGATGATCCCGCCCCAAAAACTCATGCGTCTCGCTTTGCCGCTTTATGTCGTTGGAGTGGCGCTTCTGGTTGGCGTGGCGGTCTTTGGGCTGATCAAAAATGGCGCGCGGCGCTGGATTAATATTGGCGTAATTATTCAGCCTTCGGAAATCATGAAAATTGCGTTGCCGTTGACGCTCGCGTGGTTTTTCCAAAAGCGCGAAGGCATGATTCGCTGGAAGGATTTTCTTATCGCTGGCATTCTGCTGGCATTACCGGTTGGCCTGATCATGCGTCAGCCGGATCTGGGCACCGCGATCCTGGTGACCTCGGCCGGTTTTTTTGTCATTTTCCTCGCCGGGCTATCCTGGCGCCTGATTATTGGTCTGGGGGTCGCGGGCGTAGCCAGTTTGCCGCTGGTGTGGGGTTTGCTGCATGACTATCAACGCAACCGGATCATGACTTTGTTAGATCCAACTTCCGATCCTTTGGGTAAGGGATTTCACATTATTCAATCGACCATTGCGATTGGCTCGGGCGGGTTGATCGGTAAAGGCTGGCTCAATGGCACGCAGTCACATCTTGAATTCATCCCGGAGCGCACCACGGACTTTATCTTTGCCGTATTTTCCGAAGAATTCGGTTTGCTAGGCAATGGTGTGTTGTTGGTGCTTTATCTGCTCCTGATTGGACGCGGCTTAATTATTGCCGCCAATGCGCCGACGCTGTTCACACGTTTGCTGGCGGGCGCACTGACCTTGTCGATTTTTACCTATGCCTTTGTAAATATGGGCATGGTGAGTGGGATTTTGCCGGTGGTCGGCGTGCCGCTGCCGTTCATCAGTTACGGCGGTACCGCATTTGTTACGCTTAGTCTCGGGATAGGTATCCTGATGAGCATACAGCGGCATCGTACACTCGTGCAGACCTGATTCTGCAGAAAGCGATGCGCATGCCGACCCCTAAGC
This sequence comes from Bordetella parapertussis, assembly GCA_945866125.1. Classification (GTDB taxonomy): domain Bacteria; phylum Pseudomonadota; class Gammaproteobacteria; order Burkholderiales; family Burkholderiaceae_D; genus Pernthalerella. The sequence goes on from CAMBFZ010000030.1 coordinate 17,654, forward strand.
CGCTGCACCTCGCTTGCGCCGATCGCCTCTCCGTCGTCTGGATTTTTTTGCTCAGCTTAGGTGGCTGCGCCAGCGTTGACATGTCCGTGCGTGAGCCAAATCCACCTGTGGCCAAGCCGGTCACGCGGGATCTGCCCCCGCCCAAAGTCGCGATGCAGACCCCTGTTGCACCGACCTCCCCTGCTGGGGCCGCCACGCGGCGCGGCGGCTATTATCTGGATGACGGGCCGGATGCACAGATACCCGAAGGTTTGCTCGATACCCCGGATGCTGAGCCGCGTGTGGAGCCTTTTGCCAAAGGACCGCTCAAGCCTTATTCAATATTCGAAAAAACGTATATCCCCATTACTGACCAGCGTCCGTTTGTTCAGCGGGGTCGGGGCAGCTGGTACGGCAAAAAATTCCACGGTCAGCGTACGGCGTCGGGCGAGATTTACAACATGTACAAAATGACGGCCGCGCATCCGACCTTGCCCATTCCCTCTTACGTGCGGGTGACTAATCTGCGTAATGGCAAACAAGTCATCGTGCGCGTGAATGATCGCGGTCCCTTTCATTCGGAGCGGATTATTGATCTATCGTATACGGCGGCGCTGAAGCTGGGGTACATCAATAGTGGTAGCAGTGAACTCGAAGTCGAGCGCTTGCTGCCGGAAGATATCGCACGTTTGAATGCGGAAAAACGAACCCCGGCACTCGAGCTTGCGCTGCCTGATGAAATGGACGTGATCGCCCGTCTTGCCATGAGCGGCAGCGGCGCGCAAGTGGCTGCTGAGACCGGCGGTTTTTATTTACAGTTTGGTGCGTACACGCAGCGCAGCAATGCGCAAGCGATGCTGGAGCGACTTGTCAATGGCTGGCCGGCCGAAATGCCGACACCAAGTGTGGTGCAAAGCAAGGGGCTCTACCGACTTCATAGTGGTCCGTTTGCGATACGCGAAGAGGCTGACTTGGCGGTGCGACAGTTGCAATCGGCTGCGCAGATCCGTGCGACGGTGGTGCAAAAGTAAGGCTAGGAGCGGGCTTGCTCGAGTGTCAAAGCCAGCGCATACAAATTATTTTTCTTTTGTCCCGTAATCTGCGCAGTGAGTGCTGCCGCCTGGCTGACCGAACACGTCTCCAGCAGAATGGCAAGAATGCGCTCTGCTTCTTGCATCTGTGCATCGGTTGACGCGACTGGCGCACCTTCGACGATTAATACAAATTCGCCGCGCTGATGATTGGGGTCGGCATCCAGCCACGCGCTTGCCTCGCCGAGTCTGCAGCGATGGATTTGTTCGAATAGCTTCGTTAGTTCGCGCGCCAGCACAATCTGTCGGTCCGGCCCGAAGGCGAGCGAAAGTGCGTTGACCGTCTCCACGATTCGGTGCGGGGCCTCATAAAAAATCAGCGTGGCGGGCATCTGATTGAGCGCCGCCAGTGCGATGTCGCGCTGGCGCGTTTTGGCGGGTAAAAATCCGGCAAAATAAAACTGGTCCGAGAAGAGTCCAGCCGCACATAATGCGGTGATGGCAGCAGACGCACCAGGAATGGGAATCACACGAAAACCTGCTGTTAGTACAGCGTCCACGATGCGCGCACCGGGGTCGGAGATTGCAGGTGTGCCGGCATCTGAAACTAGCGCAATGCGCTCACCATTGTGCAGGCGTTGGATAATTTTTTCGGTTACTTCGCGCTCGTTATGCTGATGTGCTGCGAACAATTTATTGGTGATGCCGTAGCGAGACAATAGCTGGGCAGTATTGCGCGTATCTTCACAGCCGATTGCATCAACCATGCTCAGCATCCTGAGCGCGCGCAGGCTGATGTCGGCGATGTTGCCGATCGGCGTGGCGAGTACGTACAACGTCGCCGGCGCCAAAGTTTGGCGAAACAGTTCTTCGGCAATCGATGCAATGCTGGCGTCAAGAGAAGACGATGGAGGCTGTGTCATCCGGATTTATGATGAAAAAATGCAAGGCCGTGTTGTCTTACCGGGGTCATATGTTGAGATCATTGTACAGAATGGCGTCGCCTGCGACGACAGATCATGCCTAATTCGCCGACCACCAAGCGTCCCGGCACATCGGTCTGCGGCGCCGCAGCCGAAGCACGAGCGCTGGCTTTTTTGCAGCAGCAGGGACTGACTTTGGTGCAGCAGAATTTTTCTTGTCGATGGGGTGAGATCGATCTGATCCTGCGCGATCAGGAGACTTTGGTGTTTGTCGAAGTCCGCCAGCGCAGCAGTGCCCGTTTTGGTGGTGCTGCGGCGAGCGTCAGCGCTGGCAAGCAGGCTAAACTTTGGCGCACGGCGGAGGTGTATCTGCAACGGATCAGACGCATCCCTGTTTGCCGATTTGATCTGATTGCCATCGATGGCGACCAACTGGAATGGATGCGACACATCCTTACCCGCTGACGATTCGTGCTGTAAGAACAGCATAACCTCTATAATCTCTATCGACATGATTAAGCAACGCATACTCGGTCACTTTCAGCAAAGCGCCGAATTAAAAATGCAATCCGCGGCCACGTTGGCGGCGCCCATTGCTGCTGCGGTCGAGTTAATGTTTACGGCGCTCTCTAATGGCAATCGTATTTTCGCTTGCGGCGATGGAGGTTCGGCTGCAGAGTGCTGCTATTTCGCGGCGCAACTCGTCGGTTGCTTTGAGCGTGAGCGCTTGCCGCTGCCGGCGATGGCCTTGACGACGGATTGCTCTATCATGAGCGGCATTGGCGAAAACGGTGAAGGTAAAGCGGTCTATGCCAGACAAATACAGGCTTTTGGTCAGTCGGGCGACGTACTGCTGGTGATGTCTGCGTCGGGTAATGCGCCTGATGTTGTCGCTGCGATGGAGGCAGCCTCTGAGCGCGATATGCGTGTTGTGGCGGTGACGGGCAAAGGCGGTGGTGTGATGGCGTCCTTGCTCAGTGAGGATGATGTGTCTATTTGCGTGCCACATGATCGCAACGCGCGTATTCGTGAAGTTAATAGTTTAATTATTCATTGTTTATGTGACGGCATTGACGTCGCACTTTTTGGAGGAGATGCTGAATGAAACCAGTTTTATCTGTGTCCGTGGTGTCGGGTCAGCAGTACGCGCGCCTGCGTCGTCCGCTTGCTGCTATCGTATTGGGTGCGACGCTTGCGCTGAGCCTGCAAGGCTGTGTTGGCCTGATCGTTGGCGGAACCGTGATGGGAACACTGAGCGCCATCGACCGCCGCACGCTGGGCACCCAGACAGACGATGCCAACATCGTGCTCAAAGCGACCGGCCGCGCTGCCAAGATCACGGGCGACGCCGGTCGTGTCAGCGTCACGAGTTTTAATCACCGGGTTTTGTTGACCGGCGAAGTCAGAGACCAGGAAACAAAAACCGAGGTCGAGCAGCAAATCGCCACTATTGATACTGTGAAATCGATTGAAAACGATCTGGTAATCGCACCTGTGTCGAGCCTTAGCACGCGGTCTAATGATGTTTTAATTTCGGGCAAGGTGAAGGCCGCGATCATTGACACTAAAGATTTGTATGTCAATGCGTTCAAAGTACATACCGATCGAGGTGTCGTTTATCTGATGGGGAGAGTTACCCAGCGCGAGGGGAAGCTTGCCGGTGAAGTCGCGCGTAACGCTGCAAGCGATATCAAGAAGGTCGTCAAATTGTTTGACTATATTAGCGAAGAAGACCTGAACGAAATTAACAAAGCCAGTGGCGAGAAAAAAGCGCCGGACCAAAAAGCCAACTAAGCAACCATATCCGCCCTCTTTCATGAGGGCGGCGTTACATTTGTGCAGTCTGCGCCGCCGAATTTACTATAATGCGGGCTTGCTTATTATCTCGCCCTGCACATCATGACGAAATCTTCATCCCGCTACCCTACCGGCCTGAGCCTGATCAAAAGTATGAGCTTGCTCGCGCTGCTTGGTTTGGCCTTGCTGGCCGCGCTGTCTTTGTTTAAAAAAGAAGCGGCCCCTGCGGTCACGTTCAACACCCTAAGCGGCGAACACATTACGGCCGCGTCACTGCATGGGAAAGTCGTGCTGGTTAATTTTTGGGCGACGAGTTGCAGTACCTGTGTGCAGGAAATGCCCCAGATGGTAGAGACTTACAACAAATATCAGCAGCGCGGATTGGAGTTTGTTGCGGTAGCGATGAGCTATGACCCGCCAGACTATGTGCGCAACTTTGCGCAGACGCGCGCGCTGCCATTTAAGGTTGCGCTCGATAGCGATGGCAACATTGCCCAACAATTTGGTGATGTGAAGCTCACGCCTACCACCTTCCTGATCGACAAAAACGGTAACGTCCTCAAACGTTTTGTCGGCATTCCGGAATTCCCAGCACTGCACAAGATGGTAGAAGACGCGCTAGCCGCTTGATCGTTTGTTGTTAAAGGACGTTGGCGACACCGGCGCTATGTGCCTGCTGGTCGGCATGATAAGAACTGCGCACCATCGCTCCCACCGCCGCGTGGACAAACCCCATTTTTTTTGCCTCTTCTTCAAACATCTTGAAGACATCCGGATGCACGTAGCGCCGCACCGGCAGATGCTCGCCGCTAGGCATCAGGTATTGTCCGATCGTGAGCATATCCACATCGTGTGCGCGTAGATCCCGCATCACCTGCAAAATCTCGTCGTCGGTCTCGCCCAGACCGACCATGATGCCCGATTTGGTTGGGGTATCCGGATGCATCGCCTTGAAGCGTTTGAGCAGGTTGAGCGAATAATCGTAATCGGAGCCGGGCCGTGCTTCGCGGTAGAGGCGTGGCACGGTTTCCAGATTGTGGTTCATTACGTCCGGCGGCGCGGCCTGCAAAATTTCTAACGCACGGTCCATGCGGCCGCGAAAATCTGGCGTGAGAATCTCAATGCGCGTAGCCGGTGATAGTGCCCGCACCCGCTGTATGCAGGCCACAAAATGGCCAGCACCACCATCACGCAGATCATCGCGGTCTACCGAGGTAATGACGACGTAGTTGAGTTTTAAGGCCGCGATGGTACGGGCAAGATTTTCCGGTTCATCGGCATCGAGCGGATCAGGGCGGCCATGACCGACATCGCAAAACGGGCAACGACGGGTGCACTTGTCGCCCATGATCATAAAGGTCGCGGTACCTTTGCCGAAGCATTCGCCGATATTCGGACAAGACGCTTCTTCGCAAACGGTTACGAGCTTGTTGGCGCGAAGGATATCTTTTATTTCATAAAAACGCGTCGTTGGGGACGCGGCCTTGACGCGTATCCAATCTGGCTTGGGCAGTCGATCAGCGGGGATAATCTTGATTGGAATACGCGCCGTTTTACCCGCGCCTTTTTGTTTTTCGGAGGGATTGTATGGAGGCGTTGCGGAATCGTTGGAAGCCATCGTGTATAGGGCAGCACGCGCTGCAACCGAGTTATTTACGGCGCAGGAGACAGTGCAGCCTGTCCTTTCAGTTGTTCGATCAAATTTGCGGCTAGTGCCTGTTGTACTTCGGCCAGTGGCACCTGCACGCCCAGGGTGTTCATATCGACGGTGGCCAGACCTGCATAGCCACAAGGATTGATCCATGAAAAAGGAGTCAGGTCCATGGCGACATTCAGCGCCACGCCGTGGTAAGTGCAGCCGTTGCCACGAATTTTCAAGCCCAGTGCTGCGATTTTAGCGCCCTGCCAGAGGCCATCGGCGAGGTAGATGCCGGGCGCACCCGCCTTGCGCATACCATTAAGATTATACGCCGCGAGGGTGTCGATGACAGCCTGCTCAATGCGGCTGACAAACTCGCGCGGCAGCAGTCGTGACGGTTGATGTCGACGCAGATCAAGCAGAGGGTAAATGATTGCTTGCCCCGGCCCGTGATAAGTGACCTCGCCACCGCGATCGGTTTGTACGATGGGAATCGCGTGGGCATCTAATATATGGCTCGTGTCGGCGGCAAGCCCGAGGGTGAAAACGGGCGCGTGCTCGACTAACCATAATGCATCGGCAGATTCGGCGGTTCGGGTATCGGTATAGCCACGCATCGCCGCAAAGGTGTGCGCGTAATCCTCAAATCCGCGCTGGACAATTTGCGGTGAGGGGAAAAAAATTGAGTTGGCTGGCATGCGCGTACAGCGTGCTCCGAAAAATTACAGTACTACTTTGACCATCGGGTGTGACGATAGCGCCCGATACAGATTGTCGAGTTGTTCACGGCTGGTGGCGCGCACGGTGACGGTAAGCGCCAAATAGGTGCCTTTGGTCGACGGGCGCATGGTCATTTTGCTGGCATCAAAGTCCGGGTCATGCAGCGTGACTAATTCGAGCATTGTCTGCGCAAACGCGTCTTGCATGACGCCCATGATTTTGATCGGGAAATCAGAGGGATAAACAATCAAACTCTCAGCGGGTTCGGTCATGATAAAAAAATCACAAAAAGATTAGTGCAGCAGCAGCCGCACCGAGTCAAACGCGCGACCGACAATGCTTGCTTCGTTGACTTGCTCGAGTGCCTGTAATGGCAATGTGCTGATGACTTTTCCATCGGCCATCATCTTTAAAGTGCCAACCCGGCTGAATTGACGGATTGGCGCCACCAACGGGTCGGGACGCTCTACGACCGGCTTGAGTTTGGGATTAAAGCCGCGCGGCAAAGTGATATACACGTCTTGATTAAAGCCGAGCTTGATATCGTTTTGCGAGCCCTTCCACACCGACGGGGTTACTACGGCCTGACCTTTTGTATAAATTTTGATGGTATCGAAATTGAGAAATCCCCAATTCAGTAGTTTTTGACTTTCCTGCGCACGTACCGCATCCGAATCTGTTCCCAGCACGACCGAGATCAGCCGTCGTTCGCCGCTGCCATTGGGACGTTTGGCCGACGCAATTAAGCAATAGCCAGCGGCTTGCGTGTGACCAGTTTTCATGCCGTCGACGGTGGCGTCTAACCACAGCAGACGATTACGATTGGGTTGGGTGATTTTGTTGTAGGTAAAGCTCTTGGTGGAATAAATTTTGTAGAGGTCCGGGAAGTCCGCAACCAGGCGCGCAGCCAGTATCGATAAGTCGCGCGCAGTCGAATAATTGTCCGGGCTAGGCAGGCCATGCGGATTGGCAAAGCGCGTTGACTTGAGCCCCATACGTTGGGCTTCACGATTCATCAGGTCGGCAAATGCTGCCTCGGTACCGGCAACCGCTTCCGCGAGCGAGACAGCGGCGTCATTGCCGGATTGGACGATGAGTCCGTACAACAGATCGTTGACCCGTACTGGCATGCTCGGTTCGATAAACATCTTGGAGCTATCGCCGTCGACTTTCCATGCATTGTTGGACACGGTGATGGTCTGGTTCAGATCGAGTCGCTTGTCGCGGATGGCCGAGAAGGCCAGATAGGCCGTCATGATCTTGGTGAGCGAAGCCGGTTCGATGCGCAAGTCGGCATCTTGCGAGCCTAAAATCTGGTTACTGGTGGCGTCGAGCAGTAACCACGAACGCGCGGCAATGGTGGGCGCTGGCAGTGATTGTGCTGAAGCGGTGCAAATAACAAAAAAGGTCGCACAGGCGGCGAAAAAATTCTTCATTAACGATGGGATTTTCAGAATAGAGATAAGGGCAAAATGCACGCCACGATTATAGCGCCGCCAGCGTTCTTAGCGTTGCCAGAGTTCGAGCAGTAGCTGTTTTATATGATGCAGCTTGCGATGAAAAAAATGGTCGGCACCTGGTATGACGATAACGGGCAGGTCTTGTGGTCGCGCCCAGTCAAATACATCGGCAAGTGGGATGGTGTCATCCTGTTCACCATGAATGACAATGGTGTTGACCGGGACGGCAGGCATGGCCCATTTGCCGGCGGCCGTGCCGATGAGGGCAAGCCGTTCGGCGGGCTTGCCTTGCTCTTGGAGTCGTTGCTGCAATTGCGCCTGCACGAAGGTGCCAAATGAGAATCCGGCCAGTGCAACTGGCACGTTAGGATAGTGCGCGCACAGGTGCGCGTGCAGTACCGCCATATCGTCGGTTTCGCCTATGCCTGCATCGTGGCTGCCGGCCGACCGACCAACCCCGCGAAAATTCATCCGGGCGCTGGCGTAGCCGAGCGCGACAAAGGCACGCGCGAGTGTCTGTGCGACTTTGTTGTCCATCGTGCCGCCATACAGCGGATGCGGATGCGCGACCAAGGCAACGCCGCGTGGGGCGCCGTCTGCTGGCAGATCAAGCTTGCATTCGAGCGCGCCGGCCGCGCCCGTGACAAAAAATTCTTGGGTTTGCGCGTTCATGCGATGAATTTTAGATTTTCAGGCGCTCGACCACTTTGCCACCGACCAGATGGACATCGACAATTTCATCGATATCGTGTTCATCGACATAGGTGTACCAGGTCCCTTCGGGGTAAACCACCAGTACCGGGCCTTCTTCGCAGCGGTCCAGGCAGCCTGCCTTGTTGATGCGAATTTTGCCATGCCCGTTAAGATCTAATGCTTTGAGGCGGCGCTTAGCATGCTCTTGTGCTGACTTTGCCCCGCGATCAGCGCAACAGACGCGGCCATCGTCGCGCTCATTAATACAAAAAAATACGTGATGTTGATAGTAAGGTGTGTCGCTCATAGGATGTCCGTTGATGGCAGCAGGAGGCAGGGCATGATACACCGCCACTGGAGGTTTTTTAGTCTGTGCGATGGGTGCGGTGGGTGAGGAACCAGAGCGCAAAAAATGGCCAGGTCAAGGACAGGAACTGCGCGGCGCCATTGAAATTGAGGAATTTTCCCTGCACCCAATCCTGCAGGCTTGACAAAAAATACGGATTGGCCGGTGCCATATTGAGTGCGAGTAAGCCGATCAGCAGCGCAAAAATCGCCGCGCGTCGTTGGGCAATCGCCGGCGCTAAGGATAAGCCACCGAGCATGATGGTGCCCACAACCAGGCCACCTGCTGCGCTTGGCGTGAGCCAGGTGAAGGCATTATCTGGCGTAAAAAGTAGCGCGCTGGCGACTGCTTTGGTGGCAAGGGTGGCACCCACCAGAATCATCGCCAGCAAAGTCTTGGGCGCATCGCTTCGCATTTGACACAGCAAGGTCAGCACTGCACCGGTCATGCAGCAAGCAGTGATGATCACTTCAGCCATCAGATACTGTTCGACCGTAACGCTGTATTCATTCCAAAAAAGTAGCTGGTTTAGGTCGATCGGGACGGCCATCCAGTCCGATAGCCAGCCTGAGATTACTGGCAAGAGCTGACCATGCCCAAACAGATAAGCTTGCGGATAAACCTGGGCCAGCGGCCACAGACCGACAATGACTAGACCACGACTGGCCTGATCCGAAAACCAACGATGGCGCAAGGCACGCAACTGACTTTGCTCGAGAAACTGTTCTCGCATCCAGTTACCCACCAAGGCGCCGGCGGCGAGCCCCATTGAGTTGGTCAGAATATCAAGATTACTCGGCACCCTTGAAGGCAGGTAAGTTTGCACGCCCTCCATCAGGGTGGCTAACAACACACCAAAGATAACGGTTACTGCCACCGCCTGAGCGCCGCGCAGCAAAGGGTACAGTGCCAGCACAGTTAGCGCACCCAGCGGCACATAGCCGGCCACATTGACGGCCAGATCAAACGCGGTCCAGTAGCGTGGCATGTGTTCGGTCAGAAAAGCCCAAGGCGCGAGCCCGTTATCTCGCCAGCCGGAGAGCGGATACCAGCTTGCATAGACCACCAGCAGGCCATAAAACAGCAGGCCAATACGCACGAAAGCCGACGCTCTGCCCATGTTCGAAGCAGATGCCGGCGTGCGCGTTGCGGTGAGAAGGGCGGAGTCGGACATGGCTGGCAGTGTAAGGGAGTTTGCCTGAACCGTCACCCGCAGAGCCGTGCATGCCGATACAATGCTGGCCATGAATTCTTCCCTTGATGCGGGGCTGATTGCCAGCCTCTCCAATGCTGCTGCACATGGATTGACGGTCGAGGTGGTCGCCGCCACCGGCTCCACCAACGCCGATTTGCGCGCCCGTCTTGGCGATTTGTCCCAACCTTTTCTGCTAGCAGCCGAGCAGCAGTCTGCCGGTCGTGGGCGTGCCGGACGCAGCTGGCAGGTAGCGCCCGGTGAGAGTCTGTGTTTCTCGCTGGCCTGGCGGTTTAATGGCTCGCTTGCCAATTTGTCAGGCTTGCCGCTGGCTGTTGGTGTGGTGCTGGCCGAAGTGCTTAACGCGCGCGGCTGGCCGGTTACGCTCAAATGGCCCAATGATTTATTAATGAAGGGACTTAAGCTTGGCGGGATTCTGATCGAGACAGTACCTGTGCGTGATATCGGCATGAACAAAGACGCGGTCTGGGCCGTGATCGGTGTGGGGATCAATGCGCATCAAAGCCAGCAGTTGTCCGATGCGGTGGGCCACGCCATTGCGGCGCTTGACACCAGCCCGGTGGATCTCAATGGCCTGCTCGCAGCGTGTGCCGATGCACTCGCCAGCGCGATGCTGGAATTCGATCGTACCGGTCTGGGGAGTTTTGCGGCGCGCTGGGAAAGCTTGCATGCGCATGCCGGCAAACAGGTCTGGCTAGTGGAGGCCGGGCAGGTTCTGCATCAGGGCATTGCGCGCGGTATCGACGCGAGCGGTCGGTTGCTACTCGACACCGGCGCGGGTGACGTCGCCATTGCCGCCGGCGATGTGTCGCTGCGTGCCAATCTGCCTGAGGGGCCGCATGCTGCTGCTCATTGACGCGGGCAATACGCGCATCAAATGGGCCGCACAGGTTGCAGGACAGCCCGTGGGCGACTGGTTTGCGATGGGCTCTGTGACGCATGCCGGACTCGCCGGGTTGGCTGCGCAGTGGCAGGCCCTATCGGTTGATCAGGTGTTGATCTCGAACGTGGCCGGCGAGCAGATCGCGGCACAATTAACCCAGCAGCTGACAGCTTTGCAGCCGGCGCCGCCGTCATGGCAGTGGTTTCGGTCTGTGCCGCATTGCGCGGGCGTTCTCAACTCCTACCGCGAGCCCCAGCAACTCGGCAGTGACCGCTTTGCCTCCCTGATCGGCGCCCGCCATCTGTTTCCCAATCAGTCGTTGCTGGTGGTCACTTGCGGCACGGCCACTACCATTGACGCACTTGATGCCGACGGTCGTTTCGCAGGCGGGATGATTCTGCCGGGGCTAGCCACTATGGCGCAGTCGCTGGCACTAAACACGGCACAGCTGCCTGCCATCGCAGAGCTGCACTTCGCGCATCTGTTTGCGGACAATACCCAAGACGCCATCATCAGCGGCTGCATGAGTGCGCAGGTCGGCGCGATCAGCCTTGCACTGACTCGACGCGCTGGTCCGCCAGCGCATTGCATTCTTTCGGGCGGCGCGGCTTCTTTTATTGCGCCTCACCTGCCCGGCCCATGTGAGCGCGTCGATAATCTGGTGCTGATTGGGTTAGCGGCCGCCTTTGCGGCGCAGCAGAGGCCGGGCCAATGATGAAATTTTTTTTCGCTTTGCTGGTCATGGCGAATCTGGTCCTGCTCATTGCCCAGGGCTGGATGTCGGACGACGTTCGTGAGCCTGACCGTATTAGTCGACAATTCAACGCTGAGCGCATCATTTTATTGTCGCAAGAGCCTGCGCCAAGGCCTGCACTGCCGGCAGTGGCGCCACTGGCATCGCAGGCTTGTCTGGAGCTGGGAGATTTTTCAAAGCAGGCTGCCGCTGTTTTTGAGAAGCGCCTTGCGCAGCTTGCCTTGCCGGTGTTGCCAAAAAAACGCACTGTGATGGAGCCGCAGACGCAGATGGTTTTTGTGCCCCCGAAAAACGATGGCGCGGGTGCGGCACAGCGACTGGCGCAGCTGCGCGCACTTGGCTTTACCGACACCGTGATCTTGCAAGAGCCCTCCCAATGGCGCGGGGGGATTTCCCTGGGACTATTTAAAAGTAGTGAGTCGGCCAGGGCGCAACTCGAGCAGGTGCGTCGTGCCGGTGTGCCAGATGCGCGCATCGAGCCCTACCCGGTCGCCGCATCCCGGGCGGCGTATCAGTTGCGCGGACTGGATCAGGCGATGCGCTCGGCGGTACGCGCGATGGCGACCGATTTCCCCGGCATTGAGACCCGCTCTTGTGAATGACGCCGCTCGCGTGCGATGTAAAAACGAATGATCTGCGCGGCTACGAATCCATTTGGTTGTAAAATCTGAGCAAAATTTTTCTGGACTTCTCATGACCGCTGCCTTGCCTACCGCTTCTGTTCCTCCTGAGATCAAGGCTGAAATTCTGGCCGAAGCCTTGCCCTACATCCGCAAATTTCACGGCAAGACCATTGTGGTCAAATACGGCGGCAATGCGATGACAGAAGAGCGTCTCAAGCATGGGTTTGCACGCGATGTAATTTTATTGAAGCTGGTGGGGATGAACCCGGTGGTGGTACATGGCGGTGGCCCGCAGATTGACAATGCACTCAAAAAAATCGGCAAACAGGGCAGCTTCGTGCAAGGCATGCGCATCACCGACGAAGAAACAATGGAAGTCGTTGAGTGGGTGCTGGGTGGTGAAGTGCAGCAGGATATCGTGATGCTGATTAATCACTATGGCGGTCAGGCGGTGGGCCTGACAGGGAAAGATGGTGGTCTGATTCGGGCGCGCAAAATGCAAATGCCGGATAGGGACAACCCCGGCAAATTCCTCGACATCGGCTTTGTTGGCGAGATTGACGGAATCAATCCGGCGGTAGTCAAGGCCTTGCAGGATGATGCGTTCATTCCCATCATTTCGCCGATCGGCTTTGGCGAGGATGGTCAGGCCTACAACATCAATGCGGACCTCGTCGCCGGCAAGATCGCCGAGATCCTGCGCGCTGAGAAGCTCATCATGATGACCAATATCCCTGGCGTGCTCGACAAAAATGGCAATCTCCTGACCGACCTGTCGGCCCGCGAGATTGATGAGATGTTTGCCGATGGGACTATCTCCGGCGGCATGCTGCCGAAAATTTCTTCTGCTTTGGATGCGGCCAAATCCGGTGTCAATACGGTGCACATCATTGACGGCCGGATTGAACATTCGCTGTTGCTCGAAGTGCTGACCGAGCAGGCATTCGGCACCATGATCCGTTCCCATTAAGCGCACCATGCAAAGCGGCGCGCTGCGCCCGCGGCGACAACTGACCTGGTTGTTCGATCTCGACAATACTTTGCATGATGCGTCGCATGCGATTTTTCCGGCTATTAATGCCAACATGAACGCGCTCATTGCGCGTGTTCTGGATGCCGAGCGTAAGCCTGCGCATCCAGAGGCAGTGAATGCGGTTCGACTGGCTTACTGGCAGCGCTACGGCGCGACGTTGTTGGGCATGATGCGTCATCACGCCGTGCGCGCCGAAGATTTTCTGCGTGACGCCCACCGTTTTGACGATTTGCCGCAGATGATTCGGGCCGAACGCGGCTTGGGGCGGCTGCTTAGGCGCTTGCCGGGAAAAAAAATCCTGCTTACCAATGCCCCGGCAAACTACTCGCATGCAGTGCTGCGCCATTTGGGCTTGCACCGGCATTTTGCCCGCCACATGCCGATCGAATCCATGTTTGTGCATCGGCGGTTGCGGCCCAAGCCCTCCCGACTATTGCTGCGTAAATTATTGGCCAAACAAGGATTGGCCGCGCGGCATTGCGTGCTGGTTGAAGATACCCTGCAAAATCTGAAGGCAGCGCAATCACTGGGGATGCAAACCGTCTGGACGACCCAGTATCTGATTGCGGGTGCATCGCGCCCCTGTTTTGTGAATGTCAAAGTAAAATCCCTGATGCAATTACCAAAGCAGCTGCACCGGCTCAGATAAAACGCGCATTGAAACGCGCGCGTTGCCACCGATTGATTGCTAAATTAAAAAAACTTATGGCAACCACGAAACCGGGTGAACGCAAGTTGCAAATTTTGCAGACGCTCGCAACCATGCTTGAAAGTCCTAAGGCCGAGAAGATCACCACGGCCGCATTGGCCGCCAGGCTCGCGGTATCCGAGGCAGCGCTGTACCGGCATTTCGCGAGCAAAGCGCAGATGTTCGAAGGCCTGATCGACTTTATCGAATCTTCGGTCTTTAGCCTGATCAATCAGATCAATCAACACGAAGAAAGCGGACTGCTGCAGGCGCGCACCATCGTGAGCATGTTGCTCGATTTCGCGGAGCAAAATCCGGGTATGACCAAGGTCTTGATCGGTGATGCCTTGGTCAATGAGGATGAGCGACTGCAACAGCGGATGAACCAGTTCGTTGAACGCGTCGACATGGCGTTGCGCCAGTCGTGGAAGCTTGCTGCGGTACAGGGTATGGTGCCGGAAAGCGACGCTGCGCCGCGCGCGGGGCTCTTAATGGCATTCGTGATCGGTCGTTGGCATCGTTTTGCCAAGACCGGTTTTCAGCAGCATCCGTCGGAAGGCGCTGCCGTGCAACTCGCGCTGCTGCTTGGTTGAAGTCATGAAGCGTAAGTGGGCGATCGCGCCAAGCGACCGCATCAAGTAGCCAGACTACGCCGCATCACCGCAGACGCTACAGGTGGTATTACGCGTGGTGCGGATGCTGGTCCATTCCATATGGCGCGCATCGAGCAGCAGCAGCCGCTGCGATAGCGACGTGCCAATACCCATCACGAGTTTGAGTGCTTCGGCTGCCTGCATGGTGCCAATGATGCCCACGAGCGGCGCAAACACGCCCATGGTGGAGCATTGGACTTCCTCAAATTGCTGGT
>CAMBFZ010000031.1 GCA_945866125.1 Bordetella parapertussis
GTCGGCACTACCCGGGTGGGCTCGCCGCGTTTGTGTCGGCGATGAATGAAAAAGCCCGCGAGTTGGGGATGTTTCATTCTCGTTTTTCAGATTCAACCGGTCTCTCCAGCAGCAATGTCTCGAGTGCCCGCGACCTTGCTAAGCTCGTCGTCGCCGCGCATCAGCATCCACTGATCCGGCAATACTCAACCGACAGCCGGTATGCCGTTGACCCGGGTGGTCCGCAACTGCGTTATCGCAATTCTAATGGCCTGATCGAAAATCCTGACTGGGAAATTGGTTTGCAAAAAACCGGTTACATCGCTGAGGCAGGTCGTTGTCTGGTTATGCAGGTCAATATCGCCGATCGTCCTGTTGTGATGATTTTTCTTGACGCCAAAAGCAAAGAATCGCGTCTTGCCGACGCCGGCCGTATTCGCAAATGGCTAGAAAATCGTGCGGCATCGACGATGTCTTTACGCACTGCCCAACGTAGCTGATCCGGCCATCTAAGATGTCTCCGCGGGCCGGAAAAAATGTTTCGGCTCCGGCGCCTAATTGAATTAGCACACGACACAAGACGCGCTTTAGTCATACGGGTGAGCTAAGTCGTTTAGCCGCCCTGCATTTGTCTGAGCAATATAAAACCTGATCCCAATTTTTGGCCCAAGACTTACGCCACACCATATCTCGCCCACACACAAGACATGGCTTGCTCGGCAGACTTTGCTTATTGCCCTTGTAGCTCAAAATATCCACCTCATATTCAGCTTTTCTGCAGCGCTTTTTCGTTGCCGATCCAAGCATATTTTGGCACATTCAACCCATTCTATTTTTCCGTATGGCAGTAATGAAAGACACCGCGCATCGCACGGAATAGCAGCGCCTGTCAGCAGGTTTTATGCGATTGATCGACACACAAAAAAAGATATTAATAATTATAAAAATGCGCCCAAATAGCTGATTCGCTCTCAAACAAAAAAACTAATCATAAAATTGATTGCCTAAAATCTCGAATCCGATATTCCCAGGTCGGCCCTAGTGTACCTGCCCTATAATAAACATTTCCCTAACCAATTTCATCAGCCAATATGAAAAAGATACTCCTGCCCCTTCTGCTAGCTGCTGCAGGGGCCGCCCATGCCGACTGGGCGCGGCTCGACGCACCGTTCAACGATCCCAAGCTTTACACCGACCATGAGTCAATTAAAAAATCGTCTCCCGGAAGACTACAGGTGTATCACATCGTCGATTATTCGCAGCCAAGACAGAAGGAAGGCAAAGATTTCCTCTCCGAGATGTTCCGCTATGAGTACGACTGCGACAAGGCAGTTTTCCGGGAGATGGGACACACCTGGCACAAAGCCAATATGGCGGGCGATAAGATGGTCTTCTTCAGCGAAGGCGCCTGGGCCTGGACTGCACCGGAGAGTGGCAGCGTTGAGGAGGTGCTACTGAAATCTAGCTGCGGCACACACTAATTTCCCTAATGGTGTCAGGCCGCAAGCAGGTTTAACAGATTCAAAAACGCGCGATACGCTGGCGTGCGCACGCCACATATGCTGAAAAAAAGGCGCCAGCTTTGGCTATATTGGCGTCTTTTTTAACCGCCCCCGACAGCATGCAAGGCATGGCTATAAACCCCCGATTCAGTACCTTGATCGCTGAAGAGGCGATCAACATTAGGGAAAACTGGCTGCATGAAATGCACTGGATGCCAGAATAAATATCGAGAGAACCGCAATCCTATTTGTGTCGTTGTCAGCTCAAGATGAAGCACATTTTTCGAGCAAGACCACAATCGCATCAAACTGTTCGCTCTTGGCGATCTCGAGTGCATTCATTCCTTTGGCATTGACCACTTTCAGTTGCAAAGAAGCCGATTTCAATTGCAGTAACAGTTCAACAATGTCTGTATGACCGTTCCGAACCGCGTAAATCAGCGCATTTGATTGATATTGACTAACTATAGTGGCTTGCGTGTCGGCGGACTCCGTCGCTAACAACATCCGGGCAATGTCTGTGCGACCGTTACCTGCCGCGAACATTAGCGCATTCTTCTGATCTTTATTCACCGCAGTGGCTTGCGCTTCGGCGGACGCATGGGCCAACAATAATTTGACAATATCCGTATAACCTTTCTCTGTCGCTATCATTAGTGCATTCGACTGAAAATCTTTGTTAACCAAAGTGGATTGCGCAGCGGCTGAGTCCATGGCCAACAATAGTTCGACAATGTCCGCATGACCGTTTTTTGCCGCAATCATCAGCGCATTATTGTTCTGGAGATTGACAGCAGTGGCTTGTACTTCAGCAGAATCATGTGCCAGCAACAGTTTGACAATATCCGCACGACCGTTCTCTGAAGCAAACATCAGCGCATTCCATTTAACTTCATCGACCGCAGTGGCTTGTACTTCGGCGGATTCATGGGCCAACAATAGTTCGACAATGTCCGCATAACCGTTGTCTACCGCAAGTATCAGCGCATTCCATTTAACTCTATCGACCGCAGTGACTTGCGCGTCGGCTGAGTCCATGGCCAGAAATAGTTCGACAATATCCGCATGACCGTACTTTGCCGCAAACATCAGCGCGTTCCATTGATCTTTATCGACCGCATTGGCTTGTGCTTCGGCGGACTCATGGGTCAGCAACAGTTTAACAATATCCGCACGACCGTTCTCTGAAGCAAGCATCAGCGCATTCCATTGATCTTTATTGACCGCAGTGGCTTGTGCTTCAGCAGAATTATGTGTCAACAACAGCTTGGCAATCTCCGCACGACCGTTATTTACCGCATACATCAGCGCATTCCATTGATCTTTATTGACCGCAGTGGCTTGCGCTTCGGCGGACTCATGCGCAAGCAGCAGATCGACAATATTGGCATGACCTTTTTCTGCCGCACATATTAGCGGCGTAAGTCCCTCTGCTGTTGCCGTGAGCGCGAGTTTTTCACCGATCGGCAATTGAAGAAGTCGCCCGATAATTTCGGGCCGGTTGTTGTTTGCTGCCACGATCATTAAGCTCTGTCCTGCTGCCATTCGCTTGTCCAGCAGCTTCGATACTTTCGCGGTTTCCTGCTTGTTTTTCCACTCGTTTTCCGTCAATGCGTCGAGATAGTCGAGTGCCTCGTCAGCACCCAAGGTTTCGAGGTCAATCTTGACTTTGACGAGATTTTGTTCAACCAGCAGCGCTTGCAAACCAGCAAAGCTGGTTGGATGATTGTTGAAATAGTTTGTCAGCACCGATGTTCCTGCTTCCTGACGCGGGTCCTTAACGGCGGTAAAAAAGACACGCAGCGCCTTGATGATTTCCGTGTCGATCAGATCAAGCCCGCCCATGACGGTGTCGAGTACGGCTACTATTTCTTTTTCTGACCACGTTGGCTTCTTCCCAAACTGTTGGACCACGGCCGTGGCTTGTCCGGCGAGGATCGCCCGGCTCAGCGCAGTATGTGTGTGATGTGGTGCGACCTTGCCTTGACGGTCTGGCGTAGCATGCACTTTGGCTGTTTTGTGTTTCACCGACGGACTGTCTGCCTGCTTTTGGGTTTGCTGCGGCTTCTCTTTGCTGATCGGTTTGGCTGCAGGTTTGGACGACGGCAGCGCCTTCGCCTTGATACTGACTGACGGTGAATTGTGAGCCGACTCAAGCGGTATCGGTTTGGCCGTTTTTTTTGCATTCTGCCATTCCGGTTTGCTACTCAGCTTAACGGAAGCCGTTGAGTTGAGCTTGCTGGGCAGCTTGGTGAACACCGGCGGCGCTGGCTGGATCAGGGTAAGGCCCGGAATGGCTTTGGTTGGCGCGCCGCTGGCTAGTGAAGTGGTCGTCATGGTCGGTGTGGCCGATTTGGCCGGTTTGGCCGGTTTGGCAATGGCGACAATGGCGACATGCAGCGCCATCGGCAGCGGGATCACCACATCGTCGATGGCGCCGAGCCGCTTGTTTTCGTTGGTGATGTGCTTGAGTGTGATGCGTCCGGTCCTGCCGATTGACGCTGGCATCAGACGCACCAGTGCAGCCTGCGCCACGCCCTCGTCTTCGATCACGCCCAGCTGTAGTAAGTCCCTCAATGCCGGTAACACCACCTTCTTGGATTTATCCTGCCATGCCCTTGCTCGGGTCTGTTTAATCTGGTCCAGCAGGTCATGAACCAAGACTTTCATCGCCGGCGTCACTAGCACCAGATTGCGCTGCCACAAATAGGCGAGACCGGCCAGTAAGCCACTGATCGCATGCGCTTTGCTGAACGCACGCGCCTCGTAAACGAGCACGCCGGCTATCAGGCGAGTTCCGGCACTGATGAGCTCAGCTTGATCGATTGCGCTGTTATTGTTGCTGGTGCTGGTTGCTGTTGTCGTAGCGGCGGTGGTGCTGGCAATGACGCTACGCTGTTGCAGTCGCTTATCGCAAATTTTGACGAAGCTAATTAAATTCGACAGCGCCTGACTGTCCGGATAAGCTTCCTTGAACATGTCGCCATTGATACAGGAAATCATATTTTCACAGGCTAGATCAAACATCGTCAGCACCGTCTGAAACACCGGTTGCTGGTTGACCTCGTCCTCAGCTAGCCCGCGCAGAAAATTACTGAAATTCGCCAGCGGCCGACAGTCCCATTCTTTGCCGATCAGCTCATACTCTGACAGGCCAGCGATAGCTTTTACTAGTTGATCGAGCGCGGGTAACAGCAGCGGATCATGTACCGCTAATACTCTTTGATTGATGGCATCTTTGACGGCATTGCAAACATTTAATAGCGAGACGGTATCGACAGGTTTTGCGAGCAGGCGATTAAGTACCGCGGGTGAACAGAGGTTCAGGATGCTACTTTGCAGACGCTCACCATTCGTGGGCTCGTGTCCGGCCGTTCCTTCATTGGCGGTTTTGACTTTTTTCTCAGCACCCGATTCCAAGTCCTGAAGGCTGGCTGCTTCCGATCCCAGCAGGTCGATCTTTGTAAAGTTGATGATCGTGCTCAGCTGCACGGCACACCGCCCGAGATTGTGATCCGTCAGTAGTTGGTAGCACTGGTCTCCCGCAGTCCACTCCTCGAGCAGCACCAGCGATTTTTCGAAGCAACGATTGATGGGATCAGTGGCCGTGAGTAGCTCAGCCTTCAGCCCGCGGCTGACCCAGTTCAGGATGTCGAGCAATTCGCCATTGGCTTGAACAGCGTCGGGCAAGCCCTGCGCCATCGCACTAGTCAGCAGGGCTTCAGTCAGGCTCTGTAATGCGGATACAGTGATCTTTTCGGTTTCAAACAGCAGACCACTCGTGCTTGGGGTGCAGACCGCCAGACCCTGGCAAATTATCTGAATTTGCACGTTCGTGAAGGATTGCGGATCAAGGCGGGTTGATGGACCCGAAGCGGCAAAGGCTGTATGGAAATGACTGATAAGACGGGATAAGCTGTTCTTGCACTGCGCCAGCTCAGGTGCGTTTGGGTAATAGCGCAGTAAATTTTTGATGTCATTTTCATTTTTTTTGAGGGTAGCAAACACAGCGACAATAGCGCCAAGCTGCTGGCCTAGTGGGGGCTTAATACCGTCAATATGGCCGCGTAGTGCGCGTAGCGGTTGTGCATAGTGTTCCGGTAAGCCCGCGATTTCGTCTGACTCGGTTCGCCACATGTCCGACTCTTCGTAGCCCGCTTCGGGCGAGCGCGCTTGTTTGTTATGCAGACGGGGGCTGTTGCCGTTGGAGTGTCCGTTGGGCGGACTATGCTGACTCCCTTGCCCGCCGTGATGTGCAAAGGTGTGGGTTGGGGTGAAGCTGTGCGGGCTTGAACTGGATTGGGAAGAGGGCCGGAAGCTCATGATTACTCACTGCCTTTACAAAAAGGGAATGAGTGCAGTGAGGTATTCAATGGTTCCGGTTGTCGCGCATCAATTGGTCAAGCATTACCGGCGGTGAAGCGCTTGTTAGCGTACTGCTTTGTGTCGGGGCAAAACCTGGGTCGTGGTATTCGGTCGAGATCATCGTTCTTACAGGCCCTGCCGGGGCTGCACCACTCGACTATCTAGTGCTGGCTGAATCTGTTCAATAGTTTTCGTCTCCGCTCATTGCACTCATTGTAATGAGTGCGTCTTTCAAAGCGGCTTGCATCATCTGATCCGTTATCAGGTCCATGACTTCTCTTGGGTACATCAAATTATATTCTTCGGGCTTTGCTCCCAGGTTTTGGTCGCGTCCTAACACTGAATTGATGATCTCAAGTGTGAAGTTCGCACCTTTTTTTGTCTTTTCTATTTCCCGGTTTTTTTCCAGTTCAGCTGGTATTTTTTCAAAAAAAACATCACGACTATCGTCTTCTACTGGATCGCGCATGAAGATATTTTTTATTTTAGTGTTGAGTTTCACAGCGTCGAGGATTGCGTTCATACCGATAGTAGAAATTTCGCAATTTTCCATTTTAAGTACCTCGATATTTTTGTTTGTCTTGATCATCTTGCCCAGCGCTGCTTCGCATTTGGCATCAAACGTATTTAAGGAAATATCTAGATAATCGAGATCCGTATATGACATGAGCGCTAAAATTATTTTTTCCAGACCCTCAAAAGGAATTTTGCAATCAGCGATATCAAGTTCCTTGAGATTTTTTTTTATGCTTAACAGCTCAACTAATGCTTCTGCGGTGTCAGAGTCGAAAGAATTACAGGAAACATCGAGCTTGATCAGGCTGGTATTCGTAGGTAGTGCCTTGAATATTGCTGTTATGCCTTTGCCGGGAATGACGTCGTATCTGAGTGTGATGGACTGCAGATGCTTATTTTCACGCAATATATCAGCGATAACTATCACACTCTTATCGTCGATGCGGCACTCGTCTAGGATCAAGCGGCTAATATCTGCGTTCTTTTTTAATGTATCGGCCAGATCTCTTAGGTCTTGATAGCTGAGCTCGTCTCCCTCTAGATCTAATGTATTTAAACCAACTGGCGAAGTGGCAATCCAGGCGAATACTTCCTGGTGGCTGAGATCCAAATGAAAAGGCATGTGGAATGCCCCCACGTCGAGGGATGACTGAAGATCCACGCTCCACCAACTTGGTTTGGCTTCTGCGTAACGCGTCTGTGACGAGGGCAGAGCTCGAATTTCAGGTTCGGATGCTGCCATATTTTCTTCGTCGCTCATGCTTTGTTCTGAAAGAACTGCATTGTCGTCGGTCCAATGCAGCTTTATGAGCGCTTCTTGTCGCGGGGTGGTCGTTGTTCTAAAGTTTGGTGCGTACGCAGTTGGCGTTGTTGACTGAAGTTTGTTTCGTGAAGCAATGCGCGTGAAGGCGCTCGGCGTAGTCGACGATGTAGCGGCATTCAACGTGCGTTTCATGAAATGGTCTCCGTAAAAAGATGACCATCGGTCACCCTTAACGGCGATTGGTTCCGCACTGTTCACTGGTAAGACAAGGATGTCGATACGCTTGCCAAGTAAAGCTGCAGAGGCACTGTGCGGAGAAAGGAATTTTGGGCAGATACCGAACGTAATCCACCAAGCAAATTAACCATTAATACCTAAGCGCGAAAAACTGCACGGTGCAGTAGCGAGGCTATTGCGATCAGACTCCTTGGCGTTCAAATCGATCAGGTACTTGCTCACTCAGCAAGGGCAAATTTGTTCTCCACCCACACACCTTCCTGAACACGGCCATCGGCAAAAGTAAGGGTGCCGTGCCCGTGGTATTCGTCGTCTTTGAGCTCACCCACGTACTTGTCGCCATTGGCAGCAATATAGGTACCCTGCCCATGCCACTTGCCTTCCTTGAACTCGCCCGAGTATCGGTCGCCATTGGCATAGGTCTCGGTTCCGCGTCCGTCGGATTTGCCTTCTTTGAACTCACCATCGTACTGGTAACCGTCGGCAGAACTCAGGGCTCCCTGTCCGTGCGCCTTGCCTTCTTTAAACTCACCTTCATAGCGATAACCATTGGTCAATGTGGACAAACCTTTACCGTTCTGCTTGCCGTCCTTAAACTCGCCCACGTATCGATACCCAGTCGCGGTGCTAAAGGAGCCTTGCCCGTGCTCCTTATCGTCTTTCCACTCGCCTTCATATTTATCGCCATTGGGACAGGTATACGTTCCTTGACCGTTTTTTTTATCGCCCTGCCACTCCCCCACATATTTTTCACCATTCGAATAGGTGTAAGTTCCCTGGCCATGAAACTGATCGTCTTTCCACTCCCCGACATAGCGGTTACCCAGATTTCTATTATTGGCTAGAAACGTGTAGGTTCCGTGGCCATTGGCTTTATCATTTTTAAATTCCCCAATATATTGGTCACCCTTGTTTCGGTTATTGGCCAAATGCGTATAAGTCCCCTTACCATTCGCTTTATCGTTGTTGAATTCTCCGACGTACTTGTCACCAAGCGAAAAAATATAGTTTCCATAACCATCTTTTTTGCCCTCTTTTACCTCGCCAACGTACTTGTCGCCATTGGCATAGTTCAAGGTTCCCAAACAGTGATGCCAACGGTTTGACGGGGTTTGCGGGCAAGACGGCAATTCACTCTGCACATTAGCCGATGGTGCCATCGACTGGCATCCACTCAACATCAACATCAACGTCAATCTCATCATCCATCGTCGCATACCATTACTCCTTTAAACGCCATCTCTAGACAATTACCCTGCGTTTGATGGTTTATCCGTTCGTCATTACTTACTAATGCGAAGAAGCTATGCGCGCCACGGTAACCACCACTTTATTTAAACCAAGCGCCAAGGAATTGGCGACACGCAAACAGTCTACCTCAAGGCATAATTTTCTTTATTCAAGCAATTGTGTAAAAAAAACGTAAAACGCGCTTGGCGGTATTGATCAACGCGCTCTGTCAGCGCGAACTAAACTTGACGCCATTCAGCGTTTTTAGCAGGAAAACAAGCATTTAGCGCGGCAGTTCGTGCTGCCAATTCGGCAGGCGGATCACCGATTCAATAGCCAGTGACAGGATCCACCAAGCCTTCAATTGGACACCCTTGATCCAGTGCCATTATTTTTTTTGTAATCTGCAAAATGCTTTCATCACGCAAAGTACGTGCGGACGCGTGTGGTGTGATGGTGATGTCGGGATGTCCCCAGAACGGATGTTCTTTGGGCAGAGGCTCCACTCTAAAAACATCAAGCGTCGCGCCAGACAGGTGACCAGACGCCAGTAAAGCCAGCAGGTCTTCTTCAACCAGATGATCCCCCCTGGCCACGTTAATTAGATAAGCGCCTTTCTGCAATTGCGATAAATTCGTTCGGTTCAATATATTTGCTGTTTCCGCAGTGAGTGGTAACAAATTGACCAAAACGAGCGAGGCCTGCAAAAATGCATTGAGCTGCCCGCGGCCGTTGAAGCTTCTGACGCCCTCGAGGCGCTTTTCGGTTCTGCTATATACATTCACCGGAAAATCAAACTGTCTCAAGGCCTGCGCCACCTTGGCACCCAACACCCCAGCACCTAAAATTCCTATTGGACATTCCGAGCGCAACGCTGGCTTACGATAAGACCACTGCAGCGATTTGGCATCGGACTCATAACGATCAAACTGTCTAAAATAACGGATCACCGCATGACAAACATACTCAGCCATTTGCGCCGACATGCCAGCGTCGTTCAAACGCACGACCTGCATAGTGGCGGGCAGTCTAAGCTTTAATAAAGCGTCTACCCCTGCGCCAATGTTAAACAACATCGTCAACTGAGTTTGCTCATCAATAAATGCCTGCGGTGGCGACCAGACCACCGCACAATCTGCCAACCTGGCTTGCTCTTTGGGCCCGCCTGCTTGCCACTCCCAGATATCGACACCCGGCAGCGCACGACGAAAGCCTTCTAGCCAAGGTTCCGCTTTGGTGTTCGCGCAGCAAAAAACAATTTTCATCACGACTAACTTTATAAATTGACACTGATTGATTTTATCAAGCCGTAAAAATTAAAATTTACTCATGCTTTTTCCCCGGCCCACCCCAGAATACCCGTCACGCGACGGAACCGATCGGACGACGGCATGATCAATTCACTCTGTACCCAGAATCACGATTGCTTGCGCAGCCCCAGCACCATCACCGTCGTCACCACAATCAATGCGCCGAGGACCTGGATCGGCGCAATCATCTGGCCGAGCAGCAGCCAGGCCAGTGCCAGTGCAAAGACCGGCTCCACATTCATGATCGCTGAATTGCCCACCACGCCCAGCCTCGGCAGCAAGCTGAACATCAGCGTAAACGCTGTGCCATAGAGAACGGTCAGTCCCGCCAGACCCCACCACCCTGTGCCAGTCTTCGGCAACGACCAGTCACCGGTACTCACCGCAAAGACCCCCGTCAAAAGCAGCGCCATGCTCAGAGTAAAGGCAGTCCTGACGCGCGCATCGACGGCCAAAGACTCATGCTGCGTCAACACCATGGCCAGTGCAAAGGTCGCCGCTGCGGTCAGCGCAAACGCCACGCCGTTTCCAATATGCTGCCAGTGCGCATAAGCACCAAGGCCTGACGCAGCACCAAAGGCATCCAGCGCCAGCGCCAGTCCAAACAAAATCACCGGCATGGCCCGGAGAACAAATTTTTCTGCCTGATGCCGATAAATAAGTTTGGCCCAGAATGCCGCCCACAGGGGATAGGTATTAAAAGCGAGCAGCGCCAGTGCTACCGGCAATCGTGCCACCGCAGAGTACAAGCAATAACTCTGGATCGCCACCAGCGTCCCTACAATAGGCATAAAAATAAGCGGGCGCCCCTGCAGACGCAGCGACGCGCGCTGACCAATCAGCAACAGCATAATAATCAGCGCCGT
Source organism: Bordetella parapertussis (assembly GCA_945866125.1). Lineage (GTDB taxonomy): Bacteria > Pseudomonadota > Gammaproteobacteria > Burkholderiales > Burkholderiaceae_D > Pernthalerella. The sequence continues at coordinate 10,769 of CAMBFZ010000031.1, forward strand.
TACCCCACTGCGAAAAATCACGGCAGTGGTCACGCTGACGCCATCGTTGAATGCAAACCGCGCGCAGACATGATTGGCACCCATCATCGCAGCGATCAGCAGCAGGGTCAGAAAAGCAGTTCTTGATAAGGAGGCGCGCATTATTATTATTTTCCCGGTACGACATGACTGCCCCAGAGGGATCTAAAATTTTACATTGACGACTGAAAAGTAGGTGCGCACCGAATTATACGGAGCATGCCGTATCGGGCACGAATTGCAGCGTCGCCCTAAAAAAACAGGAAATAACTCATACAGGAATTCAAGTCTTTGCTGAACGCAGCGACCGCTCACGTCGCGTTTATATTCGTAGGCTCTTACGTCGCTAGACCGGCATGTCTAATTCTATCCAAGATATCAGCGACCCATGCGCAGGGCGCCAGCCAAGTTCTGCGCGAGCGCGCTTAGCGTGCACGCGGCTATTGCCGCCAAAAGAAAAATACGCGCGCGCCGCCCCCCATTTTTCTGCTGCCACGTGCGCTGGAATCGAGCCTACCGTATCTAACCCCAGCCGGGCACTGATCGCCGTACCGATCGCTTCATAGGACGCCTCGCCATGTTCCGCAAAATAGAACGAACCCGGCGGCGCGCTTTGCAGTGCCAGCAAAATAAGCGCGCACAAATCATCGATATGCACATGTGACCAGCGATTGACGCCCTCTCCCACCACCACCACTTTTCCTTCTGCCTTGGCCACCTGGACAAGAAAAGGGATTTGAATACTTTCCTTGTTCAGACCATACCCTGTGCCGTAGATCATGCTCGGGCAAATCACCACCGATCGGACTGCGCTGGCGGATCCATCGAGCACCATCAGGTCAATATCTCTTCTTGGCTGCTTGAAAGGATGGATGATCAAGGGCGTGTCCTCATCGAAGATCGTCGCGGAGGCCGTCAACCCGCGCGCATCATCGGCAATCACGCTTGAGCCACTGATATGAATCAGCGGCTTGCCAGATCCTGCCAGCCCGGCTAGCAAGGCCTTGAGTGAGGCGACATGATCCGAATCCGCCGCACTAAAAACACCATCTGCCTGGCCTGCTTCACGACTCAGTAATTCTGTATCGTCGAGGTCGCCCAACACTGGCACCAAGCCGGCCTGCGCCACCAGCGCCGCCTTTGCGCGATCGCGAACCAAACCGCGCACCGCATAACCGGCATTGATCAGCCGCACCGCAACCGAGCCGCCAATAAATCCGCTCGCCCCGGTTAGAAAAATGGTTTGCATCCTGCTTCTCCGTCGTCTTGCCCAACACCCTCTGCGATTTTTACTGCCTGCAGTAAAGCTGCACTATCATAGAGCTAAGCAAATTCTTGTGACAGTACTTGCCATAATGAACATTCATACCGCCACCCAAGGCAGCGCAGCGCCAAGCCCCACCGCCAAGCTACAAATTCCCGGCGACACGGTCATTACACCGATGCCCCTCCGCGCGCCCGAGCCACCCCGCGTGGGGCCGATTCCTCCCAATGATGCAGAGCGCATGACGCAGGCGTTTCAAAATGTGATCGATGAACTTAACCAGCAAATGGAAGCCAACAATCGTAATCTGATATTTGCCGTGGACCGCCGGATTAACACGACCGTCATCGCCGTCACCGACAAAAATACCGGTGAAATGGTGCGCCAGCTTCCTGCAGAAGCGGTGCTCAAAGTGGCGCATTCGATCGAAAATCTTAAAGGCGTGCTCTTCAGCGACCAGGCCTAATCGCCGATTTGACGATGTCATCCCGAGCACAACCCATCTCAAAGACACGCACCTAGCGCAAGCTCATTTCGCATAACACGCAACCTAGCGCTGCGTGCGTCTATACTGAAAACGAACCGCTCTCAGTATAGGCAAACACCCGAGTTGCCACCGCCCGAGGCAATGAAAAAACACAACGTCGCCCTACTTGGCTTTGGTAACTTAGGCAAAGCATGCGCCGATGCCCTGCAAGGTCACGCAACGCTGACGCTAGCCGGCATCGTTCGCCGTCAACCACCAAAAGCATCGCCCAATTGTCAGCAGTTGCAATGCCCCATCGTCGACCACATACGCGATCTCGTCGCTGTCGACGTTGCCTTAGTTTGCTTGCCGCCCGGTCTCGTCGGCGCGGTAGCGCGCGAACTACTGCAAGCGCACATCCCGATCGTCGAATGCGCCAGTCTGGAGGGATCTGCGCTAGCGAGCCATTATGCCAATCTCAACCATGCTGCCATGAACCATCGTGTGGCCGCCGTGGTGGGAGCCGGCTGGAACCCAGGCGTCCAGCAAATTTTTATCCAGATTTTTGATCTGCTGATTCCACAAGGCCACCTTACCAGCCATCGGCATCCAGGTATCCAGCTCATCCATAGCGCATCAGTGACAGCCCTCCCCGGCATAAAAAATGCGCTCGTCGGAGAGTATAAAGAGCCCAATGACATCCTTCGCCACACCGTCTATGTCGAACTCGATGATGCAGCAAACTTCGAAAAGGTGAAGCAGAATATTCAAGCCGACCCACTTTACGCCGGCGAAGAAACGGATGTCTTCGCATTACCCAATCTGTCTGCCATGGAGTTTCGGGATGAGCAAGGCGTCGTATTGGAACGACGTTCAACCGCGCGAAAGGGAAAACATGCCAGCCTCCTGTTGGAGGCACGCTTTGATCCGGCCACACTCTCCGCCCAGATCATGCTTGATGCGGCACGCCGTATACCACTCATGTCCCCGGGTGCCCATCGCTATACGCTGGGAATCTAGCTATATTGATGGCCCCAGCGACCGTTGTGGCAGCAGCACCGCAGATCCTAGCGAAGGCTCTGGTTAAATTCGATGCAATCAAACACATCAACATGGCCTTCCAAGCTCAGGACATTGCCGTAATACAGATCGCCATAACACTCTCTGATAAATTCCCGGTTTTTTTGGCTATCGAAAACGGCACGTAGCAAGGGAAACTGCGTACTGTTCCGGGCCCGTAACGCGTCGAATCTCTGCCTGTCGCCAACGGTATCAATCAGGCTTTGGATGGTCGACAGATTCTGCTCCATCGCATCCCCTACCCCACCCAAGCCACCCCAGGCACTCTCCAAAGTACTGCTTGTCGGGGCACAAGATACCTCACCCGATTAGCATTCCATCAGCGTCATGCTGCCCCGTCAAGTTGGACTCGTTGATGTATCTCATAACGATCAAACGCGGTCTGCCTACAATAAAAATGCGGCGGCTCGGGGGAAGAGGGATTGCGGACACTAAGTGTCAAGCACGAGATGTTCTAACGTTCAATCTTCAACAACCGGGCTGCCGTTTTTTGATGAAAAAATCGTTGATCTTGATACCGTCGTGACGAGCCACACTGTCGCAAATTGCTGGGTAAGGGGCATCTTTTTTCTGCCCTTAGTTATTCAAAGTGGCTGCCATTTTTGCGATCAACATTTTTAATATAGAAGCATGCCAGCTAATACGGCCGCTAGGGGTTGCGTATTGTCGCTAAAGATTATTCCGGATGTTGATGCCTTTGCGCCGAAACATGCTTAGCCTGCAATCCTTCGCCGGCCGCACTTTCAAGAAACTGAACTTCTGTATCAACCGCAATATGATCAAAATCCGGGTGGACCATATTACTGCGGTCAAAATAGAATTCACGTCCATCTTCCGTTTCGATAAATCCATACCCTTCTTCGAATAATTTTGCCACGCGTCCATAAATCGGTTCTTCATGTTGTTTGACGTCATGTCGCCATTGATGGTGCACATAGTCCTGCAGTTTTCGGTATGCGGCATCGAATGAATTTCTGATTGCAACGTAGACGTCTTCACTGCGCTGGCCGCGATTGATGACGATTTCAGTTCCGGGCATCGTCAAATCCACCCGCACTTCAAAGGGTCGACCTTGGTGCTGATGTTTGGAAAGTGAATCAACCGTGACTCTGCAATGCATAACATGATTAGAAAATTCGTCGAATTTTTTAGCTCGTTTTCGAATCTCCGCTTCAATCGCATCAGAATGGTCAAGATGAAGAAACACAATATCTAAGGGAATAATCATGATGGCTCGTGCAGGCTCAGGCGCCTATTGTTGGGTAAGATATTCAAAATATAAAAATTAGATTTACTGGCGCGTTGATCGATCTGTCGCCAAGTTTGATTTGGAACAGGCTATCGCGCTTCCTCACGAGAATGGCGATCGCGTTATAAAGAATCGAAGCGATGCTGTAAATTCAACATAATTTTTATATGAGCAATTCAAAAAAATTTTCACATTGCTTCAGCTTCACATTCGTAATGGTCGGCCATCACCACTTGAATGCGGCAATCCTGATCAAACGACCAACCGACAAGACCTCTCTTTGATCAAGGTTCACTCTGCCTTTACTTTTTGCGTACTACTATCAATCGGCGTGCCCTCTGCGCACAATTATCCCTGCATCGAAAGGAGTCCAAACATGATTACAACCAAGCATAAATTCTGGATAGCCGTTGCCACCAGCATAGTGGCGTTGACTTCATTAAATAATTTTGCCACTGCACAGTCAACAAGCAAAAGCGCGACGGAAAAACCCGAATTCAGCGACAACATGTCGACTGACAAATACGAATCCGCGGCGACAAAACACGTCAACGACGCGCTCGGCGTGCTGCGCAAGATGGAAGCAGCGCCGCGCATGAAGACGATTTTGCAGCAAGCAAAAGGCGTATTCATTGTGCCAAGCTATGGCCGTGCCGCGCTTGTGGTGGGTGGCCGAGGGGGTGCCGGCGTACTACTGGTCAAGCGCACAGATGGTGCCTGGAGTGATCCGGTCTTCTACAACATCAGCGGACTCAACGTTGGCTTGCAGGCCGGCGTAGAGGGTGGCCCGATTGCGATGGTGCTCAATAATGAAAAAGCGATCGATCGTTTTATGGATCGCAATAATTTTTCTCTCAGCGCAAATTCCGGTATTACCGTCGTCAACTGGGCAAAAATGGCCGAAGGCTCTACCGGCCCTGGCGATGTCGTGGCATGGGCTGGCACCAAAGGCTTATTCGGGGATGTCGTCACGGTTGGCGTCAATGATATTCGCCTTAATCAAAATTTAACGAATGCCTACTATGCGAGAACCCTGTCAGCGAAGGATGTCATTTCTGGCAAGGTAAAAAACGCGCAAGCGGATTCGCTCAAGCAAGCACTTTCTTCCCTGTCGACAGGAACAACGAGCACAGGTGCGGGGGGGACGACCGGCAGTACCAGCAAACCTGAAGGCGGCAAATAACTGGGTGATTTCATGGGCGAATGCGCGATGCGATCCTAAGGATCAATGATGCACGCGAGTTCGTCCATGCAAATTAATTACCAAAGCGGTGCACCTCATTAGTACGAATCTTCAGCTAAGCCTGACTCAGTGCGTCAACCTTGATCGCAGCGCACGACCCAGCTCGCGCAATGCTTCTTCGTCGAGCGTCTCTCGCTCCAGCAGCTGCTGCGCTCCCTGCTCCAATACATCACGCGCACTGCCAAGGATTGCGCTGGCATGGTCATAAGCAGCATCGACAAATTTACGCACTGCCAGATCGATCTCCTGGGCTGTCGCTTGCGAATACTGCGGTGCTTGCTCGCGGTGGGGCGTGATATCGAGTAGGCTCACCGGCTCTTCATCCAACGCCAAATGACCCAGACCAGGTTCCATGGCGTAGCGAGTGACCATGCTACGCGCAATACCTGCGACTTTTTGCAAATCGTCCGCAGCGCCTGTTGATACGCCACCGAACACCAACTGCTCGGCTGCACGACCACCGAGTAATACTGCTAACTTGTCTTGTAACTCGCGCTGGGTGACCACGTAGCGGTCCTGCATCGGACGCTGCATCGTGTAGCCGAGTGCATGAATACCGTGCGGTACGATCGACACCTTTTGTACAGGGTCAGCACCAGGCAGCGCCATCGCAACGAGCGCATGACCAATCTCGTGGTAGGCGATGATGCGCCGCTCATCAATGCTAAGCACACGACTTTTCTTTTCGAGACCGGCCACAATGCGCTCAATGCCGAGCGTAAAATCCTGCATCGCTACTGCACTGGCCGCGCGCCGCGTCGCCACCAGTGCGGCTTCATTCACCAGTGTCGCAAGATCAGCCCCGGAAAACCCGGGTGTCAACGCTGCGACTTTTTCGGCCATCACATCCGACGCCAGTACGATTTTTCGCAGGTGCACATTAAGGATAGCGAGCCGTCCCAATTTATCAGGACGATCCACCAAAATTTGTCGGTCAAAGCGCCCGGATCGCAGCAAGGCGGGATCGAGAATCTCGGGGCGATTGGTCGCGGCCAACATCACCAGACCGGACGACGTATCGAAACCGTCCATCTCAGCTAGCAACTGATTGAGCGTTTGCTCCTTCTCGTCGTGTCCACCAAGACCATAGCTGCTGCGGGCGCGCCCAAGCGCATCGAGCTCATCAATAAAGATAATTGCCGGCGCCCTGCTACGCGCCTGCTCAAACAAGTCGCGCACCCGCGCTGCACCAACGCCGACAAACATTTCGACAAATTCAGCACCACTAATCGAAAAAAATGGCACGCCCGCTTCACCCGCAACGGCACGCGCAAGCAAGGTCTTACCGGTGCCCGGCGGCCCAACGAGTAGCACACCTTTGGGAATATGCGCACCAAGTCGGCCGTACTGCTTTGGGTCCATCAAAAACCGAATGATCTCTTGTAGCTCTTCCTTGGCCTCATCGACACCGGCGATGTCCTTAAATGTGACCTTCGTGTCAGTCTCCACATAGACCCGTGCCCGGCTCTTACCAATTGATAGGAAGCCAGCACCACCCTTGTCCATCGCGCGTTTTACTACGAACGACCAGAGAGCAAAGAACAAGAGCGCCGGCAACAACCAACTCATCAGTCCGCGCAAAAATCCCGTGTCGGCCACGGCTTCATAGGGCACACCAAACGGCTGCAATTGCTGCGCGAACGCCGGATCAACGCGGGTGGTGATAAAGACCTCGCGTCCCTCAGTAATGGGGGTTTTTAGGCGGCCTTCGATATAATCGCCGCGGATGATGAGCGCCTGCACGTTTCCTTCTTTGAGCTGCGTAAGGAACTCGCTATACGGCAACGCTGTCACCTGGCGCGACGTAATCCATAGCTGCTGAAAAAACAGAATCGCCAGCACCGCAAATATCACGTACCAAAAATTGAATTGTCGCGTCCCGTTCATCTGCTCTCCCCACGTCATTAATGTGCACGTTGCTCATCATAGCGAGCACCACCTACCCTGCGCCTTGCGATGAGCGAAATAGGCGCACGACAGCACGCATGGAGTCCCTCTATTTTTAAGAGGTAGTTTGACGGCGTGCTCTGCTCTGCTTTGCCAGCTCGCTGCATCGCCATGACAAGCCAGCTGCAGGCGGCTCGTGCAGACTTTGCTGTCTAAATTTCAACGTATACTCCAATGCAATGTCTGACCTGCCCCCTCGCCCCGATCCGTAGGCACAATGGAGTCAAGCGATGTCTTTTTGGCATTCACATTCTTTATGGCGCCTGTATAGAGAAGCAGTCAAAGGCTTGTCAGATAATCGACTGACAAATTTGGTATGCCGTCAAACAATTCTTTGGATGTAAAAATGAGCACTGCACTTAATTTTCAACTAACCGGAAAACGCGCCGTGGTCACAGCGGGCGCACAAGGCATTGGCTTGGCGATCACCCAAGCGCTATTGCAACAAGGTGCTGAGGTGCATATTTGCGATGTCGATGCTGCGGCATTAGAAAAGGCAAAAACAGCCCACCCTGCTATTCATATCAGTCACACAGATGTCGGCAATGAGGCGCAGGTGCTGGCGATGTTTGCTGACATCCAGCATCGCTGGGGCGGCTTAGATATTCTGGTCAACAATGCCGGCGTGGCAGGACCTACTGCAGCCATTGAAGACACCTCACTCGTACAATGGCAAGAAACGCTCGACGTCAATTTGACTGGTGCGTTTTTATGCACACGCAGTGCGGTACCCCTGATCAAGAAATCCAAAGGCGGCAGCATTGTGAATATTTCCTCTGCGGCTGGCCGGCATGGTTTTCCCTTGCGCTCGCCTTATTCGGCGACCAAATTTGGCGTAATTGGGTTAACCCAAACCTGGGCAATGGAATTGGGCCCCAGCGGCATTCGCGTCAATGCGATCTTGCCTGGTATTGTGGAAGGTCCCCGGCAAGATCGCGTGCTGGGCGCCAAAGCAGAGGCCTTCGGCATCAGCCTTGAAGCGATGCGCACGCGCGCGCTTGAACGGGTTTCGTTGCGCCGCATGGTGACAGCGCAAGATATTGCGGCACAAATTATTTTTATCTGTTCACCTGCCGGTGCCAACATCTCAGGTCAGAGCTTGTCAGTGGACGGCAACATCGAGACGCTGGCACAGTAGCGGCACGCTTTCAGGGCGCAACGTGGAACGGCGTTAGGCGAATCTGCTGGGGGAGTGTGGAAGTAAAAGTCAGAGTCGGGCTGGCGCCCGTTTCACTCCACTGCGTTTACTCATCAGTCAATCAGCCAATCCACACTTTCACATCCGGATAGCCGAGCAGCCGCAGCACAAAATATAGCGCTGCGGCGTCGGCAGGATCCTTTGCTGTCGTTATGATTTCTGCGAAACGATGAATCCCGTGCGCATCGAGCTTCGCCGTAATTTCAGCTGCAGATTTTACCCCTCCATCAGGCGAAAAGCACGTGCTTGCCGGCAGGTGTACGCACCGCTCGCTGCCCGCGGTGGCGATGCGGGTGCTGACCTTCGGTCCTGACTCAATGATCAATTTCGAATACAGCCCACGGCTATCCGAACGCTGCCTGATGATACGCTGAGAGGTCGGCCGGGCTTGGTAAACAACAGGCGGAATCGCCAGATCAAAGCGCAGTTTTTTCGGCGCCACAACGGTTGGTTTGTCGGTCACTGGGTAGCCCTCTGTCTGCCATTGCGCCAGAGTCTGGGAGAACACCGACACTTTTTTGTGACCCACATTGTCGAGAATAAGTGCCGCCAGCATCGCCTGCTTATCCGCGCCGTCACCCGAGACGATCACCGCTTCATGGCGCGGATTGACACCGGCCTTGCCCAATAGCGCGCCGAGTGCCTGCGCATCCTGCATGCAAGCCATCAGTGACGTAATGGGCACATTCAGCGAGAACGGAATATGCCCCGCGCGAAACGCTCGCGGTGTACGCACGTCGATGATGCTGACTTGCACACTACCGAGGGTTCGCGTGCGCTGCCCGCCCCACCATTGCAGCCATGCCGTATCGCGCAGCCGATAAGGCGCGTCATACGTCCAAAAGGCTAAGTCACGCGAATCATTCAGGTAGGCGACTTGGGATTCAATAAAATGCCGCACATCCGGATAGCCGGCAAGAAAACGGATCGCGAAAAACGGCACGCTGCCAGCAATCCCGCCACCGCAATGCGTGTGAATACGCTGGGTAGGACGAATCTGTAAATGCCGCAACATACGGCGCACTGCTACGTCCGATTTGAACGTCTTGTCTTCATTATAAAACTCGGTGTAAGGCAGGGAAATTGCGTGTGGAATATGACCCGCCTTGCTGTAGGCTGGATAAGCGCCAGTATGCCAGGCGGGCAGCAAGCCCTCTACCAACGCGTGCCGGGTCGGATCACCGGACGCCTCGACAATCTCTGGCAGATAGCTGCGCAGGTTGCGGCGCTTACGCGTAATGCGAAAATCGCCTTGCTTGCGCGGTACGCCAACGGTGCTGGTAACGGGGAAACCCTGTGCCTGCCATTGATGCAAGCCACCATCGAGCAGGAAAATATTTTTAAGCGGAAATCCATGAAAGCAGAGCGAGAAAAATAGCCGGGTCGCAAAAATAGTACCGCCCATATCGCAGAGGACGATCGTCTTATCGGGACTAACACCCCAAAGCCTATAGGCTTTCTCAAAGGTCGTATCAGGTGCTTCGTGCCACGCACACGCGGCATCCACCTCAAAAAAATAATCGCCGCCGCCCCCATACGACACACTCACGCCTTGCGACATGCTTTCGTCTTCCGGAAAAGACACACTAATTGCGCCGGGAATATGCGCAGTCAAATAATCCGGCGTGGGTGAAGCATCCAGCAACAAGATATCGGTATCCTGTAGTCGCTGATGCAGCCAACTGGCGGTGACAAGATGCGGACGCAACGGCGCTATTTTTTTAGATATCGTTTTCAAAAGATGGCTCTCATTTTTTTATTATTTTATCGTTTTGCACGAAGATCGCCGCTTGACTATCCTGCCAAGGCAGTCTGCTCATCACCAGTCAAAACCGGACCTTCCAGGGTCACTTTTTCTTTCTGTACCTGCCCATCTCTGAATTTTTCAATGATCGGCTTTAATTGCGGATCAATGTGTGATTCGTCAAAGCCATTCAACAGCGTGCCAAACAAATTCCGCCGGACATCGCTGGTGCCCATCACCCAATCGGCAAAGGGAAAAGTGAGGTTCATATTTTTATGCATCATGATGCCAAGATTATGGTGGGCAGCATGATGGCGGCGGATGGTATTAATGAAGGGTACATTGCGTACCAGCCAATTTTCTTGCACGTGGCAGCAATAGTGAAACGTCTCGTAAATCATATAATGACCTACCATGGTGATGAAAACGATCAACCCCACGTTTTGGTTAAATAAGTGCGCTGCCGCATAACCCAACAACGTACCAACACACCCAAGAACAGTCAGTACCCGCCAGGGAAAAAACACAATGCGAAACTCCTTGCTGGTGTCAATGGTGTACTCGGTATCCGTAAAATATTGATGATGCTGACGCGTGTGCCGATCATAAATAGCCCTTAGCGCAAAGACATCCACCAGCCGGTGCATCACGTATTTGTGCATCGCCCATTCAACAAAATTGCCGGCAATAGCAACCGGCACCACGGTCAGCCACGCCCAGCTTGCATCATCGAGTTGCTGCACGCAATAATAAATCAGGCTGATTCCCACCCCATACATCACAGCAATGTGAAGCAGGCCGTTATAAAACGGGCTGATCTTATTTTTGTATGATTCGCGGAATTGTGCCTGCCGCTCCGTCATCACCATTGGCTTTGAAAAGGTATTCAACGCGGTCTCCCATCAGGGTCAAGAGCAGAATCAAGCTGTCTCAATCAGCTAAATATAGTACAAATTTGCTAGAGATGGGCTGGTACAAACTGAATAGCAATCAGGCTCGGCTCTGCGCGGGGATCAGATCGCGGGGTGCTGCGTCGCAAATAAAAGGCAGGTATTAATGGTGATGTGCGTCGTGTGAATCGTGCGCGGCCCGACCGGGTTGGAAAGAATCAAACTGCAGCCGTTGATTTACGTCGAGCCGGCTTTCCAATTTACTTAATTTTTTTGAAATAATCAATGCCGATCCGCTGGGCACGCCGGCCTTTTCGAGCGCAATAATGTTCTTAAGCTCGGCTCCACCGCACAGCACGACCTGCCACTGCCCAGCATTTTTTCTTAACAGTGCCCGACCGCCCCGCTTATCCTGACGCCACGAAGCCAAGCTATGCCCGCCATGTGCTGCCACTGCTGCTACATGGAGCGGGCTATCGGGTCGGTCAAATTGCGTCTTCAACACTGCCCTCACTTGCGCGTCAGGCATACTTAAATTACCTGCCTCGTCGCGGGCAATTGCACCTGCCGTACTCATCAACAACATCATGACGATCAAAACAAATCGCATCGGTCTCTTTCACAAATTAATGTTGATGCTCACCGGGCACAAGCTCAATGACGGGCGCCGGATAGGGGAGTCTTTGCGAAGACGCGTCTGGCACCTGATGCCAATCTAGTCTGCCTTTTTCACATAGCTGCGTAACAGGCAGCGCAATGGGGCCCGCTTTATTTGCTAGCTTGGACATCACCACAAATTCATCGTAATGCGCGTCTGGCAGACTGCCCAATTTCCAATGAATGACGCGCACATCTTGCTTGATTTCTTTACCATGCGCGGTATAGGGCACCGCCAGATCTTTTACTTCGGTCTCGATCGTCCAGCCGGCTTTCGGCATGGGCTTGGCACCCATGACGGATTCAGGCAGAAAAACAATCACTTCGATCGTGGATGAGCCTTCGCAGCCATGCGTGATACCAAATGACAGCCTTTGATAACTCCCCTGTACCGCCTGCTTTGGGCTGACTGTTGCATGACCCCATGCGTTAGCAAAGGTGAACAGCCCGGCTAGTAGCGCAGTCCCGTATCGAATTGATATATTTTTCATGATTAATTAACCTCGCTTAT
>CAMBFZ010000032.1 GCA_945866125.1 Bordetella parapertussis
AACGAGCGCACCATGCCACGCAAGGCAATCGCGCGTGGTGACAGCTGCGTGACGTCCTGGCCTTCAAAAAACACCTTGCCTGCCTGCGGCCGGATCAGCCCGGTGCAGATATTAATGAAGGTCGTTTTACCGGCGCCATTCTGGCCAATCACCGCCAGACGCTCACCCTCGGCCAGCGAAAAATTAATATGATCAGCAACCACCACGGCGCCGAAAGCCAGCTGCAGGTCGGTTGTTTGTAAAAGCGGCGAACTCATGCGCGCTCCTTTGCTTTGTCTGACTGCGTCTCCAGCAAGGCTGATACCCCACGCGGCGCGAGAAACACCATCGCAATCAACACCAAGCCCAATACCATCTGCCACGCACCAGTGAGGTACGCCGCCGCAAACAGTTTGACGAATTCAAAAATGCCGGCACCGATGAAGGCACCAACCGGATGACCCACCCCGCCAAGAATCGCAACAAAGACGATCTCACCCGAGCGCACCCAATAGCCCATCTCCGGCGTGACCAGCCCCTGCGCAATGGCAAACATCGCACCCGAGAGCCCGCACAAGGCGGCCGAGATAACGTAGCCAATCCACATCGCCTGATAGGCCGAAATGCCGACATATTCAAGCCGCGTTTCATTGGTCTTCACAGCAGACAGCGCCTGCCCGGCGACCGAGCGCAGATAGCGCTGCACCAAGGCACCCAAGAGCAACGCCAGCACCACGCAGGTTACCAGCAGCACCGTCTCGAAACTATCGCGCTCCATGGCCATACCAAAAAACGGGGCCCGCTCCAGACGCAAGCCATCGGTACCGCCGCTGATGGTAAAAAATTTTCCCAGTGCGGCGTACAGCACCATCGACAAAGCCAGATTGAGCATGCCGAAAAAGATACCCCGATAGCGCACCACAAACGAACCCACAATCGCGCCAAGTAACGCCCCCACCACCGTGCCCAATGCGAGTAAGACCACACTGTCCATGTGGGCCCAACGGCGCGATGCAAACGCCACCGCATAGCCACCGGCGCAAACAAACAGCGCATGCCCAAACGAGATCTGTCCCGAGATAATTAAAATCGAAATGCCCAGCGCAGCAATGCCGAAGGCCGTACCCAAAATAAGCGGTGTCTTCAGCCACGGTAGCGCCAGCGGCAACAACAAAGCCAGCAGCGCCAGCGCAATGACCACCATCTTTGGTTTTGTCATCAGACCCTCCGCGCTTGGGCGACTGAAAACAGACCCTGCGGCCGGAACAGCAGCACCAGCACCATGATAAGAAATGGCACCAGCACCTCAATCTCGGGCAACAAATACACCGAGAACGAACGCGCCAAACCGATCAGGATCGCCGCCACCAATGCGCCTTCGATCTGACCCAATCCAGCCGTGGCCACCACCGCAAACGACAGCACAATCATTTCACCACCAATGCCCGGCACCCACGACACCGTCGGCGACGCCAGCGCCCCCGCCAACGCACCCAAAATCGAGCCCACCACAAAGGTCAGCAGCGAGATACGGCGCACGTTAATACCCAACGCGGTCGAGACTTCGCGGTTATGCGACACCGCGACGATTTGACGACCAACGCTGCTGTACTTAAGGAAGGTGCGCAGCATAATAAAAACTGCCAGCGCGATGCCCGGCAAGAGCATCAACTGATAGCGCGTATACGTAATGCCGAGCACATCAGCCGTGCCAAGGTAGTTGACGATGTCGGACACAAAATACGGCTGCGTGCCCCACACCAGACGCTGCAGGTCTTCAAAGATCATGAAGGCCGAGAACGTCACCAGCAATTGCAAAATCGGGTCTTTGCTATAGATGCGTTGCATCAGGCTTGTTTCCATCAGCCCGCCAAACACGCAGCCCACAATGATCGCGGCCACCGGCAAAATCAGCAGCGACCAGGCAGGCGACGCCCCCACCGAGCTAGCCCACAAACCCAGACTCGCCGCCATGTAACCACCGAGCGCATAAAAACTGCCGTGCGCCATGTTGATAATGTTCATGACGCCAAACACCAGCGTCATGCCCAGTGCCACCAAAAATAATAAAGCAGCGTAAGACAGGCCGTCGAGCACGGCCAAAACATAGAGCTCCTGCGGCATGCTAAGACCTTAGTTTAATTGCTTGAAGCGCGGATTATTGAGCAACTCAGGCTTGATGGTCTTGACCCACTCAGGCGACTTTTGTCCTACCGGCGTGGTGATCAGCTCTGCTGGGTAGATCATTATTTTTTCCAGGGTTGGAAAACTGTAGGACGGTGTTTTGCGCGTGATGCCAAGCAGCTGGTCTTCCAGTCCCTGACCGTCTTCACGAATTTTGACGGTGTTGGTCAGACCACGGAATTCGAGACCACGCATCGCGTCGGTGGCTTGCTCCGTGCTTGGCCATTGGCCTTTGTTCGCTTTGATCGCTTTTTGATACCCAGCGACCAGGCCGTCGATAGCTTGCACCATGTGATAGACGGAATAGATCGGATAGGAACCCGTCTTTTCACGGAATTTTTTCACGAAGTTATTGAGCTTGGCATTATCCTTGTGCTCAGGGTGCAGAAAATAATGGTCACCGCGCGCACCCACAATCACCCCATCGGGCAAGGTTGTACCGAGGCGCTCGAGCGAACTTTCGGCCAGCGGCAGCACAAACAGCGACGACTTCATCAGACCACGCTGCGCAGCTTGACGCACAAAGGTGTCGAGGTCACCGCCCCACGCGGTTGATAAAATAACTTCCGGACGCAGCGCTTGCAGACGGCTGATCTCGGTCGAATAGTCGGTGGCACCAAACTTCGGAAACAGCTCGGCGACGATTTTGACATCCGGCTTCAAAGCCAGCAGCGTATTGCGGAACAGCTCCCAGGAATCACGGCCCCATGCATAGTCCTGATTCATCACCGCAATCGACTTGATATCAGGTCGGGATTTGAGCAGATAAAGCACTGTCGCGACCATCTCGGTGGTGGCGTTGGCTTGGGTCCGGGTCACATAACGATAGCGTTTTTCTTCCAGCACTTTTTCGGTGCCGCAGTCCCACATGATGTTCAAGACTTTCAGGTCTTCCGCGACCGGCGCAACGATATTGCAATTGCCGCTAGAGATGGCGGCGAGCATCACCTTGGTATCGCCCTCCTGCACAACGCGTCGATATTCTGACAAAAACTTGTCGGCGCCCACGCCTTCGTCGATGAAGGTTGGCACGATTTTCACGCCATTGATACCGCCGGCGGCATTGACTTGCTCAATGTACAACTCAGCGGCCGCTTTGGCCGGTGCGCCAAACACCGAAGCAGGGCCCGACAAGAAGGTCGTAATACCCACTTTGAGTTCAGCCGGTTTGCCTTGCGCAGAAACACCAGATGCGACGAGCGCGAACAGCGTGCCGGCAAAAAGGCGGGAAAGGGATGAGGTGATCATGATGTGTCTCCAGCGAGAAGGGTGACCAAATTACAAGCTCATGCCAGAAGAACGAGCTGCAAATCTATTGTTGCCAAAATGACTAAGCGTTTGCTTTACTTGTTTTAATTGACCTATTAGCGGCCGCAGAAGTGTGACCGAGCTGCGCGAATCAGGCAAGCCACGTTTTTTAAAGAGCGCATTTGCAAATTACGAATCATTTACCGCGACCTGCACTCGTTGGAAAAACGGGCAAGCGAATCAAGCGAACTCCCGCTAAACCTAGCGCAGCAAACTAGGTAGTGATCAAACTTCTTCGTACTTGCGCTTCAATTAGCGCAACTTGTTGTTGACAAGAAAAAATCAGCAATGCACCATGAGCTACGCATAAACGTGTGCTGAGCGCACTTGTATGCGGTAATCACGCGACGATATCAGCATGGCAAGGTCGCGCGATGCCAAGAAAGCAAGTGCCAGGTAGGCGTTGACCAAAGCGCAGGCTACGGCAACCAAAGAATAACCACCACGGAGGAAGACACATGAAGAAGATCGGACTATTGGCGTCACTGATGGCAGCACTGTGCATCACGACCGCCCCAGCAGTGCAATCGCAAGAACTCTATTGGGCCAGCAGCGGTATGTTTGGTCCTTTCAACATCCAAGGTTTGATTCCGACCTTCCCCGAAGCCAAGCAAATCACGATCCCTGTTTCGATGTGGATTTTGAAGCATCCTAAGGGTGTCGTCGTAATCGACAGCGGCAACAACGTGGCGATCTCTGATAGCGACGCAAATTGCAAAAATTACTGGGCTGCCGGCAGCTGCGACTTTTTGAAGCCAAGCCAAAAGCGCTCCGACGTGATCGACATGCAGCTCAAAAAGCTCGGTCTGTCCGTGGATGACGTCAAAGTCCTGATCACTTCGCATACCCACCTCGACCACGGCGGCAACATGGGCATGTTCCCTAAAGCCATCCATGTCGTGCAAAAGAAAGAAATGTACCAAGGCTGGTGGCCAGAGAAATTCCAGGGCCGTGCCGTTAACGGTACGTTCATCCTGGCTGACATTAACGCGGCCCGTGATTACAACTACCTCGAACTCGACGGCGACTATGACTTGTTTGGTGATGGTTCGGTGCAGATCATCTCGACTCCTGGCCACACCATTGGTCACCAATCAGTCAAAGTAAAACTGCCAAAATCCGGCACGATTATCGTGTCGCAAGATGCGATCTGGATGCAAGAAAATCTGGACGGTTATGTCGCCGGCCTGAATTTCAGCGTGCAGGCTTACACTGCATCGGTGAACAAGCTCAAGATGATGGCTGACCTTGAAGGCGCCAAAATCCTGATGGCTCACGATGCACCGCAGTTCGCCAAAATGGGCGACCGCTGGCACAAATAAGACGCCCACGCGTCTGACTTTAAAAAGCCCCCCGTTAACGGGGGCTTTTTTTAATTCTGCATGTCTGATGACCTCTGCGTGACTGTTGCAAGAATGGGCTGTAATGATCCGACTCGACCACGTTATAAAGCGCTACGGTTCCAAAACTATCCTTCACGATATTTCGTTCGATGTAAAAAAAGGCGAAATTGTCGGCTTCCTCGGCCCTAACGGCGCTGGTAAAACCACCACAATGCGAATGATCGCGGGCTTCACCACAGCCACCTCTGGCACGGTGCAGGTTGCAGGATTCGATATGGCTACACAAAATGATGAAGCGGCGCAGAAAATCGGCTACTTGCCCGAGCAACCGCCGCTCTACGACGTCCTTGATGTCACGTCTTACCTGCGCTTTGTCGCTCGCGCCAAAGGCATACCGTCGGCGCGCATGACGTCTGAACTTGACCGCGTCATCAACGCCTGCCGACTTGAGACCGTCACCACCAAAGAAATTTACAAGCTCTCTAAGGGCTATCGTCAGCGCGTGGGACTCGCGCAGGCATTGCTGGGTGATCCTGATGTGCTGCTGCTTGATGAGCCTACGGCAGGTCTTGATCCCGGACAGATTCAGGAAACCCGCGAAGTCATCCGCAATGTCGGCAAAGAGCATGCGGTGCTGCTCTCGACGCATATCCTGCCGGAAGTCACGCTGATTTGTCAGCGTATCGCGATCATTAATCACGGCCGTATTTTAGCGGTGGGTTCGCCGCAAGGCCTGCAACGCGCCGCCGAAGAAACCAGCAGCGTCACCGTCGAAGCCAAAGGCGATGAGCACGCGTTAAAAGCCGCGCTCCTGGCCACCGATGGCGTGACCGACGTCATCATTCGTCCGCTGGCCTCACGCCCGGGTTTGTTTGGTGCCGAATGCGTGGTCGATGCCGACGATACCGTCGAAGCACGTATTGCGCGCGCCGTCACCGGTTGCGCCGAACTTTATAAGCTTGAGCGACGTCAGCCGACGCTGGAAAATGTCTTTCTGCGCTATATCGGCCACGCTGGTCAGACCGTTGCACCCCTGGAGGCAGCATGACTGCATTGAACGGCTTACGCGCCGTATATGAAAAAGAAATATTGACCTACTTCCGTTCGCCGATTGCCTATTTTGTGATCGCTGTTTTTCTGCTCGGCACCGGCTTCTTTTTTACTTACAACATCTTTCTGACCGGCGTGGGAACGATGGATCAGACTTTCGCCAACATGGGCATCTTGTTGATGACCCTGATCCCGGTGCTGACAATGCGCCTGTTCTCGGGCGAGTACTCGGGACGCACCATTGAGCTCTTGATCACCCTGCCGCTGCGTAACTGGCAAATCGTGATGGGCAAATATTTAGGTGCGGTGTCGATGTTTTTATTAATGACAGCAACCAGCTGTATTAACCTGATTCCACTGTACTTGTACGGCAATCCGCAGACACCGAACATCGTTGCCGGCTACATTGGCTTCGTACTGCTGGGCATGGCTTGCATTGCAATCGGCCAGTTTTTTTCAGCACTTACCGAAAACCAGATCGTCGCTGCGCTCATCACCATTCCCGTGTTGCTGGCCTTCTGGTTTGTGGGTCACTTGCAGAGCCTGCAATCCTCAGTACTCTTGCGCGACCTGTTTTCACACCTGTCGTTTGCGCTGCATTTCGGCGATTTTATTCAGGGCCTGTTACGCAGCGAAGCCATTGTATTTTTCCTTGCGGTGAGCGCCATTGCGCTGACCCTCAACACCAGTTACCTGCAGTGGCGTCGATAATATGGAAACCTCTTTTCGTTCTGGTTTGATCCTCATTGCCGGGCTGGCCTTGCTGGCCGGGGCGGCTGTAGCCAATGCTCTGGCGGTCAATTCGATGGTGGCCGCCAATGTGCTGCTTATTGCTGGTCTCGGCCTGACTGCCTGGTCCCTGTCGGCACTACGCGTTGAGATCGTTGCGCTGTTTCGCCAGCGCCGCGGTGAACAGCTGCTCTCGACCATTGGCATTATCGGCGTGCTAGTTGGCGTGATATGGGTTTCTGCGCTATTCCCACTACGCATTGACATGACCGCCGAGAAGCAATTCTCGCTGGCGCCGCAAACCGTGCACATGCTAAAAGCCGTCGACAAGCCGGTGCAGATTGTGTTTTTTCATGATCGCGGCATGCGTGAAACGGTCGAGCTCTATGAGCAGATCGCGTCACAAAACCCAAAAATCACGGTTGAATTTTTTGACCCCATGCTCAACCCGGCGCAAGCCAAATTGCGCGGTGTGCAATTTGCCGGCACTGCCTTGTTCGAGAGCGAAGGCCGCAAGCTGACCGTGAACGGCCCGACTGAGACCGATATCGCTAATGGCATTTTGCGCATCACCCAGTCAAAGCAACAGGTTGCCTGTTTTCTCGATGGCCATGGCGAGCCGGATCCGTTCAGTCTCGAGTCACATGACCATATGGAAGGCGAAAACGGCCACGCACACGGCATCGAAACCAAGGTCGTCAAGCACGAGCAGCATGGCATGGCCAAGGCGCGCAGTGGTTTGGAGGCGATGAACTATGTCGTCGAGAAGGTCTCGCTGATGCAAGCGCGTGTTGATTTGTCGCGCTGCTCGGTACTCATCGTCGCCGGCCCGCAGACCGCCTTACTGCCTACTGAGGTCACGACGATTGACCAGTTCCTAGACAATGGTGGCAATGCGCTGTTCATGATTGACCCGTTCGTTGAAACCGGGCTTGCACCAGTAGTCCGCAAATTCGGCATTATGCTCGACGACACCATTATCATCGACGAGGCTAGCCATTTCTGGGCCGATCCGTCAACGCCGGCCGTTACTGACTACAACCGTCACGAAATTACCGCGCGACTGCCTCTGTCCTTCTTCCCTGGTGCACGTTCGCTTGGACCTACCGCAGCGCCCGTGGCGGGCGTGTCGGTGCGTCCGGTGGTGAACTCGTCGAAGAAAAGTTTTGCCAACAAAGACAAATCGCGGGTTGAATTTATTGCCGGTAAAAGTCAGGAAGGACCCTTGACCCTGATGGTATCGGCTTCCATCAATCCCAACACGGTGGAGTCGGCGGAATCGGTGTTGCGCAAGCTGCGTGGCGAAACCGTGGCGGAAGAAGCCAAGCCCGCTGGACCACCGCGCAAGCCTGCCCGTATTGTCGTCATCGGCGATTCTGATTTTGCGACGAATTCGTTTTATCACATCCTCGGTAACGGCGCGCTGTTCCTCAATACAGTCAATTTTTTGGCGGCGCGCGAGAATCTGATCGGTCTTGAGCCGCGCACGTTTGATCTGCCTTACGTCAGCATGACCAATACGCAAATGAAGGCGACGTTTATTTTGTCGATCATTTTGATTCCCTTGCTGATGGCAGCCATTGGTGTGGCAGTCTGGTGGAGACGTCGGTGATGCGCGGACGGGGGAAACTCATCGCCATCTGGCTAGTGCTGGCCGCCTTGGGTGTGGCGATTTATATTGGTGAAACCAAGCGCAGCGAACGCATCAGTGCGCCCGTGGTGCGCGACGAACGCAAACTCTTACCGCTGCCGATCGAGTCGATCGGTGCCATCGAGCTGATGAACAAGGGGACGATGCACCGCTTCGAACGCGATCAGGCCGGGGTCTGGTTTTATCACGGCATGCACGACGCAAGTAAAGGCGAGCACGGTCATCAGGCCGATCCCAAAGCAGCGGATCTGATCGACAAAACGCTCACTGCATTTGGCCGCACGCGCCGCGAGCGTTCGTTCCCCTTGAACGCCGCCGCCGATGAGTTTGGCGTCACCCGCCCTGACTTGTTCATCATCGTCTACCAAACAGGCAGCGTTGAGCCGCTGGCGCGTTTTGCGGTCGGCACTGTAACGGTCGATAGTTTTGGTCGTTATGTGCTGCCAGTGGGCAGCGCGGAGGTCGTGACGATCGCCGATTTTCAGATCAAGAATCTGCTCGATCTGATTGATGTGCTCAACCGCTCGGCAGGCCCGTCGAAATCGTGATGCTGCCGCTGCGCGTGCTGTTGCTGCTGGCGCTGTCGGCTTCGCTTTGGGCGCCTGCATCTGACGCGCAGGCCCATGCAGGCGACGCAACAGGCTTTGCCAGCGTCACCATCCGCGAGGCGGTAGTCAGCTATACGCTCACACCCACGCCGGCGTCGCAAGCCGATCCTGCGCAGTTGCCGCAACTCTTGCACGACAAACTCAGCGTGACAGCAGACGGCAAGCGCTGTGTGCCGGCCGATCCCAAAGGTTTGACGGCCGTCTTCACTTGCCCAGCCAAGCCGGTGCAACTGACGCTACGGGATGATTTGGCCGACACACTCGGCGCGGCGCATCATGTTATTGCGCTACTTACCTGGGAAGGTGGCAGCGCGTCGTATTCGTTTGCCGCGCAAAGCCGCGAGACCCATGTCACGCTGGCCTCGCCGGCAGCCGCGCAGAGCGCGAGTAGTTTCTTTTTGCTTGGTGTCGAACACATTGCCACCGGCTACGATCATTTGCTGTTTTTGCTGGCGCTGATTCTCTGCGGCGGCAACCTGGTGCAGCTGCTCAAGATCATCACTGCGTTCACGCTGGCCCACAGCATCACGCTGGGTGCTGCGGCGTTGGGTCTGGTGCATCTGCCTTCGACTCTGGTGGAAGCGGTGATTGCTTTATCGATTGCCTACGTCGCGTTTGAAAATCTGTTTCCCCGCTTTGCCATTTCGCGGCGCTGGACCATCAGTTTTTTGTTTGGCCTGATGCACGGGTTTGGATTTTCTTCCGTGCTGCAAGAGATCGGTTTACCGCGCGACAATCTTGTGCTGGCGCTGCTGAATTTTAATCTTGGGGTAGAGGCCGGACAGCTCGTCGCTGTGGCCATGGTCGTGCCCTTCCTGATCCGGCTGCGCAAGACCCGTTGGGAAAGCATGGTGGTGCAGATGCTGTCTGCGCTGGTGCTACTGGTGGGGCTGGGCTTGTTTATCGAGCGGATCATCTAGACCCTCCGCCACCGCGCGCATTACTGCGCCAAAAGCGCGCCTACCTCGCCCTGCTCCGCAATTCCCCATAGCAACGTGAACATCGCCCGCATCTCGGCTTCGCTCGCGGCGCCACCAAACTTTGCCAGCGCCAGTGCCTTGGTCTCGAGCTCGGGCCGGCTCAGGGTATTGCCGGGGTCACCCTTAGGTTCGTCGACACGGCCGTGTAGCGTGCGGCCATCAATCGTTTGCACGGTTACCTTGCCAATCCAGCGTGCCGGATAAGCGGCATCGACTTCGGCGTCGAGCGCCATTTTGACCCGCACCCGGAAATCAGCAATCGCCGCATCCTTAAAATGCGCTTCAAACTGATTAACACCCGCAACGCCAAACAGCGCAATCATGCCCAGCACGGTGCCCATTGAAAATTTCGCCTGATGTACCGTCTCGGGATTGACCACCGGGCCCAATACGTCAATGGCACCCTGATGCACGTGGGTGATGACTTCCGCAATATCGTCCACCTTCAGGCCGTGGGTCGTCATGACCTGCAATAAGGCATCGGCTGCAGGGTGTGTGTGGCGACACGACGCATGAAATTTGAACGAGGTCTCGATCGTGGCCCAACGCTCGCCAAGCCGGTCGGTCAGACACGCCGCATCGGTTTGCTGCGACATGCCCACGCCCATACCCTGCTTGCCTTCCAAAATTTGTTTGGCACCGGTGAAACCCTGCTCGGCCAGACAGGCCGCAAGCAAACCATCGGAAGCAGCCTTGGCGGTATGGAGTTGCTTGGAGTCGGCCGCATCGCGTAAAAATTCCCATAGCCCGGCTGCTTGCGTGCCAGCTGAGCCGATTGCGTGCAGCATTTTTTCAGGTGAGAGTTTCAGCAGGCGTCCGACTGCCACAGCCGCCGCGACGGTGCCCACCGTGCCGGTGGTGTGAAAAGTACGATAGTGCGAACGACCTAGAAATTCGCCGATACGAATGCCGGCTTCATAACCGGCCACCGCAGCGGTGATGAGCTCACGTCCGCTGCTACCGCGCTCCTGCGCCATGGCCAACACCGCCGGAAACACCACCGCGGCCGGATGAAACACCGAGCCGTTATGGACATCATCTTGCTCGGCATAATGCGAGGAAGCACCATTGACCATCGCAGCAAATAAAGGTGACGTTAGCCGCCGCGAGATCAAGACCTCGGCCTTGCCGGTTGACGGTCCCATTTGTCTGGCGATGGCCTCGATCATCTGCACCGGCTTGCCCACTTTGCCGGCTAATGCCGAACCAAACCAGTCAAGGAACAAGTCTTCGGTGCGTCGAACCACTGGTGCAGGAATCGCGTCAAATTGCAACGTGGCGGCAAAATGCGCGAGTTGCGCGCCGGGGTCTTGCGATGAATGCATCAGGGTTCCCCTTTGGTTTAGAACGAGCGCGGCATACCCAGCACATGCTCGGCCACGTAAGACAAAATCAGGTTGGTCGAAATCGGCGCGACCTGATACAAACGCGTCTCTCTAAATTTGCGTTCGACATCGTATTCCGATGCAAAACCAAAACCACCGTGATACTGCAAACACGCATTAGCGGCTTCCCACGATGCGTCCGCGGCCAGCATTTTGGCCATGTTCGCCTCGGCCCCGCAGGGCAGACCGGCGTCAAATAATTCGCAGGCTTTGTAGCGCATCAGATTGGCGGCTTCCAGATTGACGTAGGCTTTGGCAATCGGAAATTGCACCCCTTGATTTTGTCCGATCGGACGTCCAAAAACGATACGTTCGCTGACATACTTGGTGACTTTATCGA
Organism: Bordetella parapertussis; assembly: GCA_945866125.1. GTDB lineage: Bacteria > Pseudomonadota > Gammaproteobacteria > Burkholderiales > Burkholderiaceae_D > Pernthalerella. The sequence continues at coordinate 11,558 of CAMBFZ010000032.1, forward strand.
TGAACCAGTAGCCGTCGCCGATACACTCCGCCGCAATCAACGCCCGCTCGGCATTCAATCCATCGAGTATGTATTTAAAACCCTTGCCCTCTTCGCCGATCAGATTCTCAGCGGGGATGGCGAGGTTCTCAAAAAACAGCTCATTGGTTTCGTGATTGACCATGTTGCGGATCGGCCGAACCGTTAAGCCGTTACCAATTGCGTCGCGCAAGTCAACGATAAAAATCGACATGCCTTCGGATTTTTTTGTCACCTCCGCTATGGGCGTGGTGCGCGCCAACAAGATCATCAGATCAGAATGCTGAATGCGCGAGATCCAGACCTTTTGGCCATTGACGACATAGTGATCGCCTTTTCTCACCGCCGTCGTTTTAATCTTGGTGGTATCGGTGCCGGTGGTAGGCTCAGTCACACCCATTGATTGCAAGCGCAGCTCGCCTTTGGCGATCTTGGGCAGATAAAAATCTTTTTGTGCCACCGAGCCATGACGCAGCAAGGTACCCATGTTGTACATCTGACCGTGACAGGCGCCGGAGTTACCTCCGCAGCGGTTAATCTCTTCCATGATGACCGAGGCCTCAACGAGCCCCAGACCGGAGCCGCCGTATTCTTGCGGAATCAGCGCGGCCAGCCAGCCGGCCTCGGTCAGTGCGGTGACAAAGGCTTCGGGATAAGCGCGTTCGTCATCGATCTGCCGAAAATACTCGGGTGGAAATTGCGCGCACAAGTCGCGTATGGCGTCACGTAAGTCCTGATAGGCATCAGTTGGGCTGGGCATGGGCGAGGTCCTGTTGGCTGCGCGGCGCACTGGCGCCATGCATCGTGCCTGCAGTGTGAACGATACGGTCAGCGGCAACAATTCAGATATTTGTAAGCCAATATTAGCTCAAAATTAAGCTCGGTAAGCTTAGGGGTATTCCGGGCAAGCGCTCTGTGCAGCGAGGTTTGCCGGATTGCTATCAATGCTGCCAAACCGCTTATTATTCTTCGCCCACATCGCTGCACAACAACCGGATCGACTCCGGTATCGGCAGCGCCCGTATGCCGCCCCCCTCTTTATCCGCCGCAAAAATCCGCACTTCCTGACAAGTCATGATTTCGTCTTCACCGCGCATGATGCGATAACTTTGTACAAAGCTTTTGCTGCGCCATTCGGCAATGCTGGTATGAATTTGCAGTACGTCGCCATAGCTAGCCGTTTTTTTAAAGCTGGCGTGCGTATCAACCAAGGGCGTGCCGATCATTCCCATGGTCTGCGCCGTCTCATGCCATGGCGGCACGCCGCAGGTAATAAAAAAGTGGCGCGATGCGGCATCAATCCAGCGAAAAAAATTCGGAAACCAGACAATGCGAGCGGGATCGCAATCGCCAAATTCAACCTGCACCTGAAACACCACTGTCTTTGTCGTCATGAAGGACATCCCTTGATTATTTTGTGCGTGGCATCCAGCGAATTGGCTGCGCTTTGAGCGGGCGCGGCGGCGCTCCTAACTTGACCAGCGTCTGATCAAACACATTACCCGCTTCGTCTTGCAAGGCCGCCTCCCGCGCTTGTCGGATTGCGGCGGCGCGTTGCGCGGGCGTTCCAAACGAAGGCTGCGCAAGATGCGTAATCACATGCAGCAGATTGTGTTTGCCACGTTCATTGGTCGACCCATAGCCCTTGATCAAACGACCGCACTGCGCAATCTCGTAACCAAGGTGCCAGTCTTCCTGCGCACCCTGCAGCACCGCATGATGCCATTGCATGATCAAATCCTGTTCCACACCAAACCGGCTGCCATAGGGCCGCAGATGTTTCATCAAGGCCAGAGCCCGTAAAGCCAGCATGCCCAAGACAGTGTGCGAGCCTAACTTAATCGGCAGGGCCCACGCTGCCTCGCCCGCGGCAATACGCTTGCGCTGCCAGTCAGTGAGCCGCTCGGCCAGTGGCGTGGGCAGCATCGCGGCAAACTCCGGCACGCCGGGTTTGAAATGTTCGTAGACCTTCAGCAGGTCAGAGGCGCCCACCTTCAATTCGTCACGCACACGCAGGCTACGCGTGCGACGGCTTTTGAGTTCGGCCACCCGCACGATGTCGTCAAAGGCCATCCACAGTGCCACCCAGCGCGCCATCTCCTCGGTAAGCTGATGCGCGTGCGCCGCATCAGGGTCGGCCTGCTGCTCGGCGTGCAGCACCGAAGTCAGTCGTTGCAGATAAAGCGCGCCATACGCCGCATCCTGATACGCCACCGCCCGCGCATGACCCAAGCGCAGCAGTGGGGCCACCGTAGCCGGAAAACCCGCGGCGACATCCGGCTCTGCCATCGGAGCGGTATCCGCCACCATCTCAGAGAGCAGTTGCTGCACCACCTGCGCCGGCGCCCTCGCCGCTTCCATCACCTGCCATGCCGCTTCAAAGCCGGCCACACTGGCGGCGGCGCTACGACCACTGGCGCGCACGACCTGCAGATACGCTTCTTTCGGAAACGGAAACAAGCCGCTCGCGGCAATCGCACCCAGCATCACTGCGCTGACTGCCGTCCCGTGTGTGCGTGCGATGGCCTGCATGTCGAGCACATGATGCGCACGACAGACCGACTGCACGATCTGCAACAAAGCCGCATCATTCAGGCGGCCATCCCCTAGGTGGCTACGCTCGAGCGTGGTGAGGGTGCGCGACGAGGAGGTAATGATCATCGTGCGCTCCGGCGATGGCAGGCCGTTACTTGCACAACGCGCCGTCTCAAGCAGTTCTGAGGAGATGACCGCATCGAGCGCGCCGGGAATCGGATTAAGACTAAACACAGGTTGACGTCCACCAAGCGCCGACTGCGGCACCGGAAAAACTTCGATGAAATACGTGGTCGCACCGGTGCGCTGCGCAACCCCAGGAATCGAGGTACTTTGCGCCGCAAAGCCGGCCACCCGCGCAACTTCAACCAGCCACGCAGTGAGTACACCGCCGCCCTCGCCACCAAGCGCGCAAATGAGCAGAGAAACAGGTCGTGAATTGTGCATGAGGAGACTTTCAGGCTGACTGCATAAACCGCAGCATGGCACCACGCACGGCAGCAACAACGCGTTCATGCCAGCGCGGATTTTGGATAATTTCGGCGCGATAAAAACTCGGGCACAAGGTCGCGGCATGCGCGTTTTCGCCGCACAGGCCACACCCCACGCAGCCGTCAATCACGGTGGCCACCGGGTCAACTTTGAGCGGGTCGGGATTATCTTTCAAGGTCAGGGTCGGGCAACCCGACAAACGTATGCAAGCATGGTCACCATTGCAGACATCTTCATCTACCCCGTATTTGACCCGTGCCACCCGCTCGCCACGTGCCAGCAAACCCGCGAGCCACGGCCGAATACGACGCTGACGTTCCAGCTGACATTCGCCTTCGGCCACAATCACTTTGAGCCCGTTAAAATCGGTCGTCAGGGCTTCTTTGAGCACCTCGCGCATGGTCGCCACACGATAGGTGTGAACGGTCTTGATCCATTTGACGCCGATGCCGGCCAGGGTGTCTTCGATGGTGCGATTGTTTGCCGTCAGACTCATCAGCTTGTCGGCGACGGCCGCTTTGCTGGCCTTACCCGGTGTCGAAATAATATCTTGTGTGCCAGTCGCCGAGGTGTAGCCGTTTTTAAAAATCAGCAGCACCGCATCGTCACCGTTAAACAAGGCCGACTGCACGCCGGTGAGCAAACCGTTGTGCCAAAAACCACCATCGCCCATGATCGACAGCACCCGTCGTTGCATCATCGGCGACACGCCTGCGCGACTCGCCAAACTCATGCCGTAACCGAGGATCGAATGCCCAAACGAAAACGGCGCAAAGGTCGCAAACGAATGACAGCCGATATCGGCGGCAATGTGCAAAGGCCCGATGTCCTGTTGCGCCATTTTGAGTGCCGCAAACACCGGACGCTCAGGGCAGCCTATGCAAAAACCGGGAGGCCGCGCCGGTAAGGCCGCATCCAGTTTTGCCGCGCTGTGCTGACGCCGCGTCAGTGCGCCATCCAACATGCTTTGTACCGCTTGCGTATCGACTTCAGGCAGATGCTGGCGCAAAAATTTGACCAGCCCACCCATCACAACTTCGGCATTGACTTCGCCTGCAGCCGGCAGCATATCCTTGCCGTGTAACGCGGTCTGGATAGCGCGCCGGCGCAGCAGCGTCGCGATGTCTTGCTCGATATAGTCGGGCGCGCCTTCTTCAATAATCAGCACCGCCTGCCGGCCGCTGACGAATTCGGCCACCTGTTCGGGCACGATGGGAAACGTCACATTCAATATCAGCAAAGGGATAGCGGATTGGCCAAACGCATCCGCCAAACCGCACTGCTGCAACGAGCGCAGCAGCGCATTGGTCAGCCCGCCTTGCACGATGATGCCCAGCGAACTGTGCTTGCCCTCGTGCAGTTCGTTGAGACCGTGTGCGACGATATAGCGACACGCCGCAGGAATACGTTCATCGATCTTGCGCTTTTCATGTTGAAACGTGACCGGCGGGTGGGCCAGTCGCGCATAGTCAAACGGTGCCGGCTCGGCCAATTGCGCATGCGTTGAAATAAGCGGTTTTTTATTGTCCTTACAAACAAAGCTGCCACGCACATGACAAGCGCGAATGCGCAATTCCATCATCGCCGGCATATTCGACGCCTCGGACAATGCAAAGGCATGCTCGACCATGTCCACCATGGTCGACAAATCGGGACGCGGGTCGAACAGCAGCATGCTTGATTTCATCGCAAAGGCATGCGTGCGCTCTTGAATCACCGACGCGCCTTCGCCATAGTCTTCGCCCACCACAATCAGCGTGCCACCGGTGACACCGGGCGACGAGAGATTCGACAACGCATCCGCGGCAACGTTGGTGCCGACGATGGATTTCCAGGTTACCGCGCCACGCAAAGGATAATGAATCGAGGCGCCCAGCATAGCCGCCGCCGACGCCTCGTTTGAGCACGCCTCAACATGCACACCCAGCTCACCGACCAATTCCCGCGCCTGCACCATCACGTCCATCAGATGCGACACCGGCGCACCCTGGTAGCCACCGATGTACGACACGCCTGACTGCAGCAGCGCTTTGGTAATGGCCAAAATGCCCTCGCCATGAAACACCTCGCCCGCGCCGAGCTTGAGCAGTTCGATTTCTTCTTTGAATGAGACTTCCATGTTTCCTCTTTCGTGTTTCCCTGCATCATCCTCGCCATTGCCACCAAGCTCAATACGATAATTCATCTATATACTATGCACATTATGCATAGTAATGACCTGGATTTAAATCTCTTGCGCGTCTTTGAAGCGGTATACCGGCTGGCAATGTAAGCCGTGCGTCCGAATCAATTGGCCTGACGCAGCCGGCGGCCAGCCACGCGCTAACGCGTTTACGGCTTTTGTTGGGCGACCCTTTATTTGTGCGAAAAGGCAGCGGGGTCGCGCCAACCGTGCGGGCGGTGCAGCTGTCCACTGCGGTGACCGGCGCGCTGGCGATGCTGAGCGCCGCGCTCAATGAGCCCGATGCGTTTGATCCGCTGCAATCACGGCGCCGGTTTCGCTTGCACATGAGTGACATCGCCGAGGCGCGTTTTTTGCCGAAAATTATGGCCGCTTTAAAGCACCGCGCGCCGGGGGTCAGCATCGACGCGCTACCCTTGCCGCAGCAGGATATTAGTGCCGCGCTCAATCAGGGCAGCATTGATTTTGCGTTTGGCTACTTGCCGGCCGTGCAGCACACCGAAAAAATGGTCCTACTCACAGAAAGTTATGTGATTTTGCTGCGGGTCGGGCATCCCTTTCTGGCGCGCACGCCGCTCAAACAAGGCCGGCGGCTGCTGACTAACCTTGACGATTTACAGCAGCTTAACTATGCGGTGGTCCGCTCGCATTCCGAGACCTTGCGACTACTGGAGCTTCTGGGATTGCAAGACCGCTTGAAGCTGGTGGCTAGTCATTTTCTGGCGCTGCCGGACACCGTGCGCCACACCGACCTCGCCGTGCTGATGCCAAAAATCATTGCCGAACAATTTGTCGCTGCCGACAACGGCGTCATGGTTGAACCAGATTTCCCCCACAAAGATTTTCTTGTTTCGCTGCACTGGAGCGCACAGAGCGGCACATCCCCAGCACACCAGTGGTTCAGGGAAATGGTAACGGAGGAATTAATGGGCTAAAAAGCCCGCCAAACGCACCCGCTAGCCTGCGCCCGCAATGCTACGCCTCCCTGAACCCATAAGTAAACAAAACATAAACAATACTGCACATAATTGTTTGCATCGCTGCTTTTCAGCGGATATTATTCAATCTGCCGTGTAATTTATATGTACAACTTATAAACACTCAGGAGAGTGCTATGCTGATGTCGTCCAAGTGGAACCGTTTTGCCCACCTGCTCCTTAAGGCGCGCGCCAAGGGCGTTTTGCTTGCGCCCCTCAGCGCGGCCGAAGATCTCACACTTGATGCGGCCTATGAGATTGCCAAGTGCATCCTGGACACCCGTATAGCCCAAGGCGAGACGCCGGTGGGTCGCAAGATTGGATTTCGGGGACCGAAAAGACAGTCAACGGGGGATTCGGTCGCAGCACTGAACGGGCCGATAAGCGCGGCCACAAGCACACCCATAAGCACATCATTAAGTACCCCATTAAGTACCCCATTAAGCACACCAGTGTGGGCGCCACTGTTTGATTCGACGGTGCACTACGCCACCGACAATGTGGCGCTGCATAGTCTGATGAAAGCGCAACAGCCCTGCATCACGCCGGAACTGGTATTCAAATTGCGCCGTACCCCGGATCCCGATTGCACAATTGAAGAACTTGCCGATGCGCTCGAGTGGATCGCACACGGATTTGAGATTACTGTTTCGCCCTTTCCCGACTGGCAGTTCGAAGCAGCTGATGCGGTGGCCGCCTTTGGCTTGCATCGCGCACTGATCATCGGTGAGCCGCGCATGCTATCAACGCACACTCGCCGCAATCTTGGTGAAGTGCTGGCGTGCGCTTCGGTATCGTTGTCCCGCTCGGATCAAGGCAGCACCGTGCTGTGTGCTGCTGGCTTTGGCAGCGACGCGGTCGATAGCCCACTGCATGCGTTATGGCATTTGCATCAACACCTACAACAACAATCGCGGTTCAAACCGCTACAGGCTGGCGAACTCATCACCACAGGCAGCTGGACCCATGCACAACCAGTCAAGCGTGGCGAAATCTGGTCAAGCGCGTTTTCGCAGATCGGCTTGCAGGGCTTGAATCTGTCGTTGAGCTAAAAATGGCACAAGGACGCATCAGGCGAGGCGTGGCTTTATAAAAGAATAGAAGCCGATTAAGCAATCAGTGCGCATTCTACGGATTGCGCATTAATCAGGCTGACTAGAATGGGCGGCGACAGACTCACCAGAAAACCCCGCCTGCCGCCATTAATATAAATTAATGGCAAATCCAGTACCGAGGCCTCCACAAACACCGGCAGGCTCTTGCGCGTACCAAAAGGTGAGGTACCCCCGACCATATAACCCGTGTGCTTTTGCGCTTCCTCAGGCGTGCAAGGCTCAATCTGTTTACGCGCGATTTGCCGGGCCAGATTTTTGGTCGAGACCTTTCGATCGCCATGCATCAGCACGATTAAAGGTTTTTTATGCTCGTCCTTCATCACCAGCGTTTTAATCACCGCATGCTCATCAACACCCAGCTGCTTGGCAGACTCAGCAGTGCCGCCACGGTCAACATAATCATAGGGATGACGTCCAAAACTGATCTGCTGTTGAGCGAGAAATTGCGTGGCCGGTGTTTCTAATCCGTGTTTGCTCATAAAATAACAGGAGGTGGTGCGTGTTTTTGCATCGCGCGGCCAAGGATGGCTTCGAATTGTAAATAGCTGTCAAATGCCTCGTCCAAAAATACGCGTAGCCGTGTTGGATAGGACAAATAATCGATATTTTCTTTTGCCCCAAAGGCGTCGAATAAAAGCTGTCCGCACTCTTCTTTACTGATCTGATTCAGCAAACAGGCAAACTCCCAATCAGTAAATCGATCGTCATCAACCGTAATATTGTACGAAGCCCCGGCGCGAACAGTTAATTGTCCAGTTGCGGCAACACGTCCCACCTGCATCGTCGCGGGAATAAAATCAAAATCCGCTGCATTCCCCAACACAAATTTATTAACATTAGTGTGCGGGTAGCAGCGTGCGTCGCTCAACCGATAAGCATGATAAACCACCTCGCCCGACACGTAATCGGCGCGATGCTCATTAATATCAAGAGTCAAATGAAACACCACCCAATCGTCGCCTAAGGAAACGTTCAAGTAATCATTGACCAGGCGCTCAATCTCTTTTTTGCTTTGCAGGGACATTAATTATCGAAATTTTATTGGTTTATTTGAATAATGCGCAGCGCTTCGCACTGTAATTTATCACCTTTCGAAAAACCGACGTCAAACAACAGACTTGATCGATTTTGATCGCTTAAATAAATCCCCTAACGTTCCCCACACCAGGCACAAACCCGCCCGCAGGGTTTGCCCTTGCGCCAAACCCCTCAATGAACACCTCGACCCGAGCATTGCTTGTTCGAATTCTTTGTGAACCCAAACCAACAGAAATCATCCTGATCTGCTGAATTGACAACAGTAGTCGCTGTTTGGCTGACACGAAATAAGCGATCTTGCTACATACGGGTAGGCTGCCGCGTTCCCTTGTATCACCTTTGCAGCAACGCAATCATTTGGCGCCACGTGTTTGACAACCTGCCTTGCGACGCGCCCGCACTGATGACCGATCGTCCTCGTGTTTTTGATTAGCGTTGTCGTCGTAGCGTGCAAGTTCCTTCTGCTTATTTACAAACTATGTAAACCATGAAAACAACCGAAGCCGGCAAACCAAATTTTTACCGCCTCCCAAAAAAACTGAATCTGGGTTGTGGATTTGATAAACGGGAGGGGTATCTCAACATCGACCTCCACCAGATGCATAAGCCGGACATTGTTGCCGACGTACTGCATTTGCATCATCTGCCTACCGCGCATTACAGCGAGATTGTCGCGCAAGATTTACTGGAGCACTTACCGCGCACGGCGACCAAAAGAGCCTTATTGCACTGGGCATCGTTATTGCAAATGGGCGGGACCTTACATCTCCGGGTCCCCAATATATTGGGGGTTGCGCAGTTATTGAGCGAGCCCGAAAATTCTTCGATCGAGCATCAGGAAAGAATCATCCAAAATCTATTCGGCACACAAGCCTATACCGGCGATTTTCATTTCACCACGTTTACCGAAATTATTCTGCGTGCCTATTTGCAGCAATGCGGATTCAAGATTGACTACATCGACGTGCGCGATACCTGGCTATTAGATGTCGTCGCACGAAAAATCGCCAAAGTACATCCCCGCGACATCGATGATTTTTCTGATCTTCTTGAGCTCGACGTGGAAGCACAAAAATTTGTTGAAATCTGCTACGAAACAATTTTAAACAGAACCGCCGACGGCCAAGGCCTGACGCACTACGTCATCGCTCTCAATAAACATCACATCACCAAAGAGCAGCTAATTGCGTCATTTATTTCATCGAGCGAAAGGATTATCGAAGACAAATCCTCGCCGATGAAAAAATTCTTGAAGCGGATTTTTAATCCAAAGACGAGTCAATATGATTGATTCGTTCTGGAGGATAAAAGTGCACCAAGATAAAAATACTAAGACAGTGATCCGCCAAACAAATCGACTGAGAGAAGGTGCAAATTACACATCAATATGAATCGCTAATTAGTAAAAAAATTGCCTTCTGGTCAATCAAAAACTCTTTTATATGGAGTATCAACATGCAACAAAAAAGAGAATTATTCTCCGTTTCGTTTTACCGTTTATTTTGTATCGCGCTTATCGTTTTGTTGAGTGGATGTGCGTCCATCACCGGAAGTAAAAATCAGCCCGTCTCCATCAATACAGTCTGCGAAGGCCAGCCAATCATCGAAGCAAGCTGCACGCTGATGAACGATAAAGGAAGCTGGTATGTAAGAACACCCGGTTCAATCATGATTCAAAAGGCGTACGGTGATCTCGCTGTGGATTGCAAAAAAGATGGCGCCGTTGCATCAGGAAAATTTAAATCAAATAACAACGGTGCTGTCTGGGGCAACCTCCTTGCGGGCGGCCTGATCGGTTATGCAGTCGATGCTAATAGTGGCGCGGGATTTGATTATCCCGCGACGATGACTGTCACGCTCAACCCACCGTGTCCAGGGCAGCCCCCAAAGATATCGTCAGCGCCTGAAAAATAGCCCGTTCAACCATTCACTCCTGCCGGACAGCCTTCGATGACATTCCTTAAATACGTTTTATTTGCGCTCATAGTTGGTGCATCGCATGGTGTCCTTGCGGGCGACTACGATGACATCATGAGCAGTGCAGATTCGGACGACCTGACGCCGCAGGAGCGTGCCCATTTCACCGAAGCGCTGAATCGTTTCCCTAAAAAATGGCTCAGTGAGAATTTCAAATACGTCTCATATGTGCGCTGGCTTGATAACCAGCACCTGATTTTTTCAACGACCAAATACCCCGGTTGGACCGCCCAGAAAGGCGAAGATCCGCGCATTATTTCTGTCAATGTGGATACCGATGAATTTGTGGATTTGGGTTATCGCGGTGAATTGGAATGTCTTAATCACAAGCGTGAGCTGATGATCCGGTTACGGCGAGCGAAGATATACAACAATTCGCAAGATGATCACTGGTTTGTGGGCACCGTGGGGCAAGAACTGCAGCGCATTGACTGGAAGCCAGGTCATTTTGTCCCTCGATACACATGTCGGTTTGCGCCGTATGGCGATCCGATTTACACCGAGCAGCTAAAAAACTTGCCGCCGGACGCGCATCGTCTGATACCGCTGCTGCCAGGGCACGGCGTATTAAAAGAAACATACATTTTTGAAGACAGAGTCTTCAAACACCCACTTGCATTTATCAAACCCGATGGCACGAGCGTGCCACTTCTCAGTCGAAGGCCACATGCTGAGGACTTTGAGTACCAACCCTGGAACGGTCGGTATTTTGAGAGCAGGCCAACAGATGACTCGCCTATAGCGATTGATATCGAGGGGAAAGTGTTTCGATATCCACCGCCGAAGCTTTTTCGATTTTGGTATCTCTCAGGCACTGCAGAAGGTACGGGATTTGGGACGCGAAGGGGCCCGGTATGGGGCATAAAAGCTAAGTTTGGAAAATGGCGCAAGCAGGGCATTTTTCTGGAATCGGCCGAGGGCTTGCTGAGAATAGAAGACGGCGGATCGCCTATGGGAACCCTAGTTTCACCAGATGGCTGCAGGATTTTTAGCCCGGTACAAAAAGGAAATCCCTGGGCAAAGAAGCCTGAAAAAGCTGGCGCAATGATTATTGATA
>CAMBFZ010000033.1 GCA_945866125.1 Bordetella parapertussis
CGGAATGGGATCTTTTTCTGCCTTGCCGCGCCACATGCAAGGTGCGAATCCCGCGGGATTCAGGCGAAAAAAAACCAACTAAGAGAAGTTGGTTTTTTAACGATTGGTGGTGGGTGTGGACCCGGGTTCGATTCCCGTCTGAAAGAGCCCCGCTGACGCGCGCTATCTGACTACAATTGCATCGAACCATTGCGGAACTCTGGACCATTCGCCGTTCAGGCAGCAATCTTTCGCAGGCTTCCGATCCTTTCAACCGCAAAAAACCTTTCCCTTAATTTTTTTGTTCGTTGACTTCCATCTGAAAAGAAGGATTCATCAGTGTCTTTCGATACTAGTGGAAAGATCGATGGGAACGATACGCCTAAATCAAAAATAATTAGCCAACCGTTGGTCAATCAATGAAGCCACACTAGAACGATGGAGGTCAGAAGGAATTGGCCCATCTTTCCTGAAATTGCTTGGACAAGTGCAAAACCGGCTGGTTGATGTTGAGGCGTTCGGACGGAGCCATTTAATCAACGTTTGATATAAATGGTTGCACAAAAGCAAACCATCCTCCAATTAAATACACCAATAGGCTTATCAAATAAACTGTCAAAGAAGCTTTGCGAGTTCTCATACAAGCATCGCGCAAAACGGGGTCAATTGGACACGGCGCCGATCTACCCCGCCATTGCATGTAACCACTGATGGTTAGCATTACTCCAGCAAAAATAAAAACTTCACCCTTATGCTCGCTAACCCACACAATCTTTGGAAATATTGAGATGAATGTGGATAAGGTAGCCCCAGCCCCTAGCGCTACTAATAATGCTGGTATGGCACAACAAATGAGCGTACTAGAACTGGCAAAAAGAGTAAGGACGCTGGTAAATAGATTGCTATTCGGCGCAATGATTTTTTCGGTAATCATTTGTCGGCCACCAATTCCGCTTTGATCTCAGCGACAGACTTTGCAACTGACTCTACTTTAACAATGTCATAGCCTGCATCTTTGACTTCTTCAACGATTGCTTTCTGATCCAAAGTCATTCCATCTTTAGGTTCAACGACCACAGTTTTCTTTTTCAGATCAACATAGACAGCTTTAGTTGCTGGCATTTTAGAAATGCGCTTCTCAATACCTTGAGCACAAAAGGCGCAGACCATACCATTGACAGTAGCCTTCATGCTGGTAGCTGCAAAAGCAGGCGTTAAAGAAATTGCAAAGAGCGTTACTATAAAAATATTTTTCATTTTGAAATCCTTATACATTCATTTAATTTAATAGACATACATAAAGCTAACTCGTGGTTGACCATCAAGGTTTGCCCCTGCTTCTACAAAAAAACGGTTATGAATGAGGCGAAGCATTGGTGTCACTTCATACGCGTTAGAAACCATCGACATACGCCTAGCCTCCACAATCAGCCATGGCTGAGTTTCATCGTAGTTCGCTTCATAAAAAGAAAAACCAGTTCTAGCAGAGACGATATTGTTCGTAATTCCATCGGCCACATAAATGCGAGCATTCGCTGATGCATACAAACGAGTCGTCTCATAGTCAGCTTGCATACCAGGAGATAGCGTAGCCTTTGTACCATTAAAGAAGTTGCCTCTTGTCTCTCCAACGCCACCGATAAACCAGATATTGGCCTGTGCGTTCGGCATATTCCAGCGTTTAATCAATCTGGTGTAAGTCAGCTCATTATTCATCTGACTCTTAGACTGATCATCCGTTTGCATATAGGTTGAAGTCAGACCAATAGCATCTCTTGGAGTAAAGGCATAGTTAGCTGTGAGTTCACGATAAGTTTTACTAAAATCACCCATCGTCATCCAGCTATCTTTAAACCCCATCGGCGCAGCTTGGGCTGTAAAGCTGACCAAAAGACTGGCTATGAATAAAATCCATAACTTCATGGCATCTTCTCCAAGGCAATCACTTCGAGCACTCCATCATTGATCTTTATTTGGAAGCGAACGGAATCACCAACCTTATAGCTTTTAAGATCGAGCTTAGGCGAGGTATCAAAGAGCATCGTCATCGCATTCATGCCAACACTTTTGATGTTCTCGTGATTGAGCACAATCCGATGACGTTCAGGCTCTACTTTCACAACTTGCGCTTTAATCCAATCAGGCGCGGCCCAAACGATAGAAGATATAAAAAATAAAATGCCAAATGAAATTTTTTTCATGCTTTCCCCCAAAGGAAAATGATTCAATATCAAAATCAACCAACAACAAAGTTATTTGATCAAGGTGCCACCGCAAATTTTGGGCGGACTACTGCTAGGGGGGATTAAAAAATGGGTGGCTTAAGAGGTAAAGCCAAAGTGGCGCTATGAATCAGCAATACTTCCCTTACTATTAAATGAGGGGAATAGAAATTCACATTCATTGGTATTGCTGGCGTCGTAAAAGCAAATGCCATACACAATGAACAGGCCTGACAAACGGGCTTGTCATTATGTTCAGATTGAGAATTGGAGTTGGTAGGGCTTGATTGCATCATCTCGCAATGACTGCCATCACCATCAGCCATCATTTGCATCGAATGGGTTGGGTAAACCATTTTTAAGCCCATGCTCTCAGAGGCCCACGAGCGGATGGGCAACAAGGCAATCAAAAGGATAAGCAGGCAATTACGAAGCATGAATTGATTTTAGCTACTTTTATAAAAGCCCGCTCTTTCCAAACAAAATCATACGTTTACGCCTGAATCAACTGATTTCAGTTCAAACTGTTCCCTGCAAATGTGGTGGGGCGATATTTGACTATCATTCTAACGATCGTTAGAATGATAGTATGAATAAACGAACCGTCAAAGATCTTTTGTACGAACAAGTGGCTCGCATCGGCAAGGCCGTTTCCAGTCCGAAGCGGCTCGAGCTGCTGGAGCTGCTAGCGCAGGGAGAGAAGTCCGTTGAAGCTTTGGCTGCCGAGCTTTCCATTGATATCAAGCTTGCAAGCGCACACCTGAAAGTGCTCAGGGAAGCTTATCTGGTGGCGGCGCGCAAGGACGGTAAATTCGTACTCTACCGACTTGCCAGCGCTGACGTCGCAAGCCTCTGGGTGGCCTTAAGAGAAACTGCGCAGGAGCATCTGGTTGAACTCAGTATGGCGGTGAATGCGCTGACCGTCACGCATGACAAGCTGGCCAGCATCAGTCGAGAGCAGCTTCTTGAGCGGGCTAGGAGAGGAACGATCATCTTGATTGATGTGCGCCCTCGGGCCGAATTTGAACATTCTCACCTGCCTTATGCGCGCTCAATGCCCCTTGATGAAATAAAGCGCCGAATGAAGGAGTTGCCGAAATCTAAGGAGATCGTCGCCTATTGTCGGGGACCGTTTTGTGTGTTTTCTGAGGAGGCCGCTCAATTACTCAGAATGCATCACAGAAAGGTCAGCAAGCTCTCGGATGGCGTAGCTGAGTGGCGCGCTGCTGGCTTGCCGCTCGAATCGGAGGAGGTCCAATGAGCAAGCTACTATTCATCGTGAACGACGCTCCTTATGGAAGTGAGCGAGCGTACAACGCGTTACGGCTCGCTGGCGCACTGACAACGCGCGAAGATGCAGCCATCCGGATTTTCCTGATGGCTGACGCTGTAGCATGCGCAAAAAAACTTCAGAAAGTCCCGCAAGGCTATTACAACATCCAGTTAATGCTGGATAAGGTTATTCGGAAAGGTGAAGTTGCGCTATGTGGTACCTGCATGGACGCGCGTGGTCTCCAGGACACCGAACTGAAAGAGGGAGCTCGCCGCTCGACGTTGAACGAGCTGGCGGACTGGACCCTGGAAGCAGATAAAGTCTTGGTGTTTTGATGGCTCATCCTTCGTTATCCGGCGCGAATCTGGAGCTTCGGCATGGCATTAGCCACAACCGAAGCCAATTCTTTCATCAGCTTTTTCAGGTACTACTGGTCGGCCTGACCATCGGCATGACCCGCACCGTCGTACCCGCATTAGCCGAGTCCGATTTCGGTGTACCGAAAAACTCTTTCGTACTTTTAAGCGCCTTCGTGGTCGCTTTTGGGCTCGTCAAAGGCACGATGAATTTCGTCGCCGGGCGTCTTTCCGAGCGCATTGGACGAAAACATGTGCTGATGTACGGTTGGCTAGCCGCCTTGCCCATTCCGTTGATGATCTGGTATGCGCCCAACTGGAACTGGATGGTGGCTGCCATGGTACTGCTGGGCATAAATCAGGGGCTTACCTGGTCCATGACCCAGACCGCCAAGCTTGATATCACGCGTCTGGAAGAACGTGGGCTGACGCTGGGGTTGAATGAGTTTTCAGGTTATGTCGGCGTGACGCTGGCCGGCATTATTACCGCGTACATGGCAGCGCATTTCGGCGCGCGACAGGGGCTGTTGATCTTTGGCCTGGTTGTGATCATTCTCGCCATCGTCCTGACCAAATTGTGGGTCAGAGACACGCTGCCCTGGGCACTGGCGGAGGCCGCTAAACATGCGCCTGGTATCACGCAAACCCACCGCCCTCGGTATCCGATGAACATCTCATCTACGCCGACCACAGCAGAGATTTTTACTCTGATGAGTTGGCGAGATAAACGACTGATGGCTTTGAGCCAGGCAGGACTGGTTGAAAAATTTGTCGATGCACTCGTTTGGATTCTGTACCCGGTTTTTCTCTATCAAAAGGGCGTGAGTCTGACCAATGTAGGCTGGATCATCAGCTTTTACGGCTTCACCTGGGGTGGTTTTCAACTGATTACCGGCCGACTGTCGGATCGCATCGGGCGCCACATCATGAACGTTTCAGGCATGTGGATCTGCGGTGCGGGCGTAGCTGCGATGATGTTGGGCGAGGGTACTGTCTGGTGGGCAATCTCAGCCGCAGTTTCAGGATTTGGCATGGCGCTGCTGTATCCGAATCTCTCTGCTGCGGTCGCGGATATCTCGCACCCGGCATGGCGCGGCTCCGCTATCGGGATCTATCGTTTCTGGCGTGATTTGGGTTACGGGATCGGTGCATTGGGGCTTGGCCTTGCCGCGCACTTCAGTGGCCAGATACAAGCCGCTTTTTGGTTTGTCGCTGTCGCGATGGGCCTCTCAGGCGCATTGCTTTGGTGGTTGGGAGAGGAAACACACCCACGCCTCAACCCGATATTTTCGGACGGAAGCCAGGAGTGAATGAATGACGCGCTACGAGACTTTGATTACCCGTTTGGAGAGCACGCTGCCGTCCGTGAATCCGGAAGAACTACAGCAACTAATGAGTTCAGCATCCCCTCCGCTCGTGGTCGATGTCAGAGATATGGCAGATCATCAGCTTGGTGCGATCAGCGGAAGCATCAATCTGCCAAGAGCAAAACTGGAGGCGAGCATCGAAAGTCATATGTCGGCCGCTGATCAGAAGGTGATTTTGTATTGCGGCAGCAGGGGACGATCACAGTTAGTTTGTCAAAGTCTTCGCGAGATGGGTATTGATGCTGCATTCCTTCAAGGTGGCCTTCAAAGCTGGCTTGAATATCAAAAGCGAGTTTAAGAATCGCTGCTCATTGATTCCGCATTAATTTTTGGAGGTTTTATGTATACATTTCAGACGCAACTGTCGCTCACTGTCGAGCAAGCAATTCCTGTCGTGCTGGAGCAGCTGAAAAAAGAAGGTTTTGGAGTGCTGATGGATCTCGATATTCAAGCGACCATGAAGCAGAAAATTGGTGCTGATATCCCCGCTTACCACATACTCGGTGCCTGCAATCCTCAACTTGCACATCAGGCGCTGATGTCAGAACCCGAAATTGGTGCACTACTTCCCTGTAACGTCGTTGTTCGCGCAGAAGGTGACAAAACGATTGTTAGTTTTATGGATCCGCAAGCTATAGAACAGATGACGTCCAATCCGCAAGTTCATGCGGTTGCGGGTGAGGCAGAGGCGCGGTTGCGGCGGGTCTGTGAAGCACTGGCAGCCTATAGCTGAGCACACTCTGAAGGTTTCAGATCGACCTCTTCTTTGTCTGCTACGGCGAGAAAGGTAATCTTGGCCGTCGCCTTGCTGACGTCGACTGGTTTTCCGTGATCGCGCACGTACAGTTTAAGCACATCGGGTTTGGCCACCAATTCGTAGCCCACATCCTTGATCTCGGTAACCAAGCCACCGTGCGAGGGTTTGTCTTCATGGCCATGACCGTGCTTGTCGGCCGCGAATACGGCACCCGACAACATCAGAGTCAAAGTAACGGCAGTAGAGCTCAGCTTCATAAAATCCCCTTGCAGAGTACAGGCTAAAAATTCGATGCCTGGATGGTTGGGATCACACCTGATGCGAGTTGACCGCAGCTTGCGTATACACTGGTTCAGCAGAGACGTCCTCCAGTTGCTCGTCTGGCCGATGGGCTAGGCGATAAAGAATGGGGAGCACGATTAGCGTAAGCAGAGTGGAAGACAAGATGCCGCCGATCACCACCGTGGCCAAGGGCCGCTGAACTTCTGCGCCGGTTCCGGTGGCAATCGCCATCGGGATAAAGCCCAAAGACGCGACCAAGGCCGTCATCAGCACGGGACGCAAACGGGTCAACGCGCCATCATGGATGGCGGCATCCAACGACATGCCATCCTCTCGCAGGGTGCGGATATAGGAAATCATCACAAGGCCATTGAGTACGGCGACGCCTGACAACGCGATGAAACCTACGGCCGCCGAAATCGACATGGGAATGTCGCGCAGCCACAGCGCCAGAATGCCACCCGTCAACGCAAATGGAATGCCGGTAAAAACCAGCAATCCATCCTTAGCGTTGCCGAACATCGCAAACAGCAATCCGAACACGAGAAGTAGAGAAACGGGAACAACGATTTGCAAGCGTTGTGTCGCAGATTGCAGGTTTTCAAAGGTACCACCCCAACTCGTCCAATATCCCGGAGGGATCTTGATTTGTACCAGTGCAGCCTCTGCATCCGCAACAAACGAACCAACGTCTCGACCACGGACGTTGGCACTCACCACGATGCGGCGCTTGCCGTTTTCGCGGCTGACCTGATTCGGGCCGAGTGCCAAATCGATGTTCGCCACGTCCGCCAACGGGATGAAGTTGCTTCGCCTTTCAGCGCCGCCCGTTTCGCGTGGCAAGGGAATCGGTAAACGCTTCATGCCTTCCAAGTCATTGCGTAGGGATTCTGGCAGCCGAACCACAATGTCGAACCGACGGTCGCCTTCAAACAGCGTCCCGGCCTCACGCCCTCCGATGGCCGTAGCCACGGTGTCTTGGATGTCGCCCACGTTCAGGCCATAGCGGGCGGCCTTCTGACGATCAATATTCACCGTCAGCATCGGCAATCCAGTGGTCTGTTCAACTTTGACCTCAGACGCGCCCTGGATCTTCTGCAGCATTGACGAGATTTCTTCAGCGGTCTTATTCAAGACGGCCATGTCGTCGCCGAATATCTTCACAGCAACATCACTGCGGACACCTGAAATGAGTTCATTAAACCGCATTTGGATCGGCTGAGAGAATTCGTAGTTGTTGCCCGGAATATTACCAACGACTTCCTGTACTGCCGCAATCAACTCGTCGCGTGACTTGCGTGGTTCCGGCCACTGCGACTGCGGTTTAAGCATGATGTAACCATCGGAGATATTCGGTGGCATCGGGTCAGAGGCGATCTCAGCCGTTCCCGTTCGTGCAAAGACACGTTCAATCTCAGGGAACTTGGCTTTGAGCGTCGCTTCGAGCTGCTGTTGCATTACCACCGACTGTGACAAGCTGGTACCAGGGATACGCAGGGCCTGGATAGCGAAATCGCCTTCGTTTAAGTTGGGTACAAACTCACTGCCCATGCGGGTCGCGATCAGACCACACAGAACCACGGCCACGACGGCGGCGGTCAAGACCACGGCTTTGGCCGCCATAACGCGGTCCAGCAAAGGGGCGTACCAGCGCTTGGCTTGCACCATCAGCCAGTTTTCTTTCTCGTTAACGCGGTTGCCAATGAATAGTGCGACGGCAGCCGGGATGAAAGTCACCGACAAAATCATTGCGCCTAGCAGCGCAGCGACCACAGTGAATGCCATCGGGTGAAACATCTTTCCTTCAACACCGGTAAGGGCGAAGATGGGCAAGTACACCACCATGATGATGAGCTGACCGAACAAGAGCGGTCGTCGTGATTCCTTGGCGGCTAGGAATACTTCGTGGAATCGCTCCGAGCGCGTCAACGGTCTGCCGTACTGCGCTTGCGCATGGGCGAGACGACGGACGCAGTTCTCGACGATCACAACCGCACCGTCGATGATGATGCCGAAGTCCAGTGCCCCGAGGCTCATCAAATTGGCACTTACCTTGTAGGTCACCATTCCCGTGAAAGTGAACAGCATCGATAAGGGAATTACGGTCGCCGTGATGATGGCCGCGCGAATATTGCCCAGGAATAGAAACAGGATCACGATCACGAGGATCGCACCTTCCAACAAGTTCTTCTTCACCGTGCTGATGGCTTTGTCCACCAGCACTGTGCGGTCGTAAACCGTGACTGCATGTACGCCTTCAGGCAGGTTGCGGTTAATTTCCACCATCTTTTTGTCGACGGCTTGAGCGACCGTTCGGCTGTTTTGCCCAATGAGCATGAAGACCGTACCCAGTACCACTTCGCGCCCATTGTCTGTCGCGGCACCCGTGCGCAGTTCACGTCCCAAGCCGATTTCGGCCACATCCCGTACCCGGATTGGCACACCATCGGCGCTGCTGAGAATCACATTGCCGATGTCATCCAGCGTCTTGACCTGTCCTGGGGCTCGAATCAGATATTGCTCTCCACGCTTTTCGATATAACCCGCACCCACGTTCCCATTGTTGCGATCCAATGCCGTCACGATGTCCTGCAAGGTGACGCCCAGCGAGGCAAGTCGTTCGGGTATCGGCGCAATCTGGTATTCCTTGGCGTAGCCGCCAATCGAGTTGATTTCTGTGACGCCAGGCACGTTGCGTAACTGCGGCTTGATGATCCAGTCCTGAATCTCGCGCAGATCGGTGGTCGTGTAGGGCAGGCCATCAGGCTTCTTCGCACCATCCTTGGCTTCTACCGTCCACAGGTAGATTTCGCCCAAGCCGGTCGAAATCGGACCCATCGCCGGACTAATTCCAGAAGGCAGCTTGTCACGCGCTTCCTGTATGCGTTCGTTGACCAATTGGCGTGCAAAGTAGATGTCGGTGCCGTCCTTGAAGATCACTGTCACCTGTGACAGTCCATAGCGGGATAGGGAACGGGTTTGCTGCAGATTAGGGAGGCCCGCCATCACGGTCTCAATCGGGTAAGTCACCCGTTGCTCGGTCTCCAGCGGCGAGTACCCTGGTACTTGGGTATTAATCTGTACCTGGACGTTGGTGATGTCTGGAACGGCATCAATGGGGAGCTTCTGGTAATTGTATACACCGATGGCCCCCATACCGATGACTGCCAGCAGAACTAACCATCGGTGCTCGATGGCTGCGTGAATCAGTTTTTCAAACATGTGCGTGGCTCCGATATTAATGGGCGTCTTCGGCAGCAGTTTTGCCGAGCTCAGACTTCACGACAAAGCTGCCTTCAGATGCATAGAGAGCCCCCGGTTTGACTCCTTGTAGAATCTCAACACGCTTGCCATCGCTGCGACCCAACTGCACGGGCTGGGCTATGAAGCCTCCGTTCACCTTCAGGAACACGACGGACCTGTCTCCCACGATTTGAATGGCGTCACTGGCCACGGTTACGGGGACATCCGCCTCTGAAGCGGTTACCTCCGCGCTGACAAACAAACCAGGACGCCAAGCGCCCTTGGGATTAGATAAGATCACGCGGGCCTTGGCCATGCGGGTCTGCTCACCGATCAATGAACCCACCAAAATGATGGTTCCAGTCGCGCTGGCATTGAACGCCGTTGCTTTGATGGTGACCTTCTCACCAACCCTGACCAGCGGTAAATCTTTTGCCGGTACACTAATCTCGGCCCAGACCTGCCCCAAGTCGGATACTGTGAACACGGCAGCGTCTTCCTTGACGGCTTCGCCGAGGCTGAGATGCTTTTCGATCACCAACCCGTCGAATGGCGCGCGCAGCTCGAAGCGATTAAGCCCGCCCGACAAACTTGAAGTCATCCCCAAGGCAGACAATTTCTGCTGGGCATTGACCACGGCAATTTCCGCCTCGTGCAAGGCTTGTGTGGCTTGGAGATAGTCCTGCTCGGCAGAGACCTTCTGTTCCCAGAGCCGCTTCTCACGTTCATACGTGGTCTTGGCCAAGGTCAATCGCTTTTGTGCCGTCTGCAACTCGCTGCGCTGCTCTGAGGCCGCTGGGCTGGCAATGACAGCCAGCACTTGGCCTCGTCTGACCGCCTGCCCCAGACTGACCTGCACACTCTCGACCACTCCTGCGATACGCGGAACCACATGCGATGTCCGGTCCTCGTTCAGGCGAATCTCCCCCGGCAATTGCAAAGCGGATTTGATGCGAGCCGGACCGGCCGTATCGATGCCAATGGATGCGGCCTTAATTTGTGTTTCGCTAAAGTCGACTTTTCCTTCTTCCTGACTCAAGACGAACCTGAAGGGACCGGTGGAAGTATCGGCAATGATGCTGATTTCAAAGGCATGTGGCTCGGCCACCACCTCGCGGCTCACGAGGCTGTCTTTGTCAGGTATGAAGTTGAGGGTCTGCTTCTCACCGGTCAAGCGCGTGATGGTGGCACTGACTTTGATGGCATTGTTTGGAAGCGGCTTGTCTTTGTTGAGCAGCCAGATCCGCAGTCGTGATTCGCCGCTATCCCCAGCCAGTACCGCCTCCAACCCGAAGTCCCCTTCCTTGAACAGCTTGCCGCCATGCGACCCCTTGTTCGGATCCTCTTGCCGCTCTCCTCCACGATGTGCCGTGGATTCAATGCGGCTGCCATGGTCGTCATCTTCTGCGGTTTTGGATTTCTTGTCGTTGAGAATGGTAGTACCAAGCATTACGCCAGTCACAATAATCGCAGCAATGGCGATCAGTTGTTTTTTGCTAATGTTCAGTTTATTCGCGTCGATTTGCATGTTCATTCCTGGTTAGCTGGCTTGTCGGCATTCGTGCTGGGGTCGCCGAGCACCCGATCAATGTTTGCCGCCACGCGATGTGCTTCGGCTAGGGCCTTGAGGTATTGGGACTTGGCGGCGAAGTAGGTGCGCTGTGCATCCAGCACTTCCAGAAAGTTGAACTTGCCGTTTTCAAACCCGATGGTGGCTGCGTCATAGGCACTCTTGGCCCCGGGCAGTATGTCCCGTTGCAGCACATCCACTTCCCCACGAATGGCATCCAGCTGCTCGCGGGCTTGCATAACTTCAGTGCCGACGCGCACGTTCAAAGCCTGGAATTCGTCCCGGGCTTTATCTTCTCGCTTCAGCGCTTCGAGCAAATTGCCCTGATTACGATTAAACAGCGGCAATGGAACGGAGATGCCCAACAGTAGCTGATCGCTCTGCAGTTCATTGGCACGCTTCACTCCAAGGCGGAAGGTGACATCGGGCATCTGCTTGCTGCGCTCCACATCGACCAACGATCTGCGGCGTTCTACCTCTAGCTGGGCGCGACGCAAAGTTGGCGACGCAGACAAGCGTTGCTGGACACTGTCAAAGCTTGGAACAACCGGGGTCGCTTCAACATTGCCCTCAACGAGGGTGAAGCGAGGGGGATTGGGACCCAGCAGGCTGGCCAGACGCACCCGAGCGTTGCGCTGTTCGCTTTGTGCTTGCGCGAGTTCAACGCGTACCCCGGCCTCAGCAACCCTAGCCTTGGACTCTTCTACCGGAGAAACCTTGCCTGCCGTCACGCGCTTGGCAACCGCGTCTGTCGCCTTTTTTGCTAAATCCACACTATCAAGCGCCAGAGTCGCACGCTCTTGGGCTGCTAGCATTTCGAAGAAAGCAGCGATCACTGCGGCGCGGATCTCGATGCGCCGCACATTCAGTCCTTCCACTGCTATGTCGCGCCCTCGCTCAGCCGCCGCAATACGTGCGGCGCGCTTGCCGCCCATTTCGACGGGAAGGTTGATCTGCACACTTTGTGTACGGGTCTGTGCGCGCTGGTTTTCCAGCGAGTACTCCAGTTCTGGGTTAGGGCGTAATTGTCCTTGAAGCACCTGACCTTCAGTCGCCTCAATTTCCCGTGTTGCGACGGCCAGATCCAAATTGCCTTCTAGCGCCAGCGCTATGGCTTTCTGAAGCGTCAAAGTAGTTGCCGTTTCTGGCTGCGCCTCTGGACGGGCCGAACGGTTGGTTTGCGCAGCAGGTGGCGATTGAGCCAAAGCTGCTCCAGCGGCGAGCGCAATGAACAAGCCCGCTACAGCTACCTTTTTTGTGGTTCTGTGAAAGGTAAGTGGCGTCCGTCGTTTTTTATTTTGATTACTCTTCAACATCCGATTCTCCAGTGATTTCAAACACACGAAGGAATCGGCGAGGTGCGATCTCAATGATCGCCTGCTACATCGTCACATCAGCGTCGTAAACGCGGCTCTACGCGGTCACGCACTAAGCGCAACTGCTTTAGTGACGACGAGGGAAGAAACGCGCTCCCCGCCGATCAGGCGAGGACACGCCATTTCGGGCGCTCTAATCGTTGGAAAGATGGCGACGTGAGACGCGCCCAGTGGTCGGCTATGAGTAGGGACGAACTGAGTATCGGTGGGGGAGTCAGATTCTCATGCAGTATTGATGGACAGCTCGCATGACAGGATGCGCAATCAAGGTCATTGCCACCTGTCTTGGCGGGATCCGGTGCTTTTTCTTTACCATCAGCAGCCTTGTGCTGATGGTCATGGTGACCGAAGTGTTTGGCTGCGGCACCAGTTTCGTGCTGACAATAGGATGCCATCGCTGCCCAACTGAGCTGCAGCGGCATCAATACTATTAGAAAAATCATAAACAAGCGAGGCATGTGAAAGATTGTAGCAGCTATAGTGTTTTGGCGGAAGGGTCTGATTCAGTTTCGTGTAGAAGTGAGTTCGTGCGTAGCAACCGCAAGCCGTTGAATACCACCAGCAGGCTAGCTCCCATATCCGCGAATACGGCCATCCACATGGTCGCAGTGCCGAATACCGCGAGTACCAAGAACACTGCCTTGATGCCCAACGCTAACGCGATGTTTTGCCACAGCACAGCGTGTGTGTCGCGCGACAGGCGGATAGTCGAGGCGATGCGGCGTAGGTCATCGTTCATGATGACCACATCCGCCGCTTCCATCGCAATATCGGTACCCATGCCGCCCATGGCAAAGCCAATGTCCGCTTGTGCCAATGCGGGTGCGTCGTTGATGCCATCGCCCGACATGCCGGTCGCGCCGTACCGTTGCTGCATGTCTTTGATTGCTGTTAGCTTATCTTCTGGCAACAAATTACCGCGTGCATCGTCAATCCCTGCTTGCACCGCAAGTGCCTTGGCGGTAGCCGCGTTATCTCCCGTCAACATCACCGGCGTCACCCCCAAGTCTTTGAGGTCGGTAATCGCTGCTTTTGACGAATTCTTGATGGTATCGGCCACTGCAAACAAGGCCAGCACACCGGCTGTTGAAGCGAGTAGTGTCACTGTTCGCCCGGCTTCCTCATAGGTTTTTAGTACCGCCTCCAAACTTGGGCTGCACTGGCCGCGCTCCTCTATCAGTCTGTGGTTGCCCATCACATAGTCTTGACCCTGAATCGCCCCTTGCACACCCCGCCCGACCAGTGCGGCAAATCCATCTACCGAAACAGCTTGTTCCGCGTTTTGAGCAACCAACCCTGCCGCAATGGCCTTGGAAACAGGATGGTCTGAGTTGGCAGCTAGACTCAGTGCAATTCGCCCCATTTCGGTTTTATTTGCGCTTGCATCAACCAGTAACCACTCCACCAGCTTCGGTTTGCCTTCCGTAATGGTGCCGGTTTTGTCCAACGCAATGGCTTTGAGTTTGCGTGCCGTTTCAAGATGTACACCGCCCTTGATAAGAATGCCTTTTTTGGCAGCCGCAGCCAAACCACTGACCACAGTGACTGGCGTTGAAATCACCAACGCACATGGGCAGGCGATCACCAAAAGCACCAAGGCTTTGTACGCTGCATCCATCCACGTCACGCTAGTAAGCAAGGGCATCAACACCACGACAGCAAGCGCCAACGCAAATACGACAGGGGTGTAGACCCCAGCGAAGCGATCTACAAGACGCTGCGTCGGTGCGCGTGTTCCTTGCGCCTGCTCCACAGCATGAATGATGCGTGCCAAAGTGCTGTTGTTGGCGGCGGCAGTGACCTTAAACTCCAGCGCCCCAGTTTCGTTAATCGTGCCTGCAAACACGGCGTCGCCCACCGCTTTATCGACCGGAATGCTCTCGCCAGTAACAGGCGCTTGATTGATAGTGCTGTTTCCTGCCGTCACCACACCATCCAGCGGCACACGCTCTCCAGGCTTGATGCGTACGATGGCACCCAGTTCCACAGACTTAACGGGCATCGTTTGCCAACCAGCTTGCTGCTGCACTTCAGCGGTATCCGGTGCAAGTGCCAGCAATCCCTTGATGGCGTTTCGGGCACGATCAACCGCCTTGGCTTCGATCAGTTCAGCAATCGCATAGAGCGCCATCACCATTGCAGCTTCGGGCCATTGACCAAGGAGGAACGCCCCGGTGACAGCCACCGTCATCAGCGCATTGATGTTGAGCTTGCCGTTTCTGAGCGCAAACCAACCTTTTTTATAGGTGTCCAACCCCGCAAGGCCGATGGCAATAGCGGCAACAGCTATGCCCAGCACTTTCCAAGGCAGTGCGTCGGGAGCAAAGTACGAAACGCTTTCGGCAAGCACTGCCAACACCAGTGCGCCGACCATTCGCCCTATACCACTCGAAAAATTATGCTCATGGCCATCGTTTTCGGAATGGCTAGGTTCGTCCCCGAGCGGTTGAATCGGCTGCGGATCAAACCCGGCCCTGCGAATCACTTCCAGCGCTTGCAGCACAAGGTCTGCTGGGGCATCAATAGCCAGTGTCCGCGCACCAAGTTGAAAGCTTAAGCCACGTATGCCGGTGATAGGTTCTAGGGCTCGCCGAATCTCAGATTCTTCAGAGGCGCAGTCCATGCTGGAAATACGAAACACAGTCGCACCTGTTGGCGTGTCGTCGATTAATGGTGCGTGGATCTGCACAGCGGCAGGGGAGCAATTCTTGGCACATCCGCGACTCTCCGATGTAGCAGAAATTTCATCAAGCTTGGTATTTTGGTTCATGAGGACTCCTATTGTTCCGTCTATTAGAAACCCTGTAGCAACTAAAGAGTCAAGAGAGTAAAATGCACGTCATCGATGCCCTCAGTACATCAAGTCAAGGGAAGTAAATGAAAATCGGTGAACTGGCCAAGGCCACCGGCACGCAAGTGGAAACCATCCGCTACTACGAGCGCGAAGGCCTTTTGCCTGAAACGACGCGCACCGAAGGCAATTACCGTATCTACGGTGAGGCACACGCGGAACGTCTGTCATTTATCCGCCACTGCCGGTCGCTGGACATGACACTCGAAGAAATCCGCGTCCTCCTGCGGTTCAAGGATGCGCCCAACGAGAACTGCGGTGAGGTAAATGCTTTGCTTGATGAACACATCGGCCATGTCGCCGCCCGCATTCGAGAATTGCGTTCGCTGGAGCGGCAACTCAAAGGGCTGCGGGATTTGTGTCAGGAAGCACGGGATGCTGCTCACTGCGGCATCTTGAATGAGCTTGCTCGCCAAGGCTCCGAGGGCGGCTCCAGCGCGGCCGGACACGTGCATGGTGCGCACGGTCGTTCCGTTGAACGCAAGTCCATAAAGGACAAGAGAAAATGAAATTGAACGACTCCGGCATCCCCGCCGCGCTGGCCGCTGCCGTACTTTTCGGCGCAGGCACGCCGCTGGCGAAACTGCTGCTTGAGCATGCTGGCCCCTGGTTGCTGGCTGCGTTGCTATACCTAGGCTCCGGTCTTGGGCTTTGGTTATTGCGCCAAGTACGGCAGTCGCCTACGACCCAACTCGCACGCGGCGATTGGCTCTGGCTGGCTGGAGCTGTTGCCACCGGTGGAGTGGCAGGTCCAGTGTTGCTGATGACGGGTCTAACAGTTATGCCAGCCTCGGGCGCGGCATTGTTGCTCAATGCAGAAGGAGTCTTCACGGCGCTCTTGGCGTGGTTCGTCTTCAAGGAGAACTTCGACCGGCGCATTGCACTGGGCATGATTGCCATCGTGGCCGGTGCAGTGGTATTGAGTTGGCCCGCCGAAGGGACGGTAGAGTTCGCGAGCCTTTGGCCTGCGCTAGCTGTGCTGGGCGCGTGTCTTGCGTGGGCCATCGACAACAACCTCACCCGCAAAGTGGCGCTGTCCGATGCTTCGTGGATCGCTATGGTCAAGGGGCTGGCAGCAGGTGCAACGAACCTCGTCGTGGCCGTAAGCTTGGGCGCAGCATGGCCGGGCGCAGCACCTGTACTCGGCGCGGCCTTGGTCGGCTTTTTTAGCTACGGAACCAGTCTCACGCTGTTTGTGGTCGCTCTGCGACATCTCGGTACTGCCCGCACCGGCGCTTATTTCTCCGTGGCACCTTTCTTCGGCGCGTTGATGGCCCTGGCACTGCTTCACGAGCCGGTTACCGTGGCATTGCTGCTGGGCGGCACTCTAATGGCCGTGGGCGTGGCACTGCACCTGACCGAGCGTCATGTGCATGAACATATGCACGAGCCGCTCGAACACACGCACGCGCATGCTCACGGTGCGGGCGACGAACACCACATGCATGAGCATGACGAGCCGGTACCTGCGGGCACGCGCCATAGCCATCAACACCGGCATCACCGCATCACGCACGCGCATCCGCATTTCCCGGATGCGCACCATCAACATCTGCATTGAGGGCATGATGATCGAGCTCACCAAGACTGCTGCCCTGTTCGCGCTCACGGCTGTCGCCGAGATCGTGGGTTGTTACTTGCCGTGGCTGGTGCTCAAACAAGGTAAATCGTTGTGGTTGTTGCTGCCAGCTGCGGGCGCACTGGTACTCTTCGCCTGCCTCCTGACGCTGCACCCAAGCGCAGCGGGCCGTACCTATGCAACCTATTGCGGGAGGTACATTGCCATCGCGCTTGTCTGGCTATGGGTGGTGGATTGTATCGTGCCTAGCCAATGGGACTTGGCAGGGACGTCTGCGGAGCTGATTGGCATGATCATCATTGCATTACAGCCGACGGACATCACCTGAGATGTGCCACATATGAATTAAAACGTAGAAAAACTAATTTTAAGGAAAAAAATTTAGCTCTTGTTTTTGAAAAAATAGTTCCATACCTCGCACAAAAAATCATCAGGTATTCAGACGAAACCGGGTTTGATAGGAATTTCGGGGTTGGGTAAATATGGAGTCAGTCAGGAGCCCAAAGCAAATCTATGGTCACCCTCCTTTTTGCAAGCGCTTTGTTGATTGGCGTGGGGTGGCTTGCGTAAATCTATCCGGCGTCTTGGCGGGGGCAAGCCCCCTGCGCCACGATGAGAGTCGCGCCTGTCGGTCCTTAAAAAGCCCTCGGCCTTGATGGCCAATTGCATTGCCAGGTTGTCCGTCAGGCCGGTGTGCCGTTCACGTCATCCAATGTCAGCGGTCGCAAAACCAGGTGGGTGGTTCGGTACTGCAGTAAAGCGGTCAGCGCCTTGGGGGCTCAGGCTGGCAGGGCCTCCCCGATGCGCTCGAAATCGACGCGCCTGGCCGTCATAGCCCACACGATCCGGGCGAACTTATTGGCCACGGCGCACGCCACCACATTCGAATGCCGTCGCTGCAACAGGTCTCGGACCCAATCAGCCAGCCGGCCGGTCTGCCGAGCCACATTCTGCATGTACACGCGAGCGCATTGGACCAGCAAGCGTCTCAGGTTCTTGTCGCCGCGCTTGCTTATGCCCATCAGATGCGCTCGCCCGCCAGTGCTGTACTGGCGTGGCACCAATCCCAGCGAAGCGGCAAAGTCGCGCGCACAGCCATACTGCTTGCCATCGCCCATCTCCGCCGCCAGCAAGCTGGCTGTCACCGGGCCGATGCCCGGAACACTTAGCAAACGGCGCCCCGACTCGTCCTCGCGTAATTGCGCCGCCAGGTCTCGTTCGATCTCGGCAATCTGCGCGTCCAGCGCCCGGTACTGATCACGCAAGCGCTCGAGCAAGATGACTAGCCGTGCTGGCAGGCGCTGTTCTGCCAGCACGGAAGGCAGGCGCTTGATGACGGCTGCTCCCTTGGGCAGGCTGATACCGAATTCCATCAGAAACGCATGGATCTGGTTCGTGACTTGTACCCGGTCGCAGACCAACGATTCGCGCACCCGGTGCCAGGCGCCCAGGCATTGCTGGGCTTCGGTCTTGGGCGTCACAAACCGCATCGAAGGCCGTGAAGCGGCTTCGCAAATTGCTTCGGCGTCGATGAAGTCGTTCTTGTTGGTCTTGACGAAGGGTCGCACGAACTGTGGCGAGATCAGCTTGACAGTGTGATTGAATCGAATGAGATCACGCGCCATCTGGTGCGCGCCGGCACAGGCTTCCGTGACAACGGTACAGGGCGGTGTATTGGCCAGCAGGATCATCAATTGCGACCGGTTGCACTTCTTTCGCCAGACCGCATGACCGGCGCGATCCTGCGCGTGCAGGTGGGAGGTGTGCTTGCCGAAATCGATGCCAATAAGGGTAACGTCTTCCATGATGGCCTCCGCTGAAATGAAACCACCCCATAGCGTAACCGCTCGTGGGGTGGAGGGTGACCATCTCATTAAGCCCCGCGTGGGGCGGGACCTGAGGCCGCCTCAAGGCCTGCCCAGCAGTTTAGAAGACTTTGTGTTGACGGTCCAGGGACTGTCTGAATTTTTGTGTTCGAGGAGCTAGACATATCCACGGCGCCGTGGGCAAGTCTTTTTCATTTTGGCGGATAACGTTATAGAACCGTTCTTAATTCAAAATTGAAAACTTATTCATCACCAGTTTCCAAAAATGCGCATCCTGCGTCCAGTCAGCTGCCAACATTAACGGAAAAATTTGCATTGACTCAAATCTGATCCAGCCTTGCATTTGCTGGGAAAATCAATTTGACTGCGGTTGTGCGGCTAATCGATTGAACGCTGGCAGTGCCACCGTGCGCGTGCATAATCGCCGCGACAATCGGCAAGCCTAAGCCAGCACCTTCTGCATCGATTTGACGACGTGATCTATCAGCTCGGAAAAATCGGTCGAATAAGCGAGGGATAGCTGCCGGATCGATAGGCTCGCCTTTGTTGGACACTGTTACAGTCAATTGATCTGCCACTGATCTGATACCTACATTGACCGTGCTGTCGGCATCGGCATGCCGCAGCGCGTTCGACAGCAAATTGCTTAAGGCGCGGCGTACCATCAGTCGGTCGCCCGTCATTCTTCCCTCTCCCTCAAGCCGGAAAGTGATTCCTGTTTCCTCAGCTAGCGCCTCGTAAAAATCCAGCAACGACTTGACCTCATCGGCAAGCTCAATGATTTCAGTATTTGGTAGCGAACGTATGTTCTCCGCCTTGGCCAGAAAAAGCATCTCCGATACTGTGCGCGCCAGTCGCTGAAACTCCTCGGCATTCGAGGCAAGAATATCGCGGTACTCGTCGGCGCAGCGATGCTGGGCAAGGGCGACCTGCGTCTGCGTCATCAGATTACTGATTGGCGTGCGCAATTCATGAGCGATGTCGGTCGAGAATTCTGAAAGCCGATTGAAATCTTGTTCGAGCCGCTCAAACATCTGATTTAGAGATTTCGCCAGTGAGGCCATCTCGATCGGCACGGCCTCCACCGGCATGCGGTGGTCAAGCTTGTTGGCGGTGACGGCCAGCGCACGATCGCGCATCCTGCCAAGCGGAGCAAGACCACTACGCGCAGCCCACCAGCTGAGCAGGCCACTGAGAATAGCCACAGCGCTGCCATACCACCAAAGTGTTTGACGAAAGCTACTAAGAAAGCCGGCATGTCTCTCCGTATCAAATGCTGTAACGACGCGTAGTGATCCGTATGGCGAAAAATTTCTAACAGTATCGGTTGAGCGAACGCGGTAAATATGGCCTTTACTGGCCATGCCGCCGGTTTCGAGTACCTGATCATCACCCAGCTCCTCGATCGGAAGCTGGTCCGGCATAACGAACAGGATTATCCCTTTTTCATCACGAACCAGGACGTGCAGATCTGCGTGATGATTGAGCGCATCAGTGAGCCGCAATCGTAAATCTTCATTCGACGACGCATGTTTGCTCAACTCTAGAACGAGCTCGATTTTATCGTCTAGAAAACGCTGGTCCATTTCCTCGAAATGTCGTTCGACCAGTACAGTGACCAACAAGCCCATGCCAAACAGAACAGCCGTCGATACCAACGAATAAAAAGTCGTTAGTCGCGTGGTCAGCGAAAATCGGGGAAGGTTCATGTCACCCTCGTCATTCGATCACGTAGCCCATACCACGCACAGTATTAATCAACTTGCGGTCATGTCCGTCATCGATTTTTGCGCGTAGCCTGCGAACCGCGACCTCGATTACGTTCGTGTCGCTGTCGAAGTTCACGTCCCAGACCTGCGATGCAATCAAGGACCGCGGCAGTACTTCGCCTTGTCGGCGCAGCAGTAGTTCGAGTAGCCCGAATTCCTTAGCGGTCAGGCCGATTCTCTGCCCATGGCGCGTGACACGCCGTTTGATCAGGTCCAGCTCGAGGTCGGCAAATTGCAAGGTCGTCATTTCTTGCGCGGGACGCCCGCGCCGCAATACCGTTCGAACCCGGGCCAGCAATTCGGCAAACGAGAACGGCTTGACCAGGTAATCATCAGCCCCGAGTCCCAGCCCCTTGATGCGGTCTTCTACCTGATCGCGGGCTGTGAGAAACAGGACGGGGAAGGTCTTGCCCGCGCGGCGTACCGTGTCCAGCAACTGCCAGCCATTTATACCTGGCAGCATCACGTCGAAGATGGCGAGGTCATGGTCTCCCTCAAGCGCCAAATGTAAACCATCGATACCGTTCTGCGCTAGCTCGACCACAAAGCCGGCCTCGCGCAACCCTTTTCGCAGGTAATCGCCCGTTTTCGGTTCGTCTTCGACAATCAAAATCTTCACAAGATGCTCCATGTAGCCACAGTGGGTAGTGTGCCTATTTTGCCCGAGGACAGCAAAAAACTGACATTTTTGTAATGTGCCGGTCAGGTAGCTGTTGGGGCGGGTCTTGGATACTTCGTTGAAATCTGGCGGTGTAACTCATAGCAACCCGCCGGGTTCATTTTCAAAATTAATAATGATTGGAGATTTCGATGAAGAAACTAAGCACCCTTGCCGCCGCCCTGCTGGCTGCGACCGCGCTGACGGGCTTGCCGGCATTTGCACAAGAGCACGAGCACAACAAAGACCATGAGCACCATGTCAATGGCGATGCTAACGAATACGAAAATACGAAGGTCTCTGGCGTGATCCGCAAGATCGATCTCGAGA
>CAMBFZ010000034.1 GCA_945866125.1 Bordetella parapertussis
TGATTCTGTCGGGATTCCACGAAGCCGCGCTGGCGGCATTCGGTGCGGCACCCTATATCTTCCCAGACAAAAAAATCCACATGCAGTACACCACCACCTCGCCCAAGCTGCACAAAATTTTGGGCGTCGATTCACCGGTGTTTGATTAATTCTGACCGCCGCATAATGCAAAGAAGAACAGGCACCGTCAAGTGCCTGTTCTTCTTTGTTCAGGGTTGTCCGCCCGCCAATCATAAAACGCATCTGCGGCCCTTACCCGCCAGCCCGCGTCTCGCCCAGTTCGCTGCCACGCCCGCCCATATTGGGCGCTCATCGAACTTTTGAGATTGCTAGCAGCAACAGCTTTGTTGTATTCCCTGTTTATCGATCATTGCAGGCGCAATCGGCGAAAATGTCTGTCCAATCTTATCAATTCACTATTTTCAGAAAAGAGGATGACCCCATCTATTTTTGGTAAGAGCCTGTTTTACAGACACAAAGGTTTGATAAAGATCGTTTCGGAATTTTCTTATGTTACATTGCAGCAACGCACAAATGACCTGGGAACGTGCGAGTTGAATCGATTCGATTGACTGAAACTAAGCTGCCACCAAGGCCACAGACGGATAGTTTTCACAATAACAGCATTTATCTTGCAGACTTGCATTTGCTGCATTGCGGAAATTTTGAAATGGCGGCACAATTCCGGCGTCCAGAATGAGAGGTCACCATGCTCTACCAACTGCACGAAATGAATCGCACGATGCTCAACCCGCTGATTCAGTGGGCCGAGGCCTCATCAAAATTATTTACCAGTCCCGTCTCACCGTTTGCGCACTCGCCTTTCGCGCAACGCATCGCCGCCGGCTACGAGTTGATGTACCGGCTTGGCAAAAATTACGAAAAGCCGCAATTCGGTATTACCTCCACCGAGATTGACGGCGCGCAGGTCGCGGTGATCGAAGAAGTCGCCCATGAAAAACCGTTTTGCCGCTTGCTGCACTTCCGCAAAGATCTGAGCAAACCGGCGCTGTCGAATTTGAAGCAACCTAAAGTGTTGCTGGTGGCGCCGTTGTCGGGTCATCATTCCACGCTGTTGCGCGATACCGTGCGAGGCTTGCTCGCAGACCATGATGTCTACATCACCGACTGGACCGATGCACGGATGGTGCCGATGGAAAAAGGCGCATTCCACTTGCACGATTATATTTACTACGTGCAGGATTTCATTCGTTTTCTGGGCCCCGATCTGAACGTGATCTCGGTCTGCCAGCCGACAGTGCCGGTGCTCGCCGCGATCTCGCTCATGGCCACCGATAATGAAGCCAACATGCCCAAGACGATGGTGATGATGGGCGGCCCGATCGATCCGCGCAAATCGCCGACGCAGGTCAATGATCTGGCTACGGATAAACCGTTTTCGTGGTTTGAAAATACCGTCATCTATAGTGTGCCGCCCAACTATCCTGGCTATGGCCGTTCGGTCTATCCGGGCTTCTTGCAGCACGCTGGTTTCGTCGCTATGAACCCCCGGCGGCATGCGGAAAGTCATTGGGAGTATTACCTGCATCTGCGCCGTGGCGACAATGAATCGGCAGAAGATCATCGCAAGTTTTACGATGAGTACAATGCCGTGCTTGATATGCCGGCGGAATATTATTTGGAGACGATCAAGACCGTATTCCAGGAATTTCGTCTGCCTGCCGGTACGTGGGAAGTCGAAGGCAAACTAGTGCGTCCGCAAGATATCAAGAACGTCGCCCTCTTTACCATTGAAGGCGAGCTCGACGATATCTCCGGCTCTGGTCAGACGCGTGCGGCGCACGATTTGTGCGCCCACATTCCTAAAACGATGAAGCAGCATTTCACCGCGCCGGGCGCTGGCCACTATGGTATTTTTTCCGGTCGTCGCTGGCGCGATCATATCGCTCCCCGCATCACGGAATTCATTAAGGCACACGCCTGATTTCCACGCCGTCTGTGCCGATTCGGTGTTCAAAAGCCGCCCCCTGAACCGGGCGGTTTTTTTGTTGGGTATCACGAATTTGTGAGCCGGCGCAATGTGCCCGATAATAACGTCCTATGAATCAGCACGCCCGCTCCTCTCTGGCCGATCGCATTGAAGATCTGCTGCCGCAAACTCAGTGCACCAAGTGCGGGTATGCAGGCTGCCGTCCGTACGCCGAAGCGATCGCCGAAGGCAGCGCGGGTTACAACCAATGCCCGCCCGGCGGCGCCGAAGGCGTCGCCCGCCTTGCCCGCTTGCTTGGCAAGCCCGTCATACCACTTAACCCGGCGCATGGACTGGAACGTGAGCGACCGCTTGCCTTGATTGATGAGAGCGCTTGTATCGGCTGCACCCTGTGCATCCAAGCCTGCCCGGTCGACGCGATTGTAGGCGCCGCCAAACAGATGCACACCGTGATTGCAGAGCTCTGCACCGGTTGCGATTTGTGCGTGCCACCCTGCCCGGTCGACTGCATCGCGATGATCCCGGTGACGCCGGGTAAAACCGGTTGGGATGCCTGGTCCCAGCAAGCCGCCAATGCGGCGCGCCTACGACACGACCAGCGCACTGCGCGCCTGCAGCGCGAGAAAGCCGACAACGACGCAAGGCTCGCCGCCAAGGCTGCTGCGAAGATGAAAGAAGTCAATGCTGAAGTGGCCGCCACGCCGGAAGAGCAGGCTGAAAAAGAACGCAAACGTGCCATCATCGCTGCCGCGATGGAGCGCGCACGGTTAAAAAAAGCGACGGACTCAGGGACGCCCTCATGAATCTCGACAAACGGCGCGCTATTTTTTCGCGCTTTCAGGCAGCCAACCCGCACCCCACCACGGAGCTGGAATACACCACACCTTTCGAGCTGCTGATTGCCGTCATTCTCTCGGCGCAGGCAACGGATGTCTCAGTCAACAAGGCCACACGCAAGCTCTATGCGGTCGCGTCCACGCCGGCGCAAATTGTTGCGCTTGGGGTCGAGGGGCTGATTCCCTATATTCAAACGATTGGTCTGTTTCGCACCAAAGCAAAAAACGTGATTGCCACGTGCCATATTTTGCTGCAACAGCATCACGGTGCAGTGCCACGCGACCGCACAGCACTCGAAGCGCTGCCAGGTGTGGGTCGCAAAACGGCCAACGTCATTTTAAATACCGCCTTTGGCGAGCCGGCCATTGCGGTTGATACGCATATTTTTCGGGTCGCAAATCGTACCGGCATCGCCCCCGGCAAAAACGTCGACGAAGTCGAACGCAAGCTCATGAAACTCATGCCACCCGAGTATGTGATGGACGCCCATCACTGGCTGATTTTGCATGGTCGCTACACCTGCATGGCGCGCACGCCGCAGTGCTGGAATTGTGTCATTGCTGATCTATGCGAGTACCGACACAAGACCCCGCTGCCTGATAAGACCCTCTGAGAAACGAGAACGATATGGAAGCTTTACTGAACACGGCCGCCGTCGTGGCACTGGGCGAAATGGGCGACAAGACGCAGGTTCTTGCGCTCTTGTTGGCGGTACGGTATCACCGGCCGCTACCTATCCTGTTGGGGATTTTTCTTGCGACGATTTTGTCGATGGGTATAACCGCGATCTTGGGCAGCAGCCTGTCTAGTTTGGTGCCGACTGAATTATTGCGCTGGCTGCTTGTGGTCCTTTTCTTTGCAGTCGCCGTCTGGACGCTGATTCCCGAAAAAGATGACGATGACGACGACGATGATGTCCCCCTTAAGACATCAAACAACCTTGTCCTGATCGCCTTCGGTACATTCCTGTTGGCCGAGTTGGGTGACAAATCGCAGCTCGCTACCCTGGTCATGGCCGCAACCTACCAGGACTTCACGCTCGTCATGATCGGTGCCACGCTGGGGGAAATGTTAGCCATTGCACCGGCCGTGTTGCTCGGCAAAACCACCGCGCAATACATACCACTAAAGTGGATGCGGATCGCGGCAGCCGCCCTGTTTGCCGCGCTTGGTTTATGGGTCTTGGTGATGGGACTGTAGCGATGTTTGCACCAAGCAAAGAAGAGGTCCGTGATTTTTTTTGTGCGACCTGGCGTAAAGCACAAGCGCAGGCCGTACTCACGCCACTCGAAGCCATCGCGCGCGACTGGCTGCTCCAGCATCCGGAATACGACAGCGATCTGCGCAATCCCGATGCCGCGCATACCGACTACGGGATCGAGCAAGGCAAATCCAATCCTTTCTTGCATCTGTCAATGCATCTCTCGATCGCCGAGCAGATCTCGATTGACCAGCCCAAAGGCATACGCGAGGCCTTTATGGCGCTGGCTAAACGGCACGGGTCGGAACACACCGCCCATCACGAGATCATGGAATGTCTGGGCCAGATGCTGTGGACAGCCCAGCGCAACGGCACCCCGCCGGATGGCGAGGCATATCTGGACTGTGTGCGCGGACGCTAGCGCTGTGCGCCAGGCGAAAAAAATCCACGGCACGCCGTGGATTTTTTTTAAGAACGTACTACGCTGCTTATTTGCGTACCACCAGCGCGCTCGGCAAGCTGGCCAAGTAGGCAGCGATATCGCCAATCTCGGTCTTCGATAAAGGCTTGGCCATGCCGCCCATGATCGCGTTGCCGCGACCGTTTGAGCCGCTGGCGCCACGCTGATAGGCCACTAACGCGTGCTCAAGATAGTCTGCATGCTGGCCCGCGAGTTTGGGGTAGCTTGGATCAATCGGGCTACTAAAATCGGCACCGTGGCAGGAAGCGCAATTATATTTTTGTGCCGCAGCCTTACCGGCTGCAACATTGCCCGCTTGGGCGTTCAGGGTTGTGGCGCAGGCAAGCAGGGTCACCAGCAAGGCAATCATCTTTTTCATGGTGGGCTCCGTTTATTTCTGCTGCGCGTAATAAGCAGCCAGGTCAGCAATATCCTGATCCGACAGACCGGCGGCGATGCCACGCATGGTCGGATGGTTACGTTCGCCCTTCTTGTAGGCGCTCAGCGCGGACGCGACGTATTTTTCAGACTGACCACCAAGGACCGGCACGCGGTAGACCTCAGGAAAGGAAGCCTTGTAACCGGGAATGCCGTGGCAGCCGATACACATGGCAACCTTGTTTTCAGCGGCTTTGGCGTCTCCCTTGATGTCCGCTGCTGCGGAAATCTGGGCCACACCCGCCAGCGCGAGAAGTGCAAAGAGTTTTTTCATGATAGCTGGGGTAGTTGAATCGAAACTGGTCCGGCGGCCGGCGTATCGTTAATAACAAATTAATAATTGCCTAAAAATGTTGCTTGGCCGCCTACAAAAAGCGCTCAAGTTTAACCGATTAACATCAGCGAGTCTATTTCGGGCACCAAAGATCGCGCTTTCCTTGTATTTAACCTGGCCGACCCCGTCGTTGCCGGTCGTTTATACTCGAGCCACTTTTACTTTCACCTCCCAGCCCCCATGCGATCCACTTCCCGATTCGAAGGCTCCGACAGCTACGTTGCCACCCACGACCTGAAACTGGCCGTTAACGCAGCGCTGACGCTGCAACGTCCCCTGTTAATTAAAGGCGAGCCAGGCACCGGCAAGACCATGCTGGCCGAGGAAGTCGCCGCGGCCTTGGGTATGCCACTCATGCAGTGGCACATTAAATCCACCACCAAGGCCCAGCAGGGTCTGTATGAATACGACGCGGTCTCGCGCCTGCGTGACTCGCAGCTCGGCGATGAGCGGGTCAAGGACATTCACAATTACATCGTGCGAGGCGTACTGTGGCAGGCGTTTACAGCACCCGAGCCGGTAGTCTTGCTGATCG
This sequence comes from Bordetella parapertussis, assembly GCA_945866125.1. Classification (GTDB taxonomy): domain Bacteria; phylum Pseudomonadota; class Gammaproteobacteria; order Burkholderiales; family Burkholderiaceae_D; genus Pernthalerella. The sequence continues at coordinate 5,757 of CAMBFZ010000034.1, forward strand.
ACGAGATTGATAAGGCCGACATTGAATTCCCCAATGACTTGCTGCGCGAGCTGGACCGCATGGAATTTTATGTGTACGAGACGCGCGAAATGGTGCGCGCGGTGCACCGGCCGCTGGTGATCATCACGTCCAACAATGAAAAAGAATTACCGGACGCTTTCCTGCGCCGCTGCTTTTTTCATTACATCAAATTCCCCGACAAAGAAACGATGCAGCAAATCGTCGACGTACACTTTCCGGGGCTGAAAAAAGAACTGCTGGCGCAGGCATTGCAGACCTTTTATGAAGTGCGCGAAGTGGCCGGACTAAAGAAAAAACCGTCCACCTCCGAGCTGCTCGACTGGTTGAAACTCTTGCTGGCCGAAGATATTTCACCGGAAGCTTTGCGCAGCCAGGACCAAAAAAGCATCGTACCGCCACTGCATGGCGCGCTATTGAAAAACGAACAGGACGTGCATTTGTTTGAACGTCTGGTCTTTATGTCCCGCGCCAATCGCTAAGCCACCGCCACCATGTTGGTTGATTTTTTCTTTGCGCTGAAAGACGCAAAAATTCCGGTCTCCATCAAGGAGTTCCTGATTTTGCTTGAGGCTTTGCAAAAGCAAGTGATCGGCAATGCGCTTGACGAGTTTTATTATCTTGCACGCACCACGTTGGTCAAAGACGAAGCCCACTACGACAAATTCGACCAGGCCTTCGGCTTATATTTTCACGGCATTAACACGCTGTTTGAAAAAAATCCCGAAATCCCGCTGGACTGGCTAATAAAGCGCATGCAGCGCGAGATGACGCCCGAGCAAAGAGCGGCGCTGGAAAAATTCGGCTACGACAAGCTGATGGATCGCTTGAAAGAGCTGATGCAGGAACAAAAAGAGCGCCACGAAGGCGGCAACAAATGGATAGGCACAGGCGGCACCTCGCCCTTTGGTAACGGCGGCGAAAACCCCGAAGGCATCCGTATTGGCGGCGAAGGCGGTAAACGTAGCGCCGTCAAAGTTTGGGAGGCGCGCGCCTTCCGCGACTACGATAGCGAACGCGAACTCGGTACCCGTAATATCAAAGTCGCGCTGCGACGACTGCGTCGTTTTGCGCGCGAAGGTGCGCAAGAAGAGCTGGCACTCGATGACACCATCCGCGCCACCGCCAACAATGCTGGCTGGCTAGATCTGAAAATGCAGGCCGAGCGCAAAAACAAAATCAAGGTGCTCATGCTAATGGACGTCGGCGGCACCATGGACGACCATATCGCGCGTGCTGAAGAATTATTTTCGGCAGCAAAATCGGAATTTAAAAATATGGAATTTTTTTATTTCCATAACTGCGTCTACGAAACCCTGTGGAAAAATAATCGCCGCCGCCATGCGGAGCGCTTTGCGACCTGGGATGTACTGCGCAAATATCCGGCCGATACCAAAGTTATTTTTATCGGCGATGCCACCATGAGTCCCTATGAAATTCTGCAGCCAGGTGGCTCAGTGGAATACAACAACGAAGAAGCCGGTGCGGTTTGGTTGCAACGATTCACCAGCACCTTTCCAAAATTTGTTTGGCTCAATCCCGAACCCGAAGGGCTGTGGCAATACCGTCAGTCGATTGCGGTAATCCGACAACTCATGGGCAACCGGATGTTTCCCGTCACAATAGACGGGCTAGAGCGAGCGATGGGCATGTTGAGCAAATAGTGCCCATGCTGCCGCTGCAAGCGGCCGGCTTGGCACTGACACGGCGCCCGAACACGCCACCCTACCCCGCCAAACTTCATTAGAATGCACACAATTTTGTTTCATACCGATTCCCCCAGACCCTGAGCATGGCCACCAAACAATCTGATTACAGCGAATCATCCATCCGCGTCCTAAAAGGACTCGAACCCGTTAAGCAGCGGCCGGGCATGTACACCCGCACCGAAAACCCGCTGCACATCATTCAGGAGGTGATCGATAACGCCTCCGATGAAGCGCTCGGTGGGCATGGTAAAAATATTATCGTCACCATCAACGTCGATGGCAGTATCAGCGTCGAAGACGACGGTCGCGGCATTCCAGTCGGCTTGCATCCCGAGGAGAAAGTCCCCACCGTCGAAATCGTTTTTACACGACTGCATGCCGGCGGCAAATTCGACAAAGGTGCCGGCGGCGCGTACGCCTTCTCGGGCGGTCTGCATGGTGTCGGCGTATCAGTTACCAACGCGCTCTCATCGCGGCTCGAGATTACGGTCTGGCGCAAAGACGATGCCGGTAATGGCGTCCACACGCTTGCCTTTGGTGGCGGCGACGTCACGACCAAACTCAAATCACGGCCAGCGGCAAAAGAAGAAAAAAAATCTGGCACGCGTGTCACAGTCTGGCCAGACCCGAAATATTTTGATTCTCCGGTGATTCCCCTGACCGAACTGCAGCGATTGCTGCGCTCTAAAGCCGTCCTGCTCCCGGGTGTAAAAGTCACGTTCATTCAATCCAAAACCGGCGAGACTCAGGTTTGGCAATATGAGCAGGGACTGCGTGGCTACCTGACCGAGACCCTGGCGCAAACCTCCGGCGCGCCAACCCTGATTCCCTTGTTCGAAGGCGAACAATATGCGCATGCCGACACCGATGGCTTTGCCGAAGGCGAAGGTGCGGCCTGGGTCGTCGCCTGGACCGAAGACGGCAATGTCGTGCGCGAATCCTATGTCAACCTGATCCCGACACCGGCCGGCGGCACGCACGAATCCGGATTACGCGAAGGTCTCTTTGGCGCAGTCAAAAGTTTTGTCGAGATGCATTCACTGCTACCCAAAGGCGTCAAGCTATTGGCTGAAGACATATTTGCACGCGTCTCGTTTGTGCTTTCGGCGAAAGTGCTGGATCCGCAGTTTCAAGGTCAGATCAAAGAAAAGCTCAATTCACGCGACGCGGTACGTTTAGTCGCCGGCTACTCACGCTCCGCGCTTGAACTCTGGCTCAACCAACATGTTGACTACGGCAAAAAACTCGCCGAGCTCGTGATTCGTCAGGCGCAAAGTCGCTTGCGTTCCGCTCAAAAAGTGGAGAAACGCAAATCATCCGGCGTGGCCGTCTTGCCCGGCAAGCTGACCGATTGCGAATCCACCGACCTCAGCCGTAATGAAATATTTTTGGTCGAAGGTGATTCCGCAGGCGGCTCGGCCAAGATGGGTCGTGACAAAGAATTTCAGGCGATTTTGCCGCTGCGCGGCAAAGTGCTCAATGCATGGGAAACCGAACGCGACCGCCTGTTTGCCAACAACGAAATTCATGACATCGCAGTGGCCATAGGCGTTGATCCGCATGGTAAGAACGATGATCCCGATCTGTCTGGTCTGCGCTACGGGCGCATCTGCATCTTGTCGGATGCGGACGTGGACGGCTCGCATATTCAGGTACTGCTGCTGACCTTATTTTTTCGTCATTTCCCCAAACTCATCGCCTGCGGTCACATCCACATCGCTCGTCCCCCGCTATACCGCGTTGATGCGCCGGCGCGTGGCAAAAAACCAGCACAAAAAATCTATGCCCTCGACGAGGGTGAGCTCACCGCGATTGAAGACAAACTGCGTAAAGACGGTGTCAAAGAAGGCGGCTGGAGTATTGCGCGCTTCAAAGGTCTAGGCGAGATGAATGCCGGACAACTGTGGGAGACCACGATGAATCCGGATACCCGACGCCTGTTGCCGGTGGCGCTGGGTGAATTCGATCAGGCCGCTTCCGAAGCCCGCTTCACCATGCTCATGGGTAAAGGTGAAGCCGCAGCGCGGCGTAGCTGGCTGGAAGAACATGGCAATGAAGTGGAAGCTGATATTTAAACCAACGCAGACGCACGCTGAGCCTGCCTACATTGCGTAGTGCATCGTTTATTTTGCCCAGGCGTTGCGCACACTGACAAACCACCCAATCATTTTTAGCAAGCCGATATGACAGAACAAACTACGCTCTTCGACGCCGCCCCCAGCGATGGAGATGAATCGCTGACACTGGCGGTGTTCGCCGAGCGCGCCTATCTTGACTACGCGATCTCGGTCGTCAAGGGCCGCGCACTGCCTGATGTCTGTGATGGCCAAAAGCCAGTGCAGCGACGCATCCTGTATGCGATGGATCAGTTAAAACTTGACGCCGTCGCCAAGCCACGCAAATCGGCAGCGGTGGTTGGTGACGTGCTGGGTAAACTCCATCCCCATGGCGACCAATCGGTGTATGACGCGATGGTACGGATGGCGCAGGATTTTTCGTTACGCTACCCACTCGTCGACGGGCACGGCAACTTTGGCTCGCGCGATGGCGACGGCGCCGCGGCGATGCGCTACACCGAAGCGCGACTGACCCCCATCTCCCGGCTACTGCTCGACGAAATCGACATGGGCACCGTGGACTTCCAGCCCAACTACGATGGCTCCACCGAAGAACCGCGGCTGCTTCCGGCACGCCTGCCGTTTGTTTTACTCAATGGCGCCTCGGGGATTGCCGTCGGCCTCGCTACAGAAATACCTTCGCATAACCTGACCGAAGTAGCGAAAGCCGCCGTTGCATTAATTCGCAATCCCAAACTCACGCATGACGAACTGATGCAACTCGTCCCGGGGCCGGATTTTCCCGGTGGCGGCCAACTGATTACACCGGCGTCGGCCATTAGTGACATCTATCAAAGCGGGCGCGGCAGTATCAAGGTGCGGGCACGCTGGAAAATAGAAGAACTCGCGCGCGGACAATGGCAACTCGTTGTCACCGAGCTGCCGCCGGGAGCCTCGTCACAAAAAGTACTCGAAGAAATCGAAGAACTCACCAACCCGAAAATCAAACTCGGCAAAAAAAGTTTATCTCCCGACCAGCTCGCAACCAAGCAAACCCTGCTTGCTGTGCTCGATACAGTGCGCGACGAATCCGGTCGCGATGCACCAGTACGTTTAGTGTTTGAGCCCAAATCAAAAAATCAGGATCAGCACGAATTCAGTAACCTGTTGCTCGCCCATACGTCGTTGGAAAACAGTGTCGGCGTCAATCTGGTGATGATCGGTGCCGATGGTAAGCCGTGTCAAAAAACACTGGGCGATATTCTGCGCGAGTGGATCGGCTTTCGCTTCGACACCGTCACCCGCCGCACCCAACACCGCCTGAGCAAGGTGAATGACCGCATCCATATCCTCGAAGGTCGCGAGACGGTACTGCTGAACATTGACAAAGTCATCAAGATCATTCGCGAGGCCGACGAGCCCAAGCCGGCGCTGATGCAAGCATTCAAACTCTCCGAGCGTCAGGCCGATGACATCCTCGAGATTCGCCTGCGCCAACTCGCGCGGCTTGAAGCGATCAAAGTACAGCAAGAGCTGGCCAGTTTACGCACAGAGAAAATCAGTCTGCAAGAGCTGCTCGATAATCCAGCTTCGATGAAAAAACTGCTGATCAAAGAAATTGAAACTGACAGCAAACAGTTCGGTGACGCACGCCGCACTGTGATCGAAGAAGCCGAGCGTGCCATCGCCGAGCAAAAAGTGATTGATGAGCCTGTCACGGTGGTGATCTCTCAGCGTGGCTGGGTACGCGCGCGCGGCGGCCATGGTCATGATGCGCAGCAGTTCAGCTTCAAATCCGGCGACGCCTTATATGGCGCCTTTGAATGCCGCACCACCGATCACGTCCTCGCGTTTGGCTCTAACGGCCGCGTCTACTCCGTCTCGGTTGGCTTGTTGCCCGGGGCGCGTGGCGATGGCGTGCCGCTCACAAGCCTGATGGAACTCGAAGACGGTACCCGCTTGCTGCATTATTTTGCGGGCACCGCCGATACGCCGCTGTTGATGGCGTCGACGGCAGGCTATGGCTTCATGGCCAAAGCGGGTGATATGCATAGTCGGCAAAAAGGCGGCAAATCCTTCATCACGCTCGACGCCGGTGACGAGCCCTTGATGCCAAATGTCATTGGTAAAGCGGCCAGCGCCATTGCCTGTCTGTCCGAAAGCGGCCGGCTGCTGGTGTTTGGCATGGACGAAATCAAGATGCAACCCGGTGGTGGGCGCGGCGTGATCTTCATGGATCTTGAAAAAAATGAAAAACTGGTGGCCGCGCAGGCCATTAGTCAAAAAGGTGTGCGTGTCATCGGCATCAGCAGCCGCGCGGCCAAGCCGCAAGAAATATCGCTGTCGGCTGCGGCGCTGGCACCGCATATCGGCAAGCGTGCGCGCAAGGGCCGCGCACTGGCCACACGCATGAAGGCCTCGCAGCTGCAGGCCATCGGCTAAGGCCATACTGGCAGGCAGCCACGGGCCCGATTTTATTGAGCCCAGTGGCGGCTTGCCGGACTTTCAATCCACACCCAGCGGCGTGATAGCAGACGATTAATTTTTAAAAATCGATCGTGCAAACTTGTCGGTTTGCATATTGAGGCGGTGAAACGGCGTCTTTACAATGGACAAGCTTGTCTTTTGTAACGCAACTATCACGCCGCTATGAAGACGTTTTCCCTCTCCATGTTTGTCAGACGCCTCGGCACGGCGGCATCGCTTTGTTTCATTACGCTCGGCAGCACCGCGCAGGCTGTCACACTCGACACCTCCCTTAATGAAACCGTGATGATGCTGCCTGTCGTTGGACAGGATGGCAGCGCGCTCAATCTGGAAACCACGATTTTCAAGCCACCCGGGCCAGGCCCTTTTCCGCTGCTGGTCATGAATCACGGCAAAGAGCGCGGCAGTCCCGCCGCGCAAAAGCGCGACCGCTTTCTTGCGATGAGTCGCGAATTCGTCAAGCGTGGTTACGCCGTTGTGGTCCCCATGCGCAAAGGCTTTGCCCAATCCGGCGGCAGCTATCGCGACTACGGTTGCAACATGAAAGACAACGGGCAGACCCAAGCCGACGATGTGCAAGCAGCACTCACCGCGGTCTTACAACAAGGCTGGGCGGATCCGGCGCGCATCATCGTAGCCGGGCAATCCTACGGCGGGCTGGCCACGATGGCGTTTGGGACACGCCATTTTCCGGGTGTGCGGGGACTGCTAAATTTTGCTGGCGGCTTAAGGATTGATGGCGGCAGTTGCGATTGGCGTAGCGCATTGGTTGCTGCTTTGGCGGATTACGCTGGCAAGACTAGCGTGCCCAGCCTCTGGTTTTATGGGGCCAACGACAGCTACTTTGATCTGCCGTTAGCGAGCCAAATGTCGCAAGCGTATCAACAGCGTGGCGGCCAGGCCGAGTTGATCGCCTTTGGTCATTTCAAATCCGACGCGCATGGGCTGGCCGGCAGCCGCGATGGGGTCGCCATCTGGTGGCCGCAGACTGAACGCTTCCTGCAAAGCCTTGGCATGCCCACGGCCGAGGTGGTCGCGCTGCCCAAACCGCCGAGCCCGCCGGCGACGAATTTTGCAGCGATTGATGATGTCAATGCGGTGCCGTATTTATTCGAAGGCGGGCGCCAAGGATACCGCGCCTTTTTAGGAAAATCCGCGCCGCGTGCGTTTGCCTTGTCGGCGTCCGGCGAGTGGAGCTGGGCAGAAGAAGGCGACGATCCGGCAGACCGCGTGCTGAGCGCTTGTCAAAAGCCCGGTAAGCCGCCCTGCCAGCTGTATGCCATTGATCAGGATGTAGTGTGGAACAATGCCGTCGCGCCAACGCCGCCGACACAAGCCAGCGGTAACTAGCGCCTAATTCGCTGCCATCTTGTCCCGCACATTACTGGCACCAAGCCGCTCGCGCAGACTGGGATTATTTTTAAGATCGTGGCCAAGTATGACCCGCACGCTGCTACCGATTTGCAAGTCGTTAGGATGCAACTGCGCGACGACCCCCATGGTGTCCGCAAGCTGCCGGGCAGCGGCGTAATACTGATCTTTGTACTCAATCCGTGTCACCCGCATCCCGAAGTTTGGATAATTTGCAATACGCGTGACCTTCCATTGATCAGCGGGCATCATCGCCCGCACTTCACGGGCAAACCCCGGACGGCCGTTACCGTTGAAAAGCGCAATTGGTACCGCTGGGGTAACCCGGGTTGACGCCGGTAAGGGTACCGGCTCCCACACTGGCACCGACACCGGCGCAGGCTCTGGCTCTGGCTCTGGCTCTGACAACACAGCCGGCATCGGCGCTGGGGTGACGACCGGTACGACTACTGCCACAGGCTGAGGCGAGGCCGGCAAGACCGTTGCGCTCACCACCATCGCCGCCGGTACCGCCTGCAGCAGCGGAATCTGGCCGGGTGACAACGTTGCAGTTGCCTGCGCCATCCCGCGATAATGCAGCGCATACACGCCCGCCGAAATGGGCAGAATGTCGGCCACCATCCCCTCTGGCTCACGCGCCGCTGCAGCTTCTTGCAAGCGCTGTGCTTGTTGTGCTTGTTGTGCCTGTTGCGCCTGGTGCGCGATCGCCGCGTTGACTAACGCAAGCTTGCGCTGAGCAGGCTCGCTGTCTGGCTCAAGCGTGACCGCTTGCACAAGCGCAGCGCTGGCTGCCTTCAAATCCCCTTTTAAAAAATACGCATAACCCAGATTGGCAAACACATGCGCAGCATCCGGATGGGAATCGGCAAGACCACGCAAGAGAACGATAGCGCGGTCCACATCACCCCGTGTCGCAAACAACGCCGCGAGCGCATTATGTGACTCAAGATGCGTCGGATCCGTCTGCAAGGCCTGCGTATAAGCGGCTTGGGCCAGATCAAGCTTTTGCTGACGATGCCAATGCCTGCCGCGCGCATAACTGGCCTGCGCCGATTCAGTCACGGCCTCCATCACAGAGGGCGACGCGCCTGGCGCCACGACCAATGACGGACTGCTCGCGCAGCCCAACAACAGTCCGCCGCTGCAAACGGTACTGAATAAAGTCAAACGTGTTTTCATCAGACTCTCCATGAAAATGATCCTCATTGCCCGGCCATGGCCGGGAGAAGTACGCGATATACCTGCAGCATCGCGGGGCCAAGCAGCACCAACAGCAAAGTCGGGAAGATACAAAATATCAGCGGGATCAACAGTTTGATCGCAATCTTTGCAGCCGCTTCCTCTGCCGCCTGGCGACGCTTGGAGCGGAGATTATCCGCATGCACCCGGAGCGAGTCACCCATACTGGTGCCGAAGCGCTCTGACTGAATCAGCATCGCAACGAGCATGTCAATGTCCTCAACGCCGGTGCGTAGCGCAAGATGGCGCAAGGCTTGCTCTTTGGAAAAGCCGGTACGAATTTCAATCAGCACCAGGTGCAGCTCTTGTGCCAAGGTGACACTTTTGAGATGGATCTCTGCGGCCACTCGCGCGATGGCCTGATCGAGCCCCAATCCGGCTTCGACACAGATGGTCAGCAGATCGAGTGCATCTGGAAAATGTTCAAAAATGTCGCGCTGCCGTGCTTGCACCACATGATTCAGCACCAGATTGGGCAAGTAATAGCCCATGGCCGCAGCGCCGGTCAGCGCGAGCAAGATCACGCTACTGCCAGCAGCCAGTAAGCGCTCGCCGCCGGCTAAGATGAGCAATAGTGGCAGCAGTAAAGCCAGCAAGGTTTTAGCCGAAAAAAATACGAGCGGCGCCGATGCAGAGCGCCAGCCCGCATTCATAAAGCGCAGCCGAACGGGTGAATTGTCCCAGCCTTCAGTGGGCAAAGATAACTTGGCAAAGGGTTGGGCCACCTGCACGAAACGCGCTACCCAGGGATTCACTTTGTGTTCACTGCCCGCTACGTCTTCGCTTTGCAAGCTGGTCAGACGGCGACTGAAGCGATCCGGGAATAGCATTCGCACGACCAGTGCCGTGATGCCTGCCCAGACCAGAAACACCGTGCCAAAGAAAAAAACCGTTTGCATCGTCATAGGCTTATCCGTTCGATTGATTACTATTCATACCGACATCGTCGCGTTGTATTAAACCCGAATCCGGACAATTTCTCGCATCCACAGCACACCAACCAACATCATCCCAAGCGCCATCATCGACAAGGTAAATCCGGATGGATCATCGCGCAGTTGATTGATATAAGCCGGACTCATCGCCGACAAAACCAGCAGCACACCAAAAGGCAGCAAGCATAAAATCCACGCCGACAGCCTGTCTTCGGCCGACAGTGTCCGTATCTGGCCCAACAGCTTTAATCGTTGACGAATCAAAAAACTGATGTTGTTCATCAGCTCAGACAAATTACCGCCAGTCTCGCGCTGGATTAATACTGCTACCACCAAAAAACGAAAATCTGTCAGGGGAACACGGGTCGCCAGACGCTGCAAAGATTGGGCAACCGCGATGCCAAAATTTATTTCATCGGCTACTACCCGGAACTCTTGCGCGATCGGCTCCGGCATCTCGTCAGCCACCATTTGTATGGTCGATGGAAAAGCATGGCCGGCACGCAGGCTGCGCGCAATCAAATCAGCGGCGTCCGGCAATTGCCGCTCCAGCTTTTCAAAACGCGCCGCGCGGCTTTGCAGTACCCGCATGATCGGTAGCAGCCCACAGACCAAACCTGCCACTAGCGCCACCCAAATAAATGGCTGCAGTAGCAAGGCCAGCAATAAGCCGGAGAAAAAAAGTAGCGCGCTGTACGTCAGCAACGTACCCACTGACCACTTACTGCCTGCCTGCTGCAAGCGCAAATCCAGCGCATCCATCTGCGGCAGATCACGTAACAAGCGCTCGCCGGTGTCGGATGCGGCCAGTCGACGCTCTTTGAGCAAAGACACATGCGCTCCATTTTTTTGTCCCTCACCGGCCACCGTCTTGCGGCGCTGTAAGGCACGGCGCGCAGCCGCGCTTTGGGTAGAAAACCACCACTGCCAGCCGACTTCAATGGCCAACGCCACAGCAATAAAAATCAACACAGAAAATGCATAGAACAGGAAGTCCATTGCTTACCTCTTTTTATTCGAAACGCTGAGTCGGATCAAACAGCGTATCTGGCAGGCCAACGCCAAATTCTTTTAAGCGCTGATCAAATTTTGGATACACACCGGTTGCACAAAAATGGCCGGTGACCTTCCCGTCGGCAGTGACGCCGGTACGACGGTAGGTAAAAATTTCCTGCATCAAAATGGTCTCCCCTTCCATACCCGTGATTTCCTGGATGCTGACAATGCGTCGCCCCCCATCAGTGAGTCGCATGATCTGAATGACGACAGTGACTGCCGAGGCGATTTGCTGGCGCGTTGCACGTGAGGTCAGATTGGCGCCTGCCATGCCAACCATATTTTCCAGACGTGCCAGCGCATCGCGTGCAGTATTGGCATGGATCGTGGCGAACGATCCCTCGTGCCCGGTATTCATCGCCTGCAGCATGTCGAGTGCCTCGCTGCCACGCACCTCTCCCAAAATAATCCGGTCCGGCCGCATGCGCAGCGCATTGCGCACCAAAGCGCGCTGTGACACTTCGCCTTTACCTTCAATATTCGGTGGCCGGGTTTCGAGGCGGACAACATGCGGCTGCTGCATCTGCAATTCGGCGGCATCTTCGATGGTGATAACGCGTTCATCGTGCGCAATGAAACCAGACAGCACATTAAGGAGCGTGGTCTTGCCACTGCCAGTGCCACCCGAAATCAGGATATTGATCTTGGCCTTAGCAAGTGATTCGAGCAGCTGCGCCATGGGTGGCGTGAGGCTTTTGAATTGCAGCAGATCTGGCATGCCGAGTGGCTTCACCGAGAAACGGCGTATCGATAAAATCGGGCCATCCAACGCCAGCGGGGCGATGATGGCATTGACCCGCGATCCGTCGGGTAATCTGGCGTCCACCATCGGGCTCGATTCATCGACGCGGCGGCCGACTCGCGACACAATTTTTTCAATGATTTTGAGTAGATGGGCGTTGTCGTGAAAGGTGAACGGCGTAAGCTCCAGCTTGCCGCGACGTTCGACATAAATCTTTTTGGCGGTATTCACCAAAATATCAGACACACTCGGATCGTGGAGCAAAGGCTCAAGCCGGCCAAAACCCAGCATCTCGTTCTGCATATCGATGACAAGCTGGCGCCGTTCTGCCTGATTGGCAACCATATTTTCATCGTCCACAATGCGCTCGACTAATACCGACAATTCGCGCTTGAATTGATCTGGACTCATTTGCTGCAGCTTTTCCAGATCGATACGATCAAAAATAATCTGATACAAATTTTTTCGCAAAAATTGATACGCCTCGCTAGAAAAATTATCCTCTGTAGCCGACGCATAAGTCGTCCCCGACACCAATGACAGCTTCTCTCGTAAATTCATACCCCGCTCCTTTGGTTTTTTTTTAAACATTGCGGCATGCCTTTATGCATTAGCTGGGTGTCGATCGAACAAACGACGGATCATGCTGCGACTCGTCGATTGGGGCGCCTCTGCAAGATGCTGAACAAAGTCGACCAGGCTTTTTGAGATCGCGCTGCTGCGCGCCATTTTGAGAGCGGGAATACCCTGGTTAATTGATTCGCTGACGACGTCAAAATTATTGGGGATGCGATGCGGTATCTCCTGAGCGAGAAGGCGCGCCATCTCGGCAGCACTAATATTTGCCGCGCTATCGTGGCGATTAAGGATCAGTTGAATTTTTTCCCGTCGATAGCCCAGAGCGGAAAATAAATCAAGCAAGCGGCGCCCGTCACGGAGATAAGGCAAAGACTGCTGCAGAACCGGATAAATAAAATCTGTGTTGTCGAGCGCCTTGATGGTGACACCATGAATTTGACGACCCAGATCAAGGACTACAAAATCATAATGCTGACGAGCTAATTGCAAAATCGCCTCAAGTTGCTCAGGCCGGATTTCGCCTGCCGGATCAGGGTCATTGGACGCTGCCAAGATGCCGCAGCCAGGGGCGACTTGAATCAGGCTTGATTCAAGCAGATCGGCATCAAGCCGATTGATTTGGGCGCAGACATCCACCAGTGTGGTGACGGGTTTGGTATCGCAAAGAACCAGCGCGGCGTCACCGAACTGCACATTCAAATCAATCAGCAGTGTTTTTTTATGTGTCAACGTCGCGAGCGCATACGCGACATTCGCTGCCAGAAAGGTCGTGCCACTACCGCCCTTGCATGAGATAAAAGACAAAATTTTTCCATGGCGTTGTTGTGTTGATTCCCGCCTTTGCACTACACGCCCAAGGGCCGCGACTAATTCCTGCGGGTCTAACGGCACCCCCACCACTTCGCGTACACCGGCACGAATCGCTGCCATCAATAGCGCAGGAGACTGATCCGGTGTCAGTAAAATCAACGCCGCCTGCGGGTACTGGGCAACAAGCCGGTCTAGTGTGCTGAGCGTTTCTTGCTGGCTCGCGGAGGCATCGAGAAATACAATATCCGGCGTCATGGCGGTGACCAGTCCGCCCCCACGTAGCATGGTGGGTAATGCGGTTAAGGTCGTGATCACCGGATGCTGCGCGCTGCAGACACGGGTAATCGCAGTTTTTAATTCGGTGTTATCGGAGATGAGGAGAGCTTTCATGGCGTATCCATTTTTTGGCATGCTGGGTAGCGACATGCTTAGTTGCGGCAGGAAGCACTGTCCATTGCTTCGCGTGGCAGCGTCGTAGCAAAGGCAGGCAAATCAAGATTGATCGGCACCAGAGGAATAACGGAATTAAAACGAACTCCGGATTGGACGGCCACCGTGACTGAGGCACAGGTATTGCGGGCATCGTCAGCACTACTGGCGCAGCCTGCCGGCTGATACGTCACCGCGATGTTCTCGGGCTTCAGCAGCGGTAGCATTGCCGCCATGCGCGTTTTGATTTGTGCGTCGTCGGCATCACAGACCACGGCGATGCGTGCACCAAGCCGGGTGGCTTCGGTGGCGGTGTTGAGCGTGAACATCAAACGGCCTAGTTCGAGCGTGCCGAACAGGACAAGCAGCAAGCCACCGACAGTGGCCACAAGCGCAAACTCAATCGCTGCAGCACCGCGTTCAAAGTGCCGGGATTGCATAGCGTGAAGGGGGGGCGCACTCATCCGGCTTGCCTCATCACGGCTTCGATTGGACCAAAGGAGACGGTGGCGGGAGCACCGACCAAAGGTAAGCCCAGAAAAGAAAACTGATAACCCACCAATCTGACCGCCACCAGATTCATCGTCCCCAATCCGGTTGTCACATTTTTGTAGTCCGCTTGCACCGACCCTGCGCATTCACTCCAACTGACGCTGTCGCATATTTTGATATGCGACAGTCTGAGCCCGGGCGCCAATGCGGTTCCGCTGCCATCAGTGCAACTTGCCATACCATAGACTGCCATGCATTGCGCTTGCACCATCCGCGCTGCATAGCTGCTGTCGGCAGGACTGTGTTGCGACATCACGCGCACTGCACTGCGTATAGATTTGACGACATTGTTGTACTGATATACGGCGCGGCCATATTCGACCACGCCAAATCCGAGGAGCAAAACGGGAAAGAGCAAAATCGCAAATTCGACCGC
>CAMBFZ010000035.1 GCA_945866125.1 Bordetella parapertussis
GCGTCGTCCACCACTACATCAACGAAGATCACCAAGTCGCAATAAACGGCTTCGACAATCAAGCGTAGCTCCGTTACTTCGCTTTATCTGTCCGAAAAATATCAAGAACAAAATACTGATCATCGACACTCAGCGCGGTCGTCTCTGTAATTCAGCCCAAAAAATCCTATCAACGAACAAGCTGGCGCGATATATCGGGTTCTAACGTCCGGATATCGCCCAGATTGCCTCTTTTAAAAGAATGAGTATGAACAACACGATTAGTGCTGGCATCAACCCTCTGCCAGCAAACATGACTTCATTCGAAAGTCATCGCCTCGCCCCCAAGCCGGTGGAAGCCCTGTTATTTTTACTTCCCGGGGTCGCCAGATCGGAAGCGATTGCATTTAAAAAATGGGCTAATGAGGAAGGATTAGTTCATTTTGTACGCGGTGATGGTGTGCGTCCGTTGCAAAAAAAAGAGTTCGAAAATCCGGTGCCGGGTGGCTTAAGGCGTAACGCCCAGATTTTTATTAATGGACACGGCACCACCGACACACCGCAACATCAGCTTTTGATTGATGCCAAAAATAAGGTGCATGAACAGTCGATTACACTGATGGAGGCAACCCGACGCATACCGCGAGCCGGTATCGCTGCTGACAGTGAGCTGGCCGACTCCATCACTTTGCATATGGTCACCTGTCATAGTGGTTACTTGGAGAGCGAAATTACACCCGATAAAGTCTTGTGGGCACGTGGTCCATTTTATCTGTACAGCGGAGAAGAAATAACCAAGAGCGAAGATGCCATGCCGCTCGTCGCGCAGTCTCTGCGTTATGTTGGGCTATGCAAGAAAAGGCAGGTGCCCGTCGATGCCCTCGCGTTATTTGAATCACTGGCCATCGCCCGCAGCGATTATATTGCGGTTGGAGGCGGCTCACTACGTTCCATCGTCAGCGCCCGCCGACCGCGCGGCTTGTCCGACATTATGCGCCCCCTGTTTGCAATCGATCCGAATCACGCGCCGGATAAAGGCATTCGCGGCGACATCAGATCGTTAAAAAAATTAGCCCGCATTGAATCAACCCAATGTAATGATTTGCAAGAAAATGAACGCGTCGACGAGCCACAGATCAGCAGAATACTCAGCAGGGCCATTGAGGATGACGATCTGCCTACATTGATCGAAATACTTGAAAAATATCCCAACCTGATTCAACTAAAAAATGGCAATGGCAATCCAATTCTTATTTGGGCAGTAGCACTCAATAGTATGGCCATACTCAACTGGCTCATCGATAAGCTAGACGACCTTGACATGCCCGGCCAGGATGGCGCGACCGCGTTGCATTGCGCCCTACACGGTACGCAGAGTGACAATCAAATCAGCATTATCACTCTGCTTTTGCGAGGTAACTCACGTGGCGTGCGTGCCAGCCTTGAAGTGAGAGACGACCTCGGCAATACGGCTTTACTCGTAGCACTTGAATTACGTGCATTTACTGCCGCATCGCTCTTTTGCGCAGCCGGTGCCAACGTCGATGTTACCAATCACGCCGGGATTCGGCCATTGATGCTTGCAGCAGAAAACGGCAAGCGGGATTTAACGCAAGCGATTCTTGCCAAAGATCCCCACCCTTATGCCACAGACCTCGTTGGCGAAACCGCAGCCGATAAAGTCGATCGTAGACAGCGCGCGCTACAGAATCAGGCTGCCATCAAATCCCCTGCTGCCCATACGGGATAAAACGGCGTGAATCATCCGGCCAGATCGCAGGCGGCGCATCACGCGCCTTGATCGGCCGGGGCGTAACCCACTGCCCTGTGGGTGAAAAATATAAAGAACAAAATACCGATCATCGACACACAACGTCGTCAGCTCGCCAATCCTGTTTCAAAAATCTGATCAGCGCACAAACTCTGGCCTTTACGTCAGTCTTGGTAAGGACGAGCTTTATCTATGTTGTTTTTTTCGAGGATGAGACCATGAAAAGAGGTGCAAGTGGAGACACTGACCGATCAGTGCAGACTTGGCAGTCGCATCAAGCAAAGGAAGTGGCAAAGCCGCCTGTTGAGGCGATGCTATTTTTACTTCCCGGCGTATCATCAATTCATGCTGATTGTTTTCGCAGATGGGCGACCGAAGCGGGGCTGGTGCACTACGTACGCGGAGAGGGGAAAACTGCACTTAATATAAACGACTTTGGAAAACCGATACCGGGCGGACTAAAGCGTAATGCGCATGTTTTTATTCATGGGCATGGTAACGATGACTCAGAAGAGCATCGCATATTGCTCGACAAAAAAAACAATACCAACGGTACGTCAAGCAAGATTATGGCGCGAATCCAGAGCATCCCTTCTGCTGTTATCGATGCTGACTCCAGCACCGAACAAGCTTACACACTCCATTGGGTGACATGTTTTAGCGGCTTATTAAGAAAGGAATTGACGCCGGATAATCCCTTGTGGACGCGTGGCGCATTTTTTTTGTATAGCGGAAAAAAATCGACCATGCAAGGCGATGTCGAGCCCCTCATTGAGGGTTCTCTCGATTATCTTGGGAAGTGCAAGCAACAACAAACTACGCCCGATCCTCTGGTCTTGTTCGAGACACTGGCGCATCGACGTAGCGATTGCATTTCGGTAGGCGGCGGCACACTCCGCGCGATGGTCATTGCGCATACACCGCGCGGATTAAGCCATATTACCGGCGCTATTTTTGCCACTCACCCAGACAATGTTGAAAAAAATAAAATACAAGGCGATCCGACAGACATACAACGATTAGCGCACATTGAAGCAGAGCGTCAGGCCAGATTACAAGTGAAAGAGATACCTGATAATGAGCACATTGCCCGCTTGCTGTTTAAATGCATTGATCACGATCATCTTGCCGCGTTCGAGAGCCTGCTCCTGGCGCATCCAGAATTGATCACATGTCTGGACAGCGATGGCGAATCGCCGCTGATGACCGCGGCGCAACTAGGTAGTGAGGAGATAGCCAGATCGTTGATTAATCGTCTAGACAATCTCGACGATCAAAACGCCGATGGGCGCACCGCCCTGCACTTTGCCATCAATGCCAAACACGATGAAGAGACGCAGATTGCCATGATCACCTTGCTTTTATCGGGCAATGTGCGCAGCATACGCGCCAACATCAATGCACAAGATCATCAGGGCAATACGCCTTTACACAAGGCGCTCCAATCGGATTCGTCGAAAGCCGCCCTCCTGTTGTTTGATTGGGGCGCTGACATCGACGCGCGCAACAAAGACGGCATTACCCCCTTCACGCTGGCAAAAAATCGGGGATACAAGCGTTTGTTCAGTCTCATGCTCTCGCAGCGTACGGTACAAAACGATGATGAGGGGAGCATCTCAAACGCAGCATGGGATGCCGCTACTTAGCGCCTAGACGATCATCGTCCCATCCGATTAGGCTGGCATAAATCCGCCAGCACCCCAACCGAATCAAACGCCGCCCGTCGCAAACGGTCATTGATCCCCTGCCAGTTGCCGCCGGCAGGGGGTTGTTCAATCAGCATAACGTCAGCGGCACACTGGTCAAGCTCACGCATGCAGGCATAGAGCGCATGCGCATAACCATCAGGATCAGACGGCAAGCTGCGCGTCGCGATCAAACCATCTTCGGCGGCCTGCGCTTCACCACGATCATCCTCATCAATCCGCAAAAGACAACAGCGTCGCTGATGCTGCGCCAGTGATTGCAACACAGCCGGCAAAGCAGCGGGCTCGACCAAGACCACCGGCGTGTGGGGCGCGTAGTGCGCAGCGAGTGTCCCGGAGGCACGCGGGGCGGCCACGTCCGGTAAAGCCGGCATCACGCCAATGACTGCCGCAATCTGGGCAGCACTGATCTGCCCCGGACGCAGCAAGACCGGACCGACCGTATCCATCCGCGACAAGTCCAGGATCGTTGATTCAATCCCGACCGTGCTTTGCCCGCCATCGAGCACGCAAGCCAAGGGACTGTTCTCTGTCCCGAATTCATCCATCACATGCTGCGCCGTCGTCGGACTGACATGTCCGAAACGATTTGCCGAGGGCCCGGCAATGCCACCCTGCCCTTGCTTGAACGCGTGCAGCAACGCGAGTGCCACCGGATGGGAAGGGCAACGCAAACCAATCGAATCCTGCCCGCCCGAAACGGCATCAGGAATCGCGGCCGCACGTTTCAAAATCAAGGTCAGTGGGCCGGGCCAAAATGCGGCGATGAGTTGGGTGGCAGCCGGGGGAATTGATTGGGCCCAATGCGACAAGTCCGCGCCCTTGGCCAGATGCACAATCACCGGGTGATCGGACGGGCGTCCTTTGGCACTGAAAATAGCGGCCACGGCCGCAGGATTTTCGGCATCAGCACCCAAGCCGTATACCGTTTCGGTGGGAAAGGCGACCAGCTTGCCCTGCTCAAGCAAGCGGGCTGCATCCGTAATGGCGTCGGGGTCGGAGGCAGCGCGCTTCATTGACTTACAGCGCAATACCCAGCGCGCGACAAGCCGCCTCACAATGGGCGCGCGCCTGCTCGATGGTGGGCGCCACAAAGGTGATGTGACCCATTTTGCGTGCGCGACGCGGCGCGTCTTTGCCATATAAATGCAAGTTGGCACCGGGCAGTGCGAGCACTTTGTCCCACGCCGGCTCACGCGTTGATTCGCTGTCGCCCTCGTACCAGCAATCCCCCAAAATATTTAACATCACCGCCGGGGAATGCTGCCGCGGGTCGCCTAATGGCAGCTTTGCCATCGCACGCACCTGCTGCGCAAACTGACTGGTCACACAAGCATCAATGGTGTAATGGCCACTGTTATGCGGACGGGGCGCCATTTCATTGACCACTAGACTGCCATCGTGCAGCACAAAAAATTCAATGCACAACACGCCCACATAGTCGAGCCGGGCAATGATTTCCAGCGCAGCCTTTTGCGCGTTAGCCGCGCAGTCTGTCGTGACATGAGGTGACGGCGCCGTGGTGATAAACAGGATGCCGTCTCGATGCACATTTTCTGCAATCGGGTAAACCACAGCCTGTCCGTCAGCGCCACGCGCGGCAAGTACCGAGATCTCCAATGCCAACGGCAGCATTTTTTCCAGCACACAAGGCACACCACCCATCGCTTCAAACGCAGCACCCACCTCGGCACGGCTGCGCACACGAATCTGGCCCTTGCCGTCATAGCCCATGCGCACTGTCTTGACGATACCGGGCAATAAGTCATCCGGCAGCACATCGATATCGGCCTGCGACGCAATACGCCGATGCGGCGCAGGCATCACCCCTGACTGCGGGGCGCAGCGGGTGAAAAATTCTTTTTCAGCGAGCCTGTCTTGGGCGATCGACACGCAATGCGCAGAGGGCGCTACAAATACCTGCTGCGCCAAACTAGCCAGACTACTGGCCGGCACGTTTTCAAATTCCGTGCTGACGGCCACGCACTGCGCAGCCAGTTCGGCCAATGCTTCTGCATCGGTGTAGTCAGCGACGAGTAAATGATCGGCTGCTTGTCCGGCAGGACAATCGTGCGCCGGCTCCAGCACGGCGACTTTGAATCCCATCGCCTGTGCGGCATGCACAAACATGCGGCCAAGTTGGCCGCCACCCATCACACCAAGCCAGGTCGGCGGGTTTGCTTGCGGCAGAGAAGGCAACAATGAAGCGCGGTCTGAGGTCATGCAGGCAGCGTCATCGCGCACGCTGCAGCAGTTTGCTGCGCGCGGTAATGTAATAATTTTTCAGCGAGGGCTGCGTCGTTCAAAGCAAGGATCGCAATCGCGGTCAGTGCTGCATTCGCCGCACCGGCTTCACCAATGGCAAAAGTCGCCACCGGCACGCCCTTGGGCATTTGGACAATCGATAGCAGCGAATCTTCGCCGCGCAAATATTTTGACGGCACCGGCACACCCAGCACCGGCACAATGGTTTGTGATGCCATCATGCCCGGCAAATGCGCCGCACCGCCGGCACCGGCAATGATGGCGCGCAGACCGCGTGGTCGTGCCGACTTGGCGTAGTCAAATAGTTGGTCCGGCATGCGATGCGCGGAGATGACCTGCGCCTCGTGCGCAACGCCAAAGTCTTTTAATATTGCCACGGCATGCTGCATCACTTCCCAGTCGGAAGAGGATCCCATCACTACGCCTACCACGGGCTCGATTGTTGTTGTCATGGTTGTTATTCCTGTAGCTGCAGACCAGTCAGACGCTCTAAGGCTTCGCGATATTTGGCGCCGGTTTTATCGATCACGGCAGCCGGCAAAGCAGGGGCCGGCGCGCTCTTGTTCCACTCAGTCAGTGTTTCAAGATAGTCGCGCACGAATTGTTTGTCGAACGACGGTGGCGACATGCCCGGCGCATACGAATCAGCCGGCCAGAAGCGCGATGAATCAGCCGTCAGTACTTCGTCCATCAGATGCAGCACGCCCTGATCATCCAGCCCAAATTCAAATTTGGTGTCAGCGATGAGGATGCCGCGCGTCGCCGCGTAGTCAGCCGCAGTTTGATAGAGCTTGATACTGATCGTGCGCATTTGCTCGGCCAGGTCTTTACCGATTCGTGCTTCCATCTCTGCAAAGCTGATGTTCTCATCATGCTCGCCAAGATCGGCCTTGGCCGCGGGCGTAAAAATCGGCTGCGCCAACTTGTCAGCCTGACGCAAGCCCACCCGCAATGCGATACCGCAAACGGCACCAGTGGCCTGATAATCTTTCCAGCCTGAGCCGATCAGATAACCGCGCACCACCGCTTCGACCAAAATAGGCTGCAAGCGCTTAGCCACAACGGCACGACCGCGTACCTGCTCAACCTCGGCGGCAGCGACGACGGATTCGGGGGCAATGCCGGTCAGATGATTGGGTACAATCGCGGCCAGCTTGTCGAACCAGAAGTTTGACATCTGGTTTAAGACTTTGCCCTTGGCGGGAATTGGCTCAGTCATCACGACATCGAATGCCGAGAGGCGGTCAGTAGTGACGATCAAAATTTTATCGTCGCCGACAGCGTAGTTGTCACGGACTTTACCGTGGCCTAGCAGTGGCAATGAGGTAATGCTGGTCTGATAGAGACTGTTCATAGCGTAGTTTTCAGGAGTACGACGAAGGCCGCCGGGTTCCGCTTATTTTCGGGAAGTCGGGTAGAACAATAAAGGGCTTTACTTGACCCGCCATCATCCCGGCCAAAACCGGGATCGCTCGGCATTACTCAGTGCCTCAATGGTGAGCGTGACGATCGTGTTACTGCACAATCTGCGACAGCTCACCCTTTTTGTATTTTTCCGCCATTTTTTCCAGCGACAAAGGCTTGATCTTCGCCGCCTGACCTTCGCAGCCAAATGACAGAAAACGCGCCTTGACCACCTTCATCGCTGCCTCGCGTGCAGGCTTTAAATAATCACGCGGATCAAACTTAGTGGGGTTTTCAAACAGATAGCGGCGAATCGCCCCCGTCATCGCCAGACGGATGTCGGTATCGATATTAATTTTGCGTACGCCGTGCTTGATGCCTTCCTGAATTTCTTCGACCGGCACACCATAGGTTTCTTTCATGTCGCCACCAAACTGGCGGATCTCAGCGAGCAGTTCTTGCGGCACACTCGATGAGCCATGCATCACCAGATGGGTATTTGGAATGCGCGCATGAATTTCCTTGATGCGATCAATCGCCAAAATATCGCCCGTTGGCTTGCGCGAAAATTTATACGCGCCGTGACTCGTACCAATAGCAATAGCCAGCGCATCGCATTGCGTGCGGAGCACAAAATCCGCCGCCTGCGCCACATCGGTCAATAACTGTTCGCGCGTCATGGTGCCCTCGGCACCATGACCATCTTCTTTGTCACCCATCATGGTCTCAAGCGAACCCAGCACGCCGAGCTCAGCCTCTACGGTCACGCCAATGGCATGCGAAAAATCGACCACGCGACGCGAGACCTCAACGTTGTATTCATAGCTGGCCACTGACTTGCCGTCTTCCATCAGCGAGCCATCCATCATCACCGAGGTAAAACCGGATCGGATCGCCGCCATGCACACTGCCGGTGACTGACCATGGTCCTGATGCATCACCACCGGAATATGCGGATAGGCCTCAACCGCGGCCGAAATCAAGTGCCGTAAAAAAGCTTCGCCGGCATATTTGCGTGCACCTGCCGATGCTTGCATGATGACAGGCGCACCGACTTCATCGGCCGCTGCCATGATGGCGGAGACTTGCTCGAGATTATTGACATTGAACGCAGGCAGGCCATAGCCGTGTTCGGCCGCGTGATCCAGCAATTGACGCATTGATACTAAAGGCATGATTCCATTCTCCAGACTAAATAATTATCGGTCGCCGATTTTGGTGATCTTCAGGGCATTGGTTCCACCCACCTGCCCCATGGGCTCGCCCCATGTCACGACGATCATGTCACCTTTCGCTACCAGCCCCTTGGCCAGCAACAATTCTTCTGCGGCCTTGAGCACGGCTTCGCGGTCGATCGAATCTGCCAGCTCCAGCGTGTGCACATTGCGATAGAGCGCGGCCTTGCGCTGCGTGGCAAGGCTGGGTGTCATCGCATAAATCGGGATATCAATATCGTGACGACTCATCCACAGCGCTGTTGAGCCAGACTCGGTCAGCGCCACGATCGCCTTCACGCGCAAGTGATAGGCAGTAAACAACGCACCATAAGCAATGGACTGATCGATGCGGGTAAAGGTCACATTGAGAAAATCAGCGTCCAGTGTCATGTTGGCCGATTTTTCTGCTTCCACACACACCGCTGCCATGGTCTCAACAGTTTCAACCGGATATTTACCGGCCGCCGTCTCGGCTGACGTCATCACCGCATCGGTACCATCCAGCACCGCATTGGCCACGTCGGAGACTTCCGCGCGAGTAGGCACGGCGTTTTGAATCATCGACTCCATCATCTGGGTTGCCGTGATGACGAGTTTATTGGAGGCACGCGCCATGCGGATCATGCGCTTTTGCAGAGCAGGCACCGCCGCGTTGCCGACTTCAACGGCAAGATCACCGCGCGCAACCATGATGCCATCAGAGGCGTCAAGAATTTCCTGCAAAACCGGAATCGCTTCAGCCCGCTCGATCTTGGCAATCATCTGCGGCTTGTGACCTCGCGCCTGCCCGGCGATGGTGGCAAGCTGACGCGCCATGATCATGTCTGTCGCACTTTTCGGAAACGATACCGCCACATAATCGGCATCAAACAGCATCGCTGTTTGAATGTCTTCCATGTCTTTGCCAGTCAGCGCCGGCGCAGACAGCCCGCCGCCCTGACGATTGATGCCTTTATTGTTGGAGAGCTCACCGCCAATTTTGACAGTGGTAAAAATCTGGCTGCCGGCAATGCGGTCTACCACCAGAACAATCAAGCCATCATTTAAAAGCAGCACATCAGCCGGCTTCAAATCAGCCGGCAATTCTTTATAGTCCAGCCCAACCTGCGTCTGGTCGCCCATGTCGCAACTGGCGTCGAGGATGAAATGATCCCCTTTTTCCAGCGTGATTTTGCCGTCTTTGAATTTACCGATGCGAATCTTCGGGCCCTGCAAATCGGCCATGATGGCAATCTCGCGACCGCAAGCAGCGGCCACTTCACGCACCAGCGCGGCACTGGCCACATGATCAGCCGCTTTGCCGTGCGAGAAATTGAGACGCACAACATTGACACCAGCTTCGATCATCCGGTGCAATACCTCACGGCTGCTGGAAGCGGGGCCAATGGTGGCAACAATCTTGGTAGCTCTTTGAGTCATGGCGATCCGCTAGTGAAAAACAGAGCAAAAATCAGGCTGCTCTTTGCTCCAGAATCTCGACTGCCGGCAGGGTTTTCCCCTCCAGGAATTCGAGGAAGGCACCCCCACCGGTGGAGATGTAATTAACCTTGTCGGCAATCTGATATTTGGCGATTGCCGCGAGCGTATCGCCGCCACCCGCAATAGAAAAACCGTTCGACTCAGCGACTGCCAAGGCCAGTGTTTTGGTGCCATTGCCGAACTGATCAAATTCGAACACGCCCACTGGACCGTTCCAGACAATCGTGCCAGCGTCGCGTAGCTGCGCGGCCAGCATCTGCGCTGTTTTAGGACCAATATCAAGGATCAGGTCATCAGCGGCGACGTCGGCGGTGTCTTTTACGGTTGCCGTTGCTGTCGGCGAAAATTCTTTGGCACAGACCACATCAACCGGAATCGGCACCGACGCGCCGCGGGCGGCCATCATGTCAATAATGGCGCGTGCCTCATTGACCAGATCAGGCTCGGCCAATGATTTGCCAATCGGCAGACCGGCGGCCAGCAAAAAGGTGTTGGCGATACCGCCGCCCACGATCAGACGATCGACCTTGGCCGCCAGCGATTTGAGGATAGTGAGTTTGGTGGAGACCTTGGATCCGGCAACGATCGCGGCCAGCGGTAGTGCTGGCTGACCGAGCGCCTTGCCCAACGCATCAAGTTCGGCCGCAAGCAAAGGGCCGGCGCATACAACAGGCGCATATTTGGCAATCCCATGGGTGCTGGCTTCGGCGCGGTGGGCGGTGCCAAATGCGTCGTTGACATAGACGTCGCAGAGCGCAGCCATTTTTTTTGCCAACTCGTCGCTGTTTTTTTTCTCACCGACATTAACGCGGCAGTTTTCCAGCAATACCACTTCGCCGGGCGCCACTTGCACACCGTCGACCCAGTTTTGCTTGAGCGTGACCGGTTGACCGAGCAATGCCGACAAACGCTCAGCGATGGGTGCGAGCGAATCAGCTGCTTGGAAAGCGCCCTCCGTCGGACGCCCCAGATGCGAGGTCACCATAACCGCTGCGCCAGCGCCCAGGGCGGCCTTGATCGCGGGGACAGACGCCCGAATCCGCGTGTCTTCGGTGATATGACCGGCATCATCTTGCGGCACATTCATGTCAGCACGGATAAAGACACGCTTACCGCGCAGTTGATCTTGCTGAATCAAGTCACTCAGTCGATTGAAACGCATGGCGGTCTCACGGGCAAATTTGGAAAGGCGTTATTTTAACTCAGCCGCCCTGCTCACAAACGTTACTAAACCGACATCGCAAAGTGCAATCAGTTCAGTATTAATCGCAGCGCCGTAAAACAGACCATGCCCACCACGATGGTGCCCAGCAGATGACGGGTCTTGAGAAAAAACAGCGTCGCGCCAATGGCGGCGATCAATCGAATATTCGTCCAGGGCAGCACGAACGTGCCCCCGGACAGGAGCAAGTCAGGTACCAGAATGGCAGCCAAGGCAGTCGCTGGCGCATAACGCAGCGCGTGCTGCAACCAAGGTGGAATCTTGACCGAGTCTCCCAACACGAAGAAAAAACTGCGGGTCGCAAAAGTCGCCAGCATCAGTAGGAACAGCATGATGCCGTAATCAAAATCGATCATTGCGCCTTCCCCTCCACCCACTGATCCACCGCCATGGCCGAAGCGATACCCAGCACAATCGCCAGCAACAGCCCTAAACGAAATGGCAGATCAATTGCCAGCACTGCCGTCGTTCCTGCCACCGCCATCCCAACCACCGCCGCCCAGTTAACAATCAGCGGCACCGTAATCGACAACAGCGCAAGAGAGCCGGCAAAGCCGATGCCCCAGGACGGTGGTATCTGGCTGGCCAGCAGCATGCCGATGACACTACCAACCTGCCAGCTACTCCAGTTAGAGGTGGCCAGTCCCACATAAAAGCTGAGTTTTTCACCGGGACGGCCAAGCGAGGGCGAGGGAAAGCGTTGCGGAAACAGGGCCACAACAATATCAGCATTGAAATAGCCATAAAACAAACGCCGGTACCAACGCAGCGAGGAAAAATGCGGGCCGATGACAGCGCTAAAAATAATGAAACGCAAATTGATCATAATGGCCGTGAAAAAAATCATCGAGACCGGCGCACCGGCAGCTAACAGCGGCAGCGCCGCGAGCTGTGCCGAGCCCGCGTAAACGATAAAGGTCATCAGCAATCCCTGCCACAGAGTCAGACCCGACTGAATCATGGCCATACCGGTGACAATACCCCAGGCAATCAAGCCCGGTATCGTGGGCGAGCTGAGGCGCAGAGCATCCCTGAAAACAGTTTTTTCCCGCGCCGTTTGCTCGGCCGTGGAGAGGTTCATGAGGTGAATCGGCAATCCAAAAAGGGAGGGGTGGAAAAAATAAGAGAAGCATTATTCTACCGAGTGAGCGTTTCAGGCGACCGAATCCGCTAAAATCACGGCTTTGCGATATTTACTGGAGAACCTGATATGTCCATGGCTGACCGCGACGGCAAAATCTGGAAAGACGGCCACATGATCGACTGGCGCGATGCCACCCTGCATGTGCTGACCCACAGTCTGCATTACGGCATGGCGATTTTTGAAGGTGTACGTGCCTACAAAACCCCCCAAGGCACGGCGATTTTTCGTCTGAAAGAACATACGCAGCGTCTATTTAATTCGGCCAAAATTTTCCAGATGGTGATCCCGTATGACATGGAAACCATCATGGCTGCACAACGCGACGTCGTGCGCGCCAATAATCTCGAGTCGTGCTATCTGCGTCCGCTGGCCTGGATTGGCTCGGAAAAAATGGGCGTCTCTGCCCGCGGCAATACCATTCACGTCTCCATCGCCGCCTGGCCTTGGGGAGCATATCTGGGTGAAGATGGACTCGCACGCGGCATTCGCGTCAAGACTTCGTCGTTTACCCGCCATCATGTCAATGTCTCGATGGTGCGGGCCAAGGCTAGCGGCTATTACATCAATTCCATCCTCGCCAATCAGGAAGTGACAGCAGACGGCTACGACGAAGCGCTGCTGCTCGACACGGACGGCTACGTGTCCGAAGGGGCGGGCGAAAACGTTTTCATCGTCAAAAACGGCAAAATTTACACCCCTGATCTGGCCAGCTGCCTTGACGGCATCACGCGTGACTCGGTCTTGACGATGGCGCGCGACCTCGGTATCGAGATCATCGAAAAGCGCATCACGCGCGACGAGATGTACTGCGCCGACGAAGCCTTCTTTACTGGTACAGCGGCAGAGGTGACACCGATTCGCGAGCTTGATAACCGCGAAATCGGTATCGGCAGCCGCGGTCCCATCACGGAAAAACTGCAGTCCTTGTTCTTTGACGTCGTCGCCGGTAAAGCGCCTCAGTACAATCACTGGCTTACCCTGGTCTGATTGATCTTTTCGGAGCACACCATGAACCAAGCCGCCACGCCAGTCGAACTCGATAGCAAAGACCTGCCGGCTCACTGCCCCAACGATGCGATGCCGATCTGGTCATCGCATCCACGGGTGTTTCTCGAGTTTGATGGCAAGGGTGAAGCGCGCTGTCCTTATTGCAGCACGGTGTATCGCTTAAAACCCGGTGTGCATCCGCACGCTCATTAGCATGCGCTGGCACAGTGTTGTGCCAGCCATTTCGTAAAGAAGCCATGTCCACCAAATCAAGTAAATTATTGGCCAGCGCAGAAGATGCCGAGCATGCGTTTTATGACGCAATCGGGCGCGCTGATCTTGAAAGCTTGATGGCATTGTGGGCCGATGACGAAGAAATTGCGTGCATTCATCCAGGTGCGCCGCGCTTGCAGGGACACGCAGCCATACGCGAATCATGGGAGCTGATTTTTGAGCGCGGCCCCGTCCATATCCGCCCCCGTCATCTGCACGTGACCCACAACCTGCTTGGCGCAGTACACAGCCTGATCGAAGAAATAAAAACACCCGACGAAGCCAGCTGGCAGGAAGCCCACATACTGGCCACCAACGTCTACCTCAAAACGCCGCAAGGCTGGCGCATCGTGCTGCATCATGCTTCCGTGGCGCCCGGCAAACCACCTGATGAGCAACGGGTTGGCAGTGCCATCCTGCATTAACCGGGCACCCGCATGAGTGACTACCGCGCACCGCGCTGGCTCCCAGGCGGTCACCTTCAAACCATTTATCCGGCTACCTGCATCACACCACCTACCGTCACGATGCATCGCGAAAGATGGGATGCACCGGACGGTGATTTCATCGACGTCGATTTTGTCGAGGGCTTGCCGGGCAAGCCTTTTATCGTGCTCTTTCACGGCCTCGAGGGCTCATCCGGCAGCCACTATGCGCGCGCGCTGATGAAAACTATTGAGGCATTAGGCTGGTCCGGCGCGGTGCCGCATTTTCGTGGCTGCTCCGGCGAAATCAATCTTGCACCACGGTTTTATCATTCCGGCGACGCCGCCGAGATTGATTGGGTGCTGCGCCGAATGGTCAGCCATCCGCTCTATCGCAATGCATCGGATTTTTTTGCTGTCGGTGTCTCACTGGGCGGTAACGCCCTACTGCGCTGGCTGGGCGAATCCGCTGAGGACGCTGATTTTGTCGATGCTGCCTGCGCCATTTCTGCGCCGCTTGACCTGGCAGCCGGTGGTGCGGCGCTCTCGCGCGGGTTCAATATGGTCTACACGCGCTCTTTTTTGCAGACCTTAAAACCCAAATGCCTACAAAAACTTGAACAATTTCCCGCACTGTTTGATCGCGAAAAAATGCTGGCCGCGCGCACGCTCTATGAATTCGACAACGTCGTCACGGCGCCGCTCCATGGGTATCGCGACACTGACGATTATTGGCAGCGCGCCAGCGCCAAGCATGTGCTGAAGACCATCACAGTACCGACGCTGATCCTCAACGCCCGCAACGATCCGTTCATGCCGTCGCAGCATTTGCCGCGCAGCGCATCGCGCGCGGTGCTGATGGAATATCCTGCCCAGGGCGGGCATGTCGGCTTTGCTAACGGACGTCCGCCCGGCGCGCTCGACTGGCTGCCGCGGCGCATCGTACGCTTCCTATCGGATCAGGTTGCGCTGCGTCTGGCCGACTTGTCGAGTTGATTTTTCGCCCATCAGATCATGGATGAAATCGTCCGACAAGCGATGCGTAAATGGCCTGATGTGCCACATTGCACTGGCTGGCTGGCACTTGATGCGCGTGGCGTTTTCAGGATGCGCGACGAGGCAACGCAAGCACAAAATTTGGCCGGCGACCCCATTCGCCATGATGCGCTGCTAGCCTTCATTCATCGCAATTATGCAAGCGACGCGCAAGGTGCCTGGTATTTTCAAAATGGCCCGCAGCGGGTTTATGTCGATCTGGCTGCAACGCCGTTTATTGCGCGCACGGATGGCGCTGACGGATTTGTGTTGCACGACCGTGCGCCCCTGAACACGCTACACCAGGTCTGGATGACCGAGCAGGGACAGATGATTTTTCAGAACGCGCACCGTGTGGCGATGCTAGATGACCGAGATATCGTGCAGTGCCTGCCACGGCTGCGCTGGCGCGGCAGCTTATGCGACGACTCGCAGCTGCTGGACTGGCTGGAGGCGCCAGATGATGGCTTGTGTTTTTTGTTTGGCGATCAGGCACTACCGGTGGGGCTGGTGCGCCAGGCTGAGATGGCAACCACACTAGGGTTTGTCGCACGACCGCGGTTGGATGCCAACTGAAGCGACGCGATACGCAAGCGTCATACCGCTACTTGTTCTTCCCCTGCTTCATCATCTCGCGCCAATTCGCCTGCAGTTCACGCTCACGCGCATCAATCATCGCCTGATCATAAAACGACGCGTCACCAGCACTGCGCGCAATCCGTAACTGTTCAAGCGCGGCCGGCAAACTCCCCGTCAGGGTGTAGTACTCCGCCAAAGCAATGTGCTGCAACGCCAGCTTGCCCTGCGCAAAATAAGCCCGTGCCAAAGCCTGCTGAATTGAGGCGTCCTGCCGATACAACTGCGCCTGATCGCGCAAAAATAAAATCGCCTCTTCTTTCTTCGCAGCTGCCAGCAAACATTCTGCATACAGCATCGTCACAGCGCGCGAGAGCGGATACTGTTTGCGTGCCATCTGCGCGGCCAGCAGCGCTTGTTCTGACTCGCGCATGGCCAGCTTGATCTCAATGGCTAGCGTCGTCACAATCTGCGACACAGGCAGCGCAGGCGCACGGGCGAGCTCGCTCTCCAAGTCGCGCAACAAAGACTGTGCTCTGGCGTTATCACGCTGGCGCAAAGCCACCAGTGCCAACCCATAATGCGCGGCCAGCATCTGCGCGCGTGCGCCCTGCATCGCTTGTTGATTAAACAGCGTACTGACTTCACGCCAGCCTTGCACGGTATCGTCTTGCAGCACCCGCAGGCGCGCCTTAACCAATAAAAAATCAAGGCTATCGGCACGCTGGCGATACGGCTCATACCGAATGCGCGCTTCGATATCAGCAATCCGCTCCGTCGTCACCGGATGGGTACGCAAATATGATGGCGCCTTATCGTTGGCATTGCGGGTGGCTGCCTGCAGCCGACCAAAAAAATCCACCATACCCGTGACCTCAAATCCGGCGTTGCGCAGAATCTGCAGGCCGATACGATCAGCTTCGCGCTCAGCGTCCCGCGAAAATCCAAGCTGGCGCTGCGCCGCCAAACCCGAGCCACCCAACATCGCTGCGCTAGCCAAATCCGGACTACTACGCGCGGCCAGGACGGCGAGTAACAGTCCGGCAATAGGGAGCAACGCATCCTGCCGCTGACTGCCCACCATACGGGCAATGTGGCGTTGTGAAACATGACCGATCTCATGCGCGAGCACACCGGCCAATTCTGATTCCGATTGCGCCGCAATCACCAGCCCGGAATGCGCGCCGATAAATCCACCCGGCAGCGCAAACGCATTCAAAGCCGGATCACGCACACTGAAAAAAAAGAAATCATAGGCAGCATCACTACTAGCCTCAGGATTTGCAGCAAGAAGAATCGCACCGAAGTTATTGAGATAATCCGTCACCGTCGGATCGGACAGATAATCCGTATCGCGCCGGATGTTATGCATAATCTGCTCGCCAAGTTTGCGTTCCATCAGCGGCGACAACTCTTCGCTCTCAGCACTGCCAAGGTTAGGCAAGTTTTGCGTCTGCGCTGTCAGCGGCATGAGCAGCGCAGGGCTGGCCAGCACCAGCACCGCAGCGGCGATAGCCCGTTGCAAAGGCGGCAAAACGCGAAAAAAGGAGGATCGTTTCATGATGCTATGATACCTGCAACCAAGCATCGTTCCTCTCTGATTACATTCTGTAAAAATCTCATCATGACTTCTTCTAACTCACCACACACGCACACTGACAACCAAGGACTGACCCACTTCGACGAAACCGGGCAGGCCCACATGGTGGATGTCGGCGCCAAGGCCGAGACTCACCGTATAGCACTAGCTAGTGGCGTCATCCGCATGAAGCCGGAGACCTTAGCCATCATCACTTCGGGCACAGCAAAAAAAGGCGACGTATTAGGCATCGCTCGTATCGCAGCGATTATGGCGGCCAAGCGAACCAGCGACTTGATTCCTTTATGTCATCCGCTGGCACTGACACGGGTTGCCGTTGATTTTCTCGTCAATGAGCCCGATGCCAGCGTGCTGTGCAATGCGCAGGTTGAAACCTATGGCAAGACCGGCGTGGAAATGGAAGCGCTGACCGCGGTGCAGGTAGGCTTACTAACTATTTACGACATGTGCAAAGCAATTGACCGCGGCATGGTGATGACGGATGTGCGGGTGATGGAAAAGCATGGTGGGAAGTCGGGAAGCTGGAGTGCGGGGTAGTAGGCGCTAACTTTGGAAAACAAAAAATAAGAACGATTAAAAGCTGAGGCCCAATTCTGTCCCACTGAGGAGCAGAAAACATGGCAACACTGCGCAAAAGAAGCAATGGTCACTGGCAAGCACGTGTCCGAAAAGCAAATCAAAGTATTACCAAAACCTTCATCAATAAATTGGATGCCGAGCGTTGGG
>CAMBFZ010000036.1 GCA_945866125.1 Bordetella parapertussis
AAACCCAACTTGCGCTTGCTGAGCACGATTTTATTGGCACGGAGTTTTTTACGCGCACTGATTATTTTTGGCGCGCCGGCGGATTTGAGGCTCACCGCTTTTTTGCCACCAGCCGTATGTCCAATTTTGGGCGTTGCCGCATACGTCGCCGACGACAGTAGCATCGCTGCCAATAGTGAAACAAAAGACCCAATCGAAATCCTGCGCATCAGTACTCCCTGCATTAAAGCGTGTTCAAAATATGCTTGCAGTTTAGCAAAATGAAAAAATTCCGCAAGAGAATTAAGGAGTTAGGCCAATGAATTAAACGAATTTATGATTTGAGATTGTTTTTTGTCAATATTTTCAACTTGAGCATTTCCCGATTGGATCGCCTTAAAGCGCTTCGACAATCGCCTTACCCAAATCGCCCGTGCCTGCTTTACCGCCGATATCCGGCGTGAACGGCGCATGTGCCGGGCCCGCCTCGAGCACGCGTTCAATCGCGCGCACAATTGCTGCGCCTGCTTCGAGATGGCCGAAGTGATCCAGCATCATGGCAGCGCACCAGATCTGACCGATCGGATTGGCCACGCCCTTGCCCGCAATGTCAGGCGCTGAACCATGTACGGGTTCGAACAGCGACGGATACAAGCCTTCGGGATTGATGTTGCCCGAAGGCGCGATAGCGATTGTACCGGTGCAGGCAGGGCCCAAGTCAGAGAGGATGTCGCCAAATAAATTCGACGCCACCACGACATCAAACCAATCCGGATGCAACACAAAATGCGCCGACAAAATATCAATGTGGTACTTATCCCATTTCACTTGCGGATAGGCGCTCGCCATCGCACTAACGCGCTCATCCCAATACGGCATCGTGATCGAGATCCCATTCGACTTGGTCGCTGAAGTCAGATGTTTTTTTGGACGGCGCTGCGCCAACTCAAATGCATAACGCAAAATACGGTCGGTGCCAGTGCGCGAAAACACGCTTTGCTGCATCACCACCTCGCGCGCCGTACCTTCATACATGCGCCCACCCACCGAAGAATATTCACCCTCGGTATTCTCGCGCACCACATAAAAATCAATCTCACCAGGCTCGCGATTAGCCAGCGGTGAAGGGATGCCCGGCATCAGACGGCAAGGACGCAAATTAACGTACTGATCAAACTCGCGCCGAAATTTTAATAGCGATCCCCAGAGTGACACATGGTCAGGCACCGTCTGTGGCCAGCCCACGGCGCCGAAAAAAATCGCATCATGCCTACCTATTTGTTCTTTCCAATCGTCCGGCATCATTTGTCCATGCTGCGCGTAGTAATCGCAACTGGCAAAATCAAAGTGATCAAACACCAGCGGAATATTAAATTTTGTCGCAGCAGCCTCCAGGACGCGCAAGCCTTCCGGTACGACTTCCTTACCGATACCATCTCCCGCAATCACGGCGATTTTTTTCACAGATCTACTCCAAAAATTGGGTAAAGCCAGCGACCGGTTCACGCTCGGTCAAGAGTGTATTTTCGATTTTTCCCGGATCGGCATAGCCCAGGGCCATGCCACACACAAGTTGCTCGCTGTCAGGCAAATTGAGTGCGCGTGCAATCACGCGATGAAACGGCGTAAAGGCAGCTTGTGGGCAGGTGTCGAGTCCGCGCGCGCGCGCGGCTACCATAATATTTTGTAAGAACATGCCATAGTCCAGCCAAGAGCCCTGCTCCATGACACGATCTATCGTAAAAATCAAGCCAACCGGCGCATCAAAAAACGCATAATTTCGGCCATGTTGCGCCTGCATACCCGCCTTGTTATCGCGGGTCAGTCCCATCAACGCATAAAGATCCCAACCCACCTTGCGACGTCGGTCGACATAAGGTGCTACCCACTGCTGCGGGTAGTACTGGTATTCCTCTTTATGGGTCGCTGCCTCTGCCGGGTCAAGGTAAGCCTTGAGAATTTCGTTCGACAAGTTTTGTAGTGCCGCCCCCGTGATGACGCGTACTTTCCAGGGCTGCGTATTGGAGCCCGATGGCGCACGCGCTGCCACCGTCAGCAAGGCTTCGATATCGCTGCGGTCAACAGGGGTGGGTAAAAAAGCGCGGATCGAGCGGCGCGAGCAAATCGCCTCGTCGACCATCTGTTGTTGTGGTGAGCTGATCATACGGACTCCGGCGACGTTGAGGAATGAAGTTGGATTGAATTTAGCAGCGCCCGGGTAGCTGCAGGTATGGAGACGGATTTGCGCGTAGCGCGGTCAACATAAACATGCACGAAGTGTCCCTGTGCCGAGGCGATGTTTTCGTCGCCGCGGAAAATACCGACCTCATAGCGCACACTGGAATTACCCAAGCGAGCCACACATAAGCCGGCCGTAACAGGCTCGGGAAACGCGACCGGTGAAAAATAATTGCAATGACTCTCAATCACCAACCCTATCGTATCGCCGGCATGAATATCGAGCGTTCCATTAGCAATCAGGAATTCGTTCACGACCGTATCGAACCACAAATAATAGACCACGTTATTTACATGGCCATAAACATCGTTATCAGCCCATCGCGTCGTGATCGGACAAAAATGACGAAAATATTCTCTTGTTTTTGGTGTATCGCGCATTATTTTTTTACTACAAAAGCCACGCCAGTGACGGCCAGCAGCATGCCGGCCACGCCAATCATGGTGAAGGATTCAGCAAACAGCAACCAGGCCAGCAATGCCGTCACCGGTGGGGTCAGGTACATCAGGCTTGAAACATGGGTTGCTGCACTTTTGCGTATCAGCGCATAGAGCAAAAACATCGCACCGATCGACAGCGCCAGTATTGACCAAAGCAAAGCGCCAATAAAACGCGGCGTCCATTGTACTGTGTCAAAAGCAAACGTCAGCCCCTCGAGCCACCATGCAAACGGCAAGGTGATTGCGAGCGACGCAGCAAACTGTATCGTGGCGCCAGCGCGCAAATCAAAGCGTGCACAAAATCTTTTTTGATACAGCGTGCCCGCCGTAATCGACAGCAGTGCCATCAGACACAAGGACACAGTCTCTAGCGTTACGCCGGAAAAGCTGAGCTTATTAAAAAGAACAAGCGCCACCCCAGCCAAACCAAGCAGCAAACCAATCCACTGACGCCGTCGCACCGGCTCGCCAATCAGCCCTGCCGACAAGGCCGTCAACAAAGGCTGCAAGCCAACAATCAGCGCTGACAAACCAGCTGGCATGCCGAGCTTGATAGCGCACCACACACCGGATAAATACCCCGCCTGAACCAGCACACCAGCCACTGCAATATGCCGCATGCAGCCATGCGGCCAAGGCGCGCGCACGATGATCAGTGCCGGGATCAAAAGCAGCAGCACACCGACATAGCGTAGCAACAAAAAAGTCAACGGTGGCGCATAAGGCAAACCAAACTTGGCCACAATAAAACCTGTGCTCCAGATCAGCACAAACAAGAGCGGCATGCCGACCGTCTCGATCAGGTTTGCCATCGCCTTCAAGCGCAGGACAATCAAAATAGGGCCGCCGTATCTTTGGCATCGACGTTCAGATCGAGATGACAGAAATGGGCCGCGATGCGCACCGTTTGCAAATGTGCCGCCACCGTGTCGTCGATATTTTTCCCATAGCCACCGGCCATCGCAATGGCTACCGGCAAGCCGTGCGCGCGGGCCGCCTGCATGACCTGATGGTCGCGCGCCGCCAATCCTTGCAGGCTGAGTTTGAGACGCCCGAGACGATCTCCTTCATGCGGATCAGCGCCAGCCAGATAGATAATCAGTTGCGGCGAAAAACGGGCAAACATGGTCGCTAATGCGGTCTTCAGTGCAGCCAGATAAGCGTCATCCTGCGTGCCGTCTGGCAGTGCAACATCGAGGTCACTTACTGCCTTGATAAACGGATAGTTATGCTCGCCATGCAGAGACAGCGTAAAGACCGACTCATCCCTGGCCAGAATCGCAGCCGTGCCATTACCCTGATGCACATCGAGATCAATGATGGCAACCCGTGCAACATGCCGTTCGGCCTGCATCAGTCGGGCCGCAATCGCTGCATCGTTGAACACGCAAAAACCCTCACCCCGGTCTGACTGCGCGTGGTGCGTACCACCCGCCAAATTAACCGCCACCCCGTCCAGCAAAGCGGCGCGACAAGCGGCAATGGTCGCGCCCGTGGAACGACGCGAGCGCTCGACCATCTCGGGTGACCAGGGAAAACCGATCGACTTTTGTGCTTGCGTCGTCAACGTACCCGTCACCACATCGCGGATGTAATGCGGATGGTGGGCTAAAGCCAGCACCCCGTCGGTAGTGTGCGGCGCTTCGGCAAATTCTACGGTAGGCAAGCACCGCGCCACCGCCTCACGCAGCATCCGGTATTTTTGCATCGGAAAGCGATGCCCGGGAGGCAGAGGCAGGACAAAGCGGTCGCTGTAAAAGGCTTTCAATGTCGGCTTTAGGAAAAAATGAGTGGGCGAGGATAGCACGGGGCTATTGTGCAAATTTTTGCCAGGTTTGCGCGCGTTAACGCAAAGATAATCAAGCTGGCAAAGCACAGATCAAAATGGTGGTGCATTGCAATAAATTTGCTTGACAGCGGAAAATCTGCCCTTAAAATAGGGCCTGTTGCAATGCACAATTAATCTTTCAATAAGTTGCTTTACCCACCCCAACAGGAGCCCCGATGATTTCATCCGCCGAACAATTTACCTCTGCTGCACGTAGCCAGATCGAAGCCCAATTGAGCCTGACCACCACGCTGACCGATAAAATGATCGAAAGCATGGAAAAAATGATGGGTCTGAACCTGCAAGCAGCGAAAGCAGCGCTCGAGACCTCAGTCAGCAGTGCGCAAAAAATTCTGACCGCAAAAGACCCGCAGGAATTTTTCAGCTTCTCAGCGAGCCAGGCACAACCTCAGGCTGAAATGGCCCTGACCTACGGTCGTCATTTGGCCAGCATCGCATCGAGCACGCAAATCGAATTCACCAAGGCTGCAGAAAGTCAGATCGCTGAAAACAATCGTAAGCTCGTGTCGATGTTTGACGAAGCCAGCAAACTTGCACCCGCCGGGTCCGAAAACGCTGTCGCGATGATGAAGTCGACGCTGGAAACAGCCAGCTCAGGCTACGAGCAACTGACCAAGAGCACCAAGATGGCAGTTGAAGCGATGGAGTCCAACATCAATGCAGCGGCAACGCAACTCACGCAAGCTGCCAGCAAAGCAAGCGGCCGCAGCAAGAAGTAACGCGCACTCGCAGCACCCAATCAAACCGGCTTGAATAAACTCAAGCCGGTTTTTTTACGGCTGCAAGAATGCAGTCTCCGAACTTATCAAAGGATCGCCACGCCGCCTTGCCAAGGGCAACCTGTTTGCGACGCGCATCATCAGTGGGCAGCAGATGCAACCAACCAGCTTCACACATCACGTGCAGCCGCGCGTGCAGCATCGCCGGCGAGCCAAGATCATGCAGACTCGTCAAGTCTTTCACTTGCAACACACGCTCTTCCAGTGAGGCGACGGCGACAAATTCCAGCAGTTTTTGCTCGACCGGATCAAGCTCACCCCACGTGGATTTGATGTGCAACGCATGCGCGCGCATCAGGAATCGAAAATAAATTTCAGCGCGCATGTCGAGTCTCGTAGCTTAGTCGGTGGATTTTCATTACTATTAGTTTTTGTTATTAATCAATTTGGTCACGCTGGTGATGTTGATCTTGACAACATCGATCTCGCTCAACGGATTGATGGTCTCGATGGATCATGCACCAGACTCAGGCATTGCTTCATTTTAATTCGTCTAAGTCGGCCTTTGACAGCTTAAAAATATATTTTTGAAAATATTATCTATTGCTTATGCATGTCACACGTTTACAGTTCAGTGCCGTACTCTGCTCAGCACTACTGTATTTCGGCTTTTTCAATTTCAACCAGTGGTGCTTTGCCGAACTTGAGTTTGCCCCCGGCGTAAACTGGATCTTTCTGCCAGCAGGCTTACGTCTGCTTTGCACGCTTTTGTTCGCGGGAGCAGGCGCTTGGGGGATATTTTTTGCTTCGCTGGCGATCATGTGGCTGAATTTTCCTGAGCTCGACCTCTTGACCAGTCTGGGCTCGGCCTGCATTTCAGCCGGTGCCCCTTATCTGGCCTATCGCATCAGCCTGCACTTCGGCATGCCTGCCACGCTCCTGCAGCTCAATACAGCACGCCTGCTAATGCTGACCATTATTTTCGCCGCAACCAGCGCGCTAACCCATCAGATCTGGTTTGTGATGCGAGGCCTCTCCGACGACCTACTCACCGGCTTCGGCGCGATGCTCACCGGCGATCTGCTCGGCTCGCTGATTCTTTTGTATCTAGTCAAAATCCTGCTGGCCACAGGCCGACGATTCTTCAATCCTGCGCCGATCGACCTCTGAACCCATCTGCACCCATCTGCACCATTAACTAGCATTGATCCACGACGGTGCAATCAACGCACTGTGATTGGGCGCACCACCTGATCCAAGCCTGACGACTCCAAGCGCAACATGAGCGCTGCTGTGGCATGCAATCTGCTAAAGCTGTGTAGACCATACGCGCCCCGACTAAGCAGAGTAGACCGCATCGCATGAAACAACTCGCAGACGAGCGCGCCGCGCAGCTTAATACCGGTCACGCCGACGCCCCCTTGTCCCGGCAGCACCTGCTGGCGACCCTGGCGCTGGGATTTGCGCGGGACGGGGACACCACGCGACTTGTGCAGCGCGATCATTACGGGCCACTGCGAGTGCAAAAACCGCTTTATCCGGAAGATCCCTCAATCTGTCACGCGATCCTGATTCATCCTCCCGGTGGAGTCGTTGGGGGCGATGAACTGCGGATTAGCGCGCAGCTTGATGACCAGGCCCATGCCTTGCTGTCGACACCAGGCGCGGCAAAATGGTATCGCGCCAATGGCCACGTATCGCGCCAGCAGTTGCAACTGTGCGCTGCCAACGATGCCGCACTGGAGTGGCTGCCACAAGAGACGATTTTTTTTAACGGCGCCGATGTGCTACTCGACACTCACATCGACCTTACCAGCAGCGCGCGCTACCTCGGGTGCGAGATTCTGTGTTTTGGCCGCACCGCATCGGGCGAGCATTTTGACCAGGGTCGGATCCGTCAGCGGCTCTCAATTAAGCGGGATGGCAAACCGCTCTGGCTGGAGCAAGGCAGCCTGCACGGCGGCAGCCAGCAAATGCGTAGCCCGTTAGGATTAGCGGGATGCAGCGTCTGTGCGAGCCTGATTGCCGTGGGGCCGGTGCAAGCGACGCCGTTGCTTCACGCACTGCGTCAACAGATGCTCACTGCCAGCCAGGGCAGTGGCCGCGTTGGAGCGACCCAGATGAAATCAGTCATCATCGCGCGCTATCTGGGCAACTCCAGTGAGGTTGCGCGGCACGTAATGCTCGCGGCGTGGCAGTTGTTGCGGCCTGCTCTGCTCGGCCATGAAGCCTCGGTGCCGCGAATATGGAAGACCTGAAATAAAGAATAAAAGAAGAGGAAAGACGATGGACCTGACACCAAGAGAAAAAGACAAACTGCTGATCTTTACCGCCGCCTTGCTCGCCGAGCGTCGTCGCGCACGTGGGCTCAAGCTCAATTACCCCGAAGCCGTGGCGCTCATTTCAGCGGCCATCATGGAAGGCGCACGTGACGGCAGAACGGTGGCCGAGCTCATGTCCGAAGGTGCAAAAATTCTCACGCGCGCTGATGTGATGGAAGGAATCGCCGAGATGATTCCCGATATTCAAATCGAAGCGACCTTCCCGGATGGCACTAAGCTTGTCACGGTGCACAACCCCATTCCCTGAGTGCTGCAATACCCAAACGGAGAACAGAATGATTCCAGGTGAAATGCTCATCGAGCCGGGCGAGATAGCGCTCAATGTCGGCCGCAGAACAGCCCGTATCAAGGTAGCCAACAGCGGCGACCGGCCGATACAAGTGGGCTCACATTTTCATTTTTTCGAGACCAATCCCGCGCTGCAATTCGACCGTGACATCGCCTATGGCATGCGACTTAACATTGCCGCTGGCACTGCAGTGCGTTTTGAACCTGGTCAGGAGCGCAGCATTGAGCTTGTCGCGCTTGCCGGCGAGCGTAAAGTCTTTGGCTTTAACGGCAAAGTGATGGGGAAACTGAAATGAGCACCATCTCTCGCAAAGCCTATGCCGAAATGTTCGGCCCGACCACCGGCGACCGTATCCGGCTGGCCGATACCGAACTCTTTATCGAGATCGAAAAAGACCACACCACCTATGGCGAAGAAGTCAAATTCGGCGGTGGCAAAGTCATCCGTGATGGCATGGGTCAGTCGCAGCGCGCGCATCGCGATGTGATGGACACCGTCATCACCAACGCCGTCATTGTAGACCATTGGGGCATCGTCAAAGCCGACATCGGCCTCAAATCCGGTCGTATCGCCGCCATCGGCAAAGCCGGCAATCCCGATATACAGCCGGATGTGACGATGGCCATTGGTGGCGCCACTGAGATCATCGCCGGCGAAGGCATGATCGTCACCGCTGGCGGGATCGACAGCCACATTCATTTCATTTGTCCGCAGCAGATCGATGAAGCACTCATGTCGGGCGTGACCACCATGCTAGGTGGTGGTACCGGCCCGGCCGTTGGCACGGCCGCGACTACCTGCACACCGGGCCCGTGGCACTTGCATGCGATGTTGTCGGCAGCAGACGCGTTTCCAATGAACCTGGGTTTTCTTGGCAAGGGCAATGTCAGCCTGCCGCTCCCGCTCGAAGAACAGATCCGCGCCGGTGCCATCGGTCTCAAACTACACGAAGACTGGGGCACCACACCCGCGGCCATCGACAACTGCCTCAATGTCGCCGACCGCATGGATGTGCAAGTCGCCATCCATACCGATACGCTTAATGAAGCCGGCTTCCTCGAGCACACACTCGCTGCCTTCAAAGACCGCACCATTCATACCTTTCACACCGAGGGCGCCGGCGGCGGGCATGCGCCCGACATCATCGCCGCGATTGGTCAGAGCAATGTACTACCCTCCTCTACCAATCCAACACCGCCTTATACCGTCAACACGCTCGACGAACATCTCGACATGCTGATGGTCTGCCATCATCTTGATGCGTCCATAACCGAAGATATCGCCTTCGCGGAATCGCGCATACGGCGCGAGACGATTGCAGCCGAAGACATCCTGCACGATCTTGGCGCGATCTCAATGATGTCTTCCGATTCGCAGGCGATGGGTCGGGTGGGCGAGGTCATCATGCGCACCTGGCAAACTGCGCACAAA
This sequence comes from Bordetella parapertussis, assembly GCA_945866125.1. Classification (GTDB taxonomy): domain Bacteria; phylum Pseudomonadota; class Gammaproteobacteria; order Burkholderiales; family Burkholderiaceae_D; genus Pernthalerella. Next base: position 9,289 of record CAMBFZ010000036.1, read on the forward strand.
ATGAAAGTGCAGCGTGGTGCCTTAAAAGAAGACATGCGTCGTCATGACAATTTCCGGGTAAAACGTTACATCGCCAAGTACACAATCAACCCGGCGATCACGCATGGTATTGCTCACATGGTGGGGTCAATCGAGTCCGGAAAGATCGCCGATCTCGTTTTGTGGAAGCCAGCTTTTTTTGGTGTGAAGCCCTCCATGATTTTAAAAAGTGGCATGATCGCTGCAGCGCAAATGGGCGACCCGAACGCATCCATCCCAACACCACAGCCGGTGCATTACCGCAAAATGTTCGGGGCCTACGGTGGCGGATTAAAAACCTCCTTCACCTTCGTCTCGCAAGCAGCTTATGACGCCGGCATCGGTGACATGCTAAAACTTAACAAGCCGCTAGCCGCCGTCAAAAATATGCGCAAGCTCAGAAAATCCGACATGATCCATAACGGCTACACCCCGACCATGGAAGTCGATTCCGAGACCTATGAAGTACGCGCTGATGGGCAGTTACTAGTCTGCGAACCCGCTAGCGTGCTGCCGATGGCGCAGCGTTATTTTTTATTCTGAGTATCCGGCATGCTGACCTTAAACACAAAAATCGACCACGCTGATCACATTGATGGCGAACTGATCCTGCCTTACGAGTTGCGCGAAAAAAGCCGCCTGCGCGCCGCCATGTTATCTGGCGAAGAAGTCGCCGTCTTTACCGTGCGCGGCACCGTGCTGCGCCAAGGTGATCTGCTGCGCGGCGATGATGGGCGCGTGGTCAAAATCACCGCAGCAGCTGAAGCGACTTATCGCATCGACTGTCCGACACCGCATGCACTGCTGCGATGCGCTTTCCATCTAGGTAATCGGCATACGCAAGCGCAGGTCGGTGACGATCTGGGCAAGGGATTTTTACGCATCCGCAAAGACCCCGTGCTCAAAGATATGCTGCGTGGATTAGGCGCCATCGTCACCGAAGAGCACGCTCCCTTCGAGCCCGAATCGGGCGCTTATGGAGGGGGCCATCATCACCATGACGATGCCCATCCGCGCAACCTGCTCGCACCGATTCCTTTGCGCCAAAAAATTCACCGCCCCTCTGACCCATCATGAGTCTGGATGCTACTGCCTTGCTGCATCTACTACAACTCGCCAGTCCGTCATTACCGGTCGGTGCGTATAGCTATTCGCAAGGACTCGAAGCCGCCATCGAAGGGGGGCAGGTCCATCACGAAGCCAGTGCCCGCGACTGGATTGTCGATATGCTGCACGAGGTCGTCGCCCGTTTTGAAGGGCCAGTACTCTGGCGTTTGTTGCACGCGTTCAGTGCACGCGACGCGCAGGACGTCAGCTATTGGAACAACTATTTCATCGCCGCCCGCGACAGTGCCGAATTTCGCGCTGAAACCATACAGATGGGCTATTCGCTGGGCAAGTTGGTGGGCGAACTAAAAATTTGCGATCCTGATCTCTTACAATTACTAGAAAGTCAGGCAGAGATTCCTTTTCCAACTGCGCTGGCGGCGGCATCGGTTGCCTTGGCGGTACCACCCGATGCAGCGCTGCTTGGCATGCTGTTCTCATGGGCCGAAAATCAGGTACTGGTCTGCGTCAAATCGGTACCGCTCGGACAGGTCTCTGGCCAGCGCCTGCTCTTGTCCTTGCGCGCTGAGCTTGAAATCGCCGCGGCTACTGCGCAAACACTCCCCGACGATGCGCTATCAAACTGGGCACCTGGCTTGTCGCTTCTCTCGATGGAACATGAAGTGCAGTACAGCCGTTTATACCGCTCATAATAAGCACCAGGTACTAGGCACGAGACAAACTAACACCCACCCTACGAACACCACACAACCATCCTTATGACTTCATCCAATCCCCTGCGCGTCGGTATCGGCGGCCCAGTCGGCTCAGGCAAAACTGCGCTATGCGAAATGCTCTGCAAGCAGATGCGCGACCACTACGACATGGCCGTCATCACCAACGACATTTATACCAAAGAAGACATGGAAATCCTGCTGCGCGCCGATGCCCTGCCGGCCGAACGCCTGATGGGCGTGGAGACCGGTGGCTGTCCGCATACTGCCATCCGGGAAGATGCGTCGATCAATCTCGAAGCCATTGCGCGCATGAGCGCCGACTTTCCGGATCTTGATTTAATTTTAGTGGAGTCGGGTGGCGACAATCTGGCAGCGACGTTCAGTCCCGAATTATCTGACCTGACAATTTATGTGATCGACGTGGCGGGGGGAGAAAAAATTCCGCGTAAAGGCGGACCCGGCATCACCCGCTCGGATCTGTTGATCATCAACAAAACCGATCTTGCTCCCTATGTTGGCGCCAATCTTGAGGTGATGGCCAGTGATGCAAAAAAAATGCGCGGCGAACGCCCCTTCGTTTTCACGAACCTGAAAAAAGGCGATGGCGTAGCCGAGGTGATTGCGTTTATTCGCAAGCAGGGTTTGCTCGATCGCTGAGGTACGCTTATTTCATCAATGCCTGCGGCGCAATCGATGACTGGTGCATCCTTCAACGATGCGCGGCCATCACATACTCCTGCCTGAGTAGATCGAGTCCGGCTAACAACGCCGCAAAACTCAGCTCGACCCCAGCCGGATCACCCTTGACGCCCAGCTCAATATGTCGGCGACGCTCGGCGTCACCGACGCTGGGCAGGCTGAATACTTTGATGCCTGCAAACCGGGTTTCGATATCCTCCATCAGCGGGGTCAGCAGCGACTCCATCGAGTCATACACAAACACAGATTGTTCGACATACGCAATCTGGTGAAACAGATGCGCATAATGCGTCTCCAGCACCCACTCCATCATCGGCGCGGCCATCACCGGGAAGCCTGGCACAAAATAATGCGCACCACCTGCCGGGTGGCGCACCGAAAAGCCGGGAATTTTGTTGTACGGATTGGGGATAATCTCTGCACCCTCGGGAAACTCACCCATCTTTAGTCGGTGCAGGTTATCTGCTGCAGAAAAATCGGGCTCTTTGCCAGCTTCACGCGCAACATCGGCGATACGCTCATGAATTTTTTCGCGCGCCTGCGGATGCAGTACCAAGGACACACCCAAGGCATCCGCGGCGCACTGGCGCGTATGGTCGTCCGGCGTGGCGCCAATACCGCCACAAGAAAACACGACGTCATCACTTGCGATGGTGCGACGCAGACAGGCAGTGATACGTGCAGGATCGTCGCCGATATACTCCGCCCAACCCAGATGCAAGCCGCGCTGCCCCAAGAGCTCAATGTACTTTGCCAAATGCTTGTCAGTGCGCTTGCCTGATAAAATTTCGTCGCCGATGATGATGATGCCGAATGCCATAGTCAGTCCATTCCGTTCAAACCAAATCAGTTCAATGTAAATCAATCATATCGGCTGCAGATGGCATCGCCGTACCTTGCTGGCGAAGCCGCACCAACGCTGCCAGACAATAGTGTTCAAACCACAGCCCACTAAACACAAACACGAGCAAATATAGCCAAATCGCGGCCGCTGCCAATACGGGGAAAAAAATGACGGCAACCACTCCCCCTAACCACAGCAGCCCCGGCGCCATACCGATTGCACCGGTGACGACACCGATAGTCATCAACGGCCAACGATGAGAATGCACAATCGCGCGCCGTTCATCCGCATCGGCATAATCAGCCAGCACGTCGTAGGACATCACCCGATAGGTGAGCCAACCCCATAACAGCGGCTGCACAAACAAGGCAAATAAGGGAATCAGATTTAGCGGCAAGCTGAGCAGCCATGCCACCAGAAACACCGCAAAGGAAGACAAAGAAACCCACACGCTACCCCATAACGAACCGCCATGACGCTGCAACAGCTGCGGATAAAAACGTGTCCCCACATGGCGAGCAATCGCCGGCATCGCGATCAGCCCGACTAATCCAAGCGCAGTCAGTATCATCAGCGGGAGCAACAGCCACATTGCCAGCAAGGGCACCAAGATAGTTTTTAAATGCGTTAGCCCAAACTTATCAAGCAGCTCACCCGTCGATCGAAACAGGCTGTAGTCGGCAAACCAGCCATGCAGCATATCGATGAGGGGCTGCAGACCCAGCCACAGCAACACGCCCCACAATACGATGGCCAGCGCGAAGGGCAAGAACGTCAAAAGCAGCATGCGACCATGCAGCTGCGACCCGATTGCACGTACCAGCGAAGAAAGAACAAGATTCATGAAAGGCCTTTTTCCGCCATTATAAGAGCCCGTTTGGAAATCGTCGCCGGATCGGCTTGCTGATAAAATGCGCGCTCTTGTTCAAACCGATGCGAAGGAAAACCATGTCCATGATCATGACTGCCTCCGGGCTGCAGTACGAAGAATTAGTGATAGGCGAAGGCGAAGAAGCGGTTGCAGGTAATCATGTCAGCGTGCATTACACCGGCTGGCTGCAGAACCCCGACGGCAGCGCGGGCGAGAAATTCGATTCCAGCCATGACCGCAATGAAGCGTTTGATTTTCCGCTTGGCGCCGGGCACGTCATTCAGGGTTGGGATCAGGGCGTCCAGGGCATGAAGGTCGGTGGCAAGCGCAAACTCATTATCCCGTCAGCGCTGGGCTATGGTCCGCGTGGCGCCGGCGGTGTTATTCCCCCCAATGCAACCCTGATTTTTGATGTGGAATTGCTCGGCGTTTAATCGCTGCAGCGCAAGGTCGCTCAGGCAGCCTGCGCGGCAAATACTTTTTGCATGTTTTTAGCGACCTGCTCTTCGATCTTGCTCGCAAAACCTTTCAGCATGAAGCCAAGCGCAATCTCCAGTTGCGCCTGGCTCTCACCAATGGCCAGCGTGCCTGACACGCCAGGACGTTTGAACGACAACACGTCGCCCGTCCACTCGGCCACCATTTCATACTCCAGCACCATTTGATCGGCGACTTTTTGCGCCGCATCGCGTGCCTGCTGCATCGACAGGGTGTGATCCTGAATGATCGTGATGTCGGCCATTTTATTTTCCTTGTGTTTGGTTGCGCTGATCTGGTTTTCGCGACTCAGCGCGCCACCGAGGGATTCAGCAAATTTGGCGGCGTCTGCCCCGATAAAGCCGCAATCAGATTAGTAGCCGCGCAGTTTGCCATAGCGCGACGGGTCTTTTCAGTTGCACTACCAATGTGCGGAGTCAGAACAACATTGGAGAGCGACAAAAAGCCAGGGTTGAATGCCGGCTCATTTTCGTACACGTCCAAACCAGCTGCGGCAATTTTTCCCTGCTGCAGGGCTGCAATCAACGCGGCATCATCGACAATGCCGCCGCGGGCGATGTTAACCAGAATCGCGCTCGGCTTCATCAGCGCAAGCTCGGCGGCACCGATAATATGATGGACAGCGGCTGAATAAGGCAGCACGAGCACCACATGGTCTGCGGTGCGCAATAATTCTTCACGGCTTACATACTGCGCATGATTGGCATGCGCCTCGAGTTCAGGCGAAAGACGGGAGCGATTGTGATAGAGCACATTCATGTTGAAGCCCATCGAACGCCGCGCGATTGCCTGCCCGATACGCCCCATGCCAATAATGCCCAAGGTGGTACCCGCGATATCGGCACCCAGGAAACCATCGTATGTCATGCGCCCCCATTTGCCTGCGCGCAGAAAGTGCTCAGACTCGGTGACGCGCCGCGCCGCGGCCATGAGCAAAGCCCACGCGAAATCGGCAGTGGTCTCGTTGAGTACATCAGGCGTATTGGTTACCATAACGCCGGCTGCGCTGGCAGCAGGGACGTCGATATTGTTGTAGCCAACGGCGACATTGGAGACCGCCTTGAGTGTTGGGCAAGCGGCGAGCAGCTCGACTGAGATACGATCGGCGGGGTTAGCAAACAAACCTTCTTTGCCTTGCAGCCGATCGATCAATTCCGTCGGGCCGTACACATGATCATCCTGGTTGTGCTCGACCTCAAAGTGCTCAGACAGACGGGCAATGACCTCGGGGAAAATCGCGCGGGTCACAAGAATTTTTGGTTTCATCGCATTCTCTGGGTGGGCTTAAATGGTGTTGGGGTGTCGGGTCGATCAAGTCAATCTGACACATAAAACGCGTACAACTTGTCAGGCTCCCCTGCTCGGGCAGGTACAGGAATCAAACTAAAATCGGACGGCTATATTAATCGACGCGCTGATTCTAGCGCACGCTCAAGCGTACCCGACAATGCCTGCGCTTGATTTAATTTCAAAGAGGTTTGGCAAATTATTCACCGGCGGCTTTGACGGTTTGATATTTGCATATTCAAAAAACATCTAAACCTGATTTGTGAGCTGTCACGATTTACCTTAAAATACAAGGCTTTGCAATGAAACCGATTGGTTGCGCCAGAATACGGCTGACATTGAGCACGGCCTGCCACAATAAACGCCGCCATTTGTTTCAAAAATACTTACAGATAGGACTGTTATGACCCACGTTGTGACCGAATCCTGCATCCGCTGCCGCTATACCGACTGCGTTGATGTATGCCCGGTAGACTGCTTCCGCGAAGGCCCGAATTTTCTGACCATAGATCCGGACGAATGTATCGACTGCGCAGTATGCGTGGCAGAGTGCCCGGTCAATGCAATCTACGCCGAAGAGGACGTGCCGGCCAACCAGCAGCAGTTCATCAAGCTCAATGTCGAGCTGGCGCGCAAATGGCCCTCGATTACCAAGTCCAAAGCGCCGCTGTCAGAGGCCGAGCAATGGAAAGATATCGACGACAAGTTGCAGTACCTGGAGCGTTAAGCACCAGCCAGCACGCAAGTCGCTCTGCCGCACCTCGATATCCCGCCCCGGCTTTAGCCGGGGTTGGGTTTTTAAAAGCAAGCTAGCCCACAGAATGTGAACGTCGTATGCCATCCCACGCCATCAATACTCCCATCGAAACCGATGCCGTCATCGTTGGTGCCGGTCCGGTCGGCCTGTTTCAAGTGTTCGAACTCGGCCTGCTCGAAATCAAAGCCCACGTAATCGATTCGCTGACTGCCGTCGGTGGCCAGTGCGTCGAGCTCTATCCCGACAAACCGATCTACGATATCCCTGCTGTGCCGGTCTGTACTGGTCAGGAACTCACCGATAATTTGTTAAAGCAAATTGAGCCCTTTGAGCCAACCTTTCATCTCGGTCA
>CAMBFZ010000037.1 GCA_945866125.1 Bordetella parapertussis
CTGTCGGCAGGACTGTGTTGCGACATCACGCGCACTGCACTGCGTATAGATTTGACGACATTGTTGTACTGATATACGGCGCGGCCATATTCGACCACGCCAAATCCGAGGAGCAAAACGGGAAAGAGCAAAATCGCAAATTCGACCGCCGCGCTACCACGCTGTCTGTTGAATCGGGAAGAAGGCATCCGCATCATGCTCACCTCACCAACGCCGCAACCAACGGCCCTTTGCTACCACTACCGCCTGGCAGCCCGTTGGAAGCACACGGACTGCTCGGATCGCTGGCGTTGCCGCGGTATTCCAAATACATGCGATCGGCGCCAGTACCGGTGGTCGTTGCTTTGCCACCGCCTGCACTGTTATTTATCGGATGCAGTAAAAACACGCATACCCACGACGTAATCGGGGCGGTAGAATTTTTCGCGAATGCACTACAGTCCACCACCGGCGCCGTCATCACGCGACGATCGCCACCGACGCCGGCCAGTGCACCCAGTATGTTGCCTTGCGTATTGAGACCGGTCAGGGTATCGCCCTGATACGGCGTGTTACTGGTGCGCTTTGTGACGAAATTATCGAAGGCATTAAACTTCGACGGCCAGCTTTGTGCAGCATCGGTATACGCATAGCCACTCCGGTCTGGCTTGGCATCTTCTACGCGCGTGCTGCCTTTATAGATGCCGAAGCGACTGTTCCATTCATCTGCAATCGACGCGATATTGCCAGGCTGTCCGACTTGCGTACCAATCGCTGGTACGTCACAGGCACCATCGCCTTTGAGTATCGTGCCCAGTTCGTTAGCACCACCGCCGGGTGGCGTAAAGTCGACCCAATTAAAATTGCCCGTGAGCCCTTGGTTGCCGGGCGGACCAAGCGCGCCTTGTATCCAGGTACCAACCGGTGTCGCCGCAGAGACGGCACTACCACACACCGCAACTGGCAACGCACAGGTAATTTGGGATGGCTGCAAGGTCGCCATTGCCGTCGCACTGACCTGCTGCTTGCCGATGGCCACACCGGGCAGCACATTGAGTACTTGTATAAACCAGTTATCGATATCGGTACGCCTGACGGTGCATCGCGCAAAGCGCATCGTCAGTGCCTGGGCGTTCGACAATCCCGCCTTGGTAAAAAATGATCCGCTGGCGGTCGTACCAAAATCAACCGTTTCGTCGGCGGCCGTCGTGACGCTATGGTGTTGAAACAAGACCCTGTGTCGTCCACCGGTAGTGAGCCCCGCTGCTTCGCCAATGGCGAGTTGCTGGCCGGTCGTGCCAGTCAAGGCCTGCGCCGCCGCCAACGCGCACGCATCTGCACTATTTTGCAGTTCGCTTTTGACGACATAGAGCTTACCGAGATCCAGTGCCAGCCCGACAAAGCCGATCATCACGGTCATCGATAAGGCAATCAAAATAGCGACGGCACCCTGTTGCTGCCGTCTGTTAGGTCGACGAGGCATACGCATACGTTCTCCGCGATGACGATTCAAATTAACGGCCAACGCCGATGGTGAAACTATTCGCAGCAGGCGGCGGCTCTTTGAATGAACTCTGATAGCGACCGATCGCCTCGCGCGCGGCACGGCCATCGATGCCTTTCACAGGATCGGGATTGCTACTAGCATCGGGATTGAGCGTTTGCTGCGAGGCGGCGAGTCGCACCGATTCGCCGAACTGGCTGTCCCATTGCGGGGTGTTGGGTGCACAAGCTGCAAGCAATAACAAGCTGAGGCTGGCCAGACTTTTGGCAAAGAGTGGGCCGTAGGATGGAATAAATGTTGGTGTCATGCTGGCTCCCTTATTTGAATTCAAAACCGCTGTTGCTGTCTTGCGCGGCGGTGGGCGATGGCGGGGTGCTGCGGCTCGCTTTGCCGCCTTCGAGCTGACCATCCAGAAAAAGCTCGCGACGAGTCGGCTCTTTCACGCCGTCTGTCGGTAGGCGGTAGGCCGCCGGCAGCGGCTTGACCAATCGCGGTGTGACGATGAACAAGAGCTCGGTGCGATCCTGCTGAAAATCCGTGCTGCGAAACAGTGCGCCAATGACGGGGATTTCACCCAGTACCGGAAAGGCCTTGATGTTGGCAGTCGTGTTATTTTTGATGAGGCCACTGATGGCGAAGCTCTGTCCGTCAATCAGCTGCACTGTGGTCGACGCACGACGGGTGGTGATCAAGGGCAGAATGGCGCGATTGACTGTACCTGCGGCACCGATTCCTACCCCTTCGCGCGAGAGCTCAGAGACTTCGGGTGCCACCCGCAAGTTGATGCGACCGCCAGCTAACACAGTCGGCGTAAATTTCAATCCAACGCCGAATTCTTTTTCTTCCAGCGTGATGCGATTGGACCCGCTGATCGTATCTTGGGCGACCGGGATCAGGATTTTTCCGCCGGCGAGAAAGCTGCCCTCCTGACCGCTGATGGCCATTACATTCGGTTCGGCCAAAATTTTAATCAAGCTGTCTTTTTTCTCGGCATCGATTTTGACACCCGACCCGCTTCCCAAGGTCGCGCTCAAACTGCCGCCGACGTTACCGGCTAAAAAACTCGACAAAATGCCGTAAGTCCAGCCGCCGCTAGTCGGGCTACCGCCGACACTTGCGCCGAGTTTATCGAGCAGGGTTTTTGATACTTCGGCGATTTTGACTTCGAGCATGACCTGCTGCGCGGCACCGACGGTGAGTAAATTAATGATGCGTGCCTGCTGCAGCGCCGGATTGTTGGCAAGGTTTGGTTGTTGCGTACTGCCGCCTGATGTGGCCATCCCTTCCTGCTGCGCGGCGTTGCTCATGAGCGCGGGACGGCGGACGAAGGCAACCGCTAGATCAAACGCACGCGCGACGGCAATAGCGTCACTGACGGTGCCGCTCAAGACCAGACTGTCGGCCGCTGCGGTGACACGCAAGTCGGTTTCTTCGGGCATCAATTCTTTATAGCTGGCCAGCAAAGCCGACGGGTCCATGTTCACCGTAATATCAATGGCGCTGCATTGTCCGCTCTTGCCTTGCAAAATCATGTTGGTGGTGCCGACTTCGATACCCAGCAAGTACAAAGTCTCGGGAGCAACGAGCATCGCTTGCGCGACAGCCGGATTGCCGAGCGTGCGGTTTGTCACTGGCTCTGGCAAACGCAGCAAGGTGGATTTACCGATCGGCAGCGTGATCTTGCCGGGCGCGACTGATTCGCCGTTGCAATTGAGCGCGGGTAAATTGGCCACTTGGGCCTGTCCGATATTGCCGGGATTAGGGCGTGTGGCGCGCTCGACCGTGCCTGAGCCGGGCTCGCTTTGCGCGAGTGCCGCGCTACCGGCAAGCAGACACAGGGCGGCAAGCGTCTGGCAGGTTCTGGGGTACGGTGTTTTTTTCATCTTGGTGTCCTTGCGGTTAGGATTTTTTTGTTGTGATGTCTGCACAGGCTTGTCAGCTCGGACGCGGCTCAGTAGCACTCCTGCGAATTACGCAGGCCATTGATGACGCCAACACAAGACAGATTGGTCACCGGCGCGGCGACTTGCACTGGTGGCGCAACGGGCTCGGTAACCGGCGGCGGCGCAACAGCAATGACGGGCGCAGCGGGTGCCGGGGATGCCACCGGCTGCACCGGCGCAGCCATCGGCACGCTGCGCTTGCGTCGTTGCACCGGTTTCACGGGTGACGCGCTGGCCTGTGCTAGCTGGACCGGTAATTTGTCACTGAGCAGTGAGGCTTTGGTCGCGCCTACGGTGGTGCCGGGTTGCGGATCAATTTGATTACGCAAAGCCAGCGACAGGGTGCCGACGCTGCGTGCGAGGTCGAGTTTTTCGGCTTGCTCGGGGGTGACTTCAAGGGTGACGGCATTGACCACGCGGGGCTTGGTTTCATCGCGGCCAACTTCTTGCGCGACCGCCAGCACCAAAATACGCTCCAGCACAATCTTTGAAATATTTTGGTCTTTGTTGCTGGTCCGGTCGCCGTCTTTTTGCGTGTTGACGATGATGTCGACATAATTTCCCGGCAAGGCGAAGCCCGCTACGCCGATGACGTCATTGACACGCACGGTGATGGCACGACTACCCTCGGCGATGACGGCAGACAAACCACCGGTGGTGCCGACCGGCGCGAGCTTGGCGTCGAGCACAGGCTCGCCGCGCAGCAGACTAGTTTTCAGCACCCGGCCTTCGAGCTTGACGAGCTCATTAAACGAGCCCGGCGGTGTGCTACCTGCCGGCCAGTCAACTAATTTGATCAGCTCAGGGCTAATGCGTTGTCCCAGGCTGATATCGGTATTGGCCACAGCGATGCGCGCAATACCCTGGCTGGATTGCTGGGTTAGCCAACGCGATGCCAGCACGACGGCAACAAGCCCGGAGAGTACAGCCACAATCAACACCAGCCAGGTTCTTGTATTTTTCATTTTGCCTCCATCAACGACTTGGGAAAGATCGGGGCCAACAGCGGGCTGACTTCGATCACTGCTTGAGAATGTGCAAACTGCATCCGGTGTTTTAAAGCGGGACCAGCGTAAGCGCGGCCAGCGTGCCGCAGGCGATCACGACGCCGTAGGGAATGACGCCCTTGGACTGGGCTATTTTTAGATTAGGTGGCGGTGCAGGCTGCGTGAGATAGTGCGCGATGCGCTCGCCGGCGAGCGATTTCAGTTTCAGACCTAGCAGCATGCCGGTATCGGTTTGCGCAAGCAGGAACAAGATTGCCCAGACACCGCCCGCAAAAAAACTGTAGACCGCGATATCCACCGTCAGCATCGGTCCAGCAAATAAGCCCAGGGTCGCTAACAACTTCACATCACCGGCGGCCATGCCGCCCAACATATATAGCGGGAGAAAAATGAGGAAGCCTGTCAGCGCACCCTGCACACTGGCAGCCAGACCAATTGCGCCCGGCGCAAAGAGCACGAGCATCAATGCTGCTGCAGCACTTGCTGCCAACAGACGATTGGGAATGCGCCAGCTAAACCAGTCATGCCAGGCAGCGACAAGTACCGTGACGATCAGACCCAGAGTCGCCGTGTGTGAAATAGCAGCATGAGAGAAAAGCAGCATCAATAACTCCCGGAATAATTCAATCCAAAATGCGACGCTTGGTGGAACGCGGCACCCCCGGGCTTGACGTTGCCCGGGAGCACATCACGGTACTGGATTAAGGAAGTGCGTTATTGATCGCGGTAAAAGCCGTGTTAATCTTTCCGCCTAGAATGACGACTGCGGCAACAATCACCGCCGCAATTAGTGCGACCATCATTCCGTACTCGACGGCCGTCGCGCCCTGCTCATCCAAGAGAAAATCCTGTACTTTTTTGGTTAGATATTTCATGTGTGCACCCCAAGTAAGATAAGTGAATTTATTTGCATCTCTGACAAGTTGTTGTTTCTTTGCCATTGATTGAAGTGTAGACAGACTGACAATCAATCGAAATAGTACAAATGCACTAGTCGTTGTCGTTTTTTGATAACAAAAATAAATTTCACAAGGGATAAATGGGAAGTGCCCACTAACTCCCTTCCCGCATTTTTTGTAAATAAACAATTTCCCTGAAGAAATTTCAGCCCAAATTCGATTTAAGCGTCACACTTGAGCCTATCGCGCACACAGCATTAGTCCTGTGGCCGGACGATTCAGCTGCCCCCATTTTTCCTTCAGGATGTCCCGATGAAATCCCAAGAACTCCGCCGGCCTGCGCCGAAAGCCGCACCGGCCGCTCCACCACCCGAAGACAAGCCCTTTACCGACCCAGTCTGCGGCATGAAAGCTGCCGCTAATCCGGAAAAATCCGCCCACCATGCGGGCGTGACGTATTACTTTTGCAGCAGCGGCTGCGTGAGCAAATTTAAGGCCGACCCACTGCGCTACCTGGCGCCGGTCAAGCGGCCCGTGTCGGCCGCTGAACGCGAAGCGATCTACACCTGCCCGATGGACCCCGAAGTCAAACAAACCGGCCCCGGCAGCTGCCCCAAGTGCGGAATGGCGCTCGAGCCATTGCATGCCTCAGCCACCGAAGACACGACCGAGCTGGACGACATGAGCCGGCGTTTTTGGATGAGTCTTGTGTTGTCGCTGCCCCTGCTGCTGCTGGCCATGGGCGACATGATCGGCCTGCCTGTCGGCCACTGGCTGGGACATCAGACCAATGGTTGGTTGCAGGCACTGCTAGCGACCCCGGTGGTGCTGTGGTTTGGTCTGCCGTTTTTGCAGCGTGCTGTGCATTCCTTTCAAACCCGTCAGCTGAATATGTTTAGCCTGATCGGCATCGGCGTGATGGCGGCGTGGCTGCTGAGCATGGTGGGCTTGCTGTTTCCAGACCTGCTGCCGGTCGCCTTCAAAATGGATGGGATGGCGCCGCTGTACTTTGAAGCCTCTGCCGTGATCGTCACGCTGGTGTTAGTCGGTCAGGTACTTGAGTTGCGTGCCCGCTCGCGCACCAATGCGGCAGTGCGGTCTTTGCTGGCACTGGCGCCGGCAACAGCCTGGCGCATACAAAACGATGGCAGTGAACAAGAGATCCCACTCGATCAGGTGCATATTGGCGAGCGCTTGCGGGTCAAACCGGGCGCCAATATTCCGGTCGATGGCGTGGTCGTCGAGGGTCATTCCACGGTGGACGCGTCGATGCTGACCGGCGAACCGATGCCGGTGTCGCTTCAGCCCGGTAGCAAAGCGGTGGCAGGCACGGTCAACCAGCATGGCGCGTTTATTTTGCGTGCCGAAAAAATTGGCGCCGATACGCTCTTGTCGCAGATCGTGCAATTGGTTAATCAGGCTGGCCGCTCGCGTGCGCCGATACAAAAACTCGCTGACCGTGTGGCGGGCTGGTTTGTGCCCGCGGTGATTGCGGTGGCAGTACTTGCCTTTGCGATCTGGTCGCTGTTTGGTCCGGCACCAGGCATGGCCAATGGCATGGTCGCCGCGGTCTCGGTGCTGATTATTGCCTGCCCCTGCGCGCTCGGCTTGGCCACGCCAATTTCGATCATGGTGGGGATTGGTCGTGGTGCCCGCGAAGGCGTGCTGATTAAAGACGCCGAGGGTCTGGAGCTGATGGAAAAAGTCGACACGCTTGTTGTCGACAAAACTGGCACGCTGACCGAAGGCAAACCCAAGGTGCAAACGATTATTGCTGCCGAAGGTTTTGCGCGCGCCGATGTGCTGGTGCTGGCCGCATCACTGGAAAAAATGAGTGAGCACCCGTTGGCGCAAGCGATTCTCGCGCACGTACGCGCGCAGGGTTTGTCGCTGCCGGCGGTGGACAAGTTTGCGGCGGTCACGGGCAAAGGCGTGCGCGGCGAGATGGATGGGGAAGTGGTCTTGTTGGGCAATGCCTTGCTGCTGCAAGAGACCGGCATCGACACCGCTGTTTTACAACCGCAGGCAGAAGAATTACGTGTACTGGGACAGACTGTGATGTTCGTGGCGATCGGCACGCGACTTGTGGGCTTGATCAGCGTGGCCGATCCGATCAAGGCTGATAGCGCTGAAGCCATCCGCTTGCTGCATGCCGACGGTATAAAAATTGTGATGCTCACTGGTGACAATGCGACCACGGCGGCAGCGGTGGCAAAGCAACTCGGTATTGATACCGTGCATGCAGGCGTGCTGCCCGAAGATAAATATCGTCACGTGCAGCAATTGCAGCAACAGGGTCACATCGTTGCGATGGCAGGGGATGGGATTAATGATGCGCCGGCATTGACCGAAGCAAGTGTCGGCATCGCGATGGGCACCGGGACCGATATTGCGATGAACAGTGCGCGCATTGTGCTGGTCAAAGGAGATTTGCGCGGCATTGCAAAAGCACGCACGCTGTCGCGCATGACGATGAACAATATTCGACAAAACTTATTTTTTGCGTTTGTGTACAACTTTGTGGGCGTGCCGATTGCTGCAGGTATCTTGTATCCGTGGCTAGGAATTTTGCTCTCACCGATGATTGCCAGCGCGGCAATGAGTTTGTCATCGGTGTCGGTGATTGCCAACGCACTGCGACTGCGCCAAGTCAAACTCTGAGGATCTCGGTGGACACGTTGCGATTGTTTTTTGCGCTCTGGCCTGACCCTGCCGTGCGAGAGCAGCTAGCGAAGCAACAGCAGCACATAAGCGGGCGTCGAGTGCCGGCAGACAATCTGCATCTGACGATGGCGTTCTTGGGTGATCAGCCGCGCAGTCTGCTGCCATCACTCGAGGCGGCGCTTGACACTCTAGCGCTGCCGGCACTGCAATTAACGATTGACCGTTTGGGTTATTTCAGCAAACCACGCATTGCATGGGCGGGCCCGTCCACACCACCGGCGGCCTTGATGTCGATGCAGCAGGGCTTGTGGAAAAACTTGGCTGCGCTGTCAGTAGGTTTGACACCCCCTGCGCAGTTCACACCGCATGTGACCTTAGCACGTGCTGCGGCAGAGCCGGACACGCTGCTCGCTAATCCGGTGATCTGGCAGGTTAATAAACTCGCGCTGCTGTCTTCAGCAAATACAGCAGCCGGGCCGGTTTATACGCCGCTGGCCGCGCGAGCGTTGGCCGCAATCTGATCTTGGTCTTGGTCTGCTTCTGCTGCCAATTTTTGCAATACATGACCAGCAGCGACCAAACCAAAACTCGCAGTGACCACCACCGCTGAACCAAAGCCGGCACAATTGAGACCAGTGATACCGGCGGCACTATCTGAATTGGCGTCGCCATCATCATCTGTCTTGCACAGTTCAGGAAAGCGCAGCGGCTCGGTGGAATACACAGCGTCAATGCCGAATTTGTTTTTGCTCCCGCGCGGAAAGCCATGCAACGCACGCAAGCGTTTGCGGACCTTGGCCAACAGCGGCTCTTGCTCCGTACGCGACAAATCACAGACTGCAATACGCGTGGGATCGATCTGCCCGCCGGCGCTGCCAATGGTGAGCAAGCGTATCTGCTGCGCGCGGCAATAAGCAATCAGCGCCGTCTTGGCACGGACGTTGTCGATGGCATCAATGACATAATCAAAATGGCCAGCCGGCAGCATCGCGGCGATATTGTCGGCATCGATAAAGTCTTCTATTTCGGTGACCCGACAGGTGGGGTTGATCAGCGCAATACGTTGCGCCAAGGCGCTGACTTTGGCCTGACCGAGCGTGCTCGAGAGCGCATGAATCTGGCGATTGATATTTGACTCGGCCAGGTTGTCGAGGTCAATCAGGGTGAGCTGACCAATGGCGCTGCGGGCCAAGGCTTCCACGGCCCAGGAACCGACGCCGCCGACACCGATCACACAAATATGCGCACGCTGAAAACGCGCCAGCGCCGCATCGCCATAGAGGCGCGCAATACCCCCAAAGCGACGATCCATATCAGGCTCGATATCACCGGCTTGAGGAAATGACAGTAAGGAAGCATTCATGCCGCCATTTTAACGGACAGTAAGAGACCAATTGCTCTACACTGGGTTTTACTCATAAAAAAATAGTCTAGCCGCCTGTCCGTGTCCCGCCTCTCTCCTTTATTCCAACTCATTGCTGTAGCCGTTACAGCGCATGTCGCGCTCGGTGCGGCACGTGTGACAACGGCGCTCTATGCGCTCTCGCTGCATGCGTCCGAATTCACCGTCGGCACGCTGATTGCGCTTTTTGCTTTACTGCCAATGATTCTGGCGGTGCCAATGGGGCGCATGATCGACCGCATCGGCGTGCGCAAGCCTTTGATGGTCGGCTGTCTGCTGGCCGCCAGTGGCGTGATCGCCGCCGCACTGGTTCAGGGGCTGGCTATCTTGTATTTGTCGGCCGTACTGATCGGCACCGGTTTCATGGCGATTTTTATCGGTACCCAGCACGCGGTGGGCGCAATGGCGCCACCAGATCAACGTGCTGCAAGTTTCGGCAGGCTGTCTTTGGGCTTCTCTATTTCCTCTTTTATTGGCCCGCTGATTGCCGGCTTTGCCATCGACCATGCGCATTACACCGTGGCCTACTGGATCTGCGGCGGCTTTACGCTCCTGGCCTTTAGTCTGGCTGCCGGTGGCGCTTTAAAAAATATTCCGCTGCATCAGGGCGCGCGCGCACCGCAAACAGGTGGCCCGCTGACCTTATTGCGGGATCGCGAATTGCGCCGGGTGTATATCGTTGGCATCCTGCTGGCAGCGGCCTGGGATCTGTTTACTTTTGTCACGCCCATACGTGGCTCGCAGCTAGGGTTTTCTGCTTCAACCATCGGCATGATACTGGCGA
This sequence comes from Bordetella parapertussis, assembly GCA_945866125.1. Classification (GTDB taxonomy): domain Bacteria; phylum Pseudomonadota; class Gammaproteobacteria; order Burkholderiales; family Burkholderiaceae_D; genus Pernthalerella. Next base: position 10,183 of record CAMBFZ010000037.1, read on the forward strand.
GCTTTTCGGCAGCAACCTTTACGATTCGCCTCGCCATGCCAGCCATTACCCGGCGCTACCACGAATGGCAAGTGCTGACGGCGGCACTGACCACGGCCACGTTATGCTACGCGCTACTACCGTTTATGCAGCATCCGCTCACGATGGCGGCTACGGCAGCCGGCCTCGGGCTGGCACTGGGCACGGGACAGCCTAACGTGCTGGCCTTGTTGCATCAGTACGCGCCGCCCGGACGTGGCGCGGAAGCGATTGGTATTCGCGCCACCATCGGCAACGCCAGCGCGGTGAGCTTGCCACTGATCTTTGGTGCTGCCGGCGCGGCGCTTGGAGCATTTGCCGTATTCTGGGGGCTAGGGCTGCTGATTGCTTGCGGCGTCCCGATCGCGGCTAAAAAGGCGCAGTCTCAATTTGTGCATGATTAATCAAACAACAAGGAATAGTCACGATGTCGATTGCTGATTTACGGCGGGATTACAGTCAATCCACCCTCTCGGAAGATGCGGTCGATCCGGATCCGCTACTCCAATTTAGAGCGTGGTTTGATGCGGCATTGGCCGCGCAAGTACCTGAACCCAATGCTATGAGTGTGGCTACCGTTGGCGCTAATGGTCGGCCATCCTCCCGCATTTTGCTACTCAAGGATGCCGACGCCAATGGCTTTACCTGGTACACCAATTACGCCAGCCGCAAGGCGCAGGATTTGCTGCAGCAGCCGTATGCAGCGTTGACTTTTTTTTGGGTCGAACTCGAACGACAGGTGCGCATCGAAGGCCGCGTTGCGCGCGTACCCGCTGCTGAGAGTGATGCCTATTTCAATATCCGGCCGCTCAAAAGCCGACTCGGTGCAATTGCTTCTGATCAGAGCCAGCCGATTGCCAGTCGCGCACTGCTCGAAAAAAAATTTGACGATGCCGTCGCTGCGTTTGGTGATACCCCGCCGCGCCCTGCGCACTGGGGAGGCTATCGGCTCACACCGGATTGGATCGAATTTTGGCAGGGCCGCAGCTCACGTTTGCATGACCGACTAGTCTATACGCGCAGTGCGCACGGCGACTGGACCCGAGAACGTCTGCAGCCTTAGATGGGCGCGATCAAATCAACACGCCGTTAGCGGCTGATCAACATGGGCCTGCGTCGCTTACTGCATAGTCTGCGCACGGAGGCACCATGTTCTGGGAAAAAAGACTGTCGCGCTGGGTCGAGACTATGCAGGCACAAGCGAATTTGCCGCTGCGTCTGGAGCTTTGGAACGGCACACATGTTGACTTCGGCCAGCACACCCAAGTCACGATCAGGGTGCCACATGTGTCGGCGCTGAGTTATCTGCTGCGACCCTCTCTGGCCAATCTTGGGCAAGCTTACGTTGAAGGCAAATTTGACGTCGACGGCCGGCTGCAGGCCGTCATTGATGTGGCCCATGCGCTGGCAGCGCGCAGCCTATCACCTGCCCGCACACTCGGACAAATCCTGCGACCCTTTACGCACACCCGCAAAAAAGACGCGGCAGCAATCCGCTATCACTACGATGTCTCCAATGCGTTTTATCAAAGTTTTCTGGACGAGAGAATGGTCTACTCCTGCGCCTATTTTGAACACGGCGATGAAGATCTCGATACCGCACAACTAAAAAAAATTGACCACATCCTCACTAAAATAGGACTGCAACCCGGCGAGTCACTACTCGATATCGGCTGCGGCTGGGGCGCACTAGTGATCCGGGCAGCGCAACGATTCGGCGCCCATTGCATAGGCGTGACCTTATCTGAAAATCAGGCCAAGCTGGCGCGCGAACGGGTGGCCGCAGCAGGGCTCTGCAAACTGATCACGATTAGGCTGCAAGACTATCGCGATGTCGAAGGCCAGTTCGATCGCGTCACCAGTGTGGGCATGTTCGAGCATGTTGGCCTGAAAAATCTGCCACTCTATTTTAAAAAAATAAACGCGCTACTGAAAGACGATGGGCTGGCGATGAACCACGGCATCACCACCACGTTTACAGACCATCGCAATGCGCCTTTGGGCGGCGGCGAATTTATTGAAAAATATGTGTTTCCGCATGGTGAGCTACCGCATATCGGTCATGTATTGACAACGATGCAGGAAGGCGGGCTGGAAGCACTGGATGTAGAAAATATGCGGCGGCATTATGCGCAAACTTGCGCACTATGGGCAGACAACTTTGAGCGCAATACATCGCACATCAGGTCACTGGTCGACGAAAAGCGCTACCGAATCTGGCGCATTTATCTGGCCGGCTGCGCGCACGCGTTTACCCACGATTGGATTTCGCTCAATCAGATCGTCTGCGGCAAAGCCGGGCGGCACGCCGGTGCGCTGCGCAAATCACGCGCCTACATGTATCGGCAGTGCCATGCCACCGAGTACGCTAGCGACGCAATTTGTCGCTGAATAATTGACGGAATTTGGCAACCTTAGGGGCCACCACAAACGCGCAATATGATTGCAGCGGGTTGTGCAGGTAGTAGTCCTGATGATAATCCTCAGCTTTATAAAACACCGGCGCATCGGCGAGCTGGGTGACGATTTCTCCATCCCACACATTGCCCATCTCGGCCATCACTTGGCGCGCTGTTTCATTTTGCTGCGCGCTATGCGTGAAAATCACCGAGCGATATTGTGTGCCAACGTCATTACCCTGGCGGTTAAGGGTGGTCGGATCATGGATGGTAAAAAATATTTCGAGAATGTCACGGTAGCTAACGATAGCGGGGTCAAATTCAATCCGCACCACCTCAGCATGGCCGGTGTTGCCCTCGCAGATTTGCGCATAACTCGGATTCAACACACCGCCGCCGCTGTAACCGGACTCAATTTTCTGCGCGCCGTGCAGCATCTGATAAACCGCGTCGAGGCACCAGAAGCAGCCGCCTCCGAGTGTGGCAATCTCTGTCGTCATGTCTTACTCCGTTTCAAAAAATAAAGGGGCAACGCTTAACCAAAGCGTCGCACACTGCCCACCGCAGCAAACTGCAGGGGCCGCGCCGTCAGCAGCGCGGGAAGAATAATTCTGCTTAATGTATCCAGCGTAAAAATCGTCGCGCCGACCTGCGCCACGCTACCATCGCGCGCTGGCACCGCAAGCTGCGAGAGCTGGCGCAAACTGCCTGGTTGCAGCACGCGCACGCCGTTTTGCATGACCGGCAGAACGAGACCAGGAAAGTCGGGATCTTCCGGCATCAAGACAGGATCAAAATGGCACCAGTCGTCTAATAGGAGCGACAAGGGCTGTGCCGGCATCTCTGATAGCACGATGGCGTCGTCATGAATGGCGAGCGTTGCCCCAGCTTGCTGCGCGATCTGCTGCGCTTGCGGTGCCGGCAACCCCTCCAGCGGCAGCAAACACGCACCAATGCGCAACAAGGCGCAATAGAGCACAATCGCATCCGGATGACCGTGGCCAATGTAGGCCACCCGCTGCCCTGGGTGCACCTGCCACGGCCCTTGCAAGCGCGCCGATGCGCGTTCAATACGGGACCACAGACGCCGGTAAGTGATGACACGCTCAGGTAACACATGCGCCAGCGCGTCAGCACGCAGGCTAGCGTGGGATTGCAGGGCGGCAAGTAACGAGGTGGCGTCGTGCATAGTCGAGCATGATTCTACGTAAAAAACGAGAAAGCTTCCGCAAAGAAACTTATTTTTCGGCATAATTGCAGCAATTTCACGAGTCTTCGCTATGTCCAACGCCCCATCGAGTCCCCCACACCCTGCTATCGACGAACGCGCATTCCGCACTGCCCTGTCCCAATTTGCCACCGGCGTCACCATCATCACCACGCAGGACGAACAGGGTCGTTTTTTTGGCATGACCGCAACGTCATTCAATTCGGTATCACTCAACCCGCCGCTGGTACTCTGGAGTTTGGGCAATACGGCGCGCAGTATGCCGCTCTTTTCCGCGACTTCCCGCTACGTGATCAATGTGCTGGCCGCCGATCAGGTGGCCCTCGCTGAGCGCTTTGCCAGCCGGATCGAAGATCGCTTTGCCGGCGTCGAATACGATCTCTCATCCTCTGGCCTGCCGCTTTTGCGCGGCTGCATTGCCTGGTTTACCTGCCACAATCGCAGCCGCTATCCGGAAGGCGACCATGTGATCTTTGTCGGTGAAGTCGAACATTGCGCCGTCCACCCCAAACCACCTCTGGTTTTCCATGGTGGTGGCTTTGCCCAAACCGTGCCCGTCAGTTAAATAAAGCTGTACGCTCAAACCAGAATTATTGAGATTTTCATCAGCCCCGGAACATTTGTGAGCTTAAAGATACACAAATGGGGCTATGACACCATTCCACCCATCCTCCAAGACCAACGCGTCCACACCGCTTGACGATCTCCTTGTTGTCACGGGCCCCTGTGATGGCGATCCGGATAATAAGCTGCTGACATTTTTGGTCAAAAAATCCGGACTCACCAACTCGGCGTATGGCGATGGCACCATCAGTGTTGACCCTAACGAGATCAAGGAGATCATTAGCGATCGCCTCGACAAGCACGGTCATATTGTATTTTTTGGTCATGGCATCTTTCACAAAGGTCAACATTATTTACATGTGAAAAATCAAGGCGGCGTATCACCAACGCGCGATTTTCTTAACACGACAGCGATTGGCAGAACAGACACTGCGCCTCAACGACGAGAAACTTGGCATCTCTTAACGTGTGAAGCTGGACATCTGCGAAAGGAAATCAATCCGGGCAGCCCCGAATGGAAGCAACGCACCATCTTCATTTATTCGAGCAGCAAATCCGTCCTCACTGAGAACCTCAATGACAGCGTGGAGACCATGCTGACCTACCTGTCTGACTGCAAACAAAAACAAATTGAGGCCGACCCCCTGCAGCTTTTTATTCATCTGACCAAAACACAGGGCGACTGCGTGACTGTACTCGGTGGCGACTTGCATGCGCCTCTGGTGTCGCATGCACCCAAAACGCATCACGATCAGAACAGCAAGAGCCTTGGGCATCGACTGGAAGGAGACCCACGTGACCTGAACCTGCTCAAAGCGCAGAAAAAAGCGATGGGGCATCAAGCCAAACAAACGGAAAACGAAGCAAGAGCACAAATGCGCATTATGCTGTTTTCGCGCGTAGACCGCCTTGATATGACATCAACTACAGCAATACTGGCGCACCGGCCAGCCTTGATTCACAGCAGTAGCAATGGCAATGGTGGACATACCCTGCTGACCACAGCAGCCATTCGCGGCTCGAAAAAAATGATTCAACTGCTTCTCAATCATGGTGCCGAATTGGGTACCAGGGATGATGCTGGCAATAATGCTCTGTTTCATGCGATTTTTTCCAGAAAATTCAGCGCAGTGGCTTGTTTAATTGACGCCGGTGCAAAACTGAGCGACACGGATTCAGACGGGGATCAAGCGCTCGCGATTGCGGCGGCGATAGGGTGTCCAAAAATGGTGAGGCTAATTCTCAAGCAAACGAATGGCAGCGCAATCGATGCCCGCAATAATGCTGGCGAAACCGCTCTCATTCACGCAGCCAAGGAAGGCCGTTTTTTTTCTGCACGACTGTTGCTGAAAGCCGGTGCAGATTACAGGATCAAAAACGTCGAAAAAAAAACGGCGCA
>CAMBFZ010000038.1 GCA_945866125.1 Bordetella parapertussis
TAGATGTAATCAAATCAGCTGATTGGGTTATTGATCTCCTCAAATTGCTGGTCAGGCGGGAATAAGCACGCATAACAGGGCGCATCGATACTGCGCGGATCAAAAACAGCAATCTGACCATCCATTCGGATCGCCGCGCCCGATACCAGGGGCACGCGGGCATGGACGCAGGCGTGATTGATCGCGTGACGGGTGACAAAATTATCTGTGCAATCAAGTACCACGTCAGCGCTGGCGACCAATTGTGCCAGGCGCGCGGCGTCAGCACGTTCGCAAAGGGCGACGACTTCAATGTCCGGATTGACCTCCGCTAACGCTGCTTTGCCGGAGACGACTTTAGGCTGACCGACGCGGCTGGTGGTGTGCAGAATCTGGCGCTGCAGGTTAGTCAGGTCGACTGTGTCGTGATCGACCAAGGAGATCTTGCCGATACCGGCGGAAGCCAGATAGAGCGCCACCGGCGAGCCCAGACCGCCGGCGCCGATGACGAGCGCGTGCGCGGCCAACAGCTTTTCCTGACCTTCGATGCCAATATCGTCGAGCAGGATGTGGCGCGAGTAGCGCAGCAGCTGGTGGTCATTCATGGGGAGGGGTAAAAACTACCGCTGCTTCAGCGTAATGTGAAGCAGCGGGTGGTGGCAGGAGTTATTTCTTCTCGCCGTTGCCATCGGGGTTATTGATGGTGGGCTCTTTCTTGTTTTCGACTTTAGCCGATTTCGATAACTGCACCGGCTGTCCGCGCAGGTGGTTGAGTGCCTGAGCCAACTGGAAGTCTTCTTTGCTGCCGAACTCAAGTGGCTTGCGCTTTTTTTCCATCGCAGCGATCCGCTTTTGTTCTTCGAGCTCATCGACAACATTTGCCTCGGATTCTTTATCGCGATCGTTAGACAGATGCTTTTGCAAATCGGCTTCGCGCACGCGCATGCCGTTTAAGCCATCACCGTCGGCGTACTCGTCCACCAGCAAGTCAGGCACAATGCCGCGCGCCTGAATCGAACGCCCAAGCGGCGTGTAGTAACGTGCAGTGGTCAGTTTGACAGCGGTGTCGGAGGAGATCTGACGGATGGTCTGCACCGAACCTTTGCCGAAAGTCTGAGTGCCCATGATTGCGGCGCGCTTGTAATCCTGTAGTGCGCCGGCGACGATCTCAGAGGCCGAGGCCGATCCGGAATTAACCAGAACCACCAGCTTTACTTTTTTGACTTGCTCAGGCAGTCGGGCCAGCGGATCACTGCCGGCGCGGGTCGAATAAAAATCGCGACGGGCAAGATAGTTTGCTTTGGAGTCCGGCAGCTGGCCATTGGTCGATACGATCGTGACGTCTTTGGGCAGGAAGGCAGCCGATACGCCGATCGCGCCGGGCAGCACGCCGCCCGGATCATTGCGCAGGTCGAGCACAAGGCCTTTCATATTGGGCTCTTGGGCGTAGAGCGCGGCAATTTTTTTGGCCAGATCTTCGACGGTCGGCTCCTGAAATTGCGAGACGCGCACCCAGCCGTAGCCAGGTTCGACAATCTTGCCCTTGACGCTTTGCACCCGGATTTCCTGGCGCGTGATAGCAATCAGCAGCGGCTTATCTTCGTCCTTACGGGCGACCGTGAGGGTGATTTTGGTATTCGGTTCGCCGCGCATGCGCTTGACAGCCTCGTCAAGGGTCATGCCCTTGACCGGGGTGCTGTCGAGGCGGGTGATCAGGTCGCCTGCTTTGAGGCCGGCTTTGTAGGCGGGGGAATCTTCGATAGGCGAGATGACTTTGACGTAACCGTCTTCCATGCCGACTTCAATGCCGAGACCGACAAATTTGCCTTGGGTGCCTTCACGCAGCTCCTTGAAGGCTTTTTTATCCAGATAAGCAGAATGCGGATCCAGCGACGCCACCATGCCGGAGATTGCTTCGGTCAGCAGTTTTTTGTCTTCAACGACTTCGACATAATCGGATTTGATTAGGCCAAAGACATCGGCAAGCTGCCGCAGCTCTTCAACTGGAAGCGGTGTTCCCGCATTTTTTTGGGCTAGTGCATCAAACTGCATCGATCCGGCTATGCCGGCGACCAGGCCCAAACCGATTAAGCTGAAGTTTTTTAGTTTGCTACTCATGTCTCACCTGTTTATCCATGCCAGCGGGTCAAGCGCCCGTCCCTGGTAACGCAACTCGAAGTATAAACCCGAATGCTCATTGCCGCCGCTGTTGCCTGCGGCCGCGATAATATCGCCTGCTTTGACTTTGTCGCCGGGGCGTTTGAGTACCGACTGATTGTTGCCATAAATAGTCATGTACTGCCCGCCATGGTCAACGATCAGGAGGTTGCCAAAGCCACGCATCCAATCGGCAAAGAGCACCTCGCCCGCCGCCGCCGCCCGGACTTCGGCGCCTTCGGGCGCTTTGATGAACAGACCCTTCCAGCTGGGGCCGTCGGCGCGGCGTGCGCCGAAACTGGCAAATAGCTCACCTTTGATCGGCATCTGCAGCTTGCCGCGCAAACTACCAAATTGGGTTTCGCCGGCCTGAGTTGCGGGTTTGTCGGAGGCCTCGGAGGCGGAACGCGGCACCTCTTTGACCGGCGGCTTGCTGGTGCGTTCAGCCGGGGCAGGTTTTTCTGTCGGCTTTTCGCGCAATTTACTCGCTTCCCGTTCGCGCGCGCTGGCGACTTCCTTCGCTTCTCGTGCCCGTTTTTTTGCTTCAGCCGCTTCGTCGGCCTTGCGCTGCTGTGCGATCACGATCGCCAGTCGCTCGACCAGCGACGCCAGTCTCTCTTCGTCGCGGGCGAGGTTGCCGGCTTCCTTGCGTTGCGCGCCAAGTTTGCTGGAGAGCTGGCTGACCAAGGTTTTGTGTTTGGCTTTTTCTTGTTCCAGCAGCGCCTTTTGCTCGCGCTGCTCTTGGGCGATTTCTTCGAGCGACAGACGGACTTCCTCGGCTTCGATTTTGTTGGCTTCGATGGCGGCCAGATTGGCTTGTAGCGCTTCGATGACGTTGGTTTGCGCGGCCGATACATAGCCAAGATAGCGAAGCTCGCGACTCATTCGGTTGGGATTATCCCCTGAAAGCAGAAGCCGAATCCGGTCGTCATGACCGGCAAGGTGCTGCCCACGCAGGATTTTTTCTAGCTGCGCGCGCTGCCTGCTGACTGCTGCTTCCAGCTCTTCCTGCGAGGCTGAGAGTGATAGTAGTCGCGCTTTGGTCTGCGCTTGCTCAATGGTGAGCTCGCGCAGTGCCCGGTTGGATGTCGAGATTGCTGCTTCTGATACCGCCAGCGCATCAGCGGCGTGGCCGCGTGCTTTTTCGGTTTTGAATATCTCTTCTTTCAACGCATCGAGTTTTTTACCGAGTTCGGCGCGCTCTTGTTCAGCAGCCTGTTTTTGGCGGGTGCGTTCACTGACCTTGGCGCTTAACTCGGCCTGGGCAAAAAGCGGCAAAGCCAGCAGCGCGATAAGAATTGTCCAGCGGGTGACACGAGGAGCAAATGGCATCGGGGTCTTTACTTGGCCTTACCCTGACTGGCAACGGCTTTGAGTGCGGCTTCAATCGCCGCCGCATCGCCGAGGTAATAGCTGCGCAGGGGCTTTAAATTTGCATCGAGTTCGTATATCAAGGGCTGGCCGTTCGGGATGCTGACGCCGACGATATCGGTATCGCTGACGCCATCGAGCATTTTGATCAGCGCGCGCAGGCTGTTGCCATGCGCTGAAATCAGAATGCGTTTGCCAGAGCGGATGGCCGGCGCAATCGACTCGTCCCAGATCGGCATGACTCTTGCCACCGTGTCTTTCAGGCACTCGGTCAGCGGAATTTCTTCGCGCTTGAGTCGCGCATAGCGTGGGTCATTGAATGATGCGCGCGGATCATCTGGCGTGAGTGCGTTAGGGGTAATATCAAAGCTGCGCCGCCAGATGAGTACTTGCTCGTCGCCATACTGGGCTGCAGTCTCTGCTTTATTGAGGCCTTGCAGGGCGCCGTAGTGTCGTTCATTGAGGCGCCAGCTATGCACCATGGGCAACCACATCAGGTCCATTTCGTCTAGGGTTAGCCACAGCGTGCGAATGGCACGTTTGAGTACCGACGTGTAGGTCAGATCAAAACTGAAGCCGGCGTTGGTCAGCAGGGTGCCGGCATGGCGTGCCTCAGCGATGCCTTTTTCGGTCAAGTCAACATCGGTCCAGCCGGTGAAGCGGTTTTCGAGGTTCCAGATGGATTCGCCGTGGCGCATCAATACGAGTTTGTACATGTTGGTTGAATATCCTGCGCGAGAAAGAAAAAATGATGCTTGGATTGGTTGAACGCTTCTATTTTATAATGGCACGCTTGATTCAAACGAACGGACCCCTGTGAAATTCTTCATTGATAATATTTGGCTGATCCTGCTGGTCTTGCTCTCCGGCGGCGCGCTGGCATGGCCTGCGCTCAGTCGCAGCAAATTTGCCGTTTCGACTTTGCAGGCCACGCAGCTGCTCAACAAAGGTAAAGTCCAGGTGGTGGATGTACGCACACCGGAAGAGTTTGCAGCGGGCCATTTGCGTTCTGCCAAAAATATGCCGTTGAAAGAGCTCGCAGGACGGCTTGGCGAACTGGATAAAGCCTATCCGGTGCTCGTTGTCTGTACCAGCGGTGTTCAGTCAGCAAAGGGGGCGGCGCAGCTCAATGGCGCCGGCTTTGCCGATGTCTACAGCCTTGAAGGCGGATTTACCGATTGGCAGTCGCAGGGACTGCCAACAGCAAAGTAATTGGGAGCGAATAATGAGTGCACGTGTTGTGATGTACAGCTCAGGCGTATGCCCGTATTGCACGATGGCCGAGCGGCTGCTCAAATCAAAAGGGGTCGATGAGATTGAAAAAATCCGCATTGATCTTGAGCCGGCCCAGCGAACGCTGATGATGGAAAAAACCGGTCGACGTACGGTCCCGCAGATTTATATCGGTGAGACGCATGTAGGCGGCTTTGACGATCTGTCGGCGCTGGACAAAGAAGGCAAGCTCGTTCCTTTGTTGCAGGGCAGTTGAGCGCATCACTCTCTGCCTTTTCTTTTTATCTATTTTTGAAAGTACGCCATGTCAGACCAGAACTTGCAGCCCAGCTTTAACATTCAGCGGATTTACCTGAAAGATATGTCGCTGGAGCAGCCTAATTCGCCAGCAATTTTTCTGGAAGACGAAGGCCCATCGATCGAAGTGTCGATTGATATTGCCAATGAGGCGCTTGCTGAGGGTATTTTCGAGGCTAGCGTTACCGTTACCGTGACGGCCAAGATCAAGGACAAAATTGCGTTTCTGATTGAGGGCAAACAGGCAGGAATTTTTGAGGCGCGCAATATCCCGGAGGGCCAGCTCAATCCGGTACTTGGCATAACTTGCCCCAATATCCTCTATCCCTACCTGCGTGCCAATATCGCCGATGTCGTTAGTCGCGCTGGTTTTCCGCCGGTGCATCTGAGTGAAATCAATTTCGATGTCTTTTACCAGCAGCGGCAACAGGCGCTTGCGCAGCAGGCCAATGCAGCATCGGCGCCGCACTAAGGTTTCCTATGTTTGCGTCGCATCGGTTCGCCCTGGGTTTGCTGGCCTTGCTGATTGCGCCGGCTGCGCTCGCGATTGAATTCAAGTCCGTCGGCACTGTGGCGGCGGTGATGTTCGATGCGCCCGGACAAAAAGCGGCTAAGTTGTTTATTGCGCCACCTGGCATGCCCGTCGAAATCGTGCTGGTCAATGGCGAATGGTCAAGGGTGCGTGATGCCACCGGCGATCTCAGCTGGATCGAATCACGTTATTTAATCGCCCGTCGCAGTCTGGTTGTTGAGGTGCCGATGGCCGCGATCCGTGCGACCGCCGACGAGCGTGCTGCCGTGATTTTTACCGCACCCAAGGGTATCTTGCTTGAATTAGCTGAGCCGATTGCGTCGGGCTGGATCAAGGTGCGGCATCGCGATGGCGAAAGCGGATTCGTCAAAGCTTCCGAGGTGTGGGGTGAATAAGTTTGCGATGGATTGGATGCCTGATCCATTTTTGTTTGCATGAATATCACCCTACTTGGCGCCGGTGCCTGGGGTACCGCATTGGCGATCGTGCTGGCAAAGCGGCATGCTGTTTTGCTCTGGGGTCGGGATGCAGAGGCAATTGCCCGAGCCGATGCAGAGCGCGAAAATTCTACTCACCTACCCGGCTTCACGTTGCCGGCATCTCTCGCCCTTACCTCAGATTTCCCCCAAGCTGTTGCACACGCAGCAAACGGTTTGCTCATTTTGGCGACGTCGGTGTCCGGTTTGCGACCGGTATTGACAAGCTTGAAGCCCCACCCCGTGCCCAATCTCGTGTGGCTTTGCAAAGGCTTCGAAGAAAGCAGTGCATTTTTGCCGCACCAGATCGTTGAGCAAGTGTTGGGCGACGGCGTACCATGCGGTGCGCTATCAGGCCCCTCTTTTGCGCAGGAAGTCGCGCGTGGTTTGCCGTGTGCGTTGACCATCGGTTCGACTAGCGCGGCACTGCGTAATCAGGTTGTCTCCGCGGTGCATGGTGGTGCCATTCGGGTCTATGCGAGTGAGGATTTGATTGGCGTTGAGGTCGGCGGTGCGGTAAAAAATGTGCTGGCCATTGCGACCGGCATTGCTGACGGATTAGGTTTGGGTATGAACGCTCGCGCAGCACTCATCACCCGCGGCTTGGCCGAGATTTCGCGTTTGGGCGTGGCCCTTGGCGGACGCACCGAGACCTTTATGGGACTCACCGGCGTGGGTGACCTGATTCTGACCTGTACCGGAGACTTGTCGCGTAACCGCCGGGTTGGCCTGGGATTGGCAGCCGGCAAATCGCTGCAGTCTGTCATCAATGAACTCGGTCATGTCGCCGAAGGGGTGCTCTGCGTGCAGGCCGTGCGGCAAGTCGCTCGCGCGCATCAAATCGAGATGCCAATCGTCGACGCAGTTGCAAACGTGTTATTCGACGGCGCTCCGCCTCAGCATGCGATTGGGCAACTGATGGCGCGGGAAGCTCGTCCAGAAATTTCCTGATGTAATGTGGCTTCCTAGAAATAGAAAGCCACATCAGCATCGACATAATCTCAGCCGGCAGCCTTTAATCACAGGGCCAGCCAGCCTTCAAATCCCTGCTGCATCGTACAAATCGTGCGCGCCATTGATCTAGCTTTATATCAATCGACCGTATTGATCGAATAATGGTTGCGGAAAAGAAGCAATCGTTGCGCATTTGAATCCTGTGGGGAAATATATTGTTGTATCGATCCGTCGAAATTCCGTTTTTATTCCGACATTGACGGGCACTTTTTTCATATTTTGACGTCTGAAAAAAGGCGCGCCAGAATTTCATTAATGCCGCAACAAACTCCCCTTCTGCGTTACTGATCCTAAGACGGTTTCTTTTAGGACATAAATTTACTTTTCCCTCAGTAAAACTTTTTAAAAAGGACCGTAATGCGATTTCGGTTATTTTCATTACAAAAAAAAGCGGTTGCACGTGGTTTTACCCTGATTGAAATTATGGTGGTCGTGGTGATCATGGGCATTCTTGCAGCGCTTGTTGTGCCCAAGCTGATGGGGCGCACCGATGACGCGCGCATCCTTGCTGCCAAGCAAGATATCTCCACATTGATGCAAGGATTAAAGCTGTACCGACTTGATAATCAGCGTTACCCGACCACAGAACAAGGCTTGCAAGCACTTGTTGCACGGCCCGCGACGGCCCCGGTGCCGCCAAATTGGAAAGCCGGCGGCTATCTTGATCGACTCAACAAAGATCCTTGGGGAAATCTCTATCAATATTTGTCGCCGGGTGTGCGCGGCGAAGTCGATGTATTTTCGTATGGTGCAGATGGGCAGCCGGGAGGTACGGGGAATGATGCAGACATCGGCTCATGGTCTGACTAAGCCCCCTTTGCGTCGCACTGCTGCTGGCTTTACTCTGCTTGAGTTGCTCGTCGTTCTGGTTATTGCGGGCATCATGCTGGGCGCCATCGCTCTCAATGCCGTTCCCGGCGATCGTCAGGTTGTACAAAGCGAAGCCCAGCGTGTAGCTTTGTTGCTGCAGCTCGCTCGTGATGAAGCCATCGTGCGTAACCGACCTATCGCGTTCGAGGCTGATCAGGATCGTTACCGTTTCTTGATCCGACAGAACGACAATTGGGAGATGCTCGCGCAAGATGCGATTTTGCGTGAGCGCGAATTTAAACGGCGTCCCTTGCAGCTTTCTATGACGCCGTCGGTTGGCGACAGTCTGCCCGGTATGCCTTTGCGTATTGTCTTTGGTCGCGAACCGGTGGATAGGGCCTTTGTACTCACGCTTGCGTTCGGTAGCCAGAGTGCGTTGATACGTGCCGATGGTATTGGTCATTTTCAGGTGGAGTGACATGCGGCGACCGGTGATCTCATGTGCGGGCTTTACCCTTCTGGAAGTGTTGGTGGCGCTCGTCATCATCGCCACAGCATTAGGCGCGAGTTTGCGTGCAGTCGGTAGCTTGACGCAAAACAGTAGTGATTTACGGGGCTCGATGATGGCCACGTGGTCGGCTGAAAACCGGCTGACCCAAATTCGTCTTGCGCAGGAATGGCCGCCGCTTGGTCAGCGCGAATTCGCCTGCCCGCAGGGTGAATTGCAACTTATCTGTCAGGAAAATACTTTTGCCACGCCCAACCCGGCATTTCGTCGGGTTGAGGTTGCGGTGCTCGACGGACGCAATCCCACACGGCGCATTATCACCCTCTCGCAGGTGGTACCGAATGCGCTTTGATCCTGACCGCTCTAGGCAGGCCGGGCTGACTTTGGTCGAGCTCCTCGTTGCCATCAGCATCCTCGCATTTGTCGCAGTTCTTGGCTGGCGAGGGCTCGACAGTATTACCCGCACCCGCTCGACGCTGAATGCCGAATTGGAGCAAACGCGTGGTATGCAACTCGCGTTTGCACAGTTACAAAATGATTGCGCCAATAGTGTTGATGCGGGCAAGCTCGACGGTCGTCTGCCTGTGGTGATTGATGCCCAACGTATCACGCTGGCGCGCAGCGTTCACACGGATGGCCAGCCGACAAGGCTGCAGCTTGTTACGTACCGTTTGCGAGATGGTGCGCTGACCCGTGAAGAATCGCCGCCGACCCGTGACCTGCAGCAGCTCGATCAATTTTGGCAGCTGGCTCAGACCGGTTCGGGAATGCTGCCCATACGACTACAGTCGGGTGTGCAGAGTATGGTGATGCGGGTTTGGGTCAATGATGGTCGGGGCTGGCGCAACTGGGATGCCGCCGCGAGTAATGTGCCGCCCTCGCGCGGATCGTTGATGAACCCGCAGGCAGGTACAACAAACACCCAGACTATCTGGAGCGGACTAGAAGTGGCATTGCGGTTAGCCGGACGTGATGCAAGCCTATCCAAGATTTTTTTACTGGGGGCGGTATGATTTGGCCCCTGCGTGATCAGCGCGGTGTGGCGGTGATCACGGCGCTGCTGTTGACGACGCTCGCTGTGACGATCGTGGCGAGTCTGTTCTGGCAGCAGCAGGTACAGGTGCGTGCCATCGAAAATCAGCGGCTGCAATTACAAAAACAATGGGTACTGCGCGGCGCGATGGATTGGGCGCGTTTGATTTTGCGTGAGGATGGTAAATACTCGTCAACCGACGATCTCAATGAGCCGTGGTCCGTGCCTTTAGCCAATACTCGCCTTGATCAATATGTTGAAAAAGACGATGTGAAAGGCGACGCAGGAAGTGCGATGCTCTCCGGGGCAATTCAGGATGCGCAGTCACGCTTAAATCTGACCGGTCTGGCTACCGCCGGCACAGTCAATGCGGGCGAAGTCAGCGCCTTTGAACGCCTGTTGGTTTCGCTGCAATTGAATCCTTCACTGGCTCGTGCGGCTGCCACCCAGATCGCTGCCAGTCAGCGTCGGGACGATGGCGGCGCGGGTACTGCACGCCCGATTGGTTTTGAGCACATCGAAGACCTGCTTGCGGTACCAGGCTTTACGCCCACTATGCTGCCAGTGTTGCGGGCGAATGTCATTTTTTTGCCGCGCGCCACGGCGATCAATGCCAACACGGCGTCTGCGGAGGTGCTCGCCGCAAAACTTGCGCCGTTATCCGTGACGGATGCCAATGCACTCATTGCCAGCCGCCGTAGCGCCAGTTTCCGCGATA
The DNA here is from genome assembly GCA_945866125.1 of Bordetella parapertussis. GTDB lineage: Bacteria > Pseudomonadota > Gammaproteobacteria > Burkholderiales > Burkholderiaceae_D > Pernthalerella. Next base: position 10,129 of record CAMBFZ010000038.1, read on the forward strand.
TCAATGATCTGGTGTCGCGACTACCCGGCACACAAGTTTCTGTGAGCGCCAATCAGGTATCTACCACCACCAATTTTTTTCTCGTCAACGGCCGCGTCACCATTCGTCAGGCTGTATTACAAGTCCAGGGGCTCGTCGAGCGCTTTGGGGTCAGCACGCGATTAGTGTGGGTGCGTGAGATTTGATGCGCCGATGAAATCCAACCATCTCAGCACGCTTTATCTGCGGCTTCCCTCGCGCAGCGCGGCCAAGACCTTGACACAATGGCAGGCGCTGCCATTGTCGTTTGCACTCGCTGCACGTAACGGCAGGGTTATGCGTGAGGGTGAGGCCGTGGTGTCCACTCTGGCCTCGTCGGTTGCGCAAGTACAGCGCGTCGTGCTGATGTTCGCCGCGAGCGATGTGACGGTATTACAGCTCGCGGTACCACCCCTGCCTGCTTCAAAATTACGCGCAGCTTTACCTGGACTGGTCGAGGATCGGCTCATCACGGACCCGGCGGAGTGCGTGTTGGTTGCCGGTCCGCGCAAAAATGGTCTGTGCGCAATCGCTGTTATCGAACGTCACTGGCTGCAGAGCGTTATCGCAATTTTTTCCGGACTAGGTGCGCGCCGCATCGTGGCCTTGCCGATGCAATTGTGCCTGCCGCTGCAGTCCGGTGGTCTGGCCGCAGCAGTCACAGAGAGACCTGGCCAGATTGATCTGGCGCTGCGTTTTTCCATTGACGAAGGCATCGGACTGCCTGTGATAGCCGGTGCTACAAACAGTGCAATTGAGACGGAAGTTTGTCGAGCATTGTTTACGCTGGCCGCGCATAAACCGGTCGTCTTGATGGTGCCGGCCTCCCGTGTAGAAGCTTATCGGGCAGCAGTCGTCCACCTCGCCGACATGGGTGGCGACATTCTGATTCGCGTAGACAGTTGGCAAGATTGGCTTGAAGCGGTGGATCGGCCGGTGCTTGATTTGATGACAGGGATGGCAAGCGATCAATCCCTGTCTATTAACTGGCGCCGCTGGCGCTGGCCACTCGTTTTGGCCGGCCTTTTATTGGCGACAAATGTCGTCGCACTTAACTGGGATTGGTGGCGCTTAAAGAGTGAAGGTGAGGCATTGCACGCAGGGATGATCCGCGTTTACAAAACAACCTTCCCTAACGATGTCGTGATCGTCGATCCACTGGTACAGATGCAACAAAAAATCACGGCACTACGCAAGCGTAGCGGCGAGATTACGCCGTCCGATTTTTTGTCGCTGGCGGCGACATTAGGCGAAATAGAAAAAACGCTGCCGGATAAATCCGGCGATGAATCTACGAAATTTTCCATCGCTGCGCTCGAATATCGTGACGCGATACTAGTCGTCCGTTTCAAACCCGGCACCAATCCGCCGACAGAAGCAGTGCGTACTGCGCTGGCCGCACGCCACATCACACTCACCGACGCGCCCCCCGAAAACGGCGCGACGGTGTGGCGGCTCAGGAGCGCGCTATGAGTCGCATCATGCCTCCCTTTCTCCTTCGTATTCGCGACAACGCAAGCACCCTCTGGGCTATGCGTAATCCACGTGAGCGCAGCACGCTGGCAGTTGGAAGTGTGCTGTTGCTGCTTTCTCTGATATGGCTATGGCTGATCGATCCGGCGCTACAAGGGCGTACGCAGTGGGACAAAAAATTACCCGTGATGCGCGCTGAGTTAGCGCAGATGCAGTCGCTCGCTCGCGAACTCGGCGCTGAATCAGAAACCAAGTCAGTGGTAGCGCTGCCGCTATCGCGTTCAACATTAGAAGCGAGCCTCAGTGCCAAAAATCTTAAGCCTCAAACCATCGTCATTACCAATGAATTCATCAAGCTCAGTTTTTCAGACGTGCCGTTTTCAGCGCTGACTGCCTGGCTGAGCGAAAGACAAACCGGTGCGCAACTGAGTGTGACGGAGGCCACCATCACGGCACGCGATCAGTCCGACAAAGTCGATGCGACGCTTAGCCTGCGGCAGATCGCTCCATGAGGCGCGTGCTGATCTGGAGTATGTCCGGCGTGTTCATTGTGGCGCTGACGATCGTGGCGGTTTTGCCGGCGAGCGTGCTGGTACAGGCGCTGGAAAACCAGACCGGCGGTCGTATCACCTTGGGTGATCCGCAGGGCAGTGTGTGGCAAGGCTCCGCGTTTGTTGGTGCTGCTATGGATAGCCATAGCGCTGTCGCACCAATGTTGCCGGGGCGGTTCAGCTGGCAGCTATCACCCCTGGTTTTACTGGGGCGGGTCGATGCGGTGGTGCAAAACAGCGAGGCATTGAGCGCGCCACTCTCAATCACTGGCGACTGGCGTCATTGGCGATTAGGCGCCTCGAGTTTGCTGCTGCCAGCCGAACGACTTGCGGCATTGGGGGCGCCATTAAATACGGTGCGACCGTCGGGCCTGATGCGTTTGTCGTGGGAAGAGTTGCAGATTGCCGGTAATAAAAACGGTGTCGCCATCGACGGGCGCATGCAACTTGATCTCACCGATATTGCATCGGCTTTGTCGCCGGTCAAACCGCTCGGTGCCTATCGTTTGCAATTTGACTGGCATGAAGATACGGCCCGGTTAACGCTGGCTACCACGAGCGGGCCGCTCATGCTGACTGGCAGCGGCACGATCAGCAATGGACATTTGCAGTTTTCAGGGCAAGCAAGTGCACAAGAAGGACAGGAAGAGAGGCTGGCGGTACTGCTGAGTTTGTTGGGGCGGCGGCGTCAGGTTGACAACAAAAATATTATTGCACTCGAATTCAAATGACAAAATCATTAAACGGTTCCATCGGTGTGTGCAAGCATGCTGGCACCTGGCATCTGGCTTCGGTTTTATTTTTTGTATTGGCTATCTTGCAGCCATCGCGAGCGCAGGAGCCCAGTGACAAGCAAGCGATTTTAAATTTTGTTGGTGCTGACATTGAATCAGTGGTGCGAGCTATTGGGCATTACACTGGCAACACTTTTTTAATTGATCCGCGGGTTAAGGGAACCATCAATCTGGTATCCGAAAAGCCAGTAGATAAAGCGCGGGCATTTGAGATGCTCGCGTCGGTCTTGCGCTTGCAGGGTTTCGCGGTGGTGCGCACGGAAAATTTTGTCAAAGTGGTGCCGGAGACAGATGCCAAGTTGCAGTCAGTGCCGACGACCGTAGGTAAAGTCCGTGGCGACCAGATCGCCACGCAGATTTTTCGTCTCAATCATGAACCTGCAGCCAATCTGATTAACGTGTTGCGGCCCTTGATTTCTCCTAACAATACCATTACGGCTGACCCCTCCAACAATACCCTCGTCATCACCGATTACGCGGATAACCTCAAGCGTCTTGCTCGCATCATTGCCACGATGGACGTGCCCGCGATTGCAGAAATGGATGTCATTAAAATCATCCATGCAATTGCCAGCGATCTGGCTGTCACAATTAATCGCTTGCTGGATCAAAGCGGCGGTGCTACCGGGGCGGCAGATTCGAGTCGCGTGATGTTACTGGCCGATGCACGTACCAACGCGATCATTATTCGTGCGCCGAACGCTGCGCGGGCAAGCCTGGCGCGCTCGTTGATTACCAAACTCGATCAGCCTACCGCGCTGCCCGGCAATATCCATGTGGTCTATCTTAAAAACGCCGAGGCCACGAAACTTGCGCAAGTATTACGTTCCGTGATCGCGGGTGAGTCGGGCGCGTCGTTACCTGGGATGACACCCGTGAGCGCGCAGACCTCGCAGCTGACGCAGTCGCCCCAAGGCGGCGCGACCGCCGGAATGCAAGCGCCCCCAGCGTCACCGGCGCCGGCACAAGGTCCGTTGCCGACAGGTGGCGTCGCTGGATTTATTCAAGCCGACCCCACGACTAATACACTCATCATCACCGCGAACGAAACTGTATATCGCAATCTGCGGGTCATCATTGATCAGCTCGATGCGCGACGCGCACAGGTCTATGTGGAATCGCTCATCGTTGAAGTGTCGTCCGAAAAAGCGGCGGAATTCGGCATACAGTGGGCAGGATTGTCGGGCAATGATGGGAGCAATTTTCGGGTAGGTGTGCTGACCGGCTTTTCTTCAGAAGGGAATAACCTGGTCAAACAAGCGGCCTCAATTCTGGGGCCTAATCAGAAGCCACTTGAGCCTGGCAAGGGTTTGACCGCAGGCGTATTTAAGCAAAATAATGGCGCACTGGGTCTGGGAGCGCTCGCGCGTATGCTCGAGGGAACCACCAACGCCAATATTTTGTCTATGCCTAATCTGATTACGCTTGATAACGAAGAGGCGCGCATTATCGTCGGTCGTAATGTTCCTTTCATCACAGGCCAGTTCACTACGCCAGCTTCGGGCGGGGCGGCAGGTGTGAACCCCTTCCAAACGATCGAGCGTCGCGATATTGGTCTGTCGTTGCGCGTACGTCCGCAAATTTCCGAGGGCGGCACCGTCAAGATGGCGATCTATCAGGAGACCTCCAATCTTCAGGAGACCACGACGTCGGGGGTGATTACTAGTAAGCGCTCCATTGACACCAATGTCCTCGTCGACGACGGCCAGATTATTGTGCTGGGTGGATTGATTGAAGACAGCCTCAACGATACGGTAGAAAAAGTGCCGGGCCTCGGTGATATTCCTGTGCTCGGCTATTTATTTAAGTATCAAACAAAAAAACGCGGCAAGACAAACCTGATGGTTTTTTTGCGGCCGACCGTGGTGCGTAGCAATCTGCAAAGTGTCGCCGTAGCAGGTGACCGATACGACTACATTCGGGGTGCTCAGCTCGATAACAAAGTCGATAGCAATCTATTTTTGCCCAAGATTGATTCGCCGCTGCTGCCACGTATGGAAAACGGCAAGCCGGTTGGTGGCGCTTTGTTGCGGCGTGAACCACAGGAGGGCACCACGTTGCCGGAAGTCCCGATGGCATTGCCGCCACCATCGACATCACCAGCGCCGCCACCCGCAACAGTTTTTCCGGTCGAGCCGCCTATCATCAATCTACGATAAGAGTATCAACATGGACAGGATGAATGATCCCCGCCTTCTCCCCTTCGCGTTCGCGCGCGACTTTGCGGTTTTAGCGCAAGCCGGCGGCGGTGCCGATGGTGCAGTCGAGTGCTGGATATCGGAGGCGACGGCGCCCTCGGCCTTGGCTGAAATCAGCCGTCGTTATGGTCGCGTGCGCCT
>CAMBFZ010000039.1 GCA_945866125.1 Bordetella parapertussis
ATCAAATTCAGCAACCCTAACGGCGTGTGCTGGACCAAAGACGGTTTCCTGATCGTGACGGAATCCAACCGCGTCCTGAATTTCCCAGCGGCCGAATATTTCTATGAAGGTCCGGACGTTGCAGTCATTACGGTCGTGCCAGAAGGCGGCCTGATTCCAGTGGAAGAGCAGTCCTTCAACCACACCGGCCGTGTGTGCCGCGTGGCTGATGACGGCAAGCTCTACATCACCTTGGGCCAGCCATTCAACGTGCAGCCGAAAGACAAGATCGACCTGTACAACAAAGTCGGTATCGGTGGCGTTGTACGCATGGACCCTTTCAATGGTTCAGGCCGTGAAGTCTACGCAATGGGTATGCGTAACCCAGCTGGTATCGATGTCAGCCCGAAAGACAAAACTATCTGGACGACTGACAATCAGGTCGACGGTCTGGGCAACGACGTCCCACCAGGCGAGCTGAACCACCTGACCAAAGCCGGTCAGCATTTTGGCTTCCCGTACTGGAATGGCAAATTCAAAGTTGCTGGTTCGCCCGCAGCACCTGACTTGAAAGACATGGCAGAGCCAGCCAATGCCGTGTTCCCACAAGTTGAGTTCCCTGCTCACCAGGCACAACTTGGCCTGACGCACTACACGGGCAAGGCGTTTCCAACCAAGTACCAGGGCGGCCTCTTCGTTGCATCCCATGGCTCATGGAATCGTACTGAGCCAAGTGGCTACCTGATTAACTACGTGCCCATCAAGGCCGACGGTACGGCTGGCAAAGCGGAAGTGTTTGCAGACGGCTTCCTCGACCCAGTGAGCAAGCGCGCATTGGGCCGTCCAGTTGACGTCGCCAACCTCCCAGACGGCTCGATCCTGGTTTCCGATGACTACGCTGGCGCACTCTATCGCATCAGCTACGCCGGCAACTAATCGACTGTCGCTTGCGGCAACGCGTTGGCGTCATATTGTCCGGGGTGATGGCCCCGGCCAGTCTCTCAGGCGCTCAGCCTGAGAGACTGGCTGACCTGCGCCGGTTTTATCAGATTTTCTCTACACGGCAAGTCAAGCCGAGAGACTTGCGCTTGATGGCGTCCCTAAGCTTTCTACATTTGGTCCGGCCCCCATAGCGGCTGCCGTACAATGTGTTAGCGCTTTATTTAAAAATTCAAAGCGCGACATTTGGGCGCGATTAGCCTAGTGCAGCAGCGCTGATGTGCTCACTCAACGTGCATCAAAATTGCGGTACCGTTTTCCAGAAGATAAAATAGTACAGTTGTCGGCGAAGCCATGATGCGTTCAAGGAATTTAAAATGAAAAAAATAATTTTTGCTGTCCTGATTTTTTTCTGTGCATCGCATGCGTATGCATGCTCTTTAACCGGTCAAGTCGTGCAAGGAAAAAACAGAATCTGTTACTACCACTGCCCCAACGGGAAACGGACTATTACCGTTTCTGAATCATCGCACTGCCCGCTCGACGTAAGTGGCGATCCGAGTCCAGATCCAAGCGTTGCCGCCTTCGACGCGGCGGCTGGGTTTTGTCCCGTAGAAAAAGTCCGTGTAGAGCCAAGCAGTAGCTGTGAGTTGACGGCTCCCGCTGCGTCCGGATACTGCCTGTTTTGGCCGATGTTATCTATGCCAAACCGGATAGCGTGGTCTGACCGTCGCGTCGCATCGAACCCGTCCACCGTCAGAATTTTCCTTGCGTAGGTTTGCCGAACCATTTTGGTGCGGTAGGCGTGCCGCGCCGAGCGGGTATGTTGGGGTTTTTGCCAAGACTCCCCATACTGATTCACGGAAGCCCTGAATTAATACGGCGCCTTGCAAGCTGTTGAATAGCGAATTTTTAAATGGCGAGCTGGACGTGAATTTTTTTCAATCAACTAAGTAATCCTCCGGGCCTCGTTCGGCAGTATTCTCACGGACTTGTACGCAGCATCGCAAACTGACCGCAGTTTTGTTCATACTCCCGATATCCTTGGTGGTGCGCCGTGTTTCAATCTTAACGGCCTTGACCGCTATTTGTGGGGCCATCAGGTTAGATCAATAATCCTTTTTCGCATCCTGCTTTTAATTTCGCTGAAGACGAATTCCTTATGAAAAAAATTCACAAAATCCTCGTTGCCAATCGTTCCGAAATCGCCATCCGCGTCATGCGCGCCGCGACTGAATTGGGTATCAGGACGGTGGCCATTTATGCGGCCGAAGACCGCTTTGCGTTGCATCGTTTCAAGGCGGATGAAAGCTATCTGGTCGGCGAAGGAAAAAAACCGATTGCAGCTTATCTCGACGTCGAGGACATCATTCGTATCGCAAAAGAAGCGGGAGCCGATGCGGTGCATCCCGGCTACGGTTTCTTGTCCGAAAATCCCGAGTTCGCCGATGCCTGCACCCGTAACGGCTTAATCTTCATCGGACCCAAATCCGACGTGATGCGCACACTCGGGAACAAAGTCGCCGCCCGCAATGCGGCTATTGCGGCCGGTGTTCCAGTCGTGCCGGCCACGCCCGCGTTGCCGGATGATATTGCACAGGCAAAGAAAATGGCGGCGTTAGTCGGCTATCCGCTGATGCTCAAAGCCAGCTGGGGTGGAGGTGGGCGCGGTATGCGGGTCATTGAATCCGAAGCCGAATTGCCCGGGCAGCTCGAGGTCGCGCGTCGTGAGGCACTGGCTGCGTTTGGCAATGATGAAATGTATCTGGAAAAACTAGTGCGCCACGCGCGCCATGTTGAAGTCCAGCTTTTGGGCGATGTGCATGGCAATCTGGTGCATTTATTTGAGCGCGATTGCTCGGTACAAAGACGGAATCAAAAGGTGGTGGAGCGGGCGCCTGCGCCTTACCTCGATCAGGCAACCCGTAGCGCTTTGTGTGAGTCTGCGCTCAAGCTCGGGCGTGCGGTCAACTATACGCACGCAGGTACGGTTGAATTTTTAATGGATGCCGAGACGGGCCAATTTTATTTTATTGAAGTCAATCCGCGTATTCAGGTCGAACACACTGTTACCGAGCAAGTGACCGGCGTCGATATCGTCAAGGCGCAGATTCGCGTCTCTGAAGGATTGCGAATTGGCGAGAAGGACGACAACGGCACACGTATTCCACCGCAGTCGGAAATTGTCCTCAATGGTCATGCGTTGCAATGCCGCGTGACCACTGAAGATCCCGAAAACAATTTCACGCCGGATTATGGTCGATTGACAGCGTATCGCAGCGCGTCCGGTTTTGGTATTCGCCTCGACGGCGGCACCGCCTATGCCGGTGCCGTCATCACGCCGTATTACGATTCGTTGCTGGTGAAAGTCACTGCATGGGCGCCAAGCGCGGTGGAGGCGATCGCGCGAATGGATCGGGCACTCAGAGAATTTCGTATTCGTGGTGTATCGACCAATCTGGCGTTTCTGGAAAACGTCATCAATCATCCGCAATTCAAATCCGGTGAATGCCTGACGCGCTTTATTGATACCACGCCAGAGTTATTTAAATTTGCCAAACGTGCCGATCGCGCGACGCGCTTGTTGCGCTTCATTGGCGACGTCGTCGTCAACGGTAATCCTGAAATGAAAGGACGCACCGCGATTAATTCGCAGGTGCCGGCAGCCTTGCTGCCCCGCGCTAACCGGTTGGCACCGATACTGCCCGGGTCGCGTGAGATCTTCAAAGAGCTCGGTGCTGAAAAATTTTCTCAATGGATGCTCGATCAACCACAAGTACTGTTGACTGACACCACGATGCGTGACGCACACCAGTCGCTCTTTGCGACGCGCATGCGCACTGCCGATATGCTGCCGATTGCCCCGTATTACGCGCGCATGCTGCCGGGATTATTTTCTCTTGAATGTTGGGGTGGTGCCACCTTTGATGTGTCGATGCGCTTCCTGAAGGAAGATCCATGGGAGCGCTTGTCCCAACTCCGCCAAGCGGTACCCAACATCTTGTTTCAAATGCTGCTGCGTGCATCCAATGCGGTGGGCTATACCAATTATCCGGACAATGTAGTTAAACATTTTGTGCAGCAGGCCGCCACTGGCGGTGTGGATTTATTCCGCGTCTTTGATTCATTAAATTGGGTTGAGAATATGCGTGTCGCAATTGATGCGGTGCGCGAGACCGGCGCCTTGTGCGAGGGCGCGATCTGTTACACCGGCGACCCGTTCGATCCGACCCGCACTAAATACAGCTTGTCGTATTACGTCAAGATGGCCAAAGAACTCGAGCGCGCCGGCGTCAACATCATTGCCATCAAAGATATGGCGGGCGTCTGCAAGCCGCCTGCCGCACGCGCCTTGGTCAAGGCACTGAAAGAAGAAATCGGCCTGCCGATTCATTTTCATACCCACGACACCAGCGGCATTGCGGCGGCCAGCGTGCTGGCCGCCATCGAAGCCGGCTGTGATGCCGTTGACGCGGCTATGGACGCGATGAGCGGGCTCACCTCGCAGCCAAATCTGGGCTCGATTGCCGCAGCGCTGGCGCATACGCCGCACGACCCTGGCTTACCCAAAGACGCATTGTTTGCCATTTCACAGTATTGGGAAGGTGTACGGCGTCACTACGCGCCGTTCGAAGCGGACATCCGCTCAGGAACATCCGATGTCTATCGACATGAAATGCCCGGTGGTCAGTACACCAACCTGCGCGAACAAGCGCGGGCGATGGGCATCGAACATCGCTGGACCGAGGTGTCGCAGGCCTATGCCGACGTGAATCAACTCTTTGGTGACATCGTCAAAGTCACGCCGACCTCAAAAGTGGTCGGCGATCTGGCGTTGTTCATGGTGGCTAAAGATTTGACGCCGGAAGACATCCGGGCACCCGAAAAAGAAATCGCTTTTCCCGAGTCCGTCATTTCATTATTCAAAGGCGAACTCGGTTTTCCACCGGATGGCTTTCCCCAAGCGCTGCAAGCCAAAGTATTAAAAGGGGCGCCGCCGTTGCAGGGTCGTCCTGGTGCAAACTTGCCGCCGGTTGACTTTGACCAGGCCCGGGCTGATGCGGAAAAAGCGGCCGGGCGTCATATTAATGAACATGAGCTGGCGTCGTATTTGATGTATCCGAAAGTCTTCGCTGATTATGCGACCCACCGCCGCCAGCATGGGGATGTCAGCGTACTGCCCACCGATGTATTCTTTCAGGGCCTTAAGGAAGGGCAGGAGATCTCGGTCGATATCGATCAAGGTAAAACGCTGGTGATCCGCTTATTAGGTCGGACCGAACTAGAAGAAGAAGGGCAGAGTAAATTATTCTTCGAATTGAATGGTCAGCCGCGTGTCGTGCGCATTCATCATGCCGGCGCAGTCAAGCAGTTAGGCCATCCCAAAGCGCAAGAAGGCAACCCCCATCACATCGGCGCGCCAATGCCCGGGATGATCGTCACCTTGGCCGTGAAAGCGGGACAAAAAGTCGCGAAGGGTGACCCATTAGTGTCGATTGAGGCGATGAAAATGGAAACTATGATCCGTGCCGAGTTTGATGCGTTGGTGCTGCACACGCATGTCAAGCCAGGTGCGGTCGTCAATGCCAAGGATCTGCTCATTGAGCTTTCAAGCTGATGCGCCTGCCGTAAACATCTTGTCGGCACAGTCCGGCAAGATGTTTACTCATTTATCACCATCTTGATTGCGACAATTTTCCCCAATCTAATTTGCGCCGCGAGTCTCGAATCCGCTGGTATAGTTATTTGAGGTGAGGGAGAATATGCGCCTGTGCGTGATTTTTTGCGCTTGAAAATTATATATATTTTAATACTGCAAATATAACAACATGGAGACAAGATAATGTCCAAGCAAGTCAAATTTTTATTGCCTGAAGACCGCATACCCCGCCGCTGGTACAACATTCAGGCAGACCTGCCGGTCGCGTTGCCGCCGGTTCTGCATCCGGGCACCTTGCAGCCGATTGGACCAGATGATTTGGCGCCCTTGTTCCCGATGGAACTCATCATGCAAGAAGTCTCCACTGAGCGGGAGATCGACATTCCTGAGCCGGTCAGAGACATTTACCGCATATGGCGGCCGGCACCGTTATATCGTGCCTATGGTCTGGAAAAAGCACTGGGCACCCCCGCCAAAATTTATTACAAATACGAAGGCGTCAGCCCCGCGGGCAGCCACAAGCCCAATACTGCAATCCCGCAGGCTTTTTATAACAAACAAGCTGGCGTAAAGCGTCTCACCACCGAAACCGGTGCGGGTCAGTGGGGCACGTCGCTATCGTTTGCCGGATCCTTGTTTGATTTGGATGTCACCGTGTTTCAAGTCCGCGTCTCTTATGATCAAAAGCCCTACCGACGCGCGGTCATGGAAACTTACGGCGCGCGTTGCGTGGCGTCGCCATCAAATGAGACGCAGTATGGTCGCTCGGTGTTGGAAAAGCGCGCCGATCATCCGGGTAGTCTCGGTATCGCTATCTCCGAAGCAGTCGAAATCGCAGCAACCAACGACGACACCAAATACGCATTAGGGTCGGTGTTAAACCATGTGCTCATGCACCAGACCATAGTAGGCATCGAATCCATGGAACAGATGGCCATGGCCGGCGATTATCCGGATGTGATTGTCGGTTGCACCGGTGGTGGTTCAAACTTTGCCGGCATCACCTTTCCATTTATTGGCGCTGGTTTGCGAGGCGGACCAAAACCCCGGATCGTGGCCGTCGAACCAGCCGCCTGCCCGTCTCTCACGCGCGGTAAATACGCCTATGACTTTGGCGACACCGGTCACATCACGCCACTGACAAAAATGCATACCCTGGGCTCATCCTTTACGCCGCCAGGTTTTCACGCGGGCGGATTGCGCTACCACGGCATGGCGCCCCTGGTATCGCATCTGAAGGAGTTGAATCTGATCGAAGCCGTCGCCTATCACCAGACTGAATGCTTCGCGGCCGGTGTTTTATTTGCCCGTCATGAGGGTATCGTGCCTGCGCCTGAGGCCAATCATGCTGTCAAAGGTGCGATTGAAGAAGCGCTGCGTTGCAAGCGCGAAGGCAAAAGCGAAGTCATCTTGTTTAATCTGTGCGGACATGGCCACTTCGATATGACTGCATATACGAGCTACTTTGCAGGCAATCTGAAAGATGACAAATACAATGAAGAAGAGTTGGCGATGGCCTTAGCCGGTCTGCCTAGTGTCCCGGAAAATAGCTAAAGACTGTTTGGGTCTTCGGGTTTTGGGGCGTGCGAAGTTCGCCTTGGATCAAGACTGACCTGCATCAGTTGTGCATTTTCGGATAAGTTTGTATCGTCAAAAAAGCCCGATGCACTGCATCGGGCTTTTTATTGGGCGACCAATTCGCAGCGTGATTTGAATCAGCTTAAGCTTGCAGATCGAACTGCATCACGTAGTCAAGGAGCAGGGTATAGATAAACACGGTAATACTTGGGACGGCGAAAACGAAGGGTTGCGCGTATAAACCGAAATTTAAACAGATTAGTGTCAACAACAACATCAACACCGCAGGGTTTAGCACTGCCATAAAGCGCGGGAAAACCGTACCACGGTTTATGATTGCCAGAGAAAATACGGCAGACATCGCCAGACTACCCAGCAATAAAAATAAGACGAAATGAGCCGGAGCGCCTGGGCCCTCAAGTGAGCAAGGCGAAAATATCTCGATACTTCCGCTGTCCACGCACACCGATATCATTGTCGCCATTTTGGTGTGTGCAACCATCGCCACCGCCATCGTAAATGTCGAAAAAATAACATAAATCTTTCCAGCAAATGATCGACGAAAGGCATAAAAAACTAGTGCTGCACTACCCATCATGTAGATGAAAATAGCAACCATGCCGAGCACTGATCCAGCGGCTAAAATGGATGAGGGCATACCACTTAAAAACGGGAGCTGGGGATTGTTGCGGTAGGCATAAAGTAACAAGCATAGATCAGCGATGACGCCGAGAGCCGCGGCAATGGTGGTCACGACCACGACAAAATGGATCGTGCGTGTTTTTATAAAAAAATAATTGCTCATCACGCTGGCTTTCTAGCGCAAACGTAATAGCAATTCCCGGATATTTTTTCGCTAGTAATCTCGAAATGTGCATCTAATAAATGGGCGCGTATCGTTGCGTGCTCAAATGGTGAAACCAGAATACCTTTGCGAATACCCCAGAGATTGATGCGTTCCGCAATCAGTTTTTCGATCCGACTGCCCGACGGAAATAGCAAGATATTTGCCGCGAACGATCCGCCTGGTTTAAGTACTCTGTACGATTCATTGAGCGCCATTTTTACATCCGAAAAGCAGTGAATAGAATTCGCAATACTAACGCTGTCAAATAAAGCAGAGTTGAAGGGAAGGCGCGCAACATCGCCGTGTATAAATCGCCACTTAGAGATTTTTCTAAAGCGCCTTATTGCGCCTGCGAGCATCGCTTCTGCATAATCGACACCGGTAAGTTTGATAGTAGGCATGCGATGGCGCCGGCGCCATTTCATTTGGAATTCTAATAATGTCCCTGTTCCGCAGGCCAGCTCAAGGTGCTCCGCGCCCATGTTATTAGCAAAAAATTGCACCATGCGACCAAGCGTACTTCGATAAGCGAAAGTCAGAATAAAAAATCCGCGCAGGTCGTACCACCATGGTGGAGAGCGATAGGCGCGTGCAATCTCATCGGGGGATTTGGTGGAAGTCGTCATAGGGCCTTTCGTGAATGAATCAGGATTGAGACGCAAAGCGGCGCTGGCATAGGGCAATTTTTAGTTGCTGAAGTGGGTTAGCGTTACCCCAGGGTTGCCAAATTTTTTCAAGGCGAATTTTGTAGGCGTCAAAGTGCACGCCATGTGGCGCGCAACAAATTTTTCCGCGTTCGAGAAGGATTTTGAGAGCCTCGGTAGCAGCAACGCCGGCGCAAAGATAGCAAGCCATCGGGGTTGACGGCCCCTTGCCGCGTTTGAAATCGACGTAGCCAGGTTCGATCAAATAATCAACCCGTAATTTTGGCGCCAAGCCCACCAGAAAGCGCGCAGCTTTGTCGCTATCACTGCGTTCGCCCCAGCGAAAATAAGATTCAAAGCTCATCGCGCCCGGCATAAAAGCCATCCATGAAACACCCATGCCAATTGGCGCTGCAGTGACTGCCGGCACGTTGTGTCGATTGCAGGCGGCAAATATTCGGCCGCGAATATCGAAGGCAAAAAAATCAATCCCATCAATATACAAATCTGCTCCCGCTATAAACGCGTCGACAGTTTGCGCAGTCAATCCATCAGCCCAGCATTCAATCTTTGCGCTTGGATTAATGTCCCTCACCATTTTGGTCATCGTATCCACTTTGGACGCACCCAGTGTCGACATGCCAGCGCCTGCTTGGCGATTGAAATTGACCATTTCAAACTGATCAAAATCAGCGATACGAAAGTGACTAATACCGAGACGTGCAAGCGCTAATAAATGATGTCCACCAACTCCACCCATGCCGCCAATGGCGACGGTTTTGGTGCGTAAAATTGCTTGTTCATTTTTAGTGACCCAGCCCAAATTACGGGAAAACGCTTCGTCATAATCAAAGGCATTGCCGTTCATCGCCGGATCCCTTGCATTTTTTTAGATGGGACAGAGCGGCGCATGGTGCGATGTAAAGTCTGAAGTAAATTTTGCCGTATTTCTTCAATCTGAGACGATGAGGCAAAATAACGAGTTACAAATTTCCACGCAGTTCCAGGGGCTAATTTTTGGGAATCCAACTTCGTGTAATCGGCAAAATTTTCACAACTTTCCGACATTAAAATCGATGCCGCATTGACTCGCTTGCACCAGCGCTCAGGACCGATGACTTTCCATCCCAGGCCTTTCCAAAACAAGGCATGATGGGGATTAATTTCAATAATAAGCTCTGGATCTCTGGTTGAAATCGGATCGATGTTCGTAAATAAAATAGATTTTTTGCTTAATATTTCCTGGCACAAAAATCCCAAAAAATTTAACATCACAGCATGCAACTGTCGGCTTATGCGGGGCGCTATGTTTGGTTCAACTGCGAAGCGACTTAACTCGATGAGAGATTTCCCTTTTTCGCGCAGGATATTGATCTCTTTTCCATAGCTCCGCTCGGCGAGGACACCCTCCGCGGTTTCAAGGAAAACGCTATACGTGCCAAGAAGATCTTCATTTTTATAAAACATGAAAGTGAGGCGCGCCGCTTCGTGATTCGCGTTGCTCAAGTCGTTGGATATGAATGCGGTGTCATAGCCTAATTTTCCGTACTTCATTTTTGTTAATGCGTTTGCTTGCGATTGACGTGCTTCGCTTGTTGCCGCACAAACTTTAAATGCATCAGCTAATTCATTTTTAGCTTCTTTGGCGTTCTCCGAATTGTTGAAAGCAGGGTGTCGGAAGTAGATTGATTCATTCCAGTCAAATAGTGCAGGATTCCACGTTGGCATCATCATCCACTCCTCTGCGGCTGAAGAAATGTAAATAACTTTTTGCTAGGGATAAAATTTTGGATAAAAGCGCGAGTTCAGCTGCCGATGCGCCATCGGCATAATGGCTACTTAAATACGTTCAGATGCTTGGCTGCTGAAGTAAAAATAGGAGAAACGAAGCACACTACTGAGTCAATAGTGTGCTTGTGGGTGAGGAGAGTTGTCTCGCATTGCGTTGCACTATGTATTTTTGCGACCTGCTGATACATTTTTTTCGTGCGCAGTTCAGTTTGCCGAGCATGCAGACAGTGGCCGTCTGCAAGAAGACTCAATGATGAGAACGTCGTGTCGTTAATGACGCTCGTTGCTACCACTTGAAACGGGGACTGGAGCCTTTGCCGGACCAGAGTCAAGTGCGCGCAAGCTGACTGTTCGGCTCACGCCATGATCTTGCAAAATAATATGCTGATTATGAATCTCTTTAATCGTGACGCCGTCCACGATCTCGGCGCCTGTTTTCACCTCCCGCACCGTGCCACCCTCAGGTATCACGATCGCAATACTGGCCGCATGCGGATTCCCGAGAATTACGCCGCGCAGTTCGATATTGACGGCCGCTGTCGCCCCGTCAGCCCGACCAAATAAATCGGCCGCCACCGCCAGGCTCTGCGTGACCTCTGCCGGTTGCGCAACCAACGCCGCTACCGGAAGCGAGACTGGTTTTAAAAAGTAAAGCGCCCATGCAGTTATCGAGCCGATCAAAATCAGTAGCAGAACAGGAGTAACAAGTGCACGAACACGTCTCATCATCAGGCTCTCGGTTTCACAATCATCATCGCACCAGCTGATTAATTTCAATAATTGGCATCAGCACGGCCAGCACAATCAGCAGCACCACCACACCCATGGCCAGAATCAGCGCCGGCTCCAGCAATCCTGCAATCGTCATCGCGCGCCGCTCCAGATCCTGCTCCTGTACATTGGCCGCCCGGTTTAACATCGCCGGCAACTCACCCGTGACTTCGCCGGCCCTAATCATGTGAATGAGCATCGGCGGGAAATGCTTATGCGCAGCAAGCGCCCGCGCCAGGCTCACTCCCTCGCGCACGCTATTGGTCGCCTCATCGACCTGATTGCGCATCGCCACATTCGACAAGGTGTCCCGGCTAGTTTGCAGCGCCTGCAAAATCGGCACCCCCGAGCTGGTCGTGATGGCGAGCGTGCTGGCAAAGCGCGCCGTGTTGAGGCTGCGCTCAAACTTGCCCACCAACGGCGCAGTCAATAGCCACCGATGCCAGCGCAGCTTGACCGCCGGATCTTGCAGCGCCCGCTGCCATCCCGCAAACGCCGCCACCAACAACCCGGCCAGCAACCAGCCCCAGCTACGAATAAAATCCGAAATCGCCAACATCGCCACCGTCAGAAATGGCAACTGCTGCTTGGTATTGGCAAACACCGACACAATCTGCGGCACCACATACGTCAGCAAAAAAATCACAATCGCAAACGCCACCACCGTCACAATCGCCGGATAAGTAAACGCCAGCCGCAGCTTCTGCACCAGCGCATTGCGCCGCTCGATGTAATCGGCCAGCCGCGAGAGCACCGCCGCCAATTGACCAATCTGCTCACCCGAGGCAACCAGCGCGCGATAAATATCGGCAAAGTCACGCGGATGCTGCGCTAACGCATCCGACAGCGACGTCCCACTCATCACCTCGGCCCGAATCGCCGCCACCAAGTCGCGCACATAGCTGCGCTCGGCCTGCTCCAGCAAGGCCGAGAATGCCTGCTCCAACGGTAGATTGGCCTCCAGCAGCGAGGCAAGCTGGCGCGTGAACAAAGACAGTTCTACCGTCGAGAGCTTGTCGCCAAAGCGACGCGCTCGTACCTGCCCGTTGGCGTCAAGCTGACCGGTGATAGCCTCCACCCCCAGCGGCACCAAGCCGCGCGCTCTCAAGTCAGCGCGCGCAGCGCGCGGGCTGTCAGCATGGACCACGCCCTTGCTGCCTAGTCCGGCCGCGTCGACTGCTTCGTAGCGAAATGCTGGCATGGGGCGCCCTTACTCCTTCGTCACCCGCACCAGCTCAGCTTCGCTGGTGCTGCCGTCAGCGAGCCAGCGCTCGCCGTCTTCCCGCATGCTCAGCATGCCGTTGTGGCGGGCTGTCTCGCGGATTGCCGCTTCGGAAGCGCGGTTGTGAATCTGGGCGCGGATCTCGTCCGTGGTGAGCAGCAGCTCGTAAATTCCCAGCCGGCCGTGATAGCCGGTTTGGCCGCAGTGCGCGCAGCCCGTCTCTTGCCAGCGCTGCCCGTCATGGCGCCGGCACTGCACACAGAGCTTGCGCACCAGCCGCTGCGCGACGACGCCCAAGAGCGAGGACGACAAGAGGAAGGGCTCAATGCCCATATCGAGCAGACGCGTCACAGCCGCTGTCGCATCGTTGGTGTGCAGGGTGGCCAATACCAGATGCCCGGTGAGCGAGGCCTGGACCGCAATCTGCGCCGTTTCCAGGTCGCGGATCTCGCCGATCATGATCACATCCGGGTCTTGCCGCAAAATCGCGCGCAGGGCTTTGGCAAAGCTCATGTCGATGCGCGCATTGACCTGGGTCTGGCCGATGCCGGCGAGCTCATATTCGATGGGGTCTTCGACGGTGAGAATATTGGTGGTGGCCGCGTTCAGGCGTGACAGCGCCGCATAAAGGGTGGTGGTCTTGCCGGAGCCAGTCGGGCCAGTGACCAAGACGATGCCGTGAGGCTGGGCGATGAGCCGGTCAAACTGGGCCAGGGTTGGTACGCTCATGCCAAGCTGCTGCAAGTCCATGCGGCCACCTTCTTTGTCGAGCAGGCGCAGCACGGCGCGCTCGCCGTGGCCGGTGGGCAGGGTCGAGACGCGCACATCAACAGGCTTGCCGCCGACGCGTAAGGTAATGCGACCGTCCTGGGGTAGGCGTTTCTCAGCGATATCGAGCTGGGACATGATCTTGATGCGCGAGATGAGCGAGGCGTGGATGGCTTTTTTAGGGCGCACGACATCGCGCAGGCGGCCGTCGATGCGAAAGCGCACCACCGAGACTTGCTCGAAGGGTTCGATGTGGATGTCGGAGGCGCCTTCACGCAGGGCTTGGGTAAGGAGGGCATTGATCATGCGAATGACGGGCGCGTCGTCGGCGGATTCGAGCAGGTCTTCGACGGCGGGCATTTCTTGCATGACGCGGGCGAGGTCGAGATCGGACTCGTATTCGTCGATGACTTGGGCGGCGTCGCCGCCGGAGCCGGCATAGGCTTTGGCGATGGCGCTCTCGAGATCAGTGCGCGAGAGGGTCGTCAGGCGCACGCGACCATAACGACGGCTGATTTCAGCCAAGGCCGAGGGCGCCGTCGCCTCCGATATCCAGCACTCGACTGCACCATCGGCACCGCCGCCGGCTTGCGCTAAAACCGCAAAGTCGCGCGCGAACGCGAAGGGGAGAAGGCG
>CAMBFZ010000040.1 GCA_945866125.1 Bordetella parapertussis
CAACGTCAGACCTTGCTCCAAGACTAACTTGATTGCTTCACGTTTAAATTCTTCGGTAAAAATACGACGAGGGATACGTTTCATGGATTCTCCTAACAAGCTGAAAAAGTAACATCAACTTGCCCGTCCACAAAAATGGGCCTCGCTCACTAGTCGATTGCTCACCCGCGTCCAGCTTCATATTACCCGCCGATGCCACCTACCTCATCGGCGGCAACATCGATTTTGATTGCGGCGTTATAGGTCAGCCCGACATCAAACTTATCTGCACTCTCGCACTCGCCGCGCGCCATACGCAAAGAAATCGACGCACTGATGCGTGGCTTCGGCAGCCGATTCACAAGTAACTTGGTTGAGCGCTTAGGCCATTCAACCTGCGAGCCAGCGCATTGGCACGATAACCAACGCAGGGAACAGAACCAGTAGCAGTAGCAAGGCGTAGAGGACGCCAATGAAGGGCAGCACGCCACGAGTCACCTCGTCCATGCTCATGCGCCCAACACCGGCAGTGACATTTAGCACCACTCCCACAGGCGGCGTGATCAGGCCAATGGCGCAGTTCATTATGAAGAGCACACCGAAGTAAACTGGGTCGATGCCTGCAGCCTTTACTACCGGCATTAACACCGGGGACATGATCAAAATTGTTGGCGTCATGTCCAATGCCGTTCCAATAGCTATAAGCAACACCATGACAGCCATAAGCAGCAGTGTCTTGTGCTCCATCAGTGGTTGCAAAAGATCGACCATTTTCCCCGGCAGGTCTGCCACCGTGATAAGCCAAGCTGAAACCATGGCTGCGGCTACCAAAAACATGATCACGGCGGTGGTATTGGCTGCGCTGGCAAAGACCTCGTACAGCTGCGCCGGCTTGAGCTCACGGTAAACGGCTGTGGCAACAAAAATTGCATACACTGCTGCGACCACAGCTGCTTCGGTGGGCGTGAAGATACCGAACTTGAGTCCAGCCAGCACGATCACAGGCAATACCAAAGCCCAGGTTGATTGCCTGAACGCTGTCCAGCGTTCGGCACCGCTGGCTTTAGGCGGCAGCGTGCCTACCTCTCGTCCTGCCAAGAAGTACCAGGTTCCGGCCAAGGCGACTGCCATTAGAATTCCAGGGAAGATCCCAGCCAAAAATAACTTTCCAATCGATACGTTGGCAGCCACTCCAAAGATCACGAAGCCAATCGAGGGTGGTATCACAGGTGCGATGATGCCAGCGGAGGCGATTAGCCCGGCCGCCCGCGACGGGTTGTGGCCACTGCGAACCATCATGGGCAGCAGCAGTGCCGCAAGTGCTGCTGTGTCGGCGACCGCGGATCCTGACAAGGCTGCCATCAATACAGCAGCCAGGATAACCACAAACCCGAGCCCCCCGCGAAGGTGACCCACAAGTGCGATAGCCAAAGTGACGATGCGACGGCTAAGCCCCCCGACGTTCATGATTTCACCTGCAAGCATGAAAAACGGAACCGCAAGCAAGGGAAAACTGTCGGCACCGTTGATGACGTTTTGTGCCAGGATCTGGGCATCGTACAAATCAAGGTGCCACATCAGGGCCACACCGGACAGAAGCAACGAAAAGGCGATCGGAATACCAAGCGCCATGGCACCGAGCAACGAGCCGAGGAAAACGAAAACGGTCATGTCAATTTCTGGTTCTTAGAGGAAAATTTTCCCTTAGCGCGGCGCGGGGCGATCTGCCGCGCCGAAGCTGTCGCGGAGGTGCGAATCTTCGATCCCGCTTAGGTGATCAGTGTCGCGCACAGCGATAAGTTCGCGTTCGCTCAATTGCCCATTCAGCACCCGCCACAGGTCCCGCAGCAGGATCCCCAATCCGGAAGCGCCAAACAGCACACCGCTGGCGTAGAGGATGGCTACCGGGGCTCCGCTGGCTGGCGCACGTACTTCGAGATTGATCAGCATCTGTGTCCAGGCGCCGGAAAGAAGGAGCCAAGTGACGTAGAGCATGGCAACCAGACTTACCGCCAGACACACTCGTTTTCCGGCCAGAGGCAGCCGCGAAACAAGGACATCAGTGCCCAGGTGGTTATGATTCTTTAACGCGACCACGGCGCCCATGAAGGCCAGCCAGACGAAAAGCCACCTGGAGATCTCCTCGGATATAGTGATGCCCGAGTTGAAACCGTAGCGCAGCGCGACGTTACCAAACACCAACAAGACCATCA
Organism: Bordetella parapertussis; assembly: GCA_945866125.1. Taxonomy (GTDB): domain Bacteria; phylum Pseudomonadota; class Gammaproteobacteria; order Burkholderiales; family Burkholderiaceae_D; genus Pernthalerella. The sequence continues at coordinate 2,193 of CAMBFZ010000040.1, forward strand.
AGGCCAGAGCGACCACCATCAGCAGTGTCAGGCCACGGCAGTAAAGATCGATCAGCTTGTGCATGAATATTCTCCCTGAGCCGAAAAATTGGCGATTTTTCACTTTGTCGCCGCACGAGCTTTGGCGATGTCCGCATAGGCCTGCCTAACCAGATCTTCGCTGATCAGCTTGGTATACTTTTCAACGACAGGCTTTACGCGCTCGACCATGCGGGCACGCTCTGCAGGCGTGATTTGGTTGAGCACCATTCCTTGCTTGGTAAGTACCGCGGTCAGCTCTGCATTTGCCTCCCGACTGACAGTTCTCTGATAGCCGCGAGCTTCGTCGCAACCATCTTGAAGAGCCTTGCGGTCCGCTGGCGCAAGACTATCCCACACTTTCTTTGACACCAGCACGACACCCGGGCCGTAAATGTGTTTGGTGGCACTCAGGTACTTCTGTACTTCTTGGAACTTGCTCGTGTATATGACGTTGTAGGGGGTCTCCTGGCCATCGATGGCCTTGCTTTCAAGCGCGGTGTAGACCTCGGTGAAGGCCATCGGAGTAGCATTGGCGCCCAAAGCGTTGAAGACGTCGAGAAAGACCGGGTTCTGGATGGTGCGTATCTTCAGGCCCGCGAAGTCCTCAACCCGGGTCACGGGACGTTTACTGTTGGTAGTCTGGCGAAAACCCACTTCCCAGTAGCACAGACCAACCAGGCCTTTATCAGTAAGTTTGTCCAGCAGCTGGCGGCCGACTGCACCGTCGAGCACCGCATAGGCTTCGCGCTCTTCGGCGAACAGAAAGGGGAAGTCAAAGATAGCGAACTCCTTGACCACACCGACCACAGCCGCGGTGGATACCAATGCAACCTCGAGAACCCCACCCTGCGCAGCGGATATCGATTGCACCTCTGCTCCCAAACGGCCTTCTGAATATCCGCGCAGCTTCAGACGACCCTTCGTCTTTTGAATCAATAATTCGTTGAAACGGGCAACGCCCTTTCCGTAGGGGCTGTCCTCGGTCGTGACATAACTGACCTTCAGCGTACGTTCTTGCGCCTGCGCGGCTGGCAAGCCGATCGGTATCAATCCCAGCATCAGTAAAAATATAGCCGGGACAAGCAATTTTTTAGCAGATTTCACAGGTTGTCTCCGTTAGTTTGAGTCGTATGATGGGGAGTCGTAAAACAAAGCACATTCCTCGTTCGTTTTAGAACATAAATTTGACTATCCCCAAAAACTCAATCAGGCTCCTACCAGCGCACTCAGGGCATGGTCAAGGCGCTGATTTTCCACCAGCCCCAGCGAACGCGCGGCTTCATTGAGATGCGATATCACCCCGTGATCCCACATGTCCTGCGAGTCCCCAATACGGGCGCTCAGGTGGGATACCGTCCCGCCAGCGACTGAGCGCGCCTGTAGCATCTGAAGTGCGGCAATGCCTGCGTCTTCCTTGCCAACGCCGGCGTCATTGAAAAACACCGCCTTCAAGGGAACCTCAAGCGCAAATTCACCAGAACTGCTGCCGCCATGGGATGCTGACACCACGACTTGCCCCTCATCTTCCTTTGATACCTTGGTGATCGAATCCATCAGGATCACTCTGCCGAGTTCACCTTGGACCGCCTGTTTCTTTAACATCGTATCTCCTCTTTATTTCAGTCAATCGGTTCGGTTGATCAGGCATCTACCTGCGTAATCATGCGAATGCTTTCTTCAATAGCCGCTGGCTCGAAAACTTTTTTCCAGTCAGGTGCGAAGATCTCATTTTTAGCGCGCTCGACGGCTCGGTTCGCCGCATCAGACATACGAACGCCCGGCATCTGATCAAAAAGAATGGCTAGCTCAACGTTCAAGTGACCGAGGATGAAATCATGAGCCACTTGTTTTGGCACGCCTCTGCGCACTGCTTCATCGGTCGCCTCACGTATCACCGTCAGACAGGTTGCGCAGATCGTCTCCGACAGAACGGGCTCGAGAATAGCCATTTGACCGACGGTCGCTCGATGCGCCTCGATGACAGGGGCATACATCCGTCGCGCGATTGCAACGGCCAGGTCGTAATGGGACTCGGGTCCGCGCATGAGTGCGCAGACGATGCTTTGCTTGGCTGCCAGACCTCCGAAATAATCGCGCCGCGCGACGGGATCATTCTCGTCATTGAAGATCGACGGATGGCAAGGGTGGGCAACGAAGATCGAAAGGTCATCACGATCCGGGAGTTCCCCAGCGAACGGTGCTGCGGCATCTAGCGCAATCAAGATGGCACCCGGCTTGAAGAGATGAGCGAGCTGACTCGTAGCGCGCCCGATCACGTTGTCCGGGATCGCGAGAATCACTGCATCGGCCTCGGGCAAGACCTCGTCTGCCGGTTGACAGACGATGCCAAGCGGTTTCAGGCGCTCCTGTCCAGCGGCGCTAACTTCAACATGGGATACCTGCCATGGTGAACCGACCAAGTTTGATGAGCAGCGATAGCCCATCTTTCCACCTGCACCCAATATTACGATCTTTGTCATTGCTTGCTCCTATGTCGTTTTGTCGGCTTGTGGCCGACTTGAATGCTTCTTGTAGAAGCGATAAAAAACCAGGGCACGTTGGATTAACCGATCATGTGGTGACCCTTGCGTGCGGTTTCAAAAAAATTGGCATCGCCCATCTGGCCACCTTTCAGCGCCACTTCAACACCGTTTAGCCAAGGCAGCCCCGGTGCGACAAAGCGGCATAAAGGTGCGCCCCGAGTGAGCCGCGCTGCCACCACCAAGCCAGCAGGTGCCAGTACCTGCGTAATTTGACTTGAGGTGTCGCCGCCTGATAGCAGAAGTCGGCGCAGGGGACGTTGTTGCAAGATAGAGCGGGTAATCTCGCCCAAGCGTTGTCCCAGCAGACGGCCTCCCTCCTGCCGTGCACGCTCGTTGCTCCAACCTCGGGCGTGCAAGGCGTTCAGTGTCTGAGTGATGCGTTCATCCGTGAAGCCAAGCGCGGTATGCAGCATCACGCTGTGGCCATTGGACATCGCACCGAGCACCTTATTGACCAGCTCATTTGACGCGGCTGGCCAGCGACTATCATTGAGCAAGGCCACTGTGTCGACGGCGATGCCATGAAAGCCTGCAGCGAGTGCCGTATCGATCTGCTGCATCGATAACATCGACGCACTGCCTGATATTGCCAGCACTTGATCGACGCTATCAAATGATGCATAACTCTGATCACTGGGACCGAGCTCTCCATTCTGCTGCCACCACTGCGTGAGGGCGTATTCGACACCGGAAGGCCCGACTGTGAATAGCGGTGCGTTGCTCTGCGATAGCCAATCGAGTAATCCACCCACTGTAGTGAGCTGTCTGTCCGATGCGCTATCGATTAATACCGCTTGCGGTTTGTCGTCGATGCTGTCCTTCAGCGCTATCTTTGCAGCATCGAGACCAGGCTCGATCTGTGGAAAATCGATACGAGCAATCGATAGATCAGCTTGACGTTTAAAGTGAACAACCAGATCACTGTCATCAATCGGCGTGACTGGATGAACGCTCATGATCGGATGACGATCGATACGGTACATCCGGCCGTCGGTACCTGCGCGTGCAAACAGATGACCAAATAAACAATATCGCTGCAATGCCGGTGTGCTGCCGACAATGGGAATAACATCATTACTGAAAATCTTCTGTGCTATCACCATAGCACGTCCGATACTGCCGATGCCGGGCGCACTATCGAACGTTGAGCACACTTTATAGTGAACTATGGGTGCGCCGCAATGTGCAAGCGCCTGAAAGATCGATGGCAGCTGTTCATCCATCTCTTGCGGCGTCATGACACGGCTGTCCCCTGCTACACCGACCGCATCGAGTGGCGGAAAATGCGCGAGCACTTCCGGTGTAGGCGGTTTCAGCAGCAGTGCGGTTTGCAAACCGGCGAACGCCAGAACCTCAAGCGCGTCTGTAGATCCGGTGAAATCATCGCCATAGAACGCGAGCTTGAGCGAATGAGATGCGGCGCTCATGGTACCGGTCCGCCAAATTTGAGCAGTGCAGCGCGCAATGCAGGACGGGTTTTTGCATACTGTTCAATGGAGATACCTTCGCAAGCTGCCTCCCAACCCTCGCGCATGCTGGCCACGCCAGCAGCGACCCCATCTGGATGACCGATGATGCCACCACCCGCCAGATGCATAAGATCATTATTTTTTAATTTGGCATGAATCATTGGCGCCAGTCCAGCCCACTGGCCTGATGAGAACACCGGCATAATGGGGCTGACACCAGCGAAGGGCGCAAGGCAACTTGCGGCAGATGCAATCACCGAATCATCGCGCTCCCAGAATTTTCCCTGCACGCCATTGACATGCAATTGATCCGCACCCGCCAGTCGTAATATCTTCTGGTAGACCCGGAATTCATAGCCGAGGCCTGGATGGCGTGTCATTGCGCCCCAGCCGTTTCGATGCGCATGAATGGGCAGCTGCGAATGCGTTCGCAGGTACTGCAGCCCCGACAGGCCGATCCAGTTTGGGCTCGCCATCACACAAGTGCCGCCCTGGGCAAGAACGGCATCATGGCGATTGAGCATCTCCTCGATCGTGCCTGAGATATTGATTGCATACATCGGCATATGCCCTGTGCGATCTGCATGTTTGTGCAGTACCGGCATCACTGCGGCCAGTCGCGCGTTGAACGGCGCATAAGGCGGATCGGCCATCAATTCATCATCCTTGATGAAGTCTATCCCCGCCGCGCACAGCGAATCCACCAGCTCTGCGGTCTGCTCTGGCGAGAGACCGACGCTGGGCTTGATAATGGTGCCAATGATGGGGCGACCTTCCACGCCAGCTTTTTTGCGCGTTCCGGCGACGCCGAATTGTGGGCCTTGGAACTGTGCCGCATAGCTGTCGGGTAGATCGATATCGAGCAGGCGCACGGCGGTCAGCTCGCCCAGCTCGAACAAATTGCCGGCGACAGTGGCCATCAGCGTTGTAAGGTTTGCTCCCACGTTTTCGATCGGGAGGGCGATCTCGATCTCGCCGCGATGGAATATCGTGCCCGATGCATGTCGCGCTGCCCACGCGCTGTGCAAGGAAGGCAGCATCGATGGAGAATGGGCATCAACGCGGGTGACACGCGCGCGGAAGCGGTCTTTGAGTTCTTGCGTCTCGCCGGGAAGCGAGAGGAAGGTACCGCTGGATTGTTCACCTGCGATCACCTCTGCTGCCTGCTGCAAAGGTACCGCACTCTCCACGAAATAACGCGCGCGAAATTCTTCTCGGTGGCAGGCACCGTCGTGTAACATCAATTGCATCTCCCCTCAGCGCAACCCATGTGCTCGGCTTGCGGTATTGTCTTGTAGCGGGCATCCGGTCGGGACGCACACCGTAATTTTTTAGGATTCCGTCATGGTATGAAAAGCCGGGGGTCAGGACAATCGATTTATACTCACCACATGTTGAGTCTGGCTCACAGCGTTGATACAAAAAAAACATGCCCACCCTTCCATCCTTACACGCGCTTCGTGCGTTCGAAGCCGTAATCAGGCTTGGCAGCATGAGCGCAGCTGCCGATGAACTCTCGGTCACGCGTGGTGCGGTCAGCCGCCATGTGCGGGCGCTCGAGGACTCTCTCGGCGTGCTGCTGCTAAAGCGCGGCGCAAAAAGCGGCGAGCCTACCCAAGAGGGCCAGCGTCTTTCTGAGGGACTCGCGGCCGCTTTCAGCCTGATTCAGGCGAGCGTGGAACAGGTACGGCCGAGACCTTTGACGATTTCGTGCTCCGAGTCGATCATGATGTTCTGGCTGCTGCCGCGTATCGCCAGCTTTCAGCATCTGCACCCGGATACGCCGCTACAGTTCAATATGAGCTACCGCGGTATTGATCCGATACGCGACAACATCAGCGTTGCCATTCGAAACACCATGATTAAGCCGCCAGATGACATTATCGTGCGCGAGCTGGCGGATGAATGGATAGGACCCGTCTGCACTCCAGAGTATCTGAAGCAAAACGCATTTCGCGAACCCGTCGATCTGGCACGTGCTCGGCTGCTGGCGACTCGCAGCCGTCCGCTCGCATGGCAACAATGGGCATCGGCGGTCGGTGCGAACGATCTCGATTTGTCAGTGCAGGAAGAATTTGAGCATTTCTACCTGCTGATTCAAGCCGCAGCTTGCGGTCTGGGTATCGCCGCTGTGCCCCGTATGCTGGTCCTTGATGCACTGGAATCGGGTCGCTTGGTTGCACCCTTCGGCTTCTATCGCGGACAATATCAGTTGGTGCTGTGGATCAATCCGCACGTTCGTAGTCGTTCGGATGTTCAGTTGCTGGTTGATTGGATGGTTGATGAACTCCGGCGAAACACGTAACCTACATTTTTCACGCACAGCCTGTGTCGGTAGGAGAGGGTATCCGAATTTTTGTGTAAACGGAGTTAGGGGTCAGTGCTGAGGGGCCCGATCCTCAAACTCAATACTAAACCGATTTAGTGCAGCCTTCCAGTCCCGAATCGGCATGTTCCATTTCTGGCTGATATTCCTGAGTGCCAGGTAGAACAATTTGCTCAGCGCTTCATCACTTGGAAATGATCCACGGTTCTTCGTAATCTTTCGAAGACTCATGTTCACAGACTCAATGGCATTGGTCGTGTAGATCACTTTGCGAATCTCATGCGGATAGTCAAAGAATGGAATGATGCGCTGCCAGTTTCGCCGCCAGCTTTGCACGATGGGTGGATAGTCTTTGCCCCATACTGATTCAAATTCATCCAAGGCTTGTGACGCTTGCTCCACCGTGGCGCATGCATAGATTGATTTGAGAGCGGCAGCCACTTCCTTGCGCGTCTTCCACGACACATAGTTCAAACTGTGGCGCACCATGTGCACGATACACAACTGCACCTTTGCCAACGGGTATACCGTTTCAATCGCCTCAGGAAATCCCTTTAAGCCATCCACGCAGGCAATCAGGATGTCTTGCACGCCACGGTTCTTCAGTTCAGTGACCACTTGCAACCAGAATTTGGCACCCTCGTTTTGTGCGATCCACAAGCCCAACACCTCCTTGTTGCCGGTCATGTCAATGCCAATGGCAAGGTATACCGCCTTGGCTTTGACGACGCCAGAGTCGCGCACTTTGACATGAATGCAGTCCAGATAAACAATGGGATACACAGAATCGAGCGGGCGTGACTGCCAGGCTTTGACTTCCTCCACCACCGCGTCCGTGACAGAGGAGATCAATGTTGGCGAGACCTCCGTACCATACATTTCTTCGAGGTGGCTTTGGATCTCCCGCACCGTCATGCCGCGTGCATAGAGCGACAAAATCTTGTCGTCAAAGCCAGCCCAGCGCGTCTGGTGTTTGGGGATCAACTGCGGCTCAAAGCTGCCTTGTCGGTCCCTTGGAATCTCAATGGGCAGCTCACCAAACTCACCCTTGAGCGTCTTCTTGCTCTTGCCATTACGGGCGTTGCCATCGAGGTTGGTGACAGGTGCATTTTTGTCATGCCCAAGGTGCTCGGACATTTCAGCATCTAGGGCTCGCTCGACAAGCAATTTGGTTAACTGCTTTAAAAGCCCGTTCTCACCAATTAAATCTTCTGGCTT
>CAMBFZ010000041.1 GCA_945866125.1 Bordetella parapertussis
GACTTCATTTTTCGAGCCGATCACAACTGGGACGCGCTGATGAATTTCTTCGGGCTGCAAATCAAGTAGCCGCACACGACCTGTCGAACCGATGCCACCTGCCTGCTCAATGACCATGCTCATCGGATTGGCTTCGTACATCAAGCGCAGGCGTCCCTGTTTGGCAGGATCTTTGGTGTCTTTCGGATACATGAAGACCCCACCACGCATCAGGATGCGATGAATATCTGCGACCATGCTGGCAATCCAGCGCATATTAAAATCGCGCGCGCGCACATCCGTACGGCCGTTTTTGCATTCGGTGACATAGCGCTGTACCGGCGGCTCCCAGAAGCGCTCGTTACTGGCATTGATCGCAAATTCGCTGGTGTCTTCCGGCACCTGTATGTCGGGATGCGTCAAAATAAAATTACCGACTTCACGGTCGAGCGTAAAACCATGCGTACCTTTGCCGACTGTGAGCACCAGCATGGTTGACGGACCATAGATCGCATACCCTGCGGCGAGTTGATTGCGCCCGGCAACCAAATAATCAGCCGCAACTGGTGGGCGCCCTTCGGGTGCGCGCAGCACAGAAAAAATCGAGCCGACCGACACATTGACGTCAATATTCGATGAACCATCGAGCGGATCAAACACGGTAAGAAACCGACCGCTGCCATCTTTGGCATCAATGACTACCGGATCGTCCATTTCTTCGGAGGCGAGGCCGGCCACCAGGCCACCAAGCGCAAAGGTGTTGACGAAGGCGGTGTTAGACATGACGTCGAGCTTTTTTTGCGTCTCGCCCTGCACGTTTTGGGTATCGAGACTCCCCAGCACACCGCCAAGCTCGCCTTTGGCCGTCATCGCAGAAATGGCTTTCACCGCAGCGGCGATATCGACCAATAAGGCAGCCAGGTCGCTTAACTCAGCGCTGCCTTTCAATTGCTGGATCAGGAATTTCGATAAAGTGGTGCGGCCGTTATGCATGATGGATCTCCGTTTATTTGCTGAGTGTGCCGTCGTTGGCCGCTGCTGTCAGCCCGCCGTCGAATACGCGTGAGGCGCGAATATCTTCGGCACACAAGGTCGACAGTTCTTGTGCGGTCACGAAAGAATTACCGGTCGAGGCCCGCTGAAAAATGCGGTTGGCCTGACGCAGCCGTGCGCGGTCAAGCGCATTACGTATCGAGCGCGCGTTGGCAAAATGCGGTTGTTGACGACGCAGATGAATATACTCATCTATCGCGGCTTGCGCGCCGGCGTCGAGCTGATAATTCATCGTGCCGACCATTTTTCCAGCGATCTGCGAGAGCTCGCTTTCTTGATAATCGGGGAAATCAATGTGATGCGCGATACGCGACGACATGCCAGGATTAGACTGAAAAAAGGTGTCCATCCGGTCTTTGTAACCAGCCAAAATTACCACTAAATCATCGCGGTTATTTTCCATCACTTGCAACAAAATCTCGATCGCTTCCTGACCATAATCGCGTTCATTTTCGGGGCGATACAAATAATAAGCTTCGTCAATAAACAGCACACCGCCCATGGCTTTTTTCAACATCTCTTTGGTCTTTGGCGCGGTGTGGCCGATGTATTGGCCAACCAGATCGTCTCGCGTGACCGACACCACATGACCTTTGCGTACGTAACCGAGGCGGTGCAAAATTTCAGCCATGCGCAAGGCGACGGTGGTTTTGCCGGTGCCAGGATTACCGGTGAAGCACATGTGCAGGCTCGGGGGCGCCGCTTCAAGTCCAAGCCCGGCGCGCGCCCGCGAGATCACCAGAAAAGCGGCGATCTCGCGAATGCGGGCCTTGACCGGCGCCAAGCCGATAAGCTCGTTGTCGAGTTGCGCGATAACGGGCTCGACCTCGGCATCTCGCAATATTTGCTGCAGGTCGATTGAGTCTGGCTTGGCATCGGTCATGAGACGGCACCCCGGTTAGTTAATAACGCTCGCCGGCTGGCTTGTTGGTGGCGTAGCTCACGGTGGTGTAACGGATAACTCGACCATGCTCTTCCGAACGCTGCAGACCAAAACCGGGCTCATGCTTGGGTCGCTGGACGATAAAGCTCATCACCATCGACTCCACGCCGCGGGTGTTATCAAAGGCGTTGACCTTGATGTAGACCTCGGCATTCGCCTTGCGGCAGGCATTGACTTCAAACAGGATGGCAGCGCCGTCCTTGATCTGAAACATGGGGTTGCCCCACATGTTCCAGTAGCAGTTGCGCGGGTGCGGGTCGTCGATCCACTCCACCGACAGGGCCCAACCTTTGCTGAGGGCGTAATCGACCTGGGCGCGAATTTCGGCGTCGGTCAGATCCGGCAAAAAGGAAAATTTTCCTTGTGTGATGCTCATCTCACTGAACCTTTTCTCGGATGCCAAGCCATAAAGCCGCATATTTGGCATCTTGTTCACTTGGCTTATATGGCTTAGACATCAAGTCTTGTAGAAACACCTGTGGTTCTTCGGATGCCATACCCGCCAAATGGCCGGCCCATTGGTTCATGCGAATAAACAGTTCGTCGCTCAGCACATCCAAATTTTTTTTGGGTTTCACCTCGTACATTCACCGCTGCACCTGCGGCGCCCGCTTGGTCGCCGTAATTGCGCCGAGTTCGCCCGTGGCTAAAGACCGCGCTATCGCTTTGCATGCCAGCGCCACATCCAAAATCAACGAATTGAAGTCGCCGTTGGATCCGGGAAAGCGGCGACGCTCTTCAATCAAATACTGGGTCAGGGTGGTGCGGTTTCTGAGCGGCATAGGTCTCTCTTTGTATATTTATTCTGATTAAACAGCCGAATGCCAGCGGTGCAATTGATCCACGGTGACTTGGCCCAAATCGGGCAATATCTGCCGCGCACCCGTGAAGTCGTGGTGCGCGGTAAAGCTGTTGGGTGTGACGATCACCGGCAGACCGGCGCTGAGTGCCGCACGCAATCCATTGGAGGAATCTTCAAACGCCAAGCAGTCTGTGCCCGTCAGCCCCATGCGCGTCAATGTTTGCGAATAGACATGAGGGTGCGGTTTTTTGTTGATTGCAGTGGATGCATCTTCAATCACCGTAAAGAAAGATTTCCAATCTGGACCGATTGCATTGCGCAGCAAGACCGCGATATTCACCGGCGAGGTGGTGGTGGCGATGGCCAAGCGCAAGCCTGCTTGGTGTGCGCTTTGAATCAGGCTGAGTACCCCTGGTCGCAATTGCACCGCGTAAGACTGGACAGCATTTTCATAAGCAGCTGTTTTCATGGTGTGCAAACGGTCAATGGTGTCTTTCAAGCCGCCGCCATCAATGTCTTTGATGTCTGGGTGCACCTGTTTCCAGTAGTACATCATGCGTTCTTTACCGCCAGAAATTTCCAATAAGCGCGTATAGGTGTCGATGTCCCAGTGCCAATCCAGCCCTTCGGCAGCAAATGCACGGTTGAACGCCTCCATATGCGCCGTTTCTGTATCGGCCAATGTGCCGTCGACGTCAAATATCAGCGCTTTAAGCATCAGATCACTTCCAATTTGTTTATTCATCCGGGCGGACATCTGCTTGCTGAAAGACCCGACTCGCGGCAAAGTCGGACGCAGTCAGGGTGCGTAAATCATCGGCGCTGAGCTGCCGGTCACGGTCGGCAAATAGCCGGCTTGCCTGGCGCAGGCGCGCCCGGTCCAATGCATTGCGCACGCTGCGGGCGTTGGCAAAGTGGGGCTGCTGCACCCGCAAGCCCAGGTAGCGCTTGAACACCGCGTCGGCATCCGGCGCAAACACATAGTTTTGCTGGACCAGCATTTTTTGCGAAATCTGCACCAACTCGTCAACCGAATAATCGGGGAAGTCGAGGTGGTGTGCCACGCGGGAACTCATGCCGGGGTTGGATTCAAAGAAGGTATCCATCCGGTCTTTGTAACCCGCAAGAATCACCACCAGGTCATCGCGCTGGTTTTCCATGACCTGTAGCAGTATTTCGATCGCCTCCTGCCCGTAGTCGCGTTCGTTTTCCGGGCGGTACAGGTAGTAGGCTTCGTCAATAAAGAGCACCCCTCCCATGGCTTTCTTCAGCACTTCTTTGGTTTTGGGTGCGGTGTGACCAATGTACTGGCCCACCAAATCGTCGCGTGTCACAGCCACCAAATGGCCCTTGCGAACATAGCCCAGGCGGTGCAGGATTTGCGCCATGCGCATGGCCACCGAGGTTTTGCCGGTGCCAGGGTTGCCCACAAAGTTCATGTGCAAGCTCGGCGCCTCGCTGACCAGACCCAGGTTGATGCGCAGCTTATCAATCACCAGCAAGGCCGCAATGTCGCGGATGCGGGCCTTCACCGGGGACAGCCCCACAAGATCACGGTCCAGTTCGGCGATGACCTCCTCCACCTGAGACTGCGCCAAAACCTCACCCACGCTACGCGCTTGGCACAGGGCCGCGGCCGAAGCATCTGCGGTTTGCACTGCCGCTGTCACCGGCGTCTGGGCGCTAGTGCTAGGAATAGGGTAGTTGCTCATGGCTTAGACTCGGCGTGGACGCGCTTAGTAGCGCTCGCCTTCAGGCTTGTCGGTGGCATAGCTGTGTACCGTGTACTGGATCTGACGCCCGCCGATCTCCTGCCGCGCCAGACCGAAGCCGGGTTCGTACTTGGGCCGGTTGACGATGTACGACATTTGTAGCGACTCAACGCCTTGTGTCGAATCAAACGCCGTCACGCGAACGTAGTGGTTGGGAAAGGTCTCGCGGCACGCCTTGATCTCCTTCAAAATCCCCGCCGCATCCTTCAAATCAAACATCGGATTGCCGAACATCTCCCAGTAGGTGTTGCGAGGATGCGGGTCATCAGTGTATTCGACGCCGAGTGCCCAATTTTTGCTTAGTGCATACTCGATCTGTGCGGTTATCTGCTTGTCAGTCAGGTCAGGCAGGAAGGAGAACTGGCCTTGAGTGAGGCGATTGCCGTGGTTGGTCATCATGATGATGTATCTCCTTAAATAGAAGCCGTCGGCGTGACGGCGAAATCTGCGGTGTCTGTGGATTCGTAATTAAAGCTGATATCGCCCCAGGTATCGATGGCGGCCTTCAGCGGCGAGCACCATTTGGCGGCGTCCTGCAGGATCTGCGGACCTTCGTTCCAGATGTCGCGGCCTTCATTGCGCGCTAGCACCATGGCTTCCAGGGCGACGCGATTCGCGGTGGCTCCAGCCTGGATGCCCATTGGGTGGCCAATCGTGCCGCCGCCGAACTGTAAAACGACGTCATCGCCGAGGTAGGTTAGCAACTGGTGCATTTGGCCCGCATGGATGCCACCTGAGGCGACCGGCATAACCTTGTTCAGCGAAGCCCAGTCCTGCTCGAAGAACAGGCCCTTTTCGAGCTGCATAGGTGTGTGCGTGTCCAGCAGCGTGTCGTAGAAACCGCGGATCATCATCGGGTCGCCTTCCAACTTGCCGACCACTGTGCCGGCGTGGATGTGGTCCACACCCGCCATGCGCATCCATTTGCAGATGACGCGGAAGTTCATGCCGTGGTTCTTCTGGCGCGAGTAGGTGCTGTTGCCAGCGCGGTGCAGGTGCAGGATCATGTCGTTTTTGCGCGCCCACAAGGCCATGCTCTGGATTGCCGTGTAGCCAATCACCAAGTCGATCATGATGATCACGCTACCCAAGCTCTTAGCGAATTCTGCACGGGCGTACATCTCTTCCATCGTGCCCGCGGTGACGTTAAGGTAGTGGCCTTTGACCTCGCCGGTAGCCGCACTGGCTTTATTCACGGCTTCCATACAGTACAGGAAACGATCACGCCAGTGCATAAAGGGCTGCGAGTTGATGTTCTCGTCGTCCTTCATGAAATCGAGACCGCCTTTGAGGCCTTCGTAAACAACGCGGCCATAGTTCCTGCCCGACAGGCCGAGCTTGGGCTTGGTGGTGGCGCCCAGCAACGGGCGACCGAACTTGTCCAGACGCTCGCGCTCTACTACAACGCCGGTAGCAGGACCTTGGAAAGTCTTCAGGTAAGCGACGGGGATGCGCATGTCTTCCAAGCGCAGCGCCTTCACCGCCTTAAAGCCAAAGACGTTGCCGATAATCGACGCAGTGAGGTTGGCGATCGAGCCACCTTCGAACAGGTCGATGTCGTAAGCGATGTATGCGAAGTACTGCTGTTCTGTCTTCGTGCCGGGACCTGTGTTGGGCACGGGATCAACGCGATAGGCCTTGGCGCGGTAGAGGTCGCAGGCGGTCAAGCGGTCGGTCCATACCACCGTCCAAGTGGCGGTGGAAGATTCGCCGGCCACAGCCGCTGCGCACTCTTCGGAGTCAACGCCTTCCTGAGGCGTCATGCGGAACATGGCGATCAAGTCGGTTTCCTTGGGCTGGTAGTCTGGATCCCAGTAGCCCATTTGTTTGTATCTCAAAACGCCGGCGCTGTAGCGCTTTTTGCCGTCGGTGATTTGTGTTTCTTTTGTCATGGTTCACTCCTTTTTTAAGAACGTGGGTATACTTTAAAAAGAGCTTAAAGATAAGTAAATTCATATTTTCAGATACTTCACTTCAGTTTTACTTAATTGAAAAATGCCACCTTCAGACAATTGCGGGTTTTCAACGCTGTCGCCCGCCACCTGAGTTTTGCCAAAGCGGCTGAAACTTTGCATGTGTCTGCGCCCGCAATCACCATGCAAATTAAGGAATTAGAGGCCGAAGTGGGTATGCCCTTGTTCGAACGTCAGGGCAGAAAGGTGTCTTTGACCACCAGCGGCGAGTACATGCTCGTCTACGCTCGAAAAATGCTCGCCCTGCTCAAAGATGCCGAGGATGCCGCGGCGCGTTTACAGCGCATCGAGACAGGCAAGTTGACTATCGGCATGGTCGACACCGCCACCTATTTCATTCCCGCCTTGTTGCGAAAGTTTTTGAACGAGCATGAAGGTATCGAGCTGGTTTTGAAGGTGGGAAACCGGCTAGAGCTGATTCAGTGGTTGCAGAACAGCGAAGTGGACATCGCCATTATGGGCAGCCCCCCTTCAGAAATCCCTACACGTGCAGAACCCTTTGCGGCCAACCCTTTGTTGTTTGTGGCATCACCCGATCACCCGCTGTCTGACGGGGCGGGATTGAAGGCGGAAGATTTGCGACAACAGTCTTTCATTGTTCGCGAACAAGGCTCAGGAACCCGTAATGCTATGGAGGCGTTTTTCTTGCAGGCGCGGTTTCTGCCGCGTTTTTCCATGGAGCTACACAGCAACGACGCCATCAAACAAGCGGTCAAAGCCAATTTGGGCCTGAGTTTTTTATCACTTCACACCATAGGTTTGGAGTTGAAGGCCAAACAGCTTGCCATTTTGGATGTGCCCGGTTCACCTGTGGTGAGGGCCTGGCACGTTGTGCATGCACTTTCAAAGCTACTTTCACCTGCAGCGGAAGCCTTTCGCTACTTTGTACTGGAGCATGGTGAGTCTGATTTAGCAGCGCAGTTTACTGACTTAGTTCAACTCAAATCCTGAACGTTGTGTTTACGATGCGCCCATGACTTTCTATGACAGCGCCTTCAAGTCTTCCCGTCCGCTGGTTGCTCAGCGCTGGCTGGAGCTCAGCGCGGCAGGCAATATCGGCTATGGCTTGCTGTGATTTTTCTGCCTTCACACGTTACAGTCCGCTCTAGGGGGTTTTGATGCCTGCACGCGTTGCCCGATGGGTAGTTTTTTGACAGGCCTCTGTACGCACTCCTTTCTGTATATTAAAATTATTTCTACTTGTCCTGATTTATTGGGCAAGCGTTTTTGGGTCGGGAAACCGGTGTCGATGTTGATTCATTAGATGGGCGGGACGTCATGAGCAAACGATTTCTTAGGTGGGTTGAAACATGGATCGATGAAAACATCCTTCCCGGCGCCAATCCCGACATCGAAAGCCACGAAGTAAAAGCAAAGCGGCTGACGGAAAAACTGTTTGCTGAAGCGGTTACTTTCGGCTTCACGACCTCCGAGTCCGAGGAGGAGCGGGAGCGAGTTCTACCCTTGGTACTGGCAGCTGTGTCGGACAGCACCGACTTTGATATCGATGCCTATCGCCTCAAGTCGGAACTCGCGCGTGAGAATGAAGATGGCGATTGACCCCACTATGGTGGGTACTCCTGAGGCCTGATTGAACAATGCGGGAAGCTACTGCGAGACAAATTGGTCGCAATAAGATCAGTAATTCTTATCAATTGCCACGATGAAAAGCTTAAAACTGCTGAAGAACCTGAGCATG
This sequence comes from Bordetella parapertussis, assembly GCA_945866125.1. Lineage (GTDB taxonomy): Bacteria > Pseudomonadota > Gammaproteobacteria > Burkholderiales > Burkholderiaceae_D > Pernthalerella. The sequence goes on from CAMBFZ010000041.1 coordinate 8,222, forward strand.
CGACAAGTAAGGGGGTTTTTATCCGCCGCTCGCCATGGAAGTTTTGCCAAAGCGGCAATTGAATTAAATCTGACGGCGCCGGCGATTTCGATGCAGATCAAGGAACTCGAAAACGATATGAGCATTGCGCTATTTGCGCGGGTGGGACGGCGGGTTGAGTTGA
>CAMBFZ010000042.1 GCA_945866125.1 Bordetella parapertussis
GACATTGGTGCCAATATCGACGTCAAAGACGGTTACATCCTCAACCTGCATTATGGTAAACAAGACGTCGCTGGCTCCACCAGCTATGACTACGCTGACTGGAAAATCGGCGTCACCAAAGATCTCGGCTTTGCCGTCGGCGCGATCGCAGTCGTGGGCACGGATGCGCTGAATGATGCTGCGACCGGCTACAACTGGGGTGGAAAATTCGTCGGCAAAACCGGCGCACTCGTGTCCCTGACCAAATCCTTCTAATTCCCCGCGAGGCTGATATGAAACTCATCTCTGCCATCATCAAGCCATTCAAGCTTGATGAAGTGCGCGAAGCTCTATCGAACATCGGTGTGCAAGGTATTACTGTGACCGAGGTGAAGGGCTTTGGGCGTCAAAAAGGCCATACCGAACTCTATCGTGGCGCTGAATATGTCGTCGACTTCCTGCCAAAAACCAAAATTGAAGCAGCCGTTGATGATGCAATTGTTGAGCGCGCAATTGAAGCGATCGAGACGGCCGCACGTACCGGCAAAATCGGTGACGGCAAGATCTTTGTTTACGACCTGCAGCAAGTGGTTCGGATCCGTACCGGTGAAACCGGCAAAGAAGCTCTCTAAGGGGATGATGATGAAAAAAAGTTTTGCAAGCCTTTTGAGCGCTGGATTGCTGCTGTTTGCTGTCGGCATGACGCCAATAGCTTCAGCAGAAGAAGCCGCAGCGCCTGCAGCAGCGCCGATTGCTGAGGCGGCTGCTGTAGTGGCTCCTGCCGCTACGGCAGCTCCCGCTGTTGCAGCGGCCGCCGAAGCAGCACCGGTACCGGTGCCGAACAAGGGCGATACTGCCTGGATGATGGTGGCGACTTTGCTGGTCATCATGATGTCGGTTCCCGGGCTGGCATTGTTCTACGGCGGTTTGGTTCGCTCAAAAAACATGCTCTCGGTGCTGATGCAGGTAATGATGATTTTCTCGCTTATCGTGGTGCTATGGTGTATCTACGGCTACTCGCTAGCGTTCACTGAAGGTGGGGCCTTCTTCGGTGGATTTGATCGTCTTTTCCTCAAGGGTATGACGGTCGATTCCTTGGGTGCGACCTTCAGCAAGGGCGTCGTGATTCCTGAGTTTGTGTTCTTGGCTTTTCAGGCAACCTTCGCCGCAATTACCTGCGGTCTGATCGTGGGCTCCTTTGCAGAGCGCATGAAGTTTTCTGCGGTACTGATGTTTGTCGTATTGTGGTTCACCTTCGCCTATCTGCCGGTGGCCCACATGGTCTGGTTCTGGCCTGGTCCTGATGCCTTTACGGATGCCGCTGCCGCTGAAAAAGCCGTCGCTGCTTCTGGTTGGTTGTTCCAAAAAGGCGCGCTTGATTTCGCTGGCGGTACCGTCGTGCATATCAACGCTGCCGTGGCCGGCCTGGTCGGTGCCTATGTGGTCGGCAAGCGTGTTGGCCTGGGCCGTGAATCGATGGCACCGCATTCGTTGACCTTGACGATGGTCGGCGCTTCCTTGCTGTGGGTGGGCTGGTTTGGTTTTAATGCCGGTTCGGCATTGGAAGCTAACGGTTCTGCCTCACTGGCGTTCGTCAACACCCTGCTGGCTACGGCTGGTGCGGTCGTTGCCTGGAGCTTTGGCGAATGGGTAACCAAGGGTAAGCCATCGATGCTGGGTGCTGCCTCTGGTGCTGTCGCTGGTTTGGTGGCCATTACGCCAGCTGCCGGTTTCGTAGGCCCGATGGGCGGTCTGGTCATTGGTCTACTCGCCGGTGTGGTCTGCTTGTGGGGCGTGAACGGTCTCAAGCGCCTGCTCGGTGCAGATGATTCGCTTGATGTTTTTGGTGTGCACGGTTTAGGTGGCGCGCTCGGCGCGGTACTGACCGGCGTGTTTGCTGCACCATCAATGGGCGGTACAGGCATCTATGACTATGTGGCCAACGCCGTTGCGCCGGACTACTCGATTGTTGCGCAAGTCTGGATTCAGATTCAGGCTGTACTGACAACGGCGATCTGGTCTGGCATCGTTGCCTACCTCGCGTTCAAGTTGGTTGATATGGTTATCGGCTTGCGTGTAACGGAAGAAGAAGAGCGCGAAGGTCTGGATATTTCCAGCCACGGCGAGTCTGCTTATCACGGTTAAGGTCGTGTAGTTTTCTCTGCAAGTCCCGGCCTGCCGCACCAGGCCATTAAAACGCCTCCCTCGGGAGGCGTTTTTTTCGCCGGGCGCTACTATTTAAAATTGCAGGAATAGCCCAATTTTAAAAGACTTCGTGGCTCAGCTCTGCTCTGGAATGGGGCGCGAATCGGGGATTGCCGTTAGAATCTGCCTCTCGCAATACTGCACGTCTCAATAAGGTTTCTCATGGTTCCTCATCTGGTTACGGCCTTGAACGGCCCGCTTCTTGATCTTGAAAAGAAAATTCTGGCTGCTACCCCGGCCATTGAACGCTGGTTTCGGCTGGAATGGCAAGAGCACACCCCCCCTTTTTACTGCTCGGTTGACCTGCGTAATTCAGGCTTCAAGCTCGCGCCGGTCGATACCAACCTGTTCCCGGGCGGTTTTAACAATCTGGCACCGGAAATGCTCCCGCTCGCGGTACAGGCGGCCATGGCAGCGATTGAAAAATATTGTCCGGATGCTAAAAATCTCTTGCTGATACCTGAGCGCCACACGCGCAATACGTTTTATCTGCAAAACGTGGCCAGACTCATGCAGATATTTCGCCAGACCGGGCTTAATGTCCGCTTGGGCAGCTTGTCAGAAGAGGTCAAAGAGCCGACTTCAATTGAGCTGCCCGACGGCAGCAGCATCACTTTAGAGCCGCTTGAGCGGATTAATAATGGTCGCCGATTGGGGCTGAAGAATTTCGACCCTTGTACCATCTTGCTCAACAACGATCTTTCCGCCGGCATTCCTGCCATCCTTGAGAATCTGCATGAGCAAACCTTGCTGCCGCCTTTGCATGCAGGCTGGGCGGTGCGGCGCAAGACTAATCATTTTGCTGCGTACGATGAGGTCGTTAAAAAATTCGCCAAGCTCATTGATGTCGATCCGTGGATGCTTAACCCCTACTTTGCAAAATGCTCGGGCATTAATTTTCACGAGCGAACCGGCGAAGAATGTTTGGCCACGAATGTCGATATGTTGCTAACGAAGATTCGAAAAAAATACAAAGAATACGGCATCAAAGAAACGCCCTTTGTCATCGTCAAGGCCGATGCTGGCACCTATGGCATGGGCATCATGACCGTGCGCGACGCCAGCGAAGTCAAAGATTTGAACCGCAAGCAGCGCAATAAAATGTCTGTCGTCAAAGAAGGCCTTGAGGTGTCCGACGTTATTTTGCAGGAAGGCGTCCACACCTTTGAACACATTAATGACGCCGTTGCCGAACCGGTGGTGTACATGATGGATCGCTATGTCGTCGGTGGGTTTTATCGTGTTCATGCCGAGCGTGGTGTCGATGAAAATCTCAACGCGCCCGGTGCGCACTTCGTGCCGCTGGCGTTCGCGCAGCAGCATGCGTTGCCGGATTTGGCTGCCAAGCCGGGTACTGCCGCGCCTAACCGTTTTTATATGTACGGTGTGGTGGCGCGCCTGGCTTTGCTGGCGGCTTCTCTTGAGCTGGAAAAGACGGATCCGAACCCGGAAGAGTATTAATGAAAATCGCGTTTGTCACGGACCCGCTGTCCGGCTTCAAAATTTATAAAGACTCGACCTTTGCGATGATGACAGAGGCGGCCAGCCGAGGTCATGAGCTCTTTGTATTCGGTCACGGCGACTTACTATTTGATGGCAAGGATGTGGTGGCCAATGTGTGCCGCATCACGCTAACCGGTGAGGCTGAGCACTGGTACCGTCAAGATGCCCCGGTGCAGCATACGTTGACGGCGTTTGATGTCGTTATCGAGCGCACCGATCCGCCGTTTAACATGGAATACATCTACGCGACCTATCTGCTGGAGTTGGCCGAGTTACATGGCGCATGTGTCGTCAATCGTCCCGAAGCGATTCGTAGTCATAACGAAAAACTGGCGATCACGCATTTTCCGCAATTTATCGCGCCGACGCTGGTCACCAGCGATGAAGCCCGCGTGCGCGCTTTTTATGAGCAGCACAGAGACATCATCTTGAAGCCGCTTGACGGCATGGGTGGCGCCGGTATCTTCCGTGTCAGTCAGGAGGGTCTTAACCTTGGCGCCATCATCGAGACGCTGACCCACAATGGCCTGCGTACCATCATGGTTCAGCGTTACATTCCCGAAATCAGTCAGGGTGACCGTCGTGTTCTTTTGATCGGCGGCGAAGTGGTGCCTTATTGTTTGGCGCGTATTCCGCAAGCGGGCGAAGTGCGGGGTAATCTCGCCGCGGGTGGGCTCGGTGTAGCCATGCCGGTGTCGGCACGCGAACGTGAAATTGGCGAGGCACTCGCCCCGATTTTGCAGAAGCGCGGCTTGTTGCTGGTAGGATTAGACGTCATCGGTGATTACCTCACCGAGATTAACGTAACCAGCCCGACCTGTTTTCAGGAGATTACGCAGCAGACGGGCTTCCATGTTGCCAAGATGTTTATCGATGCAGTCGAAAAAAACGCGGCACGGTAACGCACCCCTTATTTTGCGAGTTCAGCAACAACAGCTATGGTTGGCATTCTTCTCCTGACGCACGCGCCACTGGGGCGCGCATTTATTGATGCGGCTACGCATGTGTTTCGTAGTGCGCCTTCACAGATTGAGGCAATCGATGTCGTCGCCGACCAAGACCCTGCCGAGGTACAGCAACTGGCGATGGCCGCTGTTGCGCGGGTCAATGATGGCGCCGGCGTGCTCGTCATTACCGACGTGATGGGTGGGACGCCCTCAAACTGTACGCTGCAACTATGCCTGCCGGGCCAGGTTGAGGTGATTGCCGGTATCAGCCTGCCCATGCTGTTGCGCGCGATTACGTACCGCCACAATACGCTTGATGTCGCCGTCGAAATGGCGCTCGCTGGTGGCCAGAGTGGTGCTTGCCGGGTCGACAACCGGGTTCGCCTGTCGCCTACATAATCTCGAACACGTAAAATATCATGATCACTAAAGACATCGAAATTATCAACAAACTTGGCTTGCATGCGCGCGCGTCGGCCAAGCTTACGCAGTTGGCGACAAAATTTCAAAGCGAAGTTTTCATGACACGCAATCAGCGCCGCGTGAATGCCAAATCCATCATGGGCGTGATGATGCTGGCTGCCGGCAAAGGCGCGATCGTGACCTTGGAAACGGACGGTGCCGATGAGCAGGAATGTTTCGACGCGCTGGTCGAATTGATCGATGCACGCTTCGGTGAGAGCGAATAAAAAAATGGCTTCCTTCGCACTGCACGGCATACCGGTTTCGCGTGGCATCGCGATCGGGCGCGCGCATCTGCTGAAGCCGGCTGCGCTCGACGTCAAACATTATCTGGTCGCCGAAGAGCAGGTCGAAGCTGAAGTATTACGGCTCTCGAGTGCTATCACGTCAGTGCATCAGGAATTGCAAACCATCTGGAAAGAACTCCCGCCCGATGCGCCTTCCGAGCTCGGCGCTTTCATTGATGTACACGCACTGATTTTGTCGGATCCGATTATCTCCGAGCAGCCACTTGAGATCATCCGCAATCGTCATTACAACGCTGAATGGGCATTGCTGACGCAGATTGACGAGCTCTCAGCGCAGTTTGATGAAATCGAAGACGCGTATCTGCGCGAACGCAAAAATGACATTCTTCAGGTAGGCGAGCGCATCCTCAAAGTTCTCACCGGCACCGCGAGTACGCTACAAAAAAGCAGTGACGATGAGAGCGCGATGTCGCATATGATCGTCGTTGCGCACGATATTTCGCCGGCCGACATGCTGCAATTTCGCGACCGTGCCTTTGTCGGATTTGTCACCGATCTTGGTGGGCAAAATTCGCATACCGCCATCGTGGCACGCAGCCTGGATATCCCGGCGGCCGTCGGCATGGCTAACGCATCGTTGCTAATTAGCCAGGATGATTGGGTCATTATCGATGGTGACGCCGGTATCGTGATCGTTGATCCGGCGCCCATCGTGCTGGAGCAATATCGCGAGAGTCAGGCGCGTTTGCTACGCGAACGTAAAAAACTCGGCAAGCTCAAAAAAACACCGGCTATCACCAAAGACGGCACGCCAATTCATCTTCTGGCCAACATCGAATTACCCGAAGACTGCGGCGGTGCACTTGAGGCCGGCGCCACTGGCGTAGGCCTATTTCGCTCGGAATTTTTATTCATGGGGCGCACCGGGCATGGCCGCAAGCTGCCCTCCGAAGACGAGCAATTCGAGTCGTATCGCAAGGTAGTACTGGCGATGAAGGGGCGTCCCGTCACCATTAGAACGCTGGATGTGGGCGCAGACAAGCCGCTGGACAAAGACGAAGAAACTGCGCTGAATCCGGCTTTGGGTTTGCGCGCAATCCGGTACTGCCTGGCCGAGCCGCAAATGTTTTTGACGCAGCTGCGGGCTATTTTGCGCGCGTCTGCTTTTGGTCCGATCCATCTTTTGATTCCGATGCTCTCGCATGCTTTCGAGATTGATCAATCGTTGTTGATGATTGAGCAGGCCAAGGCCCAATTGCGTGAG